>NZ_QVGO01000007.1:0-230647 GCF_003603945.1 Coprococcus sp. AF38-1
CATCTTTTTTCAAGTCATTTCGTCAGCTCTTATGAACTGATTTCGTATCATAACCGGGTGATTATATAACGAATAAATGTCAAAATCTGATGCTTTATAGATGTTTCTGACACCGTCTCACGCGACAGCTTTTATAAGATACCACCATCATTTGGCAAAGTCAAGCACTTTTATTGAATTTTACACGAAATAATTTTGGCCACAATACCAAATGATACTGTGGCCATGCTCACCGCTATTATCGTGCTTTATATGATTGAATATTTTCTTCTATATATACTCCAGTGCCTGCTGTATATTTGCGACACCTACCACCTTCATGTCTCCAAGGTCTTTCATCTTCTTCACATTGTCCAGATTGGATCTCGGTATGATACAGGTCTTAAATCCCATCTTTGCGGCCTCGCGTACTCTCTGCTCAGCACCTGACACTCCACGCACTTCGCCTGAAAGTCCCATCTCTCCGAACATGACCATATCAGAAGGTATGGCACGGTTCTTGAAGCTTGATACAAGAGCAAATACTATTCCCAGATCTGCCGACGGATCATCAAGGCGCATACCTCCGGCTATATTCACATATGCATCACAGCCCGCCATAACTATGCCGCCTCTCTTCTCAAGGACAGCAAGCAAGAGATTTACCCTGTTGTAGTCGAGTCCCACACTTGTTCTTCTTGGCAAATTGAAGCTTGACTGGCACACCAGAGCCTGGATCTCAAGCAATATCGGTCTTGTTCCTTCCATTGTACATACTACTACAGACCCGGATGTGTCATCAGGTCTTCCATCCAGCATAAGCTGTGACGGATTCTTCACCTCTGCAAGTCCGGTTCCCTTCATCTCAAATACACCGATCTCATTTGTCGAGCCAAATCTGTTCTTTACTGCACGAAGGACTCTAAACCCGGCATTACGCTCGCCCTCGAAATAGAGAACTGTATCTACCATATGTTCAAGGGTTCTTGGGCCTGCCACGGTTCCCTCTTTGGTAACATGTCCTACTATGAATATGGCGATCCCTGTCTGCTTCGCCATCCTCATGAGTCTGGCTGTAACTTCCTTTACCTGGGATACACTTCCCGGTGCAGACTCCACGTCATCCGTAACTATGGTCTGTATGGAATCTATAACAATGACCTTTGGAGTGTCCTTCTTGACATACTCCTCCACATCCTCGAGATTGTTGACACAGAGAAGCAGCATATCCTTTGTAAAATTTCCGATACGCTCTGCCCTCATCTTTATCTGTGAAAGGGACTCCTCACCTGACACATAAAGTATCTTCTGTCCCATCTCTGACATATTCCTGCACATCTGCAGCAATATGGTGGATTTACCTATACCCGGATCTCCTCCCACCAGCACAAGGGATCCGCTCACTATCCCGCCGCCTAATACTCTGTTTAATTCGCCTATTCCTGTGGTAAAACGCGTCTCGTCGGTGGTCTCCACCTCCAAAATGCTTGTAGGCGCCACGACAGCCCTTCTACCGGACTGGCTCTTGGCGCCTACTGTCACTTTCTCCTCGCAAAATGAATTCCACGCTTTACAGCCGGGGCACTGCCCCATCCATTTTGTCGATTCGAATCCACATTCCTGGCAAAAAAACACCTGTTTTCCTTTTGCCATAAATATCTCCTGTGTATGCTATATTAGTCAAATGCTCTCTTAACATCAACCTTGACTGGTCTGCCCTCTTCAAGATCTACGCTTATGCTCATCTTGCCACCGAGGTTGGTCTTGTTCTTGCCGACATATACATCGTCTACGTGAACCTTGTACTCTGTCTCAGGCTCAAGCTCAAGTGTGATGGACGCATTCTCTGGTCCCTCAACTACAAATGTAACATCGTTCTCATCAGCCTTGAAACCATGTACTGCTGTTCCCGGTACTGACTCATATACGAACATTCCGTTCTTCTCAAGCTTTGTGATCTCGTTGAAAGTCTTTATCTTGTAGATATCTCCCTGGAACTCAAAACCGTCCTTCTTGGTCTTTGCTCCAAGCTCATAATTACCGAATTCCAATGACTCCCCCTGTGCATTTATCAATTCATTTACTACTGACATTGATCTTATCCTCCTGTTGTTTTTGTATGATCTGAACTCTATCGCAATAATATCCTGATATATATCAATAATCTCTGTATACTATCCGTTAGTGATTTTCATTATACAGTAATGCATCCTTTTTTTCTACAAAATTATGCATTTTCACCAATATTTCATATTAATTTCTACTGCTATTTTTCCGCACTTGGCACTACTGTATATCATGCTCACATCACAAATATCTAATCCGACATCATTCCTCTGTCTTTTGTTTCGCTGTAAGTGATATTTTCTCAGTGGTTTTTCCGTCGGCTTCCTTCTTTTTCTTCGTTGACACTGTGACTGTATCACCTTTTTTGACATCACCTCTAAGCATCGCCTCCGCAAGCACATCCTCCACATATGTCTGAATAGCCCTTTTGAGTGGTCTTGCTCCATACTTCTTGTCATAGCCTTTTCCAAAGATATATTTCTTTGCATGGTCGGTGAACTTAAGCTCAATATCCATCTGTGTCTGGACACGGTTCTTAAGTTCCTTTAACATAAGTCCGGTTATATCCTTTACATTTGCCTCGCTCAGGGCATGGAACACGATTATGTCGTCTATTCTGTTCAAAAACTCCGGCTTGAAGGTTCTCTTGAGCTCATCCATTACATTGCTCTTCATCTTCTCATGTTCCTTTGTCTCATCGCTTACCGTGACAAATCCAAGCTGCTTAGGGTCAACTATACCCTGTGCCCCTGTATTGGAGGTCATGATTATGATGGTGTTCTTGAAATCCACCTTTCTTCCCTGGGAATCCGTTATATGTCCGTCATCAAGTACCTGAAGGAGAATGTTGAACACATCGCTGTGAGCCTTCTCTATCTCGTCAAACAGCACAACAGAATACGGATTGGTCCTGACCTTCTCGCTGAGCTGTCCGCCCTCCTCAAAGCCTACATAACCCGGAGGTGAACCTATCATCTTGGACACGCTGTGCTTCTCCATGTACTCCGACATGTCAACTCTTATCAGGGCATCCTCACTTCCAAATACTATATCTGCAAGAGCCTTGGAAAGCTCTGTCTTACCGACACCTGTAGGTCCGAGGAACAGAAATGATCCCATCGGTCTCTTCGGATCCTTAAGTCCGACTCTGCTTCTCTTGATAGCACGTGATACGGCTGTAACAGCCTCCTCCTGGCCAACTACCCTCTTGTGAAGTTCACTCTCAAGGCGTTCAAGCTTCTTTGACTCCTTCTCCGTGAGCTTGCTCACAGGGATCTTGGTCCACACGGACACAACATCCGCAATATCGTTCTCCTGAACTGTGATATTTCTCCGGCTGGAAGACTGCTTTCTTGCATTCTTCTTTGCAATCTCCTTCTGTCTCGCGCTCACCTCTGCCGCCGCCTCTATATTGCCAGCCATGAGTGCCTTCTCCAGATCGTCGTTGAGCGTTGTAAGCTCAGCCTCCACAGCCTTTTTCTTCTCATAATTATGTCTGTCCGATGAGAATCCGAGCCTCTTTCTGGAGCATGCCTCATCCATAAGATCTATGGCTTTGTCCGGCAGGAATCTGTCTGTTATATATCTGATGGACAGATCCACCGCAGCTTCAACCGCATCATCGCTTATATCGACATTGTGATGCTGCTCATAGCATGGTCTGAGTCCCTTGAGTATCTCCACTGCCTCATCCCTTGTAGGCTCATCCACGTACACCGGCTGGAATCTTCTCTCAAGGGCCGCATCCTTCTCTATATACTTCCGATATTCGTTCAGAGTCGTAGCACCTATCATCTGGATCTCCCCGCGTGACAGGGACGGCTTCAGTATATTGGACGCATCTATTGCACCCTCGGCACCGCCTGCCCCTATGAGTGTGTGAAGCTCATCCACAAACAATATGATATTGCCATCCGATATGACCTCTCCGATAACCTTCTTTATCCTGTCCTCAAACTCTCCTCTGTACTTGGAACCGGCAACCATGCTTGAAAGGTCAAGTGAAAGGAGCCTTTTACCCTTTACAGTATCCGGCACTTCATCGTGGGCTATGAGATATGCTATGCCCTCCACAACAGCAGTCTTTCCAACACCCGGCTCTCCGACCATACATGGATTGTTCTTCATTCGTCTGCTGAGTATCTGCATGACTCTCTCTATCTCTTTTGTACGTCCGATGACCGGATCCATATTGCCCATCCGTGCTTCCTGTGTCAGATCTCTGGAATACTGATCCAGTGTAGGTGTGGATGTCTTGCTCTTATTTCTCGACTTTTTCAGTGCTGCATATTCTCTCTTTGCCGTATTCGCATCGCTTCCACAGGCCAGAAGTATGTCTGTGTACACCTTTTGGATATTTACATTCTCTGATGCCATAAGCTTTACAGCTACACAGTCTGTCTCCTTTATAAGTGCCAGAAGGATATGCTCTGTTCCCACCTCCTGGGAATTGAGTCTTCTCGCCTCATACTGTGAGTCATCGAGAATCCTTCTTGCGCTCATCGTATATTTGTCTCTCTCCCCTGTGACTACTCCACCGGGTTCCAATGTATACTTCAACGCATCTATGATCTTAACTATATCCAGACCATTCTCGTTCAGAATACTGTACGCTGTTGTATCTGCTACAGATGCCAGTGCAACGATAAAATGCTCGCTTCCGACAAAATTCTGTCCAAGCTTCCTCGCCACCCTGTTTGCCTCTTTTATAACTATGTCAGATTCTTTGCTGTACGGTAATTTCATTCAGTCCACCTCAAATCTAAATAATCTAGGATTTTATGCGCTTCATTATAGCATATGTCGTCGTGCGTAAGCGCGATGACCTACGCACGCATCAGCGTGCTTCATTATAGCATATATATTACAGGAATACAAAAGAGGTTTTGAGACAAATTCTCTCAAAACCTCTTCCGTAAATATATATCTATAGATTACTGCTCGTCTATAGCCTTACCTATATCATGTCTCATGTACTTGTTGTCAAATGTGATCCACTCTGTCGCAGCATATGCATTCGCACGAGCCTCGAAAAGATCCTTGCCCTTTGCTGTAACACCGAGTACACGGCCGCCATTTGTCACGATCTGATCACCGTCAAACTTTGTGCCGGCATGGAATACAAAGTAGTCATCCTTGCCGTCAAACTTCTCAAGTCCATGTATAGGATAGCCCTTCTCATATGATACAGGGTATCCGTCTGATGCAAGAACTACGCACACTGCCGCATTGTCCTCAAACTGAAGATCAACTTTATCAAGTGTTCCGTCGATACATGCCTCCATGACATCGATAATATCATTCTTCATACGAGGAAGAACTACCTGAGCCTCAGGATCGCCAAATCTTGCATTGTACTCGAGAACCTTAACACCATTTGGTGTCATCATGAGTCCGCAGAACAGAACTCCCTTGAACTCTCTGCCCTCTGCCTTCATGGCAGCCATGGTTGGCTTGTAGATGTTCTCCATGCAATACTCGTCTATCTCTTTTGTATAGAAAGGACTTGGGGAGAATGTTCCCATTCCGCCTGTGTTGAGTCCCTGATCTCCATCCTTTGCTCTCTTGTGATCCTGTGCTGAAGTCATAGGCTTGATCGTTGTTCCATCACAGAAGCAAAGGACTGATACCTCACGTCCTGTCATGAACTCCTCTATTACCATGGTATTTCCGGCTGAACCAAAGTGCTTGTCAAGCATGATCTCCTTGACGCCTGCCTTTGCCTCCTCAAGGTCATTACATATGAGAACACCCTTACCGAGTGCAAGTCCGTCAGCCTTTAAAACTATAGGGAATGTGGCTGTCTCAAGGTACTTGAGCGCTGAATCGGCATCTGTAAAGTTCTCATAAGCCGCTGTAGGTATGCCATACTTCTTCATGAGATCCTTGGAGAACGCCTTTGAGCCCTCTATGATTGCTGCATTTGCACGAGGTCCGAATGCTCTGATACCGGCTGTCTCAAATGCATCGACCGCACCTGCAACAAGCGGATCATCCGGCGCAACAACAACCAGATCGACTGCCTTATCCTTTGCAAATGCAACCAGCTTGTCAAAATCCATCACACCTATATCAACGCACTCTGCAAGTGCTGCGATACCTGCGTTGCCAGGTGCACAATATATCTTGGATACTTTATCACTCTTTGAAATACTTGTAACTATAGCATGCTCTCTTCCGCCGCTTCCTACTACCAATACTTTCATGGATATTCCTCCTAATCTTCTACAACTGCAATTCCATCTTCAACATGTACTTTGCCATGGGCGATCTTGTCTATAACCGCAGGCAGAAGCTTCCACTCAGCCTGTTCCATCACACGCTGCTGCAGAGCTTTCGGTGTATCACCATTCTGTACTGCAACTGCCTTCTGCATGATGATCGGACCTGTGTCAGTGCCTTTATCTACAAAATGGACCGTAGCTCCCACTACCTTGACACCTCTTGCAAGGGCTGCCTCATGGACTTTAAGTCCATAGTAGCCTGTTCCGCAGAATGCCGGTATGAGTGATGGGTGTATGTTGACTATCTTATTCGGATATGCATCTATCACTATCTCAGGTATGACCACAAGATATCCTGCGAGAACTATAAGATCCGCTCCGGTCTCCTGAAGCTTTGCGAGGAGTGCCTCGTTGAATCGAGCTCTGTCCGCGTAATCCTTAGGGCTTACGACCTCCGCTGCTATTCCCACCTTCTTCGCCCTCTCAAGAGCAAATGCATTCTTATTGTTGCTTATGACCGCAACTATCTCCGTATCTGTTATGACTTTATTATCTATGGCATCTATGATGGCCTGAAGATTGGTTCCGCCGCCTGATACCAGAACTGCAACCTTTAGCATAAGTCTACTCCCTTTTCACCAGCTACAACTGTACCGAGAACAAATGCCTTGTCGCCGGCAGCTTCTATAGCTGCAATAGTCTTATCTGCGTCTGCAGGGTCTATAGCAAGACACATACCAACTCCCATGTTGTATGTGTTGTACATCATATGCTCATCTATATCGCCTTTCTTTGCGAGAAGCTTGAATATAGCCGGTACCTCATATGAATCCTTCTTAACCTGAGCACGAACTCCGTCTGGAAGCATTCTTGGGATATTCTCATAGAATCCACCACCTGTGATGTGACTACATCCCTTGATCGTAATGCCTGCATCCTTCACTGACTTGAGAGCCTTTACATAGATTCTTGTAGGCTCAATAAGTGCCTCACCGAGTGTCTTGCCAAGCTCGTCGTAATATGTATCAAGAGATTCCTTTGTCATCTCGAAAACCTTTCTTACAAGTGAGAAACCGTTGCTGTGCACTCCACTTGAAGCGATACCTATAAGTGTATCTCCAGGCTTAATGCTCTCTCCTGTAATAAGATCCTTCTTCTCAACAACACCTACTGCAAATCCTGCAAGGTCGTACTCATCCTCAGGCATAAGTCCCGGATGTTCTGCTGTCTCACCACCTACGAGGGCAGCTCCTGACTGGTTGCATCCCTCTGCAACGCCGCTTACTATAGTTGCAATCTTCTCAGGATAGTTCTTGCCACATGCTATATAGTCAAGGAAGAAAAGTGGCTCTCCACCAGAGCATGCGATATCATTCACACACATTGCCACTGCGTCGATTCCGATGGTGTCATGCTTATCCATAATATAAGCGAGCTGAACCTTTGTTCCACATCCATCTGTTCCTGACAGAAGTATAGGCTCTTCCATATTCTTGATCTTAGCGAGACTGAAAGCTCCTGCGAATCCACCAATTCCGCCAAGTACCTCGGGTCTCATGGTTGTCTTGATATGCTTCTTCATAAGCTCCACAGACTTGTATCCAGCTTCAATATCTACTCCGGCATTCTTGTAATCCAATTTCTTATCCTCCTGTTATCTGTTTTGTACAAGGCGCACCGGCACCTTTTCAAATATTCCAATAAATTATAGATTATATCGAATACTTTGTAAAGATTGAGATGATTACAAATTGATAATGTGGTGAACGTGTGGTATAATCACAATATATTGTGATTATAGCTATCCGCAATATATAACAGTCGATTATACTACAGCAAAAGCAGTTACTAAAGGAGCACCCGCATGACCAACAACAGATTGAACATCGGTATTTTTACGTGTCATATTGATAACGATTACGCAACAGAGGTTTGCAAAGGAGCTGAATACGCAGCAAAGGAACTTGACTGCAATCTCATCGTATTTCCGGGCATGTTTCTGAATGCCTCCTTTTATGATCCTGCCAATCAACTGTATGATTACCAGTATAATTCGATTTTCTACTATGCACATCCTGAGTGTCTGGACGCACTTATCATCTCCGTCGGAGCTATATCATCTCTGTTATCGGAGAAGGACATGAATTCTTTCCTTTCCCATTTTGATGGAATACCTATCCTCACACTGGAGGAGAAGCTTCCGGGATATCCATGCATCAGAACAGACAATTCAAGAGGAATGAGGGATGCCATAGAACATCTCATAAAAGAACACAAGAGAAAGCATATATGCTTTGTTGCCGGCAAGGATGACAACACCGACAGCAATCTCAGGCTCAAGATATACAGAGAGGTTCTCTCTGAGAACGGACTCAGCGTTGAGGACCGCATGATAATACACGGCGACTTCGCAGAATACTGTCAGGAGGAGACTGCACAGCTTCTGGATGTCAACCCGGATGCCGATGCCATCGTATTTGCAAATGATCGCATGGCAATAGGCGGTTATGCAGAACTCAAGTCCAGAGGAATACGCATAGGAGAAACCATGTCGGTCATCGGTTTTGACGATTCACCATCTTCCGTCAACATGGATCCCCCCCTCACCACAGTCAATATCAATTCCTGTGAACTCGGTTTCCGTGCAGTGTATGCGGCGGTGAGACTTGCCCAGACCGGCAACATGAAATCCGAGACTCTGGATTCCAGACTTATAAACAGACTGTCCTGTTGCTGTCACCTGTGCACAGAGAGTGACCTGATAGATGCCGGCAGACATTTACTGGATCTTGACATACCGGACATCATCGATATTCTCGACGGACGACTCTTCGGAGAGATCGCAGATTCTTTCTTTGCCTCCAAGGTCATGTCCGCATACAACAGGATACTCATTGATATAGTATCCGTGATCAAGAGCGACATTGATACGGAGTATCCACAGAACAAGATCATCGACGAACTCAAATGTATTCTTGAATCTGACCTGACCGATTTTTATTCTGTCCAGAAAACAGCATACATGTTCCGTGAACTGGCTTCCATCTTCTCAAGCTGTAAATTGTCTGCAGCCAAGAGTCTCCAGTTCAACAGACTTAACACGACCATAACCAACACCATATCACTCTTCATCTCGAATCAGCTTTACAACACGATATACGAGAACAAGATGATGGGCTGGTCATCAATATACATAACCCGTGACACCCTGACATACGGCGAGGATCTTGGCAAGACATACACATCCATCCTCCACAAGCTTCAGGGGCTGAATTACGAAGGAGCTTACATCTACACCTACGACGATCCTGTGCGCATCACAGACACGGGAAGCTGGATTGTTCCAAAGTCAGTCTTCCTTCAGGCTTTCTTCAACCCGAACAATTGTCAGGTGCTTTTCGGAGAGTCCAGAAGGGTTCCTTCTGTAGAGATTTTTGACAACGAATATACATACTATGACAAGCGTTTTACATCCGTCATAGTTCCTATATTTACAAACGAGGATCACCACGGAGTGTTCATATGCAACACAGATGTGGCTCACTTCAGTTCCATATATTCCACCAGCCTACAGCTTGGTGCAGCACTGAAATATATGTCGCTGCTCCGTGAGCAGAACATCACGCAGGAACAGCTCAGGATGTCTCTGAACGAGATTCACGAGAAGAACGAGCTTCTGAACCACCTGTCGACATCAGATGAGCTGACGGGTATATATAACAGACGTGGATTTATGGAGCGGGTTGAATACTATATCAACATTCCGTCAAACTGTGGAATGAAGGCCATACTTCTCTTCGCTGATATGGATTCACTGAAAGTTGTAAATGACAAATTTGGACACAAGGACGGTGACTTCGCCCTCAAGAACATCGCGAACATCCTGTCCCAGAGCTTTGGTCCACATGATGTCATCGGTAGAATAGGCGGCGATGAGTTCGTATGCTTTGCATTTATAGACGACTCCGATTACGTCACCGAAGTGCAGCGCAAGATCAAGGATTTCTCAGCCGAGCTGAACGCAACCTGTGGCAAGCCATACTTCATAGAGATGAGCGTTGGTGTTACTGAATTTGTCTGTGATGGAGAACAGACCATCGAGGATCTACTCTCACAGGCAGACACGGCACTTTACTCAAACAAGAGATACAAGAGAATGTCCATACTGAAGTAATCTTCAGTACCAGAACAGAGATATATACATAAAGAGAGACAGATATTTATTTCGACTGAAATAGATATCTGTCTCTTTTTGTCCTATAGGTCTACTTTGCATGATCCAGCGCTTCATTGAGCTTCTCTGTTCCCGGCAGGACAAATCTGCCCTTCTCGATGATCGGAACTTCAGTTCCATCCGGATGAACGGAATATATTCCTCCTATCTCATCGTAAGGTATTGTTATGTCTGTATGGCAGTTGAAATACGCCTTTGACACATCTGTTTTTCTCAGAATAGAACACTCATTGTCCTTTGCCACGATCTCCTTGCCATCAGGATTGTGGAGCACATTTTCCTCACTCCAGCTATAGCATGTATCTCCCACAGCAAAATGCGGCCCCATCTTCTCAACTATGAGGATAGGCAGTTTATACACTATGTCATATTTGTTTGCCATGACGTATGCTGTCGTATTTGTTCCTATTGCAAACTCTCCTATAGGAAGTGTATCCCTTCCGCCCAGAAGATTCTCCTTTATATACGCCTTGTTCTTCTCCGTATCCGGATAGTTGTCACATGTATAGTCCGCTATTTTTCCATCCTCAAATATAAGCTTGAGATTCACATATTTCAGGCCGTCCAGGAATACTTCACTTACGTTTAATATTCCGTGGGTTCCGGTGAGCTTCGGTGAAGTGAACACCTCTCCAACAGGTATATTCACATCGGCTACGCAGTTCTCAAAGTTGGTCTCCTTCGATGGATCTGTCATCTCGTGCATCATAACGGTCATATCAGTCACATTTGCTCCCTGACCGACAACCCTCACGTGTTCAGCCTTATCAAGCTCATCTATCATACTCTGATGGATCGCCCTGAACAGATCATTATCCAGTGTGTTGATCCTGACAGTATCCCTGAATATATCTCTGTATCTATCTCCGATCTCCGGCACAGGGTATGCTATTATAGTGAAGCTGCACTGATCCTGGGCTATATATTCATTTACGATCTGTGAACTCATTGTGCGGTATGAGATCACAGCCTCCTGCTGTTTCTTGTCGAGCACAGGATTCAGTTCACTGTTCTCCGGCTCAAACGGGTTCTCGCCGAACACCTCGACCACCGCAGGGCCCGCATATACTGAAGCCTCATAGGCCATATTCTTGTATGCCTGTCTGAGCACCTCCAGCTTTCTCTCCATGAGCTTCTTGTCCATGAAGAGTGCCTCATCCATCCTGTGATCGTACTCGAGCTGTCTGTTAGGAACGCTTGACGAATAACCTATCCTGTGTATAAGTCTCCTGTTGATCCTGTTTGCCGCATATCGGTAGCATATCGGCCTCAGACCCATCTGCTCAAACTGCAGTATCGCGCCTCTTATCATCCTCTCCTGTCCAAGGAAATATCGGATATTTACAGTTTTCTTCTTCGAGAGATCTATTCCGGCAGCCTCGAATCCCAGTCTGTAGCCCTCGGTGAATGTTCTTGCCATGGCCTCTATCTCTGAATCCGGCAGGGTACTCATGAAAATCGCCGTGTCGATCTCATTTTTTCCAACATACTCTCCATATCTGTACAGATACGTGACATCGCCCAAATCGCTGTTCATAATGATATCCGTCGCAAATGTGAGATCAGGGTCAAGCTGCTCTCTTATCCTGTACGTGATCCAAAACTCGGCATAATCGTTCTCAAAATAATACACAGCGGATTCCAGATCCTTCACGGAAAAATCATCCTGAAACATGAAATATATCTGGACAAACAGCTCCGCAAACAAAGTTATGTCAACCACTCTGCCCTCAAATGCGTACACTGTCATTCCTCTTATCTCGTTGTACACAAATCCCAGAAGCTGGGCGATGCGCTTTATCTCCTCTTTGTCACGGGTGTAATCCTTTGAAAACTCACCCATGATATATCTGTAATTTGCATAGCTTCTATTGTAGTTGTCTCCCAGTATGTCATTGTACAGCCCATGGTTCATCGCCTGAAGCTGATCAAGGCTCCTGTCTGGCAGTGCATCATTTTTTACCAGTTCCAGAACATCTCCTATTCTAGCTATAAATCCGGCAACATGACTGAAATAATCTCTGTACGGCTCCTTTACCAGTGATTCATGGATTATCTGTCTCACACGTTCCATGATAAGCTCATAGCGCTCTTCTATATCATCATATTCTTCTGTAAGATTCTTATAATAATTCATCGCATGCCCTTTCTATAATCCCATCAATAAAAATATAACAGACGCTCCAAGAACTATAACATTAAGTATGATCGCCATCTTCTTGTTTGTTATACCTCCGTTGTCCGCCCTGTAGCCTATGGCCGAGAATACCAGGCCTGTAAATGCCATCAGCATCGCGCTGACCATGAGGACTCCGTACACCCTCTGTACCTTTCCCTGGGTGAGTATGGATTTTATGATGGATATGACCACAAACACTCCGCCAAATCCGCCCAGAAAGTATCCAATTATGGTGTCCGTCGGCAGACCCGGTGTCGAAACTTTGAATTCCTTACTTCTTTGCATGATATCTCCTGATAAGTTTTGCTGTAACGTAATATATACAATATCCTATGACTCCACCAAGCGTATTCATGATGATGTCATCGATGTCGAACACACCCAGTTTGGTTATGTACTGCACCGTCTCTATGGCAAGTGTAAATCCCAGAGAGTACAGCAGAGCCTGTACAAATGTCGTGTTCTTATTTCTCGCCCATCTGAGCAGCATACCAAACGGTATAAATGCGATTATATTGCCATAGAGATTCAGAAATACACTCATTGGCGACATCTGATCACCGTATGTGATAAATCGCTGTATTTCCTGCAGAGGGTGAAGATTGTATCTGCGTTCATCATATCCCCCTCTGCCAAACATATCGCTGAAAATAAGAAAGTAAACGATACAGATTATATAAAGCACAAACAACGCAGAGCACACAGCCCTGAGTTTTTTTCTATCTATCTGCTTCAAAATATTACTCCTGTCAGGACAGGTCTGCAGCTTTACGCATCTCCATTATTCTGTCAAGAAGCATGTCTGCACACTCTTCCTTTGACATCATCGGAAGTTCACTGATACTGTCCCTTGTAATGAGAGTGAGAACATTGGTGTCAACACCAAATCCCGCCCCTGCGACCTTTAAATTATTTGCCGCAATAAGATCTATATGCTTTGAATCTATCTTCTTCCTTGAATTCTCTATGAGATCCCTCGTCTCCATGGAGAATCCGCAGATGATCTGATCCTGTATCCCCTTTTCAATTCTCTGATTTCCAAGTGCAAGCAGAATATCCTTCGTTCTCGAAAGCTTGATGCTCATGTCTCCGTCAGCCTTCTTGATCTTGTGTTCTGCCACCTCTGCAGGCCTGTAATCAGCCACCGCAGCAGCCTTGATGATCACGTCCTGCTCTGTACTTCTGTCCATGACAGCCTCGTACATATCCTGAGCCGATGTTATGTCAACCACATTGACAAATCTCGGCGGTTCTATCTCCACCTTGCCTGTGACCAGGGTGACGTCCGCCCCTCTGAGCATGGCCTGTCTGGCAATGGCATATCCCATCTTGCCTGTGGAGTGATTCGTTATATATCTGACCGGGTCTATGGCCTCACGGGTAGGGCCTGCCGTAACCAGAAGTCTCACCCCGGCCATATCCTTTTCTTTCGCTATGGCCTTAAGGATATAATCCTGAAGAACCTCCGCATCAGGGAGCTTGCCCTTGCCTGTGTCTCCACATGCAAGGTATCCAGTTGCGGATTCCACTATCTTATATCCATATGACTCAAGCTTCTTTATATTGTCCTGTACTATAGGATTCTCTATCATTCCGGTATTCATGGCCGGTGCTATGATCTTAGGACATTTTGCCGGCATGATCGTTGTGCTGAGCATATCGTCTGCTATTCCCCCCGCTATCTTGCCGATTATATTGGCCGACGCAGGTGCCACCATGAACACATCCGCCCTCTTTGCCAGTGCTACGTGCTCCACGTTGAACTGGAAATTCCTGTCAAATGTATCGACCAGGCATTTGTTGCCTGTGAGCGTCTCAAATGTGATCGGATTGATAAAGTTTGTTGCGTTCTCCGTCATGATGACATGCACATCCGCATGCTTTTTCACCAGCATACTTGCCAGATTGGCTATCTTATATGCCGCAATGCTTCCTGTGACTCCGAGAACTACTGTCTTTCCTTTTAACATACTGTGTATTTTATCCTTTCTTCAAAGGCTGTATTCTATAACTCAGCTATAAAGTTGTCAATCAGTCTCGCCTTGCCGAACTTGACTGCCATTGCACAGAGTACATGTCCTTCTGCCTTCTCTATGGACTGCATGGTATCCATGTTGACCATCTCTACATAGTCGATAGTTGCAAGCGGTTCAGCAGAGATGAGCTTCTTCATCTCACCAACGATCTTCGCTGCGTCTCTCTCTCCGTCAGCTATCATGTCCTGACCAAGCTTTACGGCCTTGCTGAGAACTACTGCAGCCTTTCTCTCCTCTGGTGTGAGGTAGATGTTTCTTGAGCTCTTTGCCAGTCCGTCCGCCTCTCTTATGATTGGACAGCCGACTATCTCTATATCAAAGTTCAGATCCTTGACCATTCTCATGATGATGGCAAGCTGCTGGGCATCCTTCTGTCCAAAGTATGCTCTGTCAGGTGTAACTATATTGAAGAGCTTTCCTACAACTGTACATACACCCTTGAAATGTATTGGACGTGTAAGTCCGCAGAGTGCATTTGGAAGTCCTGTCATATTGATGAATGACACGAAGCCGTCTGCGTACATCTCCTCAGGCTCCGGATTGAATATGATGTCTGCACCTGTGCTCTCACAGAGCTTTGCATCAGCCTCAAGATCTCTTGGATAGCTCTCAAGATCCTCGTTTGGTCCAAACTGTATAGGATTTACAAATACGCTTACAACTGTTCTGTCGTTCTGCTCCACTGACTTCTTGATAAGACTCTGATGTCCCTCGTGAAGATAACCCATTGTAGGAACAAGACCAACTGTAAGCCCCTGCTTCTTCCACTCTTTAACCTGCGCTCTTACCTCATCTATCTTCTTTAAAATTACCATGATCATTTTCTCCTTTAGTATAACTTCTCTATTACTTCATCGTCTATCTTGTATGTGTGCTCAGGGCCCGGGAATGTTCCGGCATTTATCTCATCGATATAAGCCTTAACCGCACCTCTCATAACATCGCCCACATTTGCAAACTGCTTTACGAACTTTGGAACAAAGTCTGAATACATGCCAAACATATCCTGATTTACAAGCACCTGTCCATCGCAGTAACGGCCTGCGCCTATTCCTATGGTAGGGATGCTTACTGTCTCTGTGACTATCTTCGCAAGCTTCTCCGGTACGCACTCCATTACGAGCATGAATGCGCCTGCCTCCTCAACAGCCTTTGCATCCTCTATGAGCTTCTTGGCTGCAGCCTCTGTCTTGCCCTGCACCTTGAATCCGCCAAATGCGTTGATGGACTGTGGTGTGAGTCCAAGATGTGCACATACAGGTATGCTCGCCTTGACTATGGCGCTTATCTGCGGACACATGTCCTGACCGCCCTCAAGCTTCACCGCTCCGGCACGTCCTTCCTTCATGATCCTTCCGGCATTGACAACCGCGTCATACACGCTTGTCTGATAGGACATAAATGGCATATCTGTGATAACAAGAGCATTCTTTGCGCCCCTTGCCACCGCTGCACTGTGATGTATCATATCATCAACAGTTACAGAGATCGTGTCCTCATATCCGAGGATAGTGTTGCCCAGGGAATCTCCAACAAGAATAGTGTTGACTCCTGACTCATCCACGATCTTCGCCATGGTGTAATCATACGCTGTGATCATGGATATCTTCTTGTCCGTTCCCTTCATCTGCCTGAGTGTTGCCGTCGTGTTCTTCATAATTAAATTCTCCTATTCCGTTCAGTAGACGTATCAAACCGCTATAATCTCTGTCCGGGTGCTTTCTCTCTGCCACCGGCACAAGACATCTGGACACCGCAGCATATGCGCTCCGTTCATCTCCGCTCAATGCATTCAGATGCTTTCTCACAGTTTCTGTATCGCATCTCTCAACAGGCCCTGTCAGGCTGTCAACCGGTCCCCTGTCAGCCGCAGCTTTCGCATTGCCGAGGAACAAAGGCACTATAGCCCTCTGTGCCTCCTCCGCCGAGAAGCCGCACTGTGTCAGAAGCTCCTGTGAAACCGCCAGCAGCCCTGTTACCAGATTGCTTGCAAACACCGCAGCGCCGTGATACTTCACCTTGTCGGTACCATCAATGCGCACACAGCTATTGCCGAGGGCTCTTATGACAGAACATACCTTATCGACATGTCTGTCATCTCCCTCAACTGTAAAAAATGAATTGTCCAGTTCTTTATAGGATTCGTACTTTGAACTTATTGCATACATAGGATGAATCGAATAACCAAAGGCTCCCGCCTCTGTTATACCTGAGAAAATATCTGATGTCATCGCCCCACTGGCGTGACAAATGATCCTGCCACGAATGTCAAGATCCTTTATACTCTTCCACACCTCTCCTATCTGTCCGTCAGGAACAGTGAGAAAAATAATTTCACTATACTCACACAGCTGCTCCAGGCTGTCGTACACACAGGTCTCGGTAAACTCTGCTGCAAGCTCCGCACTCTGTCTGCTGGCGCTAAAATATCCACCAACATCCAGGCACAATGCTCCATCCGTTTTCTCTCTGACAAGCTCTCTCTTCTCTGCGATATACCTGCCAAATGTGAATCCGACTTTTCCAGCTCCAATAAATCCAATCCTCATACAATCACCTGCTTAAATCTGTTGTCAGTATCCGTGTATGCGCTTCCTGTGGAAGCATGATTCAGGTACAGCTTCTTTCGAATACCATCCATCCAACATACTAACATTCCACTTTTTAATTGTAAAGTTAGTACTTAAACTTTTCTATTACTTCTTCGTTAGCTTTCATGGCAGCCTTTTCCATGTCTCTACGCTCATCCTGAAGCTTTAATCTGACTGCCTCGTTGTTGACACCGATTATCTGAAGGGCAAGATATGCAGCATTCTTGCTTCCGTTTATCGCAACTGTTGCAACAGGGATTCCTGAAGGCATCTGAACGATAGAAAGAAGTGCATCCATTCCATCAAGAGTTGCGCCTGAGAGAGGTACTCCAATAACAGGGAGAACTGTCTGTGATGCCACAACTCCAGGGAGTGCTGCCGCCATTCCTGCAGCCGCGATTATGACCTCTGTTCCGTTATTGTTAGCTTCCTCGATGAATTCTGAAAGTCCTGCGTGTGCTCTGTGTGCTGAAAGGCATCTCACATCGACCTCCACACCGTAATTCTTAAGAATTGATACTGCCGGCTCAACCTTTGGCAGATCACTTGTTGATCCCATGATAATTGCTACTCTCATTTTTCATTTCCTCTTTTCTTGTTTATTTATATTGCAGCGCAGGCTTATTTTGCCTGCGCACTTTATATAATGTTAGATACTGTTGAGATACTGGTCTATCATCTCACTGGAGGTCTGGTAATCTCCGGTTCCCACATACTCCTTAAGTGCAGTGAAGAACTCTGTGTCTATATCTCCGTAGGAGTACCTGTCAATATCACGTATAAGGCCCTCCACAGGTTCGCGGTCCCCCGCTCTCAAGAATGCCCTGAGCTCCTTGAGCTTGCTCTTGTTTATTCCATCCCGGACTTCCTTCTCAGCAGGCTCCTCCCCATGATTTATCTTTGACATGTACTTGTCTATCTGCTTGAAGAAGTCGTTCATCATAGCTATAAAATCGCGGGTATTATCGCGGGCATACTGCTGGTTTCCGATATTTATCGCAGACTCCAGGTTGGCCGCCTTGCGCTCGATTCCGTAAGCCCCGATATTTGCACTGCTGCTCTTGATGTCATGGATTATATTTTTGTACTTTCTCACATCGTCGTCTATATATTTTCTGAGCTGCTGTACCTCTTCCCGGTACTCATCCCTGTAATTTCTGACAAATGTGTTAAAGGTTCTGAAGCTTCCACCCATGGCTTTGACGGAATCTTCCACGGACACAAATCTTCCAAGCAGGACTGCATCCTCCATATAGTTGATGTCATCATCGGACTGGGAAAGCTCTGTGTCTCTCTCCTTTATCTTGTCCTCCGATATATAAGTCCTCAGCATGGATTCTGCCTGATCGAGCTCTATCGGCTTAACTATGACATCGTTGAAGCCCGATGTGAGTATCTCCTCTCTGGATGTCTCGACCGTGTTGGCGGACAGCGCAATGATAGGCATCTTCTTGTACTCCTCACCGTCAAGATTTCTCATCTCCCTGACGGTATCCAGTCCATCCATGACAGGCATAACGGTGTCGATAAATACCATATCGTAATTCTCCACCATGACCTTATCAAGTGCATCAAATCCCGATGTGGCTGTGTCGCACGCCAGACCATATGTATCAAATATGGTCTTCTCCACCTGTAATGCAAGCTCTGAGTCGTCCACTATAAGTATGCGGGCATCCGGCAGCCACAGATGTGAATTGGCATTTCTTCTCGCCATCTCCTTGCGCTTTCTCTCATTGTAGTTGACATAACTATAATCAAACACTGACTGCTTGATGCTGAAGCGTATGGTCGTTCCTGCGCCATATATGCTCTCTGCGCTGATGCTTCCATCCAGCATACGCACAAGCTCCTTGGCTATGGCAAGGCCAAGACTGACTCTGAACATTCCTATATCTGATCTCTCATAGGAATCATCCAGCTCAAACAATGTTCCAAGTCTCTCTTCCTTAACTCCAAGTCCTGTATCCGATATCTTGAAGTCCAGATATATCTCATCGTGATCCCTGTCAAATATTCGGGATATCTCAGTCTCCGGTTCCTCTATGAGCTCCGAGAATTCACTGACTGTGTAATCCTCGGCCTCCGCCTCATCTACATCCTCGTCAGCTCTTCTGGCTATACGCCAGTCAATGTCTATGCTTATATAGCCCTCTTTTGTAGTATTTGCGGACCATGCAAATATGTTCTCAAGAATCTCTCTCACCGCCGTCATATCTCCTATGAGTCCGTTCGGTATCTTGTCCTCAATGCTGACCTTGAGATCGATGAGATCACTGTTCACCATGGACTTGAATTCGTCGGAGAGCTCATCTATGAGATCCGAGGCAAAATACTGCTTGTACTCCGGCTCTATGATGTCGTCCTTGAGGTTTGAAAGCTTCGATATTCCATCGGACATATCGAGTATCTCTCTTCCCGCAGCATACATGGCACCGTACTGTGCATACTCATCACTCTGGGTATCCTGACAGTTTCTCATGGCAAGCTCTGAGATGGCGATTATGTTATTGAGTGGAGTCCTTATCTCATGATTAAGATAGTTTACATAATCATTCTTTGCCTGATTGGACTTCTCCGCCTCCTCACTCTTCTTGCTGAGCTCTTCCACCTGCTCGTTCTGTCTTCTGAGAAGCTTGAAGATACTTCTCGCAACAGCTATTCCCACTAAGATAAGAAGAACTATAAATATCACAAGGAGCATCTTTGCCAGATTCGTCTCGAAAAAACCAAGTTCCTTGTCTATGACAAATGTAAGCGGCTGTTCACACTCCACGCCGTCCGCATTTTTTGCAGTTAACATAAAACGGTAAGTACCTCCCTCAAGATTGGTGTACTCGACCTCCATCTTGTCAGTTCCCGTGAGCGTTCTCTTCTCGCTCTCAAAGCCCTCAAGGTAATACTCCACTGATATGTCAGCACGGTTTACATAACTAAGGACTGAGAACTTGATAGTTATTCTGTTGGTGTTCTTCGGCACATCTATCTGTCCGTCCAGATCTGAGAACTGAGGCTCAGTTCCATCCACCTCTATGGAGGCAATACGAACCCTAGGAGCTACCTCGTTCACATACTCTGAATTGAGATTTATCCTGCACAGACCTTCATCGCAGCACACATACACAACGCCTGTCTTTGACACATAGTTGGTTGATTTCTCTGTTATGTTGGATATTATTCCGTCGTTCTTCGTAAAGCTTATATATTCAGGTGATGCATTGCTCAGTATATCCTTCTCATAATATCTGTATAAACCTCTGGAACCAAACATCCACAGGTATCCCTGATCGTCCATTATGAGATCGTATATACTGTTGGTGTTATCCACGGTGGTGACCTGTCTGATGGTTCCCTCCTGATAATACAGACCGTTGTCCGTTCCTATCCACAAACCGCTACTTCCGCGGACCATACTTGACACAACGCTCATCTTCTGGGTATCATCCAGCTTCATCTTGCCGACAGTATAATCCGTGTCAACTATAAACACGCCAGCGCCGTTGGAACCGGCATACAGCTCGCCGGTCTCGTCTGCGTACAGGCTGATTATGTCAGGGTTATCAAGTCCATCCAGTCTCGATATGCTCTTTACGACATCATCGCCCTCTATCACAGATATACCGTTCTCTGTTCCAACCGCCACCGTTCCCGGCTTTATCTCAGTTATACAGTTCACGGCATTGCTTATGAGTGATGACTCTCCACGGCTGTAGCTCTTGTACTGCCAGTTTCGGCCCACCTTTATTACACCATATATCTTATATGTAGCTATCCACAGATGATCGTCCGAATCCACATACAGATCTCGTATACTTATACCGCTGAGCTTTGATACGAGCTCATTGTCCGCACTCATCACAAGCTTGCCATTTGAATCTACGATATACAGACCTTCATCAGTTCCTATAAACGTGTTGCCATTGTAGCTCGTCACACAGTTCACGATGGAGCTGTCTATGCCGTACTTCATGGTGACATTCTGGAACTTGCTCCTCTCCAACTGAAGAATACCTTTTCTGTATGACGTAAACCAGTAATTGCCCTCAAAGTCTATGATCATATCGCTCATCGACTCGTTAAAGCTCAGTCCCCCGATGGCTGTCACATTACCCTTTGATGAGATATATCCAACACCGTCATCGGCAAGCGCCCAGATGTTGTCGCCATCCGAATATATCTTGTTGATTCCGTGAAGGCTGCCCGTGTTGATGATCTCATTCTTGCCGTCTGTTCCTATCTTAAGGATGCTGTATCCGGCGGATCCATAATATCTGTTGCCATTCTCGTCAACATACAGTGAGTTTATATCGTCGACCCTGTACTCTGACTTGTTGGTTATGGAGACATGTCTTTCAGGATCAACGGTTATCAAAATATCATTATTGGCTATTGCATACACATAGTCCCCATGTCCTGATATATTTCCCACGCTGAGTCCTGACACGACATCATCAGCCAGAGCTTCCGCACCGTCAGATGACAGACGAAATATTCCCGACGAGGCCGCTATCCACAGATTCTTGTTATCGTCCTCGTACATGGCGTTGATGGTTGACACACCCAGATTGTACATCTCGGAAACTCTCTGAAAGGTTCCGTTATCATACATGTAGAGTCCATAGTTGTCCGTTCCAACATACAGCTTCTCATCACTTGTGAGATAAATGCAGTTGATCGAATATTTCGTGGCATCCTCGTCACCGTCCAGTGAGAACAGTGTAAATTCACTTCCGTCATACCTGTAAAGTCCGTTGTCCGTACCTATCCATATGTATCCACTCACAGACTGGCACACACAATTTGCCTCTCCACTGTCAAACCCATCGGTATCGGAGAATGTCCTCTGGTTATAATTTGATGTAAAATCCTCATCTGCAAACACACTAAGCCGTGGCCACATCACTGTCGCCACGGCAAGTATTATCACGTATATGATAAGTTTCTTTTGATGATCTCTCATTTTTTCCTCCGAAGATATGTCCGCTCCTACGCCTCTTTGAGGAATGCAACATATCCTTTCTTGGTCTCATATATATCTGCCTTAGATGTCACTTCCCATGGTGCATGCATGTTGAGTACAGCCACGCCACAGTCTATTACCTCCATACCATACAGTGAAAGTATATATGCGATGGTTCCGCCGCCACCGACATCTACCTTGCCGAGCTCGGCTGTCTGGTATGTGATCTCCGCATCATCCATGATCTTTCTTATAGCCGCCATGTATTCTGCATTTGCGTCATTTGATCCTGACTTTCCTCTTGATCCTGTGAACTTGTTAAATACCATTCCCTCACCGAAGATAGCCGCATTCTTCTTGTCAAATGCTGACTCAAATGTAGGATCAAAGCCCGCAGATACATCCGATGACAGCATCCTTGACGATGCAAGACATCTTCTGAGTGAGATCTCTGAGAAGCCACCCATGGCGTTCATGATCTCAGCTACAGTATTCTCGAAGAAGTGTGACTGCATTCCTGTTGCTCCAACACTTCCTATCTCCTCCTTGTCAGTGAGCAGACAGCAGGTCGTCTTCTCCGGATTGTCAGCCTCAAGCATGGCGACAAGGGATGTGTATGCACACACTCTGTCGTCCTGGCCATATGCCATGATCATACTCTCGTCTATACCGCAGTTCCTTGCCTTTCCTGCAGGAACGATCTCGAGCTCTGCTGATAGGAAATCCTCCTCCTTCATATCGTACTTCTTCTCAAGTAGCGCAAGTACAGCTTCCTTTACAGCCTCCTTCTCCTTGCCCTCAAGCGGTCTGCTTGCAAACAGTATGTCAAGCTGCTCTCCCTCTATCACTGAATCCGCTCTCTTCTTGAGCTGCTCCTGAGAGAGATGTATGAGAAGATCTGTAACACAGAATACCGGATCATTCTTGTCCTCTCCTATGTTCACTGTCATAACGTCACCATTTGTCTTTGCAACAACACCGTGTATGGCAAGTGGGAGTGTTACCCACTGATACTTCTTGATTCCGCCGTAATAGTGAGTGTCGAGATATGCAAATCCGCCCTTCTCATAAAGCGGATTCTGCTTCACATCCATTCGAGGGGAATCAATGTGTGCACCGAGTATGTTCATGCCCTTCTCAAGCTTCTTCTTTCCTATATTGAACATGGCGACCGTCTTGTTCATCCACACGGCATACACTTTATCTCCAGCTGCAAGGCTCTCCTTGTTCTTAATGATCTTCTTCAGATCTCTGTAGCCGTGATCCTCTGCCTGTCTGACGATCTCTTTAACGCATTCTCTCTCTGTCTTGCCATTGTCAAGGAATTCCCTGTAGTCCTTACACAGGCTCTCCAGCTCCTTTATCTCATCCTTCTTGTATTTGTTCCACGCATTTTTCTGTGCCATTTTCATTGCCTCCTGTTAATAACTGTACACATCAGTGTCTATATTCCACGCACTCCTGCGCATAGTAATACTGCGCAGGATAACGAGTATAGCTCCCATTATTATAAAGAAAATAATATATACTGCATATGACGGGATCATTGTAAACTTGAAAACAAGATATCCTGCCACACACAAAACAATTGCTATAACAATTGCAATAGCCATATTAAAGAATGCATTCAGATTGCCTCTGAGCGCACCGTATTCATCCTCCCAGTCAAGCTTCGGATGTGTTGAATCGAGAAGCACACCTGTGTATGTGCAAATGCCCGAGCCGAGGATTCCCAGCACAACATAATACACACTGTCTATAACACTACACTCCATATATATACAGAGGATAACCGTGGTAACCGCGATCGTCACTCCGCTGAACAGCATGCTAACCCAGACCTTTGCGCGGATCTGGAGATCATATGTCATCGGGATGTGCTTTATAAATGATATATGGCTTCCCTCTCTGGTGAACGCCGTGGATGCGATACTGTTCATCGCTGTTGCAAAGAATGCCAAGGCGATGACCGCAACCAGCATGACCATGTCAGCCAGGAAAAGCCCTCTTCCAAATGTGTCTCTGAATGCCCTGATCGAATCCGCAGTTGCAGGTATATTGAACAATGCCACAACGAGTATCGGCCATATCAGGTTGACCACAACGCAATACTTCCTGTATGCCGGAGTCCTCACCAGTGTCTTTATCTCCTTTGCCATATATGATCTGAACGGTGTCTTTATGGCAAAGTCCTGCAGCCCGACAACTTCCTTCTGGCGGCGTCCTGACCTTCCGGTGGATGACACAAGGTATACGCCCCTGAGGTACAGCAGATTTCCAAGGAAAAACAGAAGTGCCACACAGCCAGCGTTCACAAGCACAAAGAGCAACATATACACGATGCTGTTACTGCCCAATGCCTTCAGGAACAGCGGAACCGTGAAAAATATATTGTTCATTACCTTTATGAATATATTGTCACCATTTTTAAGGCTGTCTATGTAATTATTTATATTCACAGAGTCCATCTGTGCAAATGACCATATGAAAAGGCCTGCAAACACTACAACCGCAAGTCCCACCATGAAGTCCACATTTCTGAGCAGTTTGAGTCTGCTGAAAAACGCCATGACTATCAGTGCAAATATACCACAGTACACCAGCGGCAGAACCGGAAGTAAAAATACGCCAAGTAATGAGGTTATCACGGATACCGGCTTTATCTCTGCGGCTACAAAGTAACCGATAAATCCACAGAAGAGAACCATAAACTCCATGACGCTCTCGGCAAAATATGCGTGTGTAAACTTGGCGGCCACAAGCTCTGCCGGTTTCACAGGCAGCGGCAGTAAATGATCAAGATCAGATGAAAAATAAAGCAGATTGAATATGACCATTATACTGAATATAACGCCGAACACCGACATGAGCTGGATAACGAGGTTGAGTCCCTCTGTACAGCCTCCCGCCTCCATGAGTGCGGCAGTCATTATGTAAACTATAAATCCCACAACGATACAGCACGGGATCATGATACAGCACATGGCGATGATTCCCATGACCTTATATGCCTTTGCCTTGTCCCCGTGCTCCGGCATCTCCATATCATTATTCCTGCTTATCATACTGAGCAATATCCTAAAATTCTTCATGCGTCATCTCCACAAATATCTCTTCAAGAGATTTGTTCCTGTGCTGTGTCTCAAGCTCATCCAGAGTTCCCTGGTATATATCCTTTCCCTTTCTTATCATGATTATCTTGTCGCAGAGCTTCTCTGCAACCTCGAGAACATGTGTTGAAAAGAATACACAGTTTCCTGCGTCGGCATGTTCACGCATCATCTTCTTGAGCTCATATGCCGCATTCGGATCAAGTCCCGTCATAGGCTCGTCGAGTATCCATACAGGTGGATTGTGCACAAGCGCAGCTATGACCATCATCTTCTGGCGCATACCGTGGGAATAGCTGACCATCTGTCTGTTCAGGCTGTCCTCCATACCAAAGCGTTCAGCCATCTGCTCTATCCTCTGCTTTCTCTCGGTGGTCGATACTCCATATATATCAGCGATGAAATTGACATACTCAAGTCCCGTAAGTCTGAGAAATATATCAGGATTGTCGGCTATATAACCCATGGACTGCTTGGCCTCCATCGGCTTTTCTCTCATATCGAAACCATTTATCTTTACTCTGCCCTCCGTCGGCATAAGTATACCTGTCAGCATCTTGATGGTAGTTGTCTTACCCGCACCATTCTGTCCAACAAATCCTACTATCTCACCCTTGTGTATATGGAAACTGAGATCATCAACTGATACAATGTCTCCGCCATACACCTTCTTAAGATTCTCCGCTATTATCATGCGCATGTCCTTTCATCACTATATCGTTTTTGCATACCCGGTCTTATTATATCAATTCAGCGTACGGTTTACAAGTTTACCGTTGTATCAAGACTGAATGAATATATGACCTTCTCCTTAACCTTCATGCCGGTGAGCTGTTCAAGCACATCGGCGTATTTGTCGAGCTGGACATGGTATCTCTTAACCAGCTCCGACGCATCCTTCACGCTGTCTGTCTTGTAATCCAGAAGAACTATGCCGCCATCCTCCTCGAAGTAGGCATCTATGATTCCCTGTACAACTATCGTCTCGTCTCCGCAGTCCTTAAGTGAGCTCATTATTTCTCCGGGCTCCATCATCATGTAGAACTGTCTCTCACGGTACAGTCTGTCCGACTTGTCCGCAGCCGCCATGCGCTGTCCTATCTCACTGTGTATCATCTTATATATCTTCTTTGGTCTTATCCGCTCTCTGTACACCTCATCAAATAACCCAAGCTCAAACACTCTGTCGACATCCTTCTCCGCATCCGCAACAGTTTTCCCTGAGAAGTCTGCAAGCTCCATGATCTTGTGATAAATGTTTCCTATCTCATTTCCATGGACTATCCTCTCCTCACTCATGAATGCTGGGATTGGGACCTCACTTCTGGCACTGTACTCCCTGCTGGTTAGGATATCCGGTGTAATGGCATCCTCACCGTGCGCCTGAAGTCTTTTTATCTCGGTTATGGACATCTTGCTCTTAAGCCCCGAATGTCTGTAGCCATACCTGAATTCCAGTCCGTTCTTCACATGGTCATACAGTTCTTTGTCGAGCTTCGCTTCAGAGGCTTCCACTGTCATATTTTCTGCTTCATCCTGATCAGTCTCAGGAGACATAAAGCTGTAGGCCTCCACCTCGATGCTCTTCACATGATCGCACTCTCCCACATATCTGAGCGCGGTATATATCCAGGCGGCATAGCCATTTGCTTTCATGATAGATGCATAATTCATCCTGTCTCCGATTATATACATATCACAGGCTGCCTTGAATTTATCTGCATCCTTCACGCACCCGGTCATGTACAACTTTTCCTTTGCCCTGGTTAACGCCACATACAGGACTCTCATCTCCTCGGCATAGGTCTCCGCAACGATATTCTTACTCATTATCCGCTTGAAAAATGTCATTCTTCTGGCTCTTGTTCTGAGGTCGACCTGGTCGCACGCCAGATAATGATCCTGGTGGACAAGCACATTTGATCTGGTGTCCATCAGATTAAACTCCTTGCCGAGCCCAGACACAAATACAACAGGGAACTCCAGTCCCTTGCTCTTGTGCATGGTCATGACTCGGACGACGTCCTCATTCTCACTGACCACATCAGCCTCTGCAAAATCCAGATCATTTGTCTTGAGCTCATCAACATATCGGATGAAGTTGAACACGCCCTTGCTGTTCTCCTCGAAATCATCCGCCTTCTTGATGAGCATGTCGATATTCGCCTGGCGTCTTCTTCCCATCGGTCTGGCACCGACAAACCAGTAAAATCCGGTGGTGTCCAGCACGTATCTTATTATGTCGCTTATGGACATATAATTTTTATTCTTCTTGAGATAGTCAAGCATGTGAAGGAATTCCCACAGTCTGTCCACAGCGTGTTTTTTCTCGCCCACATGGGTGTCCATATAATCTATGACCTTGTCATAAAGTCTGGCGTTCCAGTCCGTGCCGTTCTTCTCGTATCTGCTGCGGTATTCACCCACTATAACCGCAAGCTCCTCCTCATCAAGGCCCACCAGTGGCGACCTTAAGACAGCAGCCAGGTCGTAATCCACGTAGCTGTTATCAACTATGGAGAGCATGCTGACCAGTGTCCGTATCTCAGCAGCATCAAAGTAGCCACTCTCACTCTCAATATACAGAGGTATGCCCTTCTCCTGAAATACCCTGTCAAATATGGTGGATGCTGTGGACACACTTCTAAGCAGTATGACGATATCCTTATATCTGACAGGTCTCCTGTCAGCACCACTTCCAACATACAGAGGTTCACTTCCGTCAACAATATCACATATCTTACCGGCGATATAATTCGCCTCAACCTCAGGATTGCCATACTCCTCAGATACATCCGCTTCTCTCATATTGTTGTCTATGAGTATGAACTCTGATACAGAGCCATGATCCACGTCATCCGGCTCCGTCATCCCTTCTCCGTCACTTATGGCAAATCTGGAATTGAGCTTTGCGCCCTCATCGTACTCTATGTCTCCTATCTCTCGCCTCATGAGCTGGGCAAATATTGAGTTCACCGTCTTTAACACATTTATCTCACTTCGGAAGTTTCTGGTCAGCAGTATGCTGTTGCCATCTATGTCCGGGTCCGCTATGTCAGCATCACCCAGCCTGCGGTAGCTGTCATACTTCTCTATGAACAGATCCGGTCTCGCCATTCTGAATCTGTATATGCTCTGCTTAACATCGCCGACCATGAATGTGTTGTGGATATCCTCACCGTGTCCCGACACACTTGCCAGAATGTATTCCTGCAGAAAGTTACTGTCCTGATACTCATCTATAAGTATCTCCCTGTAGCGCCTTGAGACTTCCTTTCCAATCTCTGAAGGGACAGCCCTGCCATCCTCTATTCCATCGCAAAGTATCCTGAACGCGAACTCCTCTATGTCGTGGAACTCGAACATATTCTTGTCCATCTTGACCTTCATGAGTTCATCCATGTAAAGCCCAGTGAGCTTCAAAAGTGATGATATCACTGGCTCAGTCATGGCTGCCTGCCTCATAATGTCATCCACATCCAGGACGACCGAAACTATGTCGTCTATGATCGACTTATACACATCCCGCCTTGATTTGACAAATTCCTTCTTCTCCGGGTCAGCTCCACCGCCCGGGTTCACAAATCTGTCAAATGCATAGCATATACTCCGGCCCTGGGCATCCTTCTCCATCTTGAGTCCCTCCGGTCTTAACGACGTTCTGTATATATCCCTGAGTTCAAACAGATCAACGTGCAGGTCGTCTTCCCCGCCACAGCTTCTGAGCATGTGTGTTATCAGCTCAGCATCCTTGTCCACACGGAGGCCGTACGCCTCAAGGCCATATGCCTCAGTTGCATATTTCTTGCACTCCCTGACCATATCATCCGCAGTTCTGAGCATCATGTACACCCTGTCCGCAAATGTTCTGACCATCGGAAGTTCCATGACAGCTCTTCTTTTCTCCCCCTCAGTGGATGATGTGTCCACGGCAAATTTCATGGCATCCGCCGCCTGCGCAAGCCATTTCTTCGGCTCCGGATAGCTGGATATAACCTTTATTATCCTCTCAACTATATCCGGCACGGCACTGTCGCTCTCATTTCTCGCAAATGTCCTTATCAGCCTGTCGAAACCGGGCACGACCGATTCATCCTCATAGCACATCTCCATGACCTGATCCATCACGTCGTGCTTTATGATCTTCATCTCCGTGTCGTCCGCTATGCCAAATGCACAGTCGAGCTCCACCCTCGCAAAGTATTCCTTCACTATCCTAAGACAAAAGCTGTCTATGGTGCAGATGTCAGCGTGGTTGATCAACGTCATCTGCTTTATAAGGTGCTCGTCATAGTCTCCCTGCGCCATCATCTCATCTATCTTTTTCTGCAGTGCCTGTCCTATCTTCTCCTTCATCTGGGCCGCTGCCGCATTTGTAAATGTAACCACAAGGAGCTCATCCACAGACACAGGCTCGCTACCCTCTATTCTGTCACCTTGCGAATTCCTTCCGGCCACCATCTCTATGATGCGCTCCACGAGAACCGCAGTCTTACCTGAGCCCGCCGCTGCAGACACAAGAAGATTGCCCTGTCTTGTGTCGATGACATGTGCCTGCTGGTCTGTCCACTTTATTCCATTGTCAGTCTTCATATCTTTTCCCATGCCATCATTCCTCACTTATCTCTATATCAAACTTTGCAGCTCTCTTCGCTATCTGTTCAGACAGTTCCCTCAGCTCCTCAAGATGCGCCCTCTCCTCCGCAAGCTTCTTGCCGGTGCTCTCGAGAGTATCCCTCATCTTCTGTGTTGCCTTATCGCCGCGGTCATCGACCTTCTTCTGTGCATCATCGTACTTTTTCTTGGCGCTGTCACATGCCTTAACAGCCTTCTCCATATCCCCCCTGACCTTCTTGTAGTCAGTCCTGATATTCTTTATATCCTCAGCTTTGCGGTTGTAATTTTCCGCCTCGACCCTATAGATCCTGGAGTATGAATTGCCTGAATACTTGCTGTCAAATGCACATATGCCCTTAAAATCGCAGTATTTGCACGCATTTGCCTTGCCCTCATTGACCGGATTTATCTCGATGCTTCCCTCGGCTATACTGCCGGCAAGCCTCTCTATGTTCCTGCGGTTCGCCTCCATGAGATCTGTTATAAGAGTCTCCTCAAGGCTCTGTCCGTTCTTGAGTGTCGCTGAGCTGTTGTCCATGACCTTCAGTGCCCTGTTATCTCCATTGTACAGGCCTGAATATCTGGACTCCTCAAGTATCTTCTTCTCGAAGGTGTCCACAAGCACTCCCCCGAACACCTCGTCATCGGCCGCAAATCCCATGCCGTCATCGGTGTATCTGATCTTATCTCCCATTGCCGTCACGTCACATGCCGGATTGTCAAAGGTATAATACAGAAGTCCACCCACATGTATACCACCAGATCTTCCAAGCTGTGCCATCCTGCGTTTTTCAAGCTCGCAGGCTATGGCGCCGTATGTCACGAGCTGCATCTGGAGTCCTCCGAGCACCTTGTCTATATCCAGCTTCTTATCAGATGACTTGTAATCTATGATCTTGAAATAAGCATCCCTGTCATCCGTAAATTCATCTATTCTGTCTATAACTCCCTTGAGGCTCATCGTGAGTCCATTTGGAAGATTGAATATATATCTGTCTATGTTGTCTGCATTTTCCGATGTGTTGAACCGCCGCTCAAAATTCTCCGGGTCCATCTCCCCACATCTGATAAATGTGCGGAGCGTCCTGGCTGTCCTCGACGCAACATCCGCCAGAAGCTTTTTCATGTATGCCGCTCTTGAAGAATCCTCAAAGTACGGCCCGGCTTCATCCTCCGCAGATTCATTTGCAAATTCCACCGCCTTCTGTTCCAACTCCGCCTCGTCCAGATGTACCCAGTCGTTGTCCCTGAACATCCTGACAAATGAGAATATCTTCTCCATGGTGCTGTGAAGTATATTACCAACATTTGCAGCGCCTATCCTGTATGTCTCCCTCTCTCTGAGCGAAAGTCCGTATGTCAGGAAATACTTGAACTGGCACTCAGCATACCGCTCAAGCTTGGACACACTCTCCACCAGATTCTCTCCATATATAAGGCGTACAGTATCTGGAGACAGATTTTTTGACGAGTTAACATAATTCTGCCCGAAGTTAATCGATCTGAGCTGTCTGCCATATCCCATCTTCGAAAGCAGTTTTCTGACAGCGTCCAGCGTCTCCCCGGCCTCAGCGTCATCAGAATGTCTGATGATGTATCTGAGCGCTCCCGCCGCAGTCTCCGGCATCTGACCGTCCACATCATACTCCTCCGTCCGTATATCCGGGAATATATTCTTTATCCTGTCTATCAGGTATGACGGCTTCATGGACTTGAGATCCTCTCCGATCTTTCGGCACAGCACATAGATCATATCCGACGCCTTGGTGAGCGTGGTGTATATATAGAACTGTTCTATGTACGCATTTGTCTTATCTGATGGAGCCAGCTCTATACCGTAGTCCTCAAGGCTCTGGCGGTCTGCACCGGAAAGTATCCTGCCCTTCTTGGCCGGTTTCGGAATTATGCCTTCGTTCACTCCCGCCATGAACAGCACCTTTATATGGTTGAGCCTTGATCTCGTCATATCGCCGACCACCACGCGGTCTATAGTCGGAGGCACTATACCGATCTCCATATCCGCTATGCCTGCATCCAGGATTCCCGCATATTCTTTTACGGTAAGCTTCTCATCGCCGATTATAGCCTCCATCTTCTCAAACAGGGCAACAACCTTGTCAAATATCCTTCCGTATGCATCTCCCTCATCCCATCTCTCCTGCTCATACAGCACTTTCTTATGAGCCTCAAGCTTACCGCACACATCAAGCTGCGCAAGGAAGCTGTAAAGAGATTCCGTATATGTTCTCACTGTGTTCTTGGAGCCAGGGCTTGCCGGCTTCCACACATCGATACATTTGTCCGGGAAAAGCTCCATGATCTGGGCTCTTATAGACTCCATGTCTGCCGCATAGTCAGGATTCCTGTCATCGGTTATCTCCTTCGTCCAGCTCCTGTAACCCCTGAGATTCCTGAGAAGCACATAGTTCTCCATCCTCTCAATGTCGTCCTGATCCACACCGGTCATTCCTGACTTTAACAGCCTGAACACGCTGTCAAATGAGAAGTTGTCCGTCATTACACCGAGGAAAGCCCTTATGGTGTCTGAGCACGGATCTCCCTTAAGAGATATATTTGCATCTATGAACACAGGGATATCGTATTCCTCCATCGCCTGACGGTAATACCTTGCCACATCCTGCAGATCACCCGCAACCACGGCTATATCCTTATAACGGTATCCCTTGTCCCTGACAAGCTCTCGTATTCTTCCCGCTATATACTCAGCCTCGTCTGCCGCCCTGTCCACAGCGACCACATGTATGTCTCCGTCATCGCCTGTGACTCTGCCATGGGGGTATCTGAACAGATTGGCCTCAAGTCCGGCAAGCTCCTTGCTTTTCTCGAATCTGTACGGTCTGCGATCCTGACACATAACGACATTATCCAGTATGTCCACCTGCTCATCACCCGCCATTCTCACAAGCGCCTGCACAGTCTCCTTGGTGAGTCTGAACAGCTCGTACTCCTTCGGCTTTGTGAAGCCTATCTGCGACGCATCTATCGTAAATACAAATATCATGCTCTCAACGCGTGTCATGAGCTTCCTGATAAGATCCATCTGTACCGGTGTAAATCCTGTGAATCCGTCAAGATACAGATGGCTGTGTGCCAGCATATCCGACCTGTCCACGCATTCAGCCAGCAATTCAATGAGCTGCTCCGCAACTATATAGCTGCCATCCCTGTTGTACTCCTCAAATCTCTTATATATAAGCCTGATGTCATGCATTTTTCTGTATACCAGACTGTCCTTATCCAGCTTGTCCATGACTGCGTCTATCGAATCCCTGTCAACCGCATACTGGAACAGCTCAGACATCATGGATTTCATCTCATCTATAAAGCCCATCTTGTTGATATAGCTTCCATACACAAGGAGCTCGTCCTGTGACTCCATAAGGATCTTCTTGATAAGCATGCTCTTGCCAAAGTCCTCCAGAACCCTTCCCGGATTCACTGACAGCTCATCGAATACTCGGTACGCAAGTCTGTTGAAGCCTATGGCATCTATGTTCATTGTTCCATGTCTCGGATGCATGGTCACTATATCCCTCTGCGCCTCCATGGAGAACTGCTCTGGAACCACGTACAAATAATTCAGGTCTCCGTGAGCCATCGACTCCTCTATCAGCTTCTTTATCACATATTCTGTTTTTCCTGAACCGGCGGGTCCCAGTACAAACTGTATTGCCATCTGTATTCTCCTTACACCTCAATATACTGTTATCTATGCTGTTTTTTCATCTGCTAATAATTTTCTCATAAAATCGCTCTCTTGTGAATAAAATATATAAAAAACAGGGAGAGCAAATAATGTCATCAACTAAACTTATCGTATTAAAATCAAAAGAACTCATATACACCGCCATACTGCTGGCACTTGTGATCGTATTTGTCATTATACTTATCACCATGTTCCGCGGCAAAGATTCGGATGACACCAGTGGTTCAGCCAGGAGCATCGCAACCTCAGCCCAGACTGATCCGTCTCCTAAGCTCGACGAGATACATTACACACCGGGGACATACTCATCTTCCCTTGTTCTGGGAGAAAACACTCTGTCCGTCATGGTCACTGTGGATGAGGACTACATCACAGATGTGTCATTCAAACAGGTGGATGAGACTGTGACCACCATGTACCCACTTCTTGAAACGGCACTCGAGGATATCAATACTCAGCTTCACTACATATCTTCCGTGGACGATATAACACCTTCCGGAGACAGCACATACACTACCAGACTTATCATAGATTCCATACGAAACGCCCTGAAGGATGCCGTGATCAACTAGCTGTCACGGTGCTTTCCGCCAAAACAAAAGGACATATGACCGTATATATTTTGCATTATATACTGTCATATGTCCTTTATTTATCTCACCGTTTTATCCGTTCGTTACTGCTTTGCAACTATGTTGTCCTTATCCTTGAAAATGCTGCCTCCAGGCACATATCCCCTGACTCTTGATACAGGATAGATGTTGCTGAATCTTCCTATAACTGTTCCAGGATTGAGGACGCTGTTGCAGCCAACCTCAACATTATCTCCGAGCATTGCGCCAAACTTCTTAAGTCCTGTTGCTATGTCAAAGTTCTGTCCATTCACCTTTCCCTTAACGTGAACCAGAGTCTTGTCCGACTTCACATTGGATGTGATGCTTCCAGCCCCCATATGTGACTTGAAACCGAGAACTGAATCTCCAACATAGTTGTAATGAGGGACCTGAACATTGTTGAATATGATGACATTCTTAAGCTCTGTGGAATTACCTATAACACAGTTCTCTCCAACCAGTACGCTTCCTCTGATGAATGCCCCCGGGCGGACCTCTGTGCCTGCACCTATGATGGTCGGTCCAAGGATGGTCGCTGTTCCATACACCTTACAGCTCTTATGGATCCACACATTCTCGTCCACCTCTTTGTATTCATCTTTATCCAGGCTCTTTCCAAGCTCAAGCACGAAATCCTTGATGAGTGGAAGTGCCTCCCATGGATAGGTAAGCTTCTCAAGAAGTGGCTTTGCCATGGTCTGATCCAGGCTGTAGAGCTCCTTTATTGTTACAACTGACTGTATATCTTCCATAATAATAGTCTCCTTTTCTATCACATACACATATAATACATACTATGTTATACACCTTTGTATACATATGTTCAATCACTGAGTATCTGCATTCTTCTCAGACCTTGAGCTTGTTCTGGCGGGAGCCTTGGCATCCTTCTTCTGGGCACCTCCGCCCTTGGCGTAGAACACCTTCGTTTTGTCGAATACACCGGTTATTCCATTCTGGTTCTGTATCTGCTTCACAAGGTTTGTGTATTTGGTGACAAATGTGGTCATCTTGTCCGTGTATTCCTGCTTGGATATCTGACCTTCAGCGACACCTTCAAGACCCTTCTCCCAACTCGCTGTCAGGTCTGCTCTCAACAGACCATTGATGGAATAATACACTATGTCGTATATTATCTCTCCAAGAAATGTTGGAGTCACTATCTGAGTCTTCTTGTTCAGTGATATATATTTGTTCTTCTCCAGCTTGGTGATGATCCCGTCTCTTGTGGCACTTGTTCCGATTCCGGCACCCTTGATCTGCTCTCTGAGTGCCTCATCCTCTATGAACTGTCCTGCATTCTCCATGGTCAGGATCAGTGATCCTGAGTTGTATCTCTTAGGCGGGGATGTCTCGCCCTCCTTTATGTCGATTCCCTGGACGCTCAGCTTGTCACCTTTCTTTATTTTCGCAAGCCTTGCTATGAATTCAGGGCTGTACTTCACATCATCCTTCTTCTTGGAAAAGCTGTTGGCAGCCACCTTGAGGTAACCATCGTTTATCAAATATTTGAAGTTGGCAAATAGCTTCTCTCCATTCTTGGAGAGTGTCATTGCAATCTTCTGGTACTCTGCAGCAGGGTAAAATATGCTGAGGAATCTCCTGCATATGATCTCATATACCTTGAGAGCTGTAGGTGCCAGACTTCTAAGTGCTCCAAAGCCCTGTCCGGTAGGTATGATGGCGTAGTGGTCGGTGATCTGCTTATCGTTCACATATTTCGTCTTTGCGATTCCCTTATATGTGCCGCTCTCCATGGCCCCCTGTGCAAATTCTGCCACAGGCTGGAAATTCTTAAGTCCCGATATGTTCCGTCCTATCTCCTTTGCCACGGCCGTTGACAGCACTCTGGCATCTGTTCTCGGATAGGTTACCAGCTTCTTCTCGTAGAGCTCCTGGACTATCTTGAGGGTATCGGACGGACTGATCTTGAAAAGTGATGAACAGTCATTCTGAAGCTCCGCCAGATTGTACAGCATCGGAGGCTGTTTCTTCTCTTTCTTGCGCTCCACAGCCTGGACCACAGCCTCGGGCTCCCCTGCCTTCAGCTCCGCCAGAAGCTGCTCCGCTGCGGGTCTCTCTTTAAATCCATTCTCCTTATACAGAAGAGGCGACTCGAAATACTTTGTGCCCTTCACTGCCTTCCATTCTGCATCAAATGTCTGTCCTTCCTCGCCCACATTTGCAACGAGTCTGTAGAACGGAGTCTTTACAAACTCCCTGATCTCACGCTCTCTCTTCACTATTATACCGAGGACACAGGTCATGACACGGCCCACGGCTATGACACATCTGTCCATGCCGAGATACCTCTGGACTACATTTGAAAACTTCAGCGACAGCGCCCTTGAAAAGTTGATACCCATAAGGTAGTCCTCCTGGGCCCTAAGGTACGCTGCGTCGCTGAGACTGTCGTACTCTGAGAGTGGCTCCGCCTCACGGATTCCCCTGAGGATCTCCTCCTCGGTCTGTGAATCGATCCACACACGGCGTTTCTCCTTGCCGGTTACGTGAGCCATGGAATCCACAAGCCTGTATATGTATTCTCCCTCTCGTCCTGAATCCGTTGCCACATAGATACAGCCTATGTCATCGCGGGTAAGCAATCCCGCAACGATATTGAACTGTTTCTTTGTGTCAGGAAGAACTTCATATTTGTATTCAGTTGGAATAAATGGAATAGTTGAAAGGCTCCACTTCTTAAGATTCGGATCGTAGACCTCCGGGTAGCTCATGGTGACCAGATGTCCGACACACCATGTGACAACCGCTGTATCCGACTCCAGGTAACCATTTCCCGCATTGCCCTTCACCCCCAGCACGTCGGCAAACTGCCTCGCCACGCTGGGCTTCTCTGCTATATATAAATTCTTCAAATTATGCTCCTATTCTTTCAGCATCCGCCACACACATGATCCTGTTTATGCCGTGGCCGGTGCAAAAATACATCACAACACATCTGTATATAATAGCAGAATTTGAAGTAAGGGGCAAGCTCTCGCATGTGCGCGCTTCTCTACACGCATTGCGCGTTATTCCAGAATTGCTCCGCACTTCGTGCTCCTGCAATTCTGCGCGGCATTCACACTCCGGCCTGTCGGTCTTCGTGTTCATGTCGCGTCATCCCGTCAAATGCGCTACATGCCGCGAGCAAGCTCCCGCATGTGCGCGCTTGACGGGATTTTAACGCGCAAAAGCACCCCACCTGCGACATACGCAGACAGGATGCCTCTAAGCTATTTTATATAGAATTTAGTAGGATTAGCAAACTCAATCTATGTTTTACTGCTCGAATAACAGCTGCTCGTATGTTGGGAATGGCCAAGCTGTCTTTGGAAGTTCCTTCTCAAGCTCATCAGCTGGCTTTCTCACTGTGTCAAATGCTGCAAATACTGTGTTGTGGAAGTACTTAGCCCAAGCCTCTGTATCTCCCTCGTAATCTGCTGCCTTTGCAACCAGCTCCTCAAGGGCTACTGTAGCGCTCTTGAGCTCTGTGAGCTTCTCTGAGATGGTGTTCAAAAGTGATACCTGAACTGTAGGATCAATTCCAAGAGCCTTGATCTCAGCTGCACCCTTTGCAAGCTCTGCCTGATATTCCATAACTGCAGGAATGATCTCCTCATTAGACATCTCTATCATAGTGAGTGCCTCGATGTTGATCTTCTTTGCATAGTTCTCAAGCATTACATCAGCTCTCGCCTCAAGCTCTGCCTTATCCATAACTCCAAGGTTCTCGAAGATCTTAACGCTCTTATCTGCTGCAAGATAAGGAACAGCATCAACCATGCACTTAATATTTGGAAGACCACGCTTTGCTGCCTCCTCAACCCACTCATCTGAGTAACCATTGCCATTGAAGATTATTCTCTGATGTGCTGTGAGTTCTCTTCTGATGAGTGCCTTGCAGGCTGTCTCGAAATCGTCAGCGCCCTCAAGTTCATCTGTCATCTTCTTGATCTGATCTGCAACTATTGTATTAAGTACCATCATTGGGAATGCGATGGACTGTGTTGAACCAACCATTCTGAACTCGAACTTGTTACCTGTGAATGCAAATGGTGATGTTCTGTTTCTATCTGTGGCATCCATTGTAAATGTAGGAAGTGTTGATGCACCTGATACATATGTCTTGCCCTTTGGGGACTCTGTAGCCTCACCCTTCTCGATGATCTGCTCAACGATCGACTGGAGCTGCTCTCCAAGGAATGCTGAGATGATTGCTGGAGGTGCCTCGTTAGCTCCAAGTCTGTGATCATTTCCTGCTGATGAAGCGGAAAGTCTCAGAAGCTCAGCGTTGTTATCTACTGCTGCCAGGACTGCTGCCAGGAAGAACTGGAACTGAAGATTTGTCTCAGGATGCTTGCCTGGATCGATGAGGTTCTCGCCCTCGTCTGTTGAGATCGACCAGTTGTTGTGCTTACCTGAACCATTTACACCGGCAAATGGCTTCTCATGGAGTACACACTCAAGGTCATGCTTTGCAGCGATCTTCTTCATGGTTGCCATAACCAGATGGTTCTGATCTGTGGCGATGTTGGTTGTTGAGAAGATTGGTGCAAGCTCATGCTGTGCAGGTGCAACCTCATTGTGCTGTGTCTTTGCAAGGATGCCGTATTTCCACAGCTCCTCGTTCAACTCTGTCATGTATGATGCGATCTTATCCTTGATCGCTGCGAAATACTGATCATCAAGCTCCTGTCCCTTTGGAGGCATTGCTCCGAAAAGTGTACGTCCGCAGAGCTTAAGATCTGTTCTCTTTGCAAATTTCTTCTTATCTATCAGGAAGTACTCCTGCTCAGGACCAACTGATGAAGTAACCTTCTTGGCTGTTGTGTTGCCGAACATTGCAAGAGCCTTAAGGGCTTCCTTGCTGATGGCATCCATTGACCGGAGAAGAGGTGTCTTGTAGTCAAGTGACTCTCCTGTATATGATGTGAATGCTGCCGGGATACAGAGGATACATGTTCCCTCATCTGTTGTCTTTACAAATGCTGGTGATGTACAATCCCATGCTGTATATCCTCTTGCAGCACATGTCTCACGAAGACCGCCTGAAGGGAATGATGAAGCATCCGGCTCTGACTTAATGAGCTCCTTGCCTGTGAACTGGAGGATAACACCGCCATCACCGACTGTGCTTACGAATGAGTCGTGCTTCTCTGCTGTTGTCTCTGTAAGTGGCTGGAACCAATGTGTATAATGTGTTGCACCAAGCTCCATTGCCCATTCCTTCATGGCTGCTGCAACTGAATCTGCGATTGATGTATCGAGAGGCTCGCCCTTGTCAATAGTCGCCTTGAGTGACTTGTAAACTGCTTTTGGAAGTCTCTCTCTCATGACCTGATCTGAGAATACGTGTGAGCCAAATACGGCTGAAATTTTGTTCATCATAATTACTACTCCTTTTCCTGATTAAAATGAATCCTTAACGTATCCTCAAAAAAAGAGAAAGGTGTCCTCCTTCTTGAGAACACCTTTGTCCATTTCGTATCATCTAATTGTTGACTATAAAATACTCTATATTCTTTCAAAAATCAACCCCTAATTAAAAAAAATTTCAAATATAAAAAATGCTGTCATCGTCCACACAGTAACACGCCAGCTTTCCGCCCCTGTATCTCTCACCATTTCCACAGTCGAGATCCATATAGTATGGCGTCTTGTAAACGTTGTAAGAATGGTCTTCATTAAGCCTGCTGGTGGTCACATGTCCACAGAACACATACCTGTCAAAAGCCTTCTTGTCCGCAAATGGAACATTGTGTATATCAGGTGAAATGAGAAATCTGTATTCATCTCTTTTCACAGCATTCTTTATGGACTCCGTGATATTGATCGACCTATCCACATTCCTTATATACGATCCGCAATGTATACCCGAATGTGTGACTACACAATTTCCATACTTCGGCGACTCGATCTCAATACAATGTGGCAGATGTGCAAGATACCCGTGCAGCTTCATCTGATCATCCACATTGAGCTTTTTGATGTATCTTACAGTTCCACCACCGCCGAATATGATCCACTGGCGCTCCGACATGCTTCCATCTATGTACATCTGGGCAAACAGCTCATGATTCCCCTTTATGAGCTGCATGGAACCATCCACAAGATAGTCAGACATAAACTCAAGAAGAGGGATTCCCTCATCGTTCCAGTCGAATATGTCTCCCATGACTATCATGCGGTCTTCTGTCTGATCGAAATTTATCTTATCCAGTATTTTTTTGAATGATTTGACATCGCCGTGGATGTCAGATATGAGATATAACATTTTCCCTTCCTTTGACAATCTTTCTATCGCTCAGTTTTATATATTTGCATTGGCTTTCTCATTGTGGCTGGCTTTTTCATTAATGCAGTGATAACAGACAAGTCACAATATTCAACCTTTGCTGAACAGCCATGTATACAATAAACATAATCGTTTCTGCACATACAATAGCAAATGTGAGATCATCTTTGGCTGTCACAAATTTTACACTCACAACATTTGCAAGTTCGATAAGAAATCAGAACAAAACTCCACTCCAACTTTTCTTTACAAGGTCAATTCACTTTACCATAACCACAAAAGCGAGTATCGTTATCACCACAGCATATATTTCGTCACTTCCCGAACCGAACGATCCCCAATGCCCTCCATCATCAAATCCACTGTCGGTATGTATTGATATACAAGAGCATACCAGTCTCTGACGGTGCAATCAGTCCGGGCTCAGCCAATATTGTATAGAGCAAAACAGCAGCCTCATGCCGCGCCTTCTTGCCAATAGTCATCAAAGATTTTTTCTCTGCACTCCTCATCATAAACCACATGATGGTATAGCATAGCGTAACTATGACGAATGATATTATTGCGGTTCTAGTTAGTTTTTGCTTTCGTCCATGTTTTTTATCCTATAAACTATCTATTACTATATCAATAACTGTCAAAATATCAGACAGCTCTTTTCTAAACTCCTGTCTGAATGATTCTACATCATTAATATCTTTAACTTGTCTTTTTTGTTCAAACAAATTCTTCTTATTATTACGGGCAATCACAGCCATATTTCCTGAAATCTGGATACTTGTATTTCTTCCCATTTTCTTTAGTCCTGAGATAAACTGGGGAGTTAATATAGAATATGCAATAGCCTCATCAGACGCATTAACATCAAATCCACCAATAAGTAAAGACTTTTTATCCCTATCTTCTTTTCTTGAACTACTTTTTTCTTCTATCTGTACAATTCCATTTACAGTCTTGTTTAAAGATACTGTTATAAATTGCCCCGAAAACTCCGTGATTGTAGTTCTCATATTATTCTCACCTGCAGTATAGTCCTGGTCTTCTGTTTTTAAAACGAGATTGCTGTACGTAAATTCTGTATTTCTATATATCCCATGAATATAATCTGACCCAGATACTCTATTATAAGCAGGAAGAAAACCGCAACTATTTAAAAATGATTCACTTACATATCTGCTCGGCATGTAGTCAATAACCTGCATTTGTTCCATAAGAATTCCCACTACAATATTATACCCTATAAACTCCCTAAGATCGTTCATCTTTTTGTTACACAACATAGCAAGTAAAAATCCAATCAGTATACACGCAACAGCAGTCACTCTAAGGACAGTAAGAATCTTTGTATCATATATGTTTAATACTGCACCCACAAAAGGAAGTACCAAGCCGACCATAGATAAATACATGGGGATTTTAATAATAGTAATATTCCGCTGTTTTGTTTTTATTGCTTCTAGCATATCTTCATCATTTTTATAAGTAATTGCTTGTTTATTCATATATCCTTGTATGATAATTAGGAAGTTAATTATCACACGTCTCCTTTTCTTTTAATGTTTACACAAAACTAAAAACGGTTTACCATAAAATTGGATTTGCCCATCGATGCCTATCCATGAATCTTAAAACTATCAACAAGATCAAGCCAATCTCACTAACATTCCAATCCTATAAATCAAAATAAGAAATAACACCCCTCAATCATATAATCAAGGATTCTTAATATATAAGATAAATCATCCCTGAACTTTTGCCTATGGTTTTCAATTTTATTTTCATCTTTGTTAATATCACCCAGTTCAAAAAAATTCTTACCATTATTCAATGCAATAACTATCATATTGTTAGAAAATTGGATGTTTACCTCCCCCTCCATTTTCATTATTGCATTAATAACCGCTGGGGTTAATATAGCGAATGCTAATTTATCATCTGACGCTACTACATCAAACCTACTATCAAATATTTCATTTCCAGTTCTTAACGTATTTTTTGAATCATTTCTACTAAGTGATTTGTTAAAATACCCTTTATTTTCTCCCCAATTTGACCTCATTTTTTCCTTAAGCACTACAAATCCTTGTATATTTTGCCGGATATTCATTGTAATAAGAGTCCCTTTAAACTCAGTCACAGTATCTAAAGAGTAATTTGAATCTGGATTAATATCTCTATACTCTGACAAAAGCTCAAGATCACAAAAAGTAAAATTAAGATTTCTATAAATACCATTTATATAATCTGAACCACTTATTACATTAAAATTTGGGAGTATACTACAGTCTTTTACAAAAGTTTCGTTTATATGTCCATTTGGTATATAATCTATTATCTGCACCCGCTCGGTTAATATCTCTTTTACAATATCGCACCCAATTAATTCTTTGAGTTCTTTATTTTTATTTTCTGCATACTTGCCTATCAAATATCCACATGGTAAACAGGCAACAGCAAAAAATCCTAATATATATGTATTTTCATAATCTGTTCTGTTAAATATTCTGAATCCCAAAGGAATGATCAAAACTCCCATATACACAATAACAGAAATAATTTTTAATTTTTTTATTTTTCTTTGTTTCGTTGCTATCTCTATTTTTATATTTCTCTCCATTTTCTACTGTTCCATTGTACGTATTTATACATATAAATCAACTTTCACTTAGAATTTTCAAATTCAACATTATCGGCTGCCATCTTCTACAAAAAACATTCTAAATCCCAATATCATAACCGGAACCACCTCGTTCATATGCAGCAAAAGTGTCACTGCCGGCTTGATAAATCCCAGTTCCGCCAATTTAGCATATATGATCAGAAATGCTTCTATCATATATATTCCAAGCACAAACGTTCCACGTCTGGCAGATACCTTCATAAGCTTTGCTGCAGACAGAATGACAGCAATTGACAAAATCACAAGCAATATGAACCACAATATACACAAACCAATTCCAGCCTGATGTTCAATTATCGTAATATTATATCTTGCTCCAAAAATCCTGTCTGGCATACTTCCAGCCTGATCCAGTGCATCCATAATCGAAGAACCTGAAATCTTATTCTTACTGGTAAATACATCATCACATCCGGCAAATATAAGTATAGCTCCACAAAGCAGTGATAACAGACAAGTCACAATATTCAACCTGTGCTGAACAGCCATGTATACAATAAACATAATCGTTTCTGCGCATACGATAGCAAATGTGAGATCATCTTTGGCCGTCACAAGTTTTACACTCACAACATTTGCAAGTTCGATAAGAAACCAGAACAAAACTCCACTCCAACTTTTCTTTACAAGGTCAATTCCCTTTACCATAACCACAAAAGCGAGTATCGTTATCACTACAGCATATATTTCGTCACTTCCCGAACCGAATAATCCCCAATGTCCTCCATCATCGAGTCCACTGTCGGTATGTATTGAAAACGTCACACTTGCCCAGCAGATAACGGCATACAGAAGCGTAAGCACAAACAATGCCGCCGCATCTCTAAATTTCTTTTTTTCTGTAAAAAGCGATCCACAATAACGCACTGCGCCATATGTCTTATCACATATCTTCTCAAGTGGCAAAACAAAAAGTATCGCCCCTACAAGAATACATATAAGAATGTTCCTTATCTGGCTGACTGCACCTCCGCCGCCTATGTATCCAGCCAAAAATGTATTCTCCGTTCTCGTCATTATTCCCCACATTGCCGCATAACATATAGCTGATATCACAAATGCCGGTATTGCCGTTTTTAGAATCTTCTGATCGTATTTTTTCATCTTTCTCCGCCTCCATATATCAGTTTTTCTACCTGTAAATCATCCTTTTTTAAAAGGTTTAAAAAGGCTTAATAAAGTTAAATAAGGTCACCGTATACACTGCGACCTTATAAGTTCCTGCCTTATCTCCTCATTTGGCACAAATGCAGAATTACTCTTCCTCTGATAAGCCAGATGGATTAGATAAGTAAGAACATCGTCTTTATTTGCAGTCCTTAACCCATCAAAATCCATATTTATAAGAGGTCCTATGGCACTGTATGATGCCGTTCCAGACCAGTAGCTCTGAAAATCACCCTCAAGCATTAGACTTACCAACGCATTTGGATTGTATACACCATCATTATAACCGCTATATTTGACAAATGAAACCTTCAAATAATTCAGTATTATGCCAATCTCTTCACAAGTTCCTCATAAATCTCCTCCGCCACAGCAAGCTTGTACGCAAGCCTTGTCGGCTGAACCGGAATCTCCACATAATAAGCTTCCACATCGCCATCTATGTCTATGGCAAAGTATACCTGTCCCGGAACTGAAACGTTAGGATTCGCCGGATCAACATTGCCCATTGTTCCAGTCACGCCGATCCCTATATTCGCATTATATGCCTTCCTGCACGCCTTCGCCATGGCACCTGCAGTTTCCTTTGAGTAGACTGTGTACTTGTCTATGATCTCCGCCGGAACTCCCTGCATGATCTTTGCCTCATTGCAGTAGGTGACAAATGCCCCCTTAAGCACAGCAGATGAACCTTCCGTGTCTGTGATGAGGGATGCAATCTGCCCCGAGGTGGCGGATTCCATGGTGGTTATGGTTAGGTGGCGGGAGATAAGAAGTTTGGTCAGCTTATGATAATTATCTCTGATTTTGTTCTCGTTATATTGTTCCATATATTTAATATTTCTGACTCCTTCACTATTATCATATATAATAACAGAAGTTATAAAAAAGGGAAGCTCATCGCTTCCCTTTTTGAATAACCACTGGCCATTCGCCTTGATATCGCTCAAAGCGTCAACGTCTCTTACTTACTAACCTTCCTGAAGTTCTTCTTACCACGTCTCACAACAACGCCCTCTCCGTCGAACTTCTCCTCTGGAATTGTAATCTGGACATCTGCGATCTTCTCGCCGTCCACAGCAACACCGCCCTGCTCTACGGCACGTCTGCCCTCGTTACGTGATGTAACAAGACCTGACTTGACGAGGACTGACACAATGTCAATAGCGCCGTCCTTGAAATCGTCTGCTGCAAGTGTTACTGATGGCATGTCTGCTGCAACACCCTTGGAGAACAGTGCTCTTGCACTCTCCTGAGCCTTCACAGCCTCCTCCTCGCCGTGTACAAGCTTTGTAAGCTCATATGCAAGGATCTCCTTTGCCTGGTTGAGCTGGCTGCCCTCCCAGCTATCCATCTTATCTATCTCCTCAAGTGGAAGGAATGTGAGCATACGGATGCACTTCAGAACATCTGCATCTGCCACATTTCTCCAGTACTGGTAGAACTCAAATGGTGATGTCTTGTTAGGATCAAGCCATACAGCACCCTTCTGTGTCTTACCCATCTTCTTGCCCTCTGAGTTGAGGAGAAGTGTGATGGTCATGGCGTATGCATCCTTGCCAAGCTTTCTTCTGATGAGCTCTGTACCACCAAGCATGTTGCTCCACTGGTCATCACCGCCGAACTGCATGTTGCAGCCGTACTTCTGGTACAGTGCGTAGAAATCGTAGCTCTGCATGATCATGTAGTTGAACTCAAGGAAACTGAGCCCCTTCTCCATACGCTGCTTGTAGCACTCTGCGCGGAGCATGTTGTTTACTGAGAAGCATGCTCCAACATCGCGGAGAACATCTACATAGTTCAGGTCGAGAAGCCAGTCTGCGTTGTTGACGAGAAGCGCCTTGTCCTCTGAGAAGTCTATGAACTTGCTCATCTGCTTCTTGAAGCAGTCAACGTTGTGCTGGATAGTCTCCTTTGTCATCATCTGTCTCATATCTGTACGGCCTGATGGATCACCGATCATGGCTGTACCTCCACCTATCAGCGCGATAGGCTTATTGCCTGCCATCTGAAGTCTCTTCATCAGACAGAGCGCCATGAAGTGGCCTACATGCAGGCTGTCAGCAGTCGGATCAAAGCCAATATAGAATACTGCCTTACCATTATTTACCAAATCTCTAATTTCATCTTCATCTGTTGTCTGCGCTATAAGCCCTCTGGCTACAAGCTCGTCATAAATCTGCATGTCCCTCTAGACCTCCTGTATTTATTTATTCAATGTGCGGTTCACTAGCACCACACAGGCAAATATTATAACATTTTGCTATGCACTGTGGCAAGTATATACACACAATTCCCTGTATTATTTTCTTATAAATCATCCTTCACACGTCATTTTCTGCCGCCATCTGCAAATTGGCATATATATCTCCGGCACAGACCTCCTGCCATTGCTATGAGCAGGAATATGTATGGCGTTGTAAGTGACTGGTTCAGATTGACAAATGCCTGAACGGCATACCCGATTATCCCGAACAGCACAGCTATCATACCGCCCTCATCCTCAGCATATCCCAGCAGGCACTCCAAGCCAGTCCCTGTCTTTGAACCTCTTACAGTTCTTGAATCTCTCGATGTCTTCTTCTCCTTCGATCTTTTTCCTGCAGATTGTCCGCTTGCGTTTTCATTCTCATTCATCACAGCTCCTGATACCGCAGTTCTCACAAGAGCACCACCTGTGGTAACCAGCAGTCCTACGTAACTCACTGCACCGAATATTCCTGTGGTTATCAGATACTGCAGATACTCATTGTGAGCATTATCATATATAACACCCACCGCATTCATCATATCGTCGTAGTATCTGTCAGTCATGATCGACTTCACCGATTCATTTCCATAACCGAACAGCTTCTGTGGAACACTGAAATCCCTGTACGCCTCCATGAGTCTTCTCCACACGAACCCCCTGTAATTCCCCCAGGAATCCTCAAATGAAAATATACCCATGTGGTTGTGCACCGCATATATCACTGCAGCCACGATGCCTGCAAGCGATGCGCCGACCGATACAGCAAGTGCTGCCTTTCCGCGGAACTTTACAGTCCACTTTGAAGCCAGCCTTATGGCCGCCCATACAACGAGAACGACCACGGACACTATCCACACCACCCGACTGTCACTCACAAAGCAGCTCAGTCCGTCAAGCTCCGAATATCCGCCGTCTGTCTGTCCCAGCATAATACTGATCGCCAGGACTCCGCACACCATGACCAAGCACACATCCGCAAATTCTCTTATCCTTCCACGGTATGACGCCCATATCCACGCAGCTATCATGGCACCGCCCACACCTGCGTATGCAAGGTTTGCATTGGATATGATCACCGCACCCGTTCCCGTGAGCACTGCGATAACTGCTGTTATCCTTATCAGTATGCTCTCTTTTCCCGCCGAGCTGATATACGCCCCGGCTGCCACCGGAACCAGCACGCACAGGAAGCTTGCAAATATGTCGATATTTCCAAATGTGGATATGTATACATTTCTAATGCTCTGCATCAGTCCGTCCCTGAGTCCAAGGAAATCATATCCCATGAACTGGCATATGCCGACAATTCCCACAAATGAGCCCGCAAGCATGAATATGACCACCACATACCGCCTTATCCTGCAATATCTCGCCATACACACATACAGGAAAAAGGTCAGCAGCACGAACTGAAGTCCGCACCTTCTGCCCTCCTCGCCTGTATATGCTGCTGCTTTATTCCCTGACATAAAGAATGCCATAACATTTGCCAGAACAAATCCTGCCATGAATATATCCATGGCCATGATATTATGCATATCCATAAAATGTCTCAGGCGTCCAATAAACCTGCTGCCATGTGCCGCCCCTGCTGAAGCATCCACATTCCCGCCTGAGCTCTGCGACCCATGCCCTGTGCTGACATTCCGTCCCAGCACATCCACCAGCACCGCCAGCACCATGAGCACCGCATATATGCACAGCGCAATATAGAACGCCCTGTACTTGGTTACTGTTATATCAAAATATTTGTCATGCATTATCAGGGGATATGCAGCCCCCATATATATAAGAAATAATGTGGTTATTCCGTTCTGAAGTTCCCGCCTGCCGTCTCCTGCAATGTTGTCTTTTCTGCCCATACGGCTATACTCCTTTTATAAAAGCGGTGACAATAATCTGAGTATCGCACCAAGTATATTCACCCTGCTTATGTTATTTCTGCACCACGGAATATCTATCTCCTCCGACTCGGCAAATGTATCCATCATATCCTTCTTCACATCTTCTATGGCCTTGCAGTCATACAGGAGAGTTCCACACTCAAAGTGGTGATAGAAGCTCCTGTTATCCAGATTGATGGATCCCACAGATGCAAGCTTGCCATCCATGAGCAAAGTCTTTGAATGTATAAATCCAGGCGTGTACTGATATATCTTCACACCCGCCAGAAGCAGCTCCTTGTAGCTGAACTGGGTCATCTTGTATATATATTTCTTGTCCGGGATGGCCGGCGTAACAATACGCACATCCACGCCCCTCTTGGCTGCCAGCTTCAGTGCCATCATGAGCTCGTTACACACGATAAGATATGGGGTAAATATATAAATGTACTCCTCTGCATCATTTATCATCTGCATGTACAGATTCTCACCCACATTCTCTCCGCTCAGAGGACTGGACTTGTACGGCTGAACATATCCGTCACTTACGCCACTATAGTCGATTTCCGCCGGTCTATAGTTGTTGTAGCTTCCCTCTGAATATCTGAAGCTGTTCCACATCTGAAGGAACATAACAGTGAAGCTCCAGGCGCCCTCGCCCTCAAGTCTCACTCCACTGTCCTTCCATTTGCCATACTTCTCTATCTTGTTGATATACTCGTCAGCCATGTTGTAACCGCCGGTGTGAGCTATCTTGCCATCAATAACAGTGATCTTCCTGTGATCCCTGTTATTGAAGATAGTGGCAAAGAATGGAACCACCTGATTGAACGCCATACATTTGATACCGTAGGATTCAAGTTCCTTCCAGTAATACTTCGGCACATTGAACACAGATCCGATGTCATCATACATGAACCTGACATCAAGTCCCTCTGCAGCCTTGCGCTTCAGTATCTCCAGTATGGTATCCCACATATATCCCTTGTCCACGATGAAATATTCCATGAATATATACTTCTCCGCGCTCTCAAGGTCTCTGATGAGATCCTCCATCACATCATCGCCTATGGCATAATATTTCACACTGGTGTGCTTATACAGAGGCGCCTCAGCCACATTCTCCATATAATTACATATCCTGTATGTAGGCTCCGACTTTAACTCCTCCGCCGGAACCCAATTGTCACCCTTGACGTTCTCATATACCTCCTGCTGGAGAACCCTCAGAAAATTCTTCCTGAGTTTTTTAGGTATCAGCACATGTCCATAGAGCACATACATGAGACCTCCCAGCACCGGGAATATGAGTATCGGCACCATCCATGCCATCTTTACCATAGGGTTAGTATCCTTTGTTATAAGATACATTACAACTATTACGCTGAGCAGCTTGAGAGCACCCGATATATAGATATATCTGTCCTGAAGAAAAACAACCCCCAGTATCATGATCGCCAACTGGACGACCACAAGAAAGCACGTTATTACCATTCTGCTTAGCAATCTGTTCAGTATCTTCTTCATATATTTCCTGCCTTTACTGAATTGATGTCACCTTATAATCCTGATCCTCTACTGTCTTCTTGAGCACGCTGTCATCAACGTCTGCCTTGAGAGTGACAACCGCTGTTCCTGTCTCATGGCTGACTACAGCCTCCTGCACCTGGTCAAGGGCCTCAAGACTCTTCTTGACTCTGGCTTCACAATGTCCACACATCATACCTTCGATCTTCATTGTCTTTGTCATAACTTTGTCCTCCTTGATTCTATATCTTTTATTTTTATCATAAATGTCTGTCAAATTCAACCTCAGCGCATTTGTAACAACACAAAAACTTGACAGGCTCATGGCAAACGCTCCGAACATAGGATTGAGCGTCCAGCCAAATATCGGGATCCACACGCCGGCGGCAAGTGGTATTCCAATTATATTATATATAAATGCCCAGAAAAGATTCTCTTTTATGTTCTTAACTGTTGCCCTGCTGAGTCTTATGGCCGCCGGAACATCTGTGAGCTCACTCTTCATGAGAACAACATCCGCAGCATCTATGGCTATATCCGTGCCTGCACCTATGGCTATTCCTATATTTGCCCTTGTGAGTGCAGGGGCATCATTTATTCCATCACCAACCATGATCACATGCCCCTTCTGCATGAGATCGCGCACAACGCTCTCCTTGCCGTCCGGACGCACGCCCGCTATTACTCTGTCCACGCCGACCTGCTCTCCTATGGCTTTTGCGGTTCTCTCATTATCACCGGTTAACATAACTACTGAAAGTCCCATTGACTGAAGCTGGCTTATGGCCTCAGCGCTGTCCTCCTTCACAGTATCCGCCACGGCTATTATTCCAAGGACTCTGTAATCTCCGTCAGCCTCCTCGGCAAAGAACATAGGTGTCTTTCCCTGCTGTGATACCTTCTCCGCACTGTCCTTCATCGTCTCAGGTACATCTGCATATCCCTTTATATAATCCATATTTCCGCCGATGATCTTTCTGCCGTTCAAACTTCCCATCAGACCGTTGCCCGCAACAGCCTTGAAATCGGATACCTCATAATTTTTATCCTTCTGTGCATCACCTGTCTGGTAATTCTCACTGTAGTATCCAACCACAGCTCTTGCCAGAGGATGCTCTGACAGCTTCTCCAGAGCCGCAGCCTTCTGCATCAGCTCGTCACCACTGACATTCTCGGCTGCCAGTATATCCGTCACTACAGGCTCTCCCTTTGTGATCGTTCCGGTCTTGTCCATGACCACTATGCTGCTCTTTCCTGTCTCCTCAAGGGCGGTCGCCGTCTTGAACAATATTCCATGCTTGGCACCTATTCCATTTCCCACCATGATCGCAACAGGTGTGGCAAGTCCAAGTGCACATGGGCAGCTTATAACAAGTACCGATATTCCTCTCGCCAGCACATAACCGGCATCCTTACCCACTATTATCCACACTATCATCGTGATAAATGCTATCAGTATGACAACAGGTACAAACACTCCCGAAACCTTATCAGCAAGCTTTGCTATTGGAGCTTTGGTAGCCGCCGCATCACTTACCATATCTATTATCTTGGACAGTGCGGTATCCGCACCTACCTGTGTAGCACGACATTTCAGATAACCCGACTGGTTGATCGTCGCCGCAGACACACGGCTTCCTGCAGTTTTATCCACAGGTATACTCTCACCCGAGAGAGCTGACTCGTCCACAGCGGAATCCCCCTCAAGGACTACTCCGTCCACAGGGACGCTCTCACCCGGTCTAACGGCAAATATATCTCCAACCGCAACTTCGTCTATATCCACGGTGACCTCCTCACCATCCCTGATGAGAACGGCTGTCTTCGGGGCAAGATCCATCAGACCTTTGAGTGCGTCCGTGGTTCTTCCCTTTGAATATGCTTCAAGCGTCTTGCCGACTGTTATAAGCGCCAGTATCATGGCCGCAGATTCAAAATAAAAATCATGCATGAGCGTCATGACACGCTCACCGTCACCTGCTGTCTGCGCCGCTGTCATGGCATAGAGCACGTACACGCTGTATATGAATGAGGCACCTGAGCCCATGGCAACAAGTGTATCCATATTAGGCGAGCCGTGTATAGCTCCCTTAAATCCACTCACAAAGAATCTCTGATTTATCACCATCACAATTATGGTTAGCAGCATCTGCGTGAGTCCCATCGCCACATGATTGCCGTCAAAGAAGCTTGGCAGCGGCCAGTTCCACATCATATGTCCCATTGATATATACATGAGGGGAATAAGAATTATAACTGCTGCCACCAGTCTCTTCTTCATTTTTCCAAATTCTTTGTCCGCCTCACTCTCACCGGAACCGCTGCTCTTCCCACCTGAATGTGAAGTATTTCCACCAGCGGATCTTCCACCCGCCAGACTCGCACCGTATCCTGCCTTCTCAACTGCAGCCACTATAGTTCCGCTGTCGGCTGTTCCATCCACCATCATGGAGTTGGTCAGGAGATTCACCTGACACGAGGTAACTCCCTCAACATTGGATACGGCCTTCTCGACTCTTGCACTGCATGCACTGCATGTCATTCCTGTCACATTGTACTTGTCCATATATTTCACCTTCCTTTATCAAGCATCAGTCAGTTCGTAACTGCACTTGCCAATAACTGACATATCTATTTCATAAGTCTGGTAACCGTATTTACCAGATCCTCTATAGTATCATCCTTGCCATTTCTTATATCGTCTGCAACACAGGTCCTGATATGTTCGGCAAGGAGCTGTCTGTTGAAGCTGTTGAGTGCCGCATTGATCGCCGACACTTGGAGCACGATGTCTGTGCAATATGCATCATTTTCCAGCATACTCTTCACGCCTCTTATCTGCCCCTCTATCCTGTTCAGTCTGTTGAGAAGCTTCTTATACTCCTCGTCTGTCCTTGTCCTCACCCTGGCTTCCACATCGCTTATCTCTCCGCCATGATGACAGCAGCATTTCTTCTGTTCTTCCATATATCTTTCCTCCAGCCTTATTGAACTCCAGCCATGCAAAATTTGCCTTCGGCAAATGGCTGGAGCTACATGTCAAGTTTTCATAGAAAACTTGACACATCCCTTGTACATCAGCCATTTCTGTTCACATTTCAAATGACGCTGCATATATGCCATCTGTTTATTATCTGCACATTACGGCTGTTAAATTCTCTTTTCATCCACGGATTATATACCCCCTAGGGGTATGTGTCAACAATAAAAAATCCTCATAGACCAATATTTATACCACTTTATCAGTCTATGAGGGTTTTTCTCCTTTAACCTATATGTCTGAGTTTTATTTACTCTGTTGTATCCTGATCGCCCATGTCGATATCAGCATCTCCGATATCAATCGCATCTGCGCTTGACTCATCACTGCTGTCTGCATCGTCAGTATCAGTTATATCAGTCTCATCAATGAGGCTGTCGTCACTTATATCAAAATCTGAATCACTGTCAATAACAGAATCAACTACAGATGAATCATATGTCTGCTGGTTCAGGACATCCTTAAGATCTATCATATCTCCTGTGGTAGCATCTAACATGATGAGCTGTATTGGATAATCCTTATCGAGGCTTCCATCCTCCATCTTGTCGCACTGTGCAAATACCCATACAGGGCTGTATGTGTACTTATCTCCATCCTTGAGCTTGTAGTATGTAAGTCTTACATCGTTGAACTCAATGGTGCTGTACTGTGTCTTGTTGTCTGTGTAATACTTATTTACAGCCTCCGGAAGCTTCTTGAGTGCATCATCCCAGCTTATAAGATCAACATTGTCCTTCTTGTCTCCTGTTGCCCTGAAGGAATCAAGGCAATATGCTGAGATAAGTCCATTGTCATCAATGCCGAGCTGGAATGTCTCATCCATGGTGTCATACCACGTTTCATCACTTGTTGCGAGTGTGTCAAGGCCGTATACATTAGGTGTATATGGAGCCACACCGTCCACAGAACGCTTATATGTTACCATGTAACCATTCTTCTCTGCGGCAACTGTGCTGTTTGATGCATCGCTGTAATCCCACAGCAGATCAAAATTACTTGTTTCTATGACATCTGAGATTCCACATGATGCAAGGAAATCTGTTCCCTTCTGCTCAGCATCTGCCGCACTGATAGAAGCTGTGTTTGCGGAAGCCTCCTCGTCAGAATATTCACTGCTGTAGCAGTATACACTTGTTGCGCCATCCTTAGGTCTGTACTGTATAAGCTGATCCGATGGATAGTAATCCAGTGAGAATCCACCGCCTGTGGACATGTCATCGCCACTTCCATAGAATGTTACAATGAACTCGTTGTCCCCTACAGATCCGACGAATGTGTCTCCACTGTAATCTCCGGCACCCTCTCTCGTATCAGACGCTGTCTTGAGCTGATCCTTGAGGGTCTTCATGTAATCCTCATAATAGCTCTTGTCATCATCCGATGTTGCCTGATCCATCATAGCCTGAAGTGAATCTATCTCTCTCTGTACATCCTCCTTGTATGGCTTATCCCAGTTATATACATATACACCGGCGCTCACGTCAAATATATTCTCGCACACACGCTTCTTATAGTCATTGTCTACATTGTTACGCTCATAGTAAAGCACTGACATCTTATCTGTGTCAGGCACCTCTATCTCTGTGGCATTTATGGATACATCTGTGAGACCTGTATCTGCATTGATACCCTCAAGCTTGCCATTGTATGACTCCGGTACGTCGAGTCTTGATGCCAGCTTACCGCCGCCACCGCCGTTCTCGTCGTCTCCCATGTTGTAATCCACCTTCTTCTTGCCACATCCTGTGAGCGCAGTTCCTGCCACAAGTGATGTCACCAAAAGCAGCGCCGCCGCTTTTTTGTAACCCGCTTTTCTCATATAAAATACCAACCTTTCCTTACTTAATTGAAGTAATTATAATATATTTTTCCCGCTGACACAACACCATCTGCTATCACTCTTTTGTGATGATGACCTTGCCGTCAACAACCTGAACCTTGACCTTATTGCTGTCGATTCCGGCAGCAGCCAGCATATCAGGGCTTATCTGTACACGATTTGCCTTATCGAGTATCGAGAACTCCTCATGTGAATCATCAGATGAGAAGCCATCTGTCGTCAGCTCGTTCATTCTGTCCTTGTAAGATTCCTTCATGATCTTCTCTGTGCTAATCTTGCCGTCCGCAATCATAACCACACGTCCCACCTTATTTGCAAGACTTATATCATGTGTAACTATGATTATCGTTATCCCGAGCTCTTCGTTCAGCTTTCTGAACAGATCCTGTATCATGTTGGATGTCTTGCTGTCCACGGCTCCCGTCGGCTCATCCGCAAGAAGTATCTTCGGATTATTTGCCAGGGCTATGGCTATGGCAACTCTCTGCTGCTCACCACCTGACATCTGAGATGGATATGAATTTATCTTGTCCTCAAGTCCCACTCTGCAGAGCAGATCATGGGCTCTTGCATACTTGTCTTCCTTGTTGCTCTTGTCGAAGTACATAGGTACCTGAACATTCTCTATGGCTGTCATATATGGCAAAAGGTTTCTGGAGTTTTTCTGCCACACAAATCCTACAGTGTGCTTTCTGTACTCCACAAGCTCCTTATCCGTCATCGCAAACAGATCCTTGCCGTCGACATACAGCTTTCCGGCCGTAGGTCTCTCAAGTCCTCCGATCATATTGAGGAGTGTGGACTTTCCTGATCCCGACTTTCCGATGACCGCCATGAGCTCGCCGTATTTGATGTTGAGCTCCAGCCCCTGAAGAGCCATGACCTCCACATCGTCAGTCTTGTATATCTTGACAAGGCTGTCACACTCTATGATATTCTCCTCCGAGCCAAGGCGCTCCCCGCCGGATTCTTTATCTGTGCCAGCCTCAGGATCTGCTTCCACGGCTTTCCCGCTGTCAGTGCCCTCGTCTTCCTGAAGATCCATGCCGTACACGAACTCCTGCGCCTCCTGGCCATCCGTGTTCTCCATGTCCTGTGTCTCCACATCCGGTGCTATAGTTTCAGGCTCCACAGCATCGTTCTTCTTTTTTCTGAATAAATGCTTATCGCTCAACTATCTCACCATCCTCTATCTCATATACTACATCACCGAGCTCCATAAGCTTCGGATCATGTGTCGTCATGACTATCGTTATTCCTTCCTTGTACACCAGCTCCTGGAACAGCTTCATCACCGCAAGTCCCGAAGCCGTATCAAGGGCTCCTGTAGGCTCATCAGCAAATATTACCTTTGGCTTATGAGCCACCGCTCTGGCTATGGCAACTCTCTGCTGCTCACCACCTGACATCTGATTCGGAAAATGCGTCATTCTGGATGACAGACCCACCAGATCGAGCACTTCTTTTATACGGGCATCCCTGTTGCCCTCATATTCCGCAAGTCTGAGTCCGAAATCGACGTTCTCATATGCACTCATAATCGGGATCAGGGCAACCGACTGGAATACAAATCCTATATTGTATCTTCTCAGCTTCTCCTTTTCCTTCTCGTTCATCTCGCTGTACACGTGGCCGCCGACTATCACTTCGCCCTCAGTAGGCTCATCCAGCGCGCTCAGGATATTGAGCAGTGTCGTCTTACCCGATCCTGAACGACCTTTGAGTATAGTGAGCTTTCCAGCCGGGACTGTTATATCTATTCCCTTGAGTGCATAGAAATCTTCTCCGCTTCCAAGTCTGAAACAGCGTTTGATTCCATGTGCCTCTATCATAATTTCATCCATAGATTAATCCTCCCCCAGCTTTAATGCCTGTGTTATATTCATCTTCTTCAATATAGTTCTTATGACTACGAAACATACAACAAACATAAATACAACAACCGCTGTGAGCTTTATGATGTCGTAAGGATCCACAGCTATCGATATCGCTATGTTGTGTGATTCCGGCAGATAAACCACGGCAACCAGCTTGACGAAAAGCGCCGTAGCCGCAGCACCAACTCCGTATCCCGCCAGACTGGCAAGTACCGAGCTGAATATCTGCTCATTTATGAGCATCTTGTTGATTTCACGCATGCTCATACCCATAGCTCTGTAGATACCAAACAGAAGTTCTCTCTGTTTGATGGATGTTATCCAGTATATCAGGAATCCCACCGTACAAAGTATGATCGCTATGATAAATGACAGTGAGAACAGACCATTTGTTATGAGCACCAGAGGTGACTCCTGCATCTCTGACACATCCTTATCCACACTCTCATACTGCACTATATTGACATCCTCATCACTGAGTGCCTGAAGTACATCCTTGTAGTCCACACCATCCTTGAGATGCATCCATACCTGGTATGGTGTCTGACTGAATGCACCAACAACATATGCATAGTTGGCAACTACGAGGTATCTCTCCACCTCCTGCATCTCTCCCTCGGAATCCTTCTCATACACATACTGTTGGAATCCTGGGAATGCATCCACTATGGCACATACCGTTCCGCTAGGAGATGCGATCTCCTCCTTCTCCTTGCTTGCAATAGGACTGTATCTCGCATAGTTTATGGAATCTCCAACCTTTATATTGTACTTCTTTGCAAGGTTTGATGAAATGATGACTCCATTCGACACTGTTGCAAGATCATTCAGGTAATTGTACCAGTGCTCCTTGTTGAGTCCGCTCTGCAGTCTGGCCGTCTCACCGAACTCCTTGGTGTTGATACCCATGAGTACGCTGCCCGCCAACTCCTCGCCGCCCGCTTTTATGACGGTATTGTCGTCGTATATGACTCTTGTCACCTTGTCGCACAGGCTGTCCTCGAGCTTTGTAAATCTCTCAAAATCCTGCTCTGTGTAATACCAGTGGGTCTTCTTGTCTTTGTCTATGTATGTTCCTCTGGTCCACTGCTCCTGTACCACAAGATCCGTTCCCAGATTGTAATCTATTCGCTGTGTCTTGTTCTTATTTATGGTTCTTGCCATGTTCGAGTTGAACATACCCATGGCTATTGTCATTACAAGGAACACTGATATGAATCCCTGCTTCTTGACCGTACGTGTGATCTGCAGGAATGATGCGTACACAGCCGGTGACCATCTCTTTCTTCCGATCCTGTATATCAGTCTTATCAGGTATTTGATGAGTCTGAGCACCAGAAGTCCCACTGCAAATATAAAGAGTGAGGAGTTCAGGAAGATGACCGGATCAGGTCTTGAACCCGCAAGTATATCGAGTGCTATCGTCGATTTCTGCTTGTTGTAATTGTACAGGAGGTATATTGAAAGTGCCACAAGGATGACGTCCACAAAGAACTTCTCCCAGAATGGCTTGTAATTTACCTTTCCTGTTCTGCTCTTCTGCTCTACTATGGAGTTCTTGGCGTATTTGAACACCGGAAGTGTCACAAATAATATAGCTATAACAGCGGCAGCCAGACTGTATACTATCATCCACGGATCTACTCCATAGAAATGTGTATCCTTAAATCCAAACTGCAGGAACGAATCCGTGCTTGCCGCAAGCTTACACAGAAGATATCCTATAGGGATTCCTATCACTATGGCTATCGCCGACAGTATCGCCGACTGTCCAAGGTATATTCCGAGAACCTGCTTCGTGCTGGTACCACGGCTCTTGAGCATGGCGATCTCTCCATCCTCCATCTCAAGTATCTGACTTGATACCATGTAAATGAATGCCAGAAGCAGAACCAGTATTGGGAGCTCCAGAACCCATATGATTATACCGATGGTTCTTGCATCGCCTTTATAATCTATGAGCACACTGCTGAAATTCTGCTCAAAATATTTATCTGACTTCTCAAATGACTGGAGATAATACAGCGTGTCCATGGCATTCTTGTGTGTTATCTGTGAGTAGTCAAGCATGACGTGATCCACGTAGTATATTGTGAGGAAGCCGTACTTGCCTATCATGTCGTTGAAGTCATCCTTCTTCACATATACCTCGCTGTCGAGATCTGCAAGCTGGTCATACCAGAAGCTGTCTGAGTAATCCTTCTCCTCAAATACACCTACGATCTGATACTTCATAGGATTGCCCTGTGAGTCAACGGCATCGCTGAGTCCGGTATCTATGCTGAATACCTCTCCAACGACAAGGCCGTATTTGTCAAGGTTTCTCTGTGAGATGATACAAGGATACACACCATCCTCTGTCTTGGCATCCTCGAGTGACGTCCCATATGTTATGTTCACATGATCCTCTATCTGTGGCATATATGTCATGTTGAAGCTGGTCCTGTGATTCAGGTTGCTCTGGGTGTAACCCGCCTGAAGTGACAGGCTGGTCTGCTTCTGCAGAGCATCTATCTCCATGTAGTAGTTCCACATGTCCTCATATTTGCCGATCCTGCCAAGCACTGCATCGGCATCGGCATAATCGTCTACCGCGCATGAGCCTGATCTGCCGATAGTTGCCGGATACTTGTTCTGCTCTACCATCGCCGCGTCAAACTTGGACGACATGAGCATATCCAGCGCTCCGTTTTTGAACATTGGGTTGCACGATGCAACAGCCACCAGCAATATGATTCCAAGCAGGAGACATGCATTTAACCACTTCTTGTTCAATAATTTATGTGATAAAAATTTAAACATTATATCTCCTCTCTGCTACTCTGCTGTTGTCGCATCTCCGCCAGATGAATCCGATCCGCCATCCGACTGGCTGTCTGCGCCTGACTTTGAATTATCGGAACCATCTGATGAACTCGATGAGCCACCGGTGGATGTTGCTCCTGATTCCTTAGCTATGACATCGCCCTCTGAAAGACCTGACAGTATAACCGTCTTGGTCTTGTCTGCCTCGCCGAGAGTGACATACTGCTTTATGATCTCATCATCCTTGATGAGCCATACATAGTCATACTCATTTGAATTGTTCTTGCTCGTCTCATGATAGATCATGTTGTTAGGTATCATGACTACGTTCTCATAGGACTTTGTCGGGTAGCTGACCTGATATGACTTCGGCTTCTTGTAAAAGCTTGCATCATCAACCTTTATATAATACTTCAGTTCATCACTGCCTGAACACTTGGTTACGTGAACCCCGCCCTCTGAATCAGTACTGATATATGACTTGGAGCTGTCTCCGGTGCTTCCGACACACACTCCGCTTATCTTTTTACCGCTGTTGTTCTTATTTGATATTGAAACCTTCTGGTTTACAGCAAGTTTTCCCTCTGATATGGATATCGCCAGGATCACATTGTCGTTGCTTCCGACTGTGAGTACATTTGCACCTTCCTTGACAGCCACATCAGTCTTCGCGCCAACCGAGAGGACTGTTCCCGCCTGGTCAGCGTAGACAGTTATCTTTCCGCTTCCATCATTGTTCTTGTTGAGCTTTTCTCTCTGTGCGTTTAAGCTCTTAATGGTTGCATTGTGTGTATATATCCTAAGATCCTTGTTGTATGTAACAACATTTCTCTGACACACGAGCTGCTCCGCCATGTAGAGAGTGTTCTCTGCATCCGTCGGCGTTGCCACCTTACCCTTCTGGTATCTCGTGATCTCATTTGTAAGCTCATTTATCTGATCATCAAAATCCTTGAGATCCGAACTGTAAGTCTGGTTCTCCTCGCTGATCTGGTTATCTATATCCTTGACCGCCGCTGTTCCGCCGCCACTGTCAATGACAAACAGCACATCCCCCTTCTTAACCTTCTGGCCCTTCTTGACGTTGAGTGACGTGAAGCGTCCATCGCATGGTGCAGTGTAGCTGACACTGTTGAGGTCCTCCACCGAGAACGAATCGCTCTTCACCGTTGCTGTCTTCGTATATGAATCGAGTGCCACCGTGTATTCTGTGTAATCACTAGGCATGACCGCATCTGAAGCGTAGTAGACAAGATCGCCTTCCCTGAGTCCGCTGACTACCTCTGTGTAGTTATTGTCGCTGGCACCGGTCTCTATATCCCTGCGCTCCTTCTCACTGGAATCTGTCTTGACATATACAAATTTCTGGTTGTTCTCCTCGTATATGGAATCATTTCCCACTGTGAGTACGTCCTTTGCATCGGATGTACTGAAATACAGTGACACCGTGTTGCCCACGCTGAGGATCTTATCTGCATCCTTCACACCCTTGAGCTTAAATCTTGTGTATGGAAGACTTGACTTGCTCTGTGCCACAGCTATCTCCTGATTGGTGTAGTTGTATGGCACTATGTCATACTGCTTTCCATTTATCACAGTGTACATGTTCTTATACATGCTGTATGTATTCTTCTTGAAGCTCTCACCGGTTATCTCTATATATGGATCACTGTAATCTGAAACCACGACCACGTTCTCACCGCCGCCGACAGTATTCTCACTGCCGCTTATCTTCTTGGCGTATGTTACCGTGCCCGGACGGTCTGCCTTGAGCGTTCCGCTCTGCTTGACCTTGTCCTCATCCTCGTCCTGCTGTGTGAGCTTTTTCTGCTCATACTCATATAAAAGATTATCGTACCTGTTGTTCTCCTCATTTATGGCTTTTTCTGTTCTGGCCTCTGCAGCGCCCTTTGAATCACCGATCTCTTCGCACGCCTTTATCTTCCAGTCCAGCTCAGCCTGATTCTGCTCATATATCTTCTGCTTGATCTCATGTGAATACTTCTTCACATCCTGGGAATCAGCTCCCGAGCTGTCATCCCCATCCATCGATGTTGAAGAATCATCCACTATTGAGCCTGAATCTGTACCACTGCCATCGTCTCCCGATGCTGTGGATGCATTGCTGTCGGTCTCTGCAAGAACCGTGTCCTTCTTGACCTCATCGCCCACATTCACATACACCTTTGACAGAGTCACAGATGTGTCATAGTAATAACAATAGTCAGTTGGGACTATCGTTCCGGTCTTGATGACCTTTTTGCCTATATCTCCATATGTAACCGGTCTATATGCCTCGTTTGTACTTACAGGTTCAACGAGCTCAGGAACCTTCTCGCTGTTCTCCTTGCCACAGCCCGCCATTCCTCCTGCCATGACAAATGACATTACAAGGCATGCTATTCTGGCGGTCATATTCTTTTTTGTCCGTGTGCTGCCTTTATGCATAATATTCTGTCTCATCAATTTATCACCACCTGCTCTCCGGCCTTCAGTCCTGATTTGATAACTGTATAATCATCCACCGTATCTCCAACGGTAACTTCTACCGCATTCCTGTATCCGTCCTCATTTACAGTGTACACATACTTCTTCTCATCCGAGCCGTCAAACACAGCCTTTTTATTCACATATACAACGTTCTTTACAACCGGCTTATCTATGACCATCTTGAGGGTATCCGCTTCGGTCACTCCGGTCATATCACTGACAGGCTGAAATGTAAGTTTCTGCATCTCCTCTCCGGTGGCAGAGCTTGTATACTTCTCACACTTCGTGAGCTTCAGTGTAAATGTTGCCTCCTGAAAATCAGCATCGTAGGTCTGCCCCTCCTTGAATTCGTATGAATCCGCAGTCTCTGATACATAATCAGACGAACCCGAATCCACCGTTATGAGCGTATCACCCGCTGTGACATATCCATACTGCAGATCTGAGTTGACATAAGTCACTGTTCCGTCCTTGTCTGCAATGACCTGATAGTCCTTCATTCTCTCGTTCTGCTCTTTGATGTATGTATCCGCCAGATCCATATCCTCCTTCGCCGCGGATATGTCACTGGAGTAATCCTGGCTGCTGTCTATGCTCGCCAGCCTGTTGTAATGGTCTATAAGAAGCTGATCCCGCTCCTTCTGATCCGTATACTGATCTATGGTCTTCTGGATATCCTTGGCCTCAAACTGGATCATCACATCGCCTTTGGCCACCTTATCGCCCTCTTTTACCTTGACCTCCTGAACCTTGTAGTCAGACTGCTGTATCGAATAATCTTTGCTGCTGTAACCATCAGGCTTGAGCTCCAATGTCAATGAGGACTGGATATCTCCGCTCTTAACCTGATCCGTATTGAATTCCACCTTGCTATACGGCTCTATATTTATTCTGGAACTTCCTGTCTGTCCACCGGTACTGCCTCCGCAGCCAACCAGCGACACGGACATCAGACCGGCAATCGCTGCCGCCAGAACCTTCTTATTGAATATCGCTTTTGACACGCTATATTCCTCCTGTTTTTATGAATATATTTGATTCTACCCCCTGTCAGCCCATATATCAAGGAAATCTCCCGGGAGTTAATATTAGTTAAAAAAAAAGAGAAAGCTTATGTTTTAAGCTTTCTCTCGAAATAAAAAATGCGGGAGATGGGACTTGAACCCACACGCCGTTTCCAGCACTAGATCCTTAGTCTAGCCTGTCTGCCAATTCCAGCACTCCCGCATATTCTATATGTAATTGATAACCGCCCATTCTCTCACATCCGAAATTCCATAGGACTTTCAAAATAAAAATGCGGGAGATGGGACTTGAACCCACACGCCGTTTCCAGCACTAGATCCTTAGTCTAGCCTGTCTGCCAATTCCAGCACTCCCGCATATTTATGTGATGTCGACTTCTGTGCTCGTCACCAACGAATAAGATAATACCATCTATCGAATACAAAGTCAACAACTTTTTTCAGATTTTTATCATATTAGTGAGCTTTCTGTCCACATCCTTCATAAGGTACTCCTTGAACGCTGTGTAATACTCATGTGTGAACTGTGTATACAGAAACTTATTCCAAAGATTACTGCAGTATGTACTGTCAAAATCATAATATGAATCAGTATATACCAGACCATTGCTGAACCTGGTCACATCCAGATACGGTTCCTTTCCTGCATAGTTAAGTCTCATAACGAGGTTCTTCTGCTCACTACAGCAAGCAAAAGTCTCAAGAAACATCTTCATCTGATCCTTTGTTATTCTCTCTACGAACATATGTGCCTCCTACTCTGTGTCTTTACTCTCATTGGTCATCCCCTTAACCTCTATAATTATAGCATACGCCTCCGAATTATAAAACCTTTTCGCGCAACAAAAGAACCGGATGTGTAAGTTTATACCACATCCGGTTCTTTTTACTTATATATAGAAGATTCTATATTCTATATTATGATAACTGTGCCTTTGCAACCTCAACAAGCTTTGCAAATCCCTCAGCATCGCTGATAGCCATCTCTGAGAGCATCTTTCTGTTGATGTCAACACCTGCCAGCTTAAGACCATGCATAAGCTTGCTGTATGAGATATCGTTCATTCTTGCTGCTGCGTTGATACGAGCGATCCAGAGCTGTCTGAACTGTCTCTTTCTCTGCTTTCTGCCAGCGTATGAAGATGTAAGTGCTCTCATAACTGACTGCTTTGCTACTCTATACTGCTTGCTTCTTGCTCCTCTGTAGCCCTTTGCAAGCTTTAATACCTTATTGTGCTTCTGCTTTGCGTTCATTCCGCCTTTAACTCTTGCCATTGGTTTTCTTCCTCCTGATCTATTAGATATAAGGTAATATCTTCTTCATTACCTTCTCGTTTGTTGCGTCTGTCATTGTAGCCTTTCTAAGATTTCTCTTTCTCTTAGTGGTCTTCTTTGTTAAGATATGACTCTTATAAGCTTTAGATCTCTTTAAACCGCCGTTAGCTGTTTTCTTGAAACGCTTAGCTGCTGCTCTTTTTGTCTTTAATTTAGCCATTTTACTTACTTCCTCCTTGAATTATATGTCTATAATAATTTAACGCTTTTGTGTTAAAAACATTATCATGCTTCTTCCTTCAAACTTAGCAGGCTTATCGATAACTGCTATCTCTGCAAGCTTCTCAGCAAAGTTGTCAAGAATAACCTTTGACTGCTCTACATGCGCAAGCTCTCTTCCCCTGAATCGCAGTGTAACCTTAACCTTATCGCCATGCTCAAGGAACTTTCTTGCCTGATTGATCTTGGTATTAAGGTCATTCGCATCGATGTTCGGTGAAAGTCTGACTTCCTTGACTTCCATGGTCTTCTGCTTCTTCTTGGCCTCTTTCTCTTTTCTGGCCTGCTCATAACGATACTTACCATAGTCAACTATCTTGCACACCGGTGGCTGTGCCTTAGGTGCTATCTTCACAAGATCAAGTCCTGCATCCTGGGCCATCTTGTATGCATCCCTGGATGACATTATTCCAACAAGCTGACCATCCTCTCCGATGAGTCGTACCTCTCTGTCTCTAATCTGTTCGTTGATCATTAAATCGCTAATGACTCTCTACCTCCACACTTTTAAAATTCAATTCTCTGACATAAGAAAAGTGGATAGAACCATCTATCCACTTTCTTAATACAAAGCATATTCAAACTCAGGAAAACCCTGTAAATCTTCTAAGCTAAATATTAACCCGAGTCATGTCAGACCATGCTGAGGTGAGAGTGGATACTCTGCTTCTATGTTCACTGTTTCACACAGCAATGGTAGAATACCACATCGCCAGCCGTGTGTCAACTGTTATTTTTCTTTTGTCGATATGCCTCTGTGCTGCCTTTATATCACTCATTATCGCCGTGGGATTCAACCGGGATGAACACCCTGTCATTGTCCTCTTCCTTCACCGGCTTCTGACTCTCCTGCGCAAGCTTCACAAAATACATCTGTGAATCAAGCTTTGCCTTGCCCCTGAGATCCTGCTTCGCATATGAGCCGTCAGGCTGCATGATGTGAGCCTTGAGTGTATCCTCAAGCTGTATCTTAAGGATATTCTTTATCTTCTTCTTAAGCTCCGGATCCTCTACAGGGAACGTTATCTCAACTCGCTTGTCCAGATTTCTAGGCATCCAGTCCGCACTTCCCATGTATATATCCTCAAATCCGTCATTATAGAAATAGAATATTCTCGAGTGCTCAAGATAATTTCCAACTATGGATCTTACTGATATATTATCTGAAAGTCCCGGAACTCCTGCCTTGATACAGCATATTCCCCTGACGATGAGTTCGATCTTTACGCCTGCCTTTGAGGCATCGTAGAGCGCATTCATGATCACCGGATCACAGAGACTATTCATCTTGGCAACTATCCTTGCCTTTTTGCCCTGTCTCGCATTCTCTGCCTCACGGCCTATCAGCATGAGGAATTTGTCCTTCAGCCAGATCGGGGCAACTGCAAGCTTGTTCCACTTCTTCGGCTCTGAATATCCTGACAGCATGTTGAACACCGCCGTCGCGTCCTCTCCTATGGCATCGCTGCAGGTGAGAAGTCCCATGTCAGTGTAAAGCTTTGCGGTCTGATCATTGTAATTTCCTGTTCCCAGATGCACATATCTTCTGATTCCGTCCTCCTCGCGTCTGACAACCAGTGCGATCTTGGAATGTGTCTTAAGACCCACAAGGCCATAGATAACATGACAGCCCGCCTGCTCCAGCTTCTTGGCCCACGCTATATTGTTCTCCTCGTCAAATCTTGCCTTGAGCTCGACGAGAACAGTTACCTGCTTGCCATTTTCGGCAGCCTGTGCAAGTGCCGCGATGATAGGTGAATTGCCGCTGACACGGTAAAGTGTCTGCTTGATCGCCAGGACATCAGGATCATTTGCCGCCTGTTTTATGAACTCTATGACTGGAGTGAACTCATAATATGGATGGAACAGAAGGATGTCTCCCTTCTTTATCCTGTCAAATATATGGCTGTAATCGCCCATTCCAGGTACAGGCTGCGGTTTGTACTTAGGATACTTCAAATGGTCAAAACCATCTATGCCGTTCACCTTCATGAGGAATGTGAGATCAAGAGGTCCGTTGATCTTGTATACGACCTCGTCATCGACTCCGAGATGCTTCTTGAGCTCCTTAAGGAGCTTCTTGTCCATGGCCTCGTCCACCTCAAGTCTTATGACCTCGCCCCACTGTCTCTGCTTGAGCTGCTTCTCGATCTCCTTCAGCAGATCTGCGGTCTCCTCCTCATCTATGGAGAAGTCTGCATTTCTCATGATACGGTATGGATATGCACACACTATGTCGTAGTTCAGGAACAGCTTGTCAAGGTTCTTCTCGATAACCTCCTCCAGAAGAATTATCTCGGTAACGCCCTTCTCCTCAGAAGGAAGTCTCACGATCCTTGGAAGTACAGATGGAACCTGAACGGTCGCTATATCCGTCACGTCCTTTTTCTTATCGTATATGAGTGCACCTATATTCAGTGATTTATTGCGCACCAGCGGGAATGGTCTGGACGAGTCCACCGCCATAGGTGTGAGTACCGGGTATACATCCTTCTCAAAGTATTTGTCCACGTACTTTGCCTGCTTTGGAGTGAGATCCTCATGGTGTCTCACAAGCTTCAATCCGTTCTGGGCAAGCTGAGGGATGAGGGATCTGTTCAGTGTCTGATACTGGTTCTTCATGAACTCTTTGGTGCTGGCATGGAGTGCGTCAAGCTGCTCCCGCGCCGTCATTCCGGCTATATCCTTCTTGGTGTATCCGGCATGCACCATATCCGTGAGTGATGCTATTCTTACCATGAAGAACTCATCCAGATTGGATGCCGTTATACTCAGGAACTTTATTCTCTCAAACAGAGGAATGGTCCTGTCCTTTGCCTCGGACAGACATCTCTTGTCAAATTCAAGCCAACTGAGCTCTCTGTTATAAAATATCGGATTCTTATCTGCCATCCTTTACAACCCCCTTTTCTGTTTTAACACAGGCTTCACTCCAAAGACCTTTCTGAACAGTTCAGTCTTGGTCTTGAACACCCCTGCCTCAAGCGTAATGTCATTCAGTGTATCTACCGTCATCGTGAGCACGTAGTCCTTGAAGCTGAACTTCATATCACTTATCTTCTGCCTGTGGCTCTTGTCAAGGACATCCGCAAGTCTCAGTATGGATGCCAGCTTGGCGACCTTCATGTAATCCGCAGTCATCAGCGATACCTGTGCCTTTGTCTGTGAAGGGAGATAATACTCGTTGAACTTCACAATATTTGCAATCTCCTCCCTCTCCTTGTGGGACAGTCCAAGTATCTCCGTGGACATGATTATGTGATAGGACATCATGGTGCCCTCGTTCATATTTACAAATTTGCCACAGCTGTGGAGCATGGCTGCGATCTGGAGCTGCAGTCTCTCTCTCCTTCCGAGTCCGTGGACGCTCTTGAAGGAATCAAATATATCCAGTGCGTTCTGCGTCACATTCTGTGTGTGCTTCCTGTTGACCTTATACTTCTTGGCTATGCTGTTTGCCGATGCAATGATATCCTCGTCGAAATTCTTATTCAGCAGAAGCGTTCCGTTCTTATCCATATAATCGGCAACTATTCCGTCACAGAACGTAACATCCGGCGTGATGATATCCTCCGCCCTTGAGTTGTCGAGGAATGACTGGTAAATGATCGCCATCGGAAGCATCAGTGTCGCCCTCTCGTATGGCACACCGTATTTTTCTGAAAGGACCTCCGGGGTGGTCTCAACTACCTTGTGATAAAGCACGCGGAACTGATCTCTTGTGATCTTGTCTGTGATATTCAGCTCCGGTCCGACCTTCTTCAGATTTGCGATTCCGTCTCCTATAGCTATTATGCTCTTGATGTCCTTATCGTTTATAAAGAGGTTCCTGAACTCCTCTATGAAGTTCGATACGAACTCCTCCATGATATTCTCCAGAGCCACCGTGTCTGCGCCGTATTTTGCCAGATAATCCCTTATTCTCACGGCTCCTATAGGAAGGTTCTGTGTCTGGATCAGATTCTGCTTGTCAAATATAGATATCTGAAGACTTCCCGCTCCTATGTCCAGAAGCGCCCTGTTCTTCGTGTCGGCATCCTCAAACTTCGACTTTGCCGCATACGCCTTGTAGTTCATGAATCTCTGCTCCGAGTTGCTGAGCACTGAGACGTCGATGCCTGTGTGCTGCTTTATCCTCTCAAGGACCATGACTGAATTCTCCGCCTCACGCACAGCGGACGATGCATACGCCTTGTATTCACGCACATCGTATTCCCTCATCTTCCTGCGGAATTTGTTGAGGATCTCACATACCTTCATTATGGAATCCTCGGTTATCCTGCCACTGTTGTAGGTATCACTTCCGAGCTCAACTGTGCTGTTGACGTAATCGATCTCCCTCGCCCCTTTTTTGGGAGTTATCTCATACACCTTCATTGACAGCTCGTTAGAACCTACATCGATGGCTGCAAATACCTTACTTGCCATATCTACCCCACCTTTCATGTTACTTATCAGTATGTTCCAATTATCTTGAAATCCATAGAATCCTTATTTATATGGTCCAGCGCATCTATCGTCGCCGGATCCATGAGACTTCCCTCAAGAGTTATGAAGAATGAATATTCCCATTTTCTTCCCCTGAGAGGCCTCGACTCAATGCTTGTCATATTGAGCCCGTTATGTTTTATATGTCCAAGTATACTGTAAAGGGTTCCACTCTCATGTGGCAGTGCAAAGCATACGGATATATTTCCCGCACTCTTCACATACTCCTTTTTCTTTGACAGTATGATAAATCTCGTTGTGTTGTTCTCATTGTTGACTATATCGTCCTTGAGTATCTCAAGTCCGTATATATCTGCGGCAAGAGCGCTCGCTATGGCAGCCTGGGTAATATCACCTTCATCCCTGACCTTCACCGCACCCACTGCAGTGTTCGCAACCGGGCACTGTGCGTATCCGGCTCTGTTTAGGAATTCACTGCACTGCAGAAGCCCTTGCGGATGGGAATATACAGTCTGTATATCAGAAAGCTTTGAGCCCGGAACTCCCATGAGCATATGTGCTACCTTGACCTCGTCTCCGCCCACGATGGTCAGGCCGCTGCTACCAACCATATCATATATACCACTCACAAATCCGGCAGAGGAATTCTCTATGGGCAGGACTCCGTAATCAGCCTTGCCTCTCTTCACCGTCTCTATGACATCCTCAAATTTTGCAACATTTACATTCTTTATATCCTTGCCAAAATAGTCATGCATAGCCTGATGACTGTAAGCCCCCGGAACACCCTGGTATACAACCACCGTGTCTTTATCGACCTTCAGATGATCCACGGGCACAAACCCGCTCACCACATCAGAGCTTATATGTGCCAGCGCAACATCTCTGCCCTCAACACACGCTCTGTCGATAAGCTCATTCTTTCTGGTGATAAGCTGCTGTATCTGCTCCTCCAGACTGTTTATCTCTTCCAATGTATTCATTCTATCTATCCTTCCACTTGAAGTGTCAATTTTGTCACTGTTTGTCCAGCCCGGCACGAAGCTCGGATATTGTCTTGCCAAGCAGCGGGTGCCTCTTGTATCCCGCTATCGTGGACAATGGTTCAAGTACAAACTCTCTCTTGTGCATCTCCACGTGTGGTATGTGAAGATCCTCACTGTCATACACGACATCATCATAAAGCAGGATATCGATATCCAGAGTTCTCGGTCCCCAGTGGATCAGCCTCTCTCTTCCCGCCGCTTTCTCTATTCCATTCACCAGTCTCAGCAGTTCCTCAGGAGTCCTGAGCGTCTCTATCTCCAGACAGCCGTTCAGGAAATCGTCCTGCTCAACGCCGCCATACGGCTCGGTCTCTATAAAATCTGATACTCTTGTCACCTTGGTGTATTTATCCTTGTTCAGCTCATCTATGGCCATGTCCAGATATGATTCCCTGTCGCCGATATTTGACCCAAGTCCAAGATATGCTGTGTGCTTTTTTCTGCTTATGGACACGGACACTGTATCTACATGTACCATGACCGGAGCCCACGGCTTCTTCACCGTCACATTTACCCCTCTCACATCATCGTAAGTGAGAAGTATCATGTCTGCTATCTCCTCAGCCACAGTCTCTATCAATTTATAATTTCTGTTCTTCATGACCTTCTGTATGCCATCGCACACGCTGCCATAGTTCACAGATTTTCTTATATCATCACTTCTGCCGGCCTCCTGGGTCGACACCTGCATGGATACGTCCACCACGAACTTCTGTCCAAGGACATTCTCCTCCCTGTACACTCCGTGATGTGCAAATACCTCAAGTCCTTTTATATTGATACTGTCCATACCGCACCTCCGCTATATGTTATCTGGCACTCAGCATCGCATGCGTCATCTTGAGTGCTCTGTAGTTACTCTTCACATCGTGTACTCTGAAGAAATCGCAGCCCTTCACAAGCCCAAGCACTGATGTGGCAACTGTTCCCTCCTCGCGCTCGGTCACCGGAAGATCAAGTGTAAGTCCTATCATCGACTTTCTCGACGTTCCGAGGAGTATCGGGAGATCCCATTTGTGGAGCAGCTCCAGATTGTTCATGAGGAGCAGATTCTGATGCAGATCCTTTGCAAATCCTATTCCCGGATCCACCATGATCTTGTCCCTGTCTATGCCTGCTGCCAGAGCCATGTTAACCGACTCATCCAGATCTGATACAACATCAGCCAGATAGTCTGTGTAATCTGTGTTCTCCCTGTTGTGCATAAGACAGCACGCCTTGTCGTACTTCGCTATGACAGCCGCCATCTTCTCATCGTACTTCAGTCCCCATATATCGTTTATGAGATCTGCACCTGCATGTATACCCGCCTCAGCCACCGCAGACTTGTATGTGTCGAGTGATACTGCCACGTCGAAATCTCTCTTTATCGCCTCTATGATCGGTGCGGTCCTCTCTATCTCCTCCTCATCCGATATCTTTGTATATCCAGGTCTTGTGGACTCACCGCCAACATCTATTATCACAGCCCCCTCAGCTATCATCTTCTCTGTGGTAAACAGAGCTGTGTCCATGGTGTTATGCTGTCCTCCATCCGAAAATGAATCCGGGGTCACATTCAGTATCCCCATCACATAAGGTTCTTTTCCACTCTCAAATGTCTTGTTTCCTATTATCATCCTTTTATCCTCCAGATATAAAATATCCGCACATGACGTGCGAGCCCTTGGTACTTCCCTTAATATTTTATCCCTGTATTGCGTGCACTCTCCAGCCAGTAACACTGGTCTGATGCCTTGCAGTCAAAACAGTTTCGAGACAGCTTATCCGCATTATACAACACATATGCCAGTCCTTCCCGCTCAGCACCGTCTGTATTGTGTGAGCCTATGGCATCACATATCTGCTCATTCTCCTGCGTGGAAAATCCGCACTGCTCCAGTATCCTGCCCGCATACTCAACACTCAGCTCATGATGCTTCCTGCCGGTGTCATCAGGATCTGCCCGTCCCACATCGTGAAGAAGTGCCGCGGCATATATGATCTCCCTGTCTATCGCATATCCCTGTTCGATATTCATTATATACGCTATCCTGGCAACATCCAGGCAGTGCTCAAGTCCATGCCGGCAGAATATCCTGTCGGTCTCCTTGTTCCGCACAGTCTCCATGAGACGTCTGTATTCATCGTTGTATATGATCCTGTCCACTCTGTCCATCTCTGTCTGCATCAGCTTTCTATATATCCTCCATGTTCCGCACGGTCTATGATCGGCCCAATAAATGACAGCGAGCCAAATACCATCACCACCGGATCCTGCCTGTCATCAGCCAGCGTCATCGTCAGCCTCACAGCATCGTCCACATCTTCCTGCTCATAGACTTCATCTATATATGTCCCTGCCAGCCTTTTCAGCTCATGCCTTGAAAGTGCTCTCGGGTTATCCGGCTCAACTGCTATGAACGCAGAAGCCCCCGGCATCATGATCCTGAGCATCTGCTCATAGTCTTTGTCCTTGAACACCCCACATATATATATGAGGTCTCTTCCGGCAAAATACTCATCTATGTTCTGTCTAAGTGCTCTCCAGCCTCCCGGATTGTGTGCGCCATCCACATACACGAGAGGTTTGTCCATAAGCTTCTGGAATCTTCCCTTCCAGAACGTCGCTTTAAGTCCTCTCCTTATGTCATCCTCAGTCAGCTCATATCCAAGCCTCATGAGAACATGTGCGGTCGCAGCCGCTGTGGCACTGTTATATATCTGATATATGCCCGGAACCTGAAGTTCGTATCTCTGTCCGTCATATATATATTCACTTCCACCTACTGACTCTCTGCATATCTCTATATCCTTCTCCCTGATAAGTACCGCCAAGTCCGATATATTATTCTGCTCACATGCCATATCCCACATATCCTCAAGCTCTGAGGCAAGCGGGTACGCCACACATGGGCAGTTCTTTTTCAATATTCCAAGCTTCTGTCTGTATATATCCCTCAGGGTATTCCCGAGGAAATGCATGTGATCCATGCTTATACTTGCTATTATCGTACAGACCGGGTGGCTACACACATTTGTGGCATCCTCCAGGCCTCCCATTCCGGTCTCAAGCAACAGGAAATCGACCTTTTTGTCGCAGAAATAACAGAACGCCACCGCTGTCTCCGTCTCAAACGATGTGGGCCTTCCCCAGCCGTCCGACACCATGTCATCCGCTGCATCTTTCACCGTCTCAAGATATATGGCAAAATCCTCCTCAGACATATATTCCTTATCTATCTGAAATCTCTCAAGATATGTAAATATCGTAGGAGATATATATCTTCCCACACTGTATCCTGCACTCTCAAGTATCTCGTCCAGAAATGCGCATATCGAACCTTTGCCATTTGTTCCTGCTATATGTATAACCGGGACTGCGTCCTGCGGATCGCCCAGCCTTCTCAGCAGCTCCTTTATACTGTCAAGCCCCAGAACGCTTCCCATGGTGTCCGTATATTCTATATAACTTCTTGCCTCTTCATAAGTCATGGCATATATCCGTCCCTTCTCATCTGTGCCTGATAAGTGGTGCATTCTCATCTATAGGCAGCAGCTCATACCCATCATCCCGGAGTCTTTCAATGAGCATCGGCAGTGATTCCACCGTGGTGTGCCTCGACTCAAGATCATGCATCAATATGACCACATCGTCGTGCTGCAGTGCATCCTTCATGATATTGTCGACAAGCTGCTCCGGCGTGTAGCTGCCACACACGGCATCATTGTTCAGCGCATTCCAATCATAATATATAAGCCCCTCGGCATTCACATAGTCTATCAGGGTGTTCATATCCACTCTGGATACCGTATTTGAACTGCCGCCCGGGAATCTGTAATATACACAATTTACACCTGTTACATCATACAATAAATTTCGCAATTCCTCAATATCTTCGGAGAAATCAGCAAGGCTTCCATATATTTTATCGTAATCATGGGTGTACGAATGAAGCCCCAGTGTATGTCCCCTATCCACTATATCCCGGTAGGCATCATAATAGCTCTTGTCGCGCCCCACGACAAAAAATGTTGCCTTCACATCGTATTTATCAAGGATATCCAGTATCTCCACTGTGTTCCCGGATGGCCCATCGTCAAATGTGAGATACGCCCTCTTCGTTATCTCCGGCTCCGCATCAGACTCCGTTTCGTCCTTCTCCGGCTGCATCTCCCCGGTATCATTTGCCCCATCCACCTCCGATGGTGTGCTCTCATCCGCCCCCAGGACATTTGCCTGCTGCCTGACCGGCCCTCCGGCAGTATAAAAGCCCCACCTCGACTGGCTGATTATGTAATAACAACAGAAAATTATGGCAAGAAATATGGCAACCGCCAGCATAATATACTGCCATCTGTCAGTCACCTCCTGCACATTGTCAATTTTTTTCAAATGATCCTCGCCGCCTATAGCATTTTTTCTATTATATTATTTTATATTTTTAATTATGTGTCTATTTTTTATGCCATGAATATTTCTCAGATATACGGAGAATATAAATAGCAAATATTAAAAAAAGGAGAACATGTACAATGAAAAAATACTTTTTACTTGTGACGTGTATGACACTCACCATGATCCTCTTCTGTGGTTGTGGCAATTCAAACGGTGCTTCAAGCACTGGCTCATCTTCAGCAGCCAGCACCCAGACAACATCTGAGCCTCAGAATGGTAACAGCTCTGAGGGAAACAGCACCGACTCATCTGACAAAGGCGTTGTAGGCGGAGCAGCCGACGCTGTAAAGGATGTCGCTGACGGCGTGGCCGACGGTGTAAAGGATGTCGCTGACGGCGTGGGAAACACCGTGTCAGGCATCTTCGGTTCATTCGATGATGCCCAGGACTGGTTCATGGATCAGCTTCCCGCAGGTGACGGAAGATTCGAGGTTGCCAACAGTGACAAGGATCTCACAGAATTTTCCGGTGGAAAAACAGGCTACCACATCGAGCTCCACGACAACAATAAAGAGGGCGACACCAAGGTCGGTGATTTCTATATCGACTCCAGCGATGGCAAGGTGTACAGATCCGATGAGCACGGGAAGACATTTGCAGAGTATGATTTCTCTGATTATAAATAGATGAAATATCCCGCATGAAAAAACAAGCGGCACGGAGGTATCTGAAAACCTCCATGCCGCTTTATTCTATGTTCTTATTCTGCCACATCCGCTGCATCATCAGCTTCAGTAACAGTCACTTGTTCGTCTTCACCCTTCTTGTCTGAGCTCAGCATCTCTCCTGTGAGCGGATTGATCTTGACTCCCATCTCCGACGCAATGAGATTGTACATGTCAAACTCTCTGTCTCTGGCAGCCTTCTTTCTGGCCTTTACGCCCCTGGATCTGACCAGCTCCACTATTCCGAATCCGATCATCAGTATGCCGAAGAATATGAAGCCCGCCATATTTTTTGAAAAAAATGCATGAGCCACACTTATTGCGCCTATTCCGATCATCACGATACCCATAACGAAATTGAACATATATGCTTTACCGCCTTTCACCAATCATCTGTTTACAAACGCATCTATGCCCGCCTTCTCGAGCATTCTGTCGTATTGCTCATACATATACTGGACACTGTTCTCAAGAAGATGATAGTGCATTATGTATGGAACAAGCAGCACCATGAATGCAAGTGCAAGTATCAGCAGCGATATATTGGCCGTCACGACAAATGTTATACATGTTGCAACCGTCAATACGGCAAACAATACCAGCACTATGAGGTGGATAAGTCTCTCATGCATGAAAAATCCTACCTGCGTGAGATGTCTCTCTGCCTCCCGTGCAAAGTCCACATCATTCCTCTTTAAAAGCTCATCAATATATGCTATATACCGGTGTATCCTCTTTGCCATCTGCCGCATCTTCCTTTCCTGATCCCTGCTGAACCGTCAGGCTAGTTCATCACCTTGTTCATAAAGTGCTCCCACTGTGCGATCACCTTATCATAGTAAAAACTCAGAACATAGGATTCCTCATCCACATCTATTATCATCTGATAGCATTTTCTGTCAGCATTCTCCGAAGACTTGAGCATCTCCTTTGGCTAACCCGAATAAAATACAACCTTGCCCTCAAAGCTCTTCAGCACATCCTCATAGTCCGCCCTGTCCACAGGCTTATCCGGTACTGACTCCTGGAGGACATCGTTCGCATCGTAATACTTATGACCCTCGAGCAGAAGTGCCTCGATCTCAGGCTCAGTGAATCTGACTTGCATATCACTGGCATATCTGTCAGTATAGAGCTCATTTGCAGAGTTGTCCTCTCTGACTACCGCGCCGTCAAATTCAAATTCCAGGATTCCCTGCTTCTCCGAATATATGCATCTGATCAGAGTCGCATCCCTGAAAGAGAGCGTCTCGATCTCATCTACACTCTTGTACTTCATATCTGTATCTCCAACTAGTCCATTGCCTTCTTGATGGCCGCAAGAAGCTCATCGTATGTCTCAAATGCCTCAAGATCAGGATTGTCCGCCTTGATCTGATCTGTGCTCTTGAACAGGAAGCCTGCCTTGCTCGCATAGATCATTCCCAGATCGTTGTGGCTATCACCGCTTGCTATAGTGTCGTAGCCGATTGACTGCAGAGCCTTGACTGTTGTGAGCTTCGACTGTGGGCATCTCATCTTGAAGCCTGTGATCTCACCGTCATCTGCAACGATCAGCTCATTACAGAATATTGTAGGGTAACCGAGCTTCTTCATGAGAGGGCCTGCAAACTGTGAAAATGTATCGCTTATGATTATCACCTGTCCTATGGATCTCAGCTCATCCAGAAACTCCTTTGCTCCAGGGATAGGATCTATCTTTGCTATAGTCTCCTGTATCTCCTTGAGTCCAAGTCCGTGCTCCTTAAGTATACCAAGTCTCCAGTTCATGAGCTTATCGTAGTCAGGCTCATCCCTTGTTGTTCTCTTAAGCTCAGGTATTCCGCTTGCCTCCGCAAATGCGATCCAAATCTCAGGCACCAGTACTCCCTCTAAATCAAGACATGTTATATACATATTATATTATCCTCCGTTCTTATAAATAGTGTGAATTAATGCATGTCATACTCCTCCCGTTTCTGACCACACAAATGCATTATAGCACAGTATCACGCAGACTAACAATCACTACTTTCAGGCATTTGCCCGGACTTCTTCCATCTGTCCAGAGCGTATCCATAATCCCGAATTATCATGTCGAGCTGCACCCTTTCCGTCACTCTCATGTGGCTTCCCTTCAGGTATACTCCGTCCATGAAACCGGTCCGTATCGTCATTCCGCACTCACCTCTCATCGCAGCCGGTCTCTTCACCACACTTGCCCCCGCCGCCTTCTGAAGCTCTTCGTACCTTTCATAATTCTTCTGCCATGCCCTCATATAGGTCTCAACTTTCCTTCCCGGAATATTGACCCTCACTCCACCATAGCGTCCATCCGGCCCCGGGAAGAAATACTCTATCCTGAAGTCATTCTCACTTATTATTAGCGTACCGCCGCTCGCCAGCTCTTCTCTGCATGTTCTTCCCATAACTTATCCTCACACATTCCTGAGACTTTCAAATGTATTGTAAATGTTCAGCAGGCCATATCCCCACTCGGGATTCGGATACTGCCTGATCTCCAAAAGCCCGCCCGAACTTCCCGGTCTCACCGCTCCCCTTATCAGGTAGCCCCTTATCTGGTTGCCGTTTATATTCCTTATCATCTTTCTCCCATACGACCACTCAAGCATGATGGCACTGCAGCCCGCAGTGTACGAAGCCGCCACTGAGGTGCCGCTTCTTATAACCGTCTCCCCGCTGGCTCCTTCTCCCCTTATATTCACTCCGGGAGCGAGAAGATCCGGTTTCACCCTGCCGTCCGCCGTATAGCCTCTGCTGTTGTCGATATACAGATTACCATTTGAGTGATCATATGCGCAAGTGCATATCGCAGTCTCCGCCACCGCCGGGCTCGTTATGGTCACTCCCGGATCACTTGACACAAATCTCGTCCCCGGGGATACAAAGCTGCTTATGGGCAGCCACGCGTTAAAGCTGAGCTCCGTGGTTCCAACACCGTACACCCTTATCCGCCATATACCATTTGCCGGGGTTATAAATCTGAGCATGATGAGCTCCTGCCCAGCAGAATCCTCTACGAGAAAATAGTCGACATATATCATCCCACCTCCAAATATCGGACGGATGATCGAGCTCCTGTCATACCTCGGCGATATCCTCTCTATAAATTCCCCGCCGGGAATCTCTATGGCCACCGAGTAGGTATTGGTGGACTTACCCCATATCTCAAGTGTAAAGCTGTTGTGATCTGCCACATCGATCTCAACGACATCATATGCCCCTGTGACGATCCCGGAATAATGATGTCCTGCTCTCCCCTCGTTGCCACCGGCAGCAGATACCGCAAACCCCTGAAGATCTCCTATGTTGTTTATATATTTGTCCAGCGCTCCCGCCCCCGTATGGCTTCCACTGTTGGTCCCAAGCGTCACGAGTATGCTCATAGGCATGCGCAGCTTTTTCTGCTGCTCAAGCAGATATGCTATCGCTGTCATTATGTCAACCTCACTGTACGCATTTGCATCCGATGGAATACCATAAAAGCTGCGGAGATTCTCCTTTGCCTGCTTTAACTTCACCACCACCAGGTCTGCCGACGGAGCCACACTCACAGCCGTTCCCGCGCAGAAGCTTCCATGCCCGGTGGTATCCGTCAATATCCTTTGTCTCTCATCCACAGCAGCCTGTATCTCCTCCGTGCTATACTCCCTGCCGTAGCCGTATGATGCGTTGTCAGCCTCCTCCACAGTCTGATCCCACGCCGCAAGTATCTTTGTCTTACCCCCATCCCGCACAAATGAACTGCCAAATATATCGATCCCCGTATCAACGATGCCAAGCAGTATCCCCTTTCCGGTGAGTCCGAGTATATTTTCCTGCTGGATATTGATAACCCCTATAGCCTCAAGAGCCCCCACATCGTCCATCAGGCCGTACACTTTTGGGAAAAGATTGTACTCAAGCCTTGAAAAACTCTCCATATACCCGGCCGGAAACGGCTGATATGCCACCGCATATCTGTCGTCTATTATGTTGAGCCCGTATGGCTGATACAGATCCATCAGAGCTTCCCTGTCTCCGTTGTATTCTATTATATATTCCACATAATCCTCTGAGTAAGCAGCATCTGATATCACCGCACATTCCTCCAGGGGCAATCTATATAGTATATGCAGCAAATTCCGAATCTTTACACAAAAATACCGCAGCACGGAAATTTCTCCGGCTGCGGTATGTCTCCATCTGTACATTATATGTACCGGCTATATTCTATTTTATTGTTTTGTATCAATATACTTCTGAACCTGCTGCTTCAGGATATTGAACTGGCATGGACCTGTCTCGAGAACGACTGTATTGAACTCCTTCAGGTCAAACTTTGATCCAAGCTGTTCCTCAGCATAATCCCTGATCTCCTGCATCTCATAGAAGCCTGTTGAATAACTCTGGTATACGGCAGGATCACCTATCATGGTAGTATACAGATCGTCGGCGGCATCGCCGTTGAATCCCTTTTCATTCAGGTAATCTTTTGCTTCCTGCAGTGACCAGCCCTCATAGTTGATTCCTATATCGATCCTTCCACTTATAAGATAATTGATCTCATCGTTTAACCTGTACAGTTTTGCAACGGTGTCCGAATCAGATGCCCCATCAAATGTGTAATAGTTTATGGCATCATAGCACGCATACATTGCCCAGCCCTCCTTGTATCCAAGGAAGCTTAATATGGTACGTACCGGTTCAGGATCTGTTGACATGTAGTATGCATTCTGCAGCATGTGTCCCGGATATCCCTCATGGGCAAGTGTGGTCCACATACCATCCGTATGTTTGCCATTTACCCTGATAAGGTTGTTGTCCTGGTCATCGATCGCAGGTGACATATAGTATGCCAGCGTATTCTCCTGAATATCCTCAAGGCTCTTATCAAGCTTCTTCGCCTGATACTTTATCTCTCCAAAGTCTGGGTAGTTCTCGGTGGCTGTATTCATGAGTATATCTATTATTTCTGAAGGCTCCTTTGAGTCACTGTCTCCAAAGAGGTCATCGTAGTGCTCCACAAAATATTCATATGAATCGTACTGTGTCATGGCTATGGAATACAGATCTGTCATGAGATCTGACAGGTTGTCATCCAGCATCTGTGCCACTTCCTCAGGTGTCTTATCAGTTCCCGCAGCGTCCTTCAAAAGGTAAGCGTAATACTCTTTACCACCTTCATAGCCACACACACCGCCCTGGTTCTTACCGGTTCCCTTGAGCGATGACAGCACATCTATAACATCCTCATATGCAGGTATAAGACTTTCCGCAACGGCCTTCTTATTCTGTTCCTCAAAATCGGCTATCTCGTCCGCAGTCAGGAAGTCCAGCGCCTCGATGTTATCGTTGAACACCTGTATCATGAAGTGATTGTCCTTGTCCTTGATGAAGTCTTCGCACTGCTCGATGACCTTATCGCACACGGCATCACTCATAAAATATCCCTTCTCGGACTTTGTCTTCTCAAACTCTAGATTGTCATCAAAATAATCCCTTACCATTCCAAGCACCTGGAGATATCTCTCCACATCACCCTTGTCGTCAAAACGGTAGTCTGTGAAATATGTGGATATATTCGACTGCAGTCCCTTCATAGGTGAGAACGGCTCGCTGAGGTATATGTTCAGATAACCCTCTGACTCCGTCTCCAGATACTGATTAAGTATATCATATGTGAGCTGCTGGCTCTCCGTGAGATCGTCCCTGTCAAATGACTTGAGCTTGTCAAAGGACTCATCAAACTCAGCCTTACGTTTTTTGATTCCCTCATCGCTCATATCCGAATCGCCCAGAGATACCTCCGGCTCAGGAATACCCAGGGCATCCCCATCCTTTATCTCATAGTTGTACGAGAGTGTGTCCGATGTCACACTGTCCACATACTCATCGTGCAGATATTCCTCGAACTCCTTCTGCACCTTTGTGTAGTTGTCCGCATTATCCTTTATTGTTCCTGTGATAGTCTTCTCATCAAACATATGAGAAGTACATGCAGTCATCGACATGGCCATGGCTCCGACAACAGCAGCCACGACAAATCTTCTCATATTCTTTTTGAATCTGGTCATACATCTACTCCTTACTTAATATATTGTCCCTTCACATAACCTATCTACACATTGTATGCCATAAACCATACTATTGTCCATTTATTTTATGTTAAGGTTACAATATACCGAGTCCGTCCAGAACAACCTTTACTCCTATGAGTATAAGTATGATACCTCCGGCAAGCTCAGCCTTTGACTTGTACTTTGTTCCGAATATACTTCCGATCTTCACTCCGACCGCTGAACATATGAATGTGATACATCCTATGAATAATACCGCAAGTATGATATACAGAGTGGACAGCTTGAGGAATGCAAATGACACTCCAACCGCCAGTGCGTCTATGCTGGTTGCAACCGCCAGAAGGAACATGACCTTAAAGCTCATATCTGCATCTACTTCCTCTTCCCCGCCAAACGACTCCTTGATCATGCTTCCGCCGATGAACAGGAGGAGTACAAATGCGATCCAGTGTGACCATTTGCTTACCAGATCTGCAAAAAAGCTTCCGAGGACATATCCTACCGTCGGCATAAGTGCCTGAAATCCTCCAAACCACGCACCTGCGATAAGCATATGCTTCACCTTGATGTTGCGCAGGGACAACCCCTTACAGATAGACACGGCAAATGCATCCATTGAAAGACCAACTGCCAACAGGAATAACTCTGCAATACTCATAATTTTTCTCCTTGATATGGATTTGACGGATGCAGTCACAGACACATATAAAAAGAGACCTCCCGGGCAGCTAAAAGCTGTCCAGAAAGTCTCATCATCTACAGTAATACCAGATTCACGCCATCATCGACCGATGGCTGCCAATCATTATGTTGATATCACAACGCAAGCTCTGCGCTGACTACTCCCTTAATGAACGGTGATATTCTAGCATATTGATAAAATATTATCAAGTAGCATTTTCCTGTTATCGCATTATTGTCATTACAGATCTGTTCAGTCCTGCTTATAGATCTGAGTTGCGCTTGCCTCCTCAAGTGCCGGTGTTCCGCGCAGTTCTATGATAGGGCTTCCCTTGCCCTTTATATAATCACCTGTGATGGTCACCCTTCCTATGGTGTCATCCCTTGGGATCTGGTACATGATATCCAGCATGAATTTCTCTATAATTGCACGCAATGCTCTGGCTCCCGTCTTCCTCTTGATCGCCTCCTCGGCTATCGCCTCGTATGCCGAATCGTCAAATCTAAGATCCACCTCATCCAGTGCAAGGAGCTTCTTATACTGCTTTAATATCGCATTCTTAGGCTCCTTGAGTATGCTCACGTACATATCCTTGTCCAACGCATCAAGTGTGAAGAGTACCGGAAGTCTTCCAAGGAACTCAGGTATCATGCCAAACTCACGGAGATCCTCGGTTGTAACCTGTCTCAGCAGATTCGGATCATCGTCATATTTGTCCTTGAGTTCAGCCTTGAATCCCATGGACGCCTGCTTGCTGATCCTCTGCTTAATGATCTCCTCTATATCAGGGAATGCTCCACCACATATAAACAGTATATTTCTTGTATTGATGGTCGTCATAGGAACCATAGCATTCTTGCTGCCCGATCCCACAGGTACCTCAACATCCGCACCCTCGAGGAGCTTTAGCAGTCCCTGCTGTACGGATTCACCGCTCACATCCCTGCTGTTGCTGTTCTGCTTCTTGGCGATCTTGTCTATCTCATCTATGAACACGATTCCTCTCTCTGCCTTCTCCACATCATTGTCGGCGGCGGCGAGAAGCTTTGACAGAACGCTCTCAACATCATCGCCTATATAACCGGCCTCTGTAAGAGTTGTCGCATCAGTTATTGCAAGAGGCACCTTGAGAAGTCTTGCTATGGTCTTGACTATATATGTCTTACCACAGCCTGTAGGCCCCACCATCAGCATGTTGGACTTCTCTATCTCTATATCATCCATGGTATCTGTGAGAACCCTCTTATAATGATTGTATACAGCCACGGATATAACCTTCTTGGCATATTCCTGTCCCACAACATACTCGTCCAGCATAGCCTTGATCTTATGAGGAGCCGGAATGGTCTTAAGCGTGAGCTCTTCCTCCTGCTTCTTTTCCTTTGGCGCCTTCTTCTTGACCTTCTGTGACTTCGGCACGTCATTCTGTGCCTTGAACTTGGACATATCTATATTGCCAAATGGCATATTTGTCAGATCTATGAACTGCATATTGCCAAGCCCCGGCATGTTGCCAAACCCGGAATTGTTGAAGCTGTCAAATGATCTCTGCATGCAGTCCGCACATATATTTATATCTCCAGGCATATGTATCAGCTTGCCGGCCACGCTCTCCGGTCTACTGCACAGGTAGCAGTATTTCTCGTAGTCGTCATCGTTGTCATTATCATCCGATGCATGTCCATCGGCATCCACCGTATCCGGTGTCTTCTTATCTATATCATCATAATTCTCTGCCATATCTCATTTTCCTTTCCTGATTATACATATAATCTCAGTCAGAAATATAATAACACACATATACCACATTTACCAACACCTGCAAATATGAAATTACTGTAAATTAACCGCTGGCACGCAGCGCCGCCCTGCTTCTGTCCTTAATATTATTAAGTCATTTGTCTGTTTTTTGTATTATTTTACCGCTGGCATCTTTCGAATCGTTTTAAAATTTCGGCATTTGCGAAGTGCTATGGAATTGGATTTTTCGCTATGCTATAATCATAAAAAATAAATCCAACGGGTAAAAGGAGGACTGTAATTATGAAGAAACTTGAAATCGTAGTTCGTTCAGAAAAGCTTGATGATGTAAAGTCAATACTTGATGAGTGTGAATCAACAGGTGCCATGGTATCAAACATCATGGGTTACGGTAATCAGAAGGGATATAAGACAACTTACAGAGGAAGCGAATATGTTGTAAACCTTATTCCAAAGGTAAAGATCGAGACCATCGCAGCAGACGATGTTGCGGACAAGATCATTTTCAAGGTTTGCGAGAGAATATCCACAGGTAAGATCGGTGATGGTAAGATCTTCGTATATGATGTGGCAGATGTCGTTCGTATCCGTACAGGCGAGCGTGGAGAGACAGCGCTCTGATAAGCACAGGTATCCAATATCATTCCTTTTTCTAAATTGGCAGGCAGTGGCATTTGTCCACTGCCTGTTTTTTATCGTTCAGCTCTGTCTCCCAGTATCTTCAGCAGACTCCCCGGAGTCATCCCTGTATACCACTTAAACTCTCTCTGGAAATGCGCCTGGTCAGAATATCCCATGTCATCCATATAATCCGTGCCATGTCCGCCCGGATGCTCCAGCATTTTTCTCACAGTCTCCCTGATCCTCACGATGCGGGCAAACCTCTTGGGGCTGACCCCCAGCTCCTCCACAAATCTCCTATGCACATGTCTAACGGTGCATCCCATCTGCTCAGCAAGCTCTGATATGCTTATCTTCCCTTTTGCCGCATATATGACATCCGCCTGTTTCACGATGTCCGAATCAGCCATGCCATTCCTCTGCCACAACGATCCGCATTTCTCTATATGCTCCGTGATCTCCTCTGTCGCACTCTCTATCGGATCTTCTGCACCATTTCCTGTAAATGCATGATCAGCAGTCAGCAGTTTTTCAAGCAGACGCATATCTTGGGTATCCAGAGTCTCCCTGCCAAATCCAAGATCCTGCTCCACAGATATGAAGCTGCAGCTCTCCTCAATGCAAACAGCCGCCTCCAGTTCACCCGGATACACCCTTTTGATGTGTCCATCCGTACATATCACACATATCCCAGCATTCTCCTGTGGCACTATTCTCAGCCCACCCAAGCTGTAACCAGCTCTCACATACACAGACTTCTCATTCTTTTCTATCAAATTAGTATGTACTTCACTGCAAAAATTAACATTCAATAAAATCTGACTATCCATACGCCATCTCCGCATAACTTTATTTATCTTTACCGTATCTTTGCTTTATTATATTAAGCCCGTGCAAAATATAATAAGGTTTATCGTTCCATGTCCGATTTTTTCAATATTTTACCATATCTCAATACTATACTCAACCCAAGTTAGTAATTGAGGTGTGGCACTGAGATACTTATTATCAGTCATATCTCAGTGACGTACGATCAGATATAATGTGCACAAAGATGTGTTTTGTCAGGAGCATACCTGGCGGGACGCATCTTTTTTTATTATCTGATCACTTCCACAACTACAATGTATTAAAAGGAGGAATGATTATGGAAGACGTAAGCACAATTGTATTTGGAGTATGGTTCCTTGTCGGAGCCGCACTGGTATTCTGGATGCAGGCCGGATTTGCAATGGTTGAGGCCGGTTTCACAAGAGCCAAGAATGCCGGAAACATTATAATGAAGAATCTCATGGATTTCTGTCTCGGTACAGTCTCATTCATGATCCTCGGTTCATCACTTCTGCTCGGCAGCAGTGACTGGGCACTCGGAGGTTTCATCGGAAAACCATCATGGGATTTGTTCCTTCACTTTGAAAACTATGACTGGTCAAGCTTCGTATTCAACCTTGTGTTCTGTGCAACAGCAGCAACCATCGTGTCAGGAGCTATGGCAGAGAGAACAAAGTTCTCTGCATATTGTGTATACTCAGCTATCATCTCACTGCTGATATATCCTATTGAGGCTCACTGGATCTGGAATCCAGGTGGCTGGCTTGTAAAACTTGGCTTCCATGATTTTGCCGGTTCATGTGCCATCCATATGGTAGGTGGAATCTCAGCACTGATTGGTGCCGCATTACTTGGACCTCGTATCGGAAAGTTCAATAAGGATGAGAATGGCAAAGTAGTAAAGGTTCACACCTTTCCTGGTCATAACCTTCCACTCGGCGCACTCGGTGTATTCATCCTGTGGTTCGGCTGGTACGGATTCAATGGTGCAGCCGCAACATCTGTTGATCAGTTAGGTTCTATCTTCCTCACTACTACTATCGCACCTGCACTTGCAACAGTTTCATGTATGATATTTACATGGCTCAAATATGGCAAGCCTGATGTGTCAATGTGTCTCAACGCTTCACTCGCTGGTCTTGTTGCCATCACAGCTCCTTGTGATACAGTCGATGCTTTCGGCGCAGCTATCATCGGTATCGTTGCCGGACTTCTCGTAGTATTCGGAGTATGGCTCTGTGACCACGCATTACATGTTGACGATCCTGTCGGTGCCGTAGCCGTACATGGTGTAAATGGTATCTGGGGAACAATCGCTGTAGGTCTCTTCTCCACAACAACTGTTCCTGGAAATGATACATTAAACGGTCTGTTCTACGGCGGTGGCATTCATCCACTTCTCATCCAGTTACTTGGATTTGCAGCAGTTGCAGCATGGACAGCAGTTACGATCACCATCGTATTCCTGATCATCAAGAAGACTATGGGACTTAGAGTATCTGAGGAGGAAGAGATCAAGGGACTTGATCCTACAGAGCATGGTCTTCCTACAGCATACGCAGATTTCCTGACAACAAAATAATTCATAATATATAGTATTATCTGCAAGCAAAAAGCCTGTGGTATGAATCAAAGTTCATATCACAGGCTTTTTAATATATTCACATACACAGCTTTCTCTAATTACGATTTATGTCCTGCCGGGCTGCATGCTCCTTTTCTTACATGTTCTTCCTCATGTAGTCCTTCAATATATTACTGTACTCTTCCTGATGCTTAAACATATATACGCAATGGCCATAACCCTTTCTGACCGTTATCGTCGCCTCAGGATAATATTTCTTTATCAGCTTGCGGCACACAATGTGTGAATCCCTGCTGCCGAATTCAAAAAATAATCTTCTCTGCACATCTGCAGGAAGCATACTCTGCTCGTATTTGAAGCTGTTGCAGGTATGCACCATACATGCAAGCGCTTTCTTATCTGTCCTGCCCATGGAATCGGAAAGCTTTTTCATTACGTCAGAAGCAATATCTGCCGCCGCATACATCTTTGATGCAGCCTCCGGATGCTTCTGCATGCCTCCCATCATCCCGCGGAACATCCATTCAACGCCCCTCATTCTCGTGAGCGCAGCTCCTTCAAACACTGAACACTTCACTGTAAGCCACGGACTGTCAGCCACAAGATACATGGCTACAACGCAGCCCAATGATGCAGAAAACATGAGATCCAGAGTCTTTATATCATGATCTGCAAGCCATTTGCCAATCTGTACAGCTTCATGCTCTGCGCCCTCAAAGCTCCCCATGTCAATACCATGCCCGGTGAGATCCGGCGCAATTATATGATACTCACTGCGCATTTTCTCTACATATGGAAGCATCATCTCATGACACATCCACATTCCGTGTATAAGCAGTATATGCGGATTCTTCCTGTCTCCATACTCATGTATAGTCATATAATCTGCCTCCTGTAAAATCATTTGTTAGGCTCTCCTAACTAACAGCATATTACCACAAAAGGCTGCCGGTATACAACACCAATTCCAGTAATTATCCCACAAAAAAGAAGCCCGATCATACGACCGGGCTTCGTCTCAAAACAAACATCTATAGATTAAAGACTGTAAGAACCTGATTCTCCATCAGCTGTATAATATACCATGCCTGTTTCTGGCTGGTAGTATACGTTCAATTCCTTAACTGTCTTATTGCCAATAACTTCCTTCACCTTAGCAACGATTGTTGCCATCTCGATCTGACCGCCAGCGAACTCAACAAATACATTCTCTGTTGTCTTAGCTGGAGCTGCCTTCTTTGCTGGAGCCTTCTTTGCAGGTGCTGCTGCCTTTGTCTCTTCCTTCTTAGCTGGTGCTGTTTTCTTTGCAGGTGCTACCTTTGGCTCTTCCTTAACTGGAGCTACCTTCTTTGCAGGTGCTGCCTTTGTCTCTGTAGCTGCTGTCTTCTTTGCAGCTTCCTCTTTCTTAACTGCCTCAACCTTAGCAAGTGCTGCTGCAGGTGTTGCCTTTGTTACCTTCTTTGTCTCATCTGCCTTCTTTGCTGTAGCCATGATTCTTTCCTCCCAAATAAAAAGTATCTATGTAATCTTATGTATTTATTTTCAAGCTAGGTTGATATTACTCCATTTTTTATATTTTTTCAATATAACCAAATTCTTTTCTCCCTTTTGTATCGTTTTGGGAATTGATTTACAATAAATGGCAACACTTTACACAAAAAGGCGGTCACAGATCGTTGTAAATCCGTGACCGCTTTTGTCATTTTGTACAAATACACACACTAATTCGTGAGAATATTAACCACTTCACTCAATTTCATTCCGTTTGATCCCTTCAAAAGCACTATATCCTCAGGCTTCATGAGCGCCATAAGGTATATCGCGATCTCCTCCGTGTCAGTGAATGACACAGTCTTGGCATACTTCGTATCACAGGCATCCAGAGCTTCCTTGATCTTCTGGGCATGCTCTCCGATGACTATGACCTCATCTATCTTCTTATCTCTGAGATACTCTCCGACTTCATAGTGGTACTCATCGCTCTTCTCTCCGAGCTCAAGCATATCGCCGAGCACGATATACTTCTTGCCCTCGCACTTCATGTCACAGAGGACATCGGTGCTGGCCTTCATGGAATCAGGGCTTGCATTGTATGTATCGTCTATGATCGTGTATTTGCCAGGAAGCTTGATGACCTTCTGTCTGAGACCTCTGAAATTCTCAAATGCCTTCGACGACTTCTCATATGGAACTCCAAGCTGATGCGACACAGCCATGGCCACCAATGAATTGCGCACGTTGTGCAGTCCCATCACTCCTACCTTGACAGTTACAACGTCATCCCCATGTACCATATCGTATACAGAATATCCATCCTCCATGCGGATGTTAGTCGCTCTGAAGTCCATGCCCTCGCCGCAACCATATGTGTATACCTTACATGGTATCTCATCCTTGACCGCATACAGCATAGGATCATCACCGTTGATATACAGTGTTCCATTCTCGCCCATGCCCTTGATAATGCTGAGCTTCTCCTTGCGGGTGTTCTCCAGTGAACCCATATATTCTATATGTGCAACGCCTATGATCGTTATAACGCATATATCCGGCTGAGCTATATCAGTGAGGATGTCCATCTCACCCGGCTCGCCGATTCCAAGCTCAAGAACAGCCGCATCGTACTCGTCTGTCATCCTTGACACCGTGATAGGCTCGCCGTACACCGAATTATAATTGCCCTCTGTGTGGAAGCACTTCATTCCAGCACTGACAGCCGCTGTGATCATCTCTCTTGTCGTGGTCTTGCCCACGCTTCCTGTAACCGCCACAACAGGCATATCGTATCTGTTCCTTATATACTTTCCAATGGCCTGCAATGCCTTAACAGTATCATCCACCCTGATATACGCCTTGTCCGACACCACAACATTGTCATGCTCCGATGTGAGTGTGGCTGCTGCAGTCTGAAGTGCTGATTCTATAAATCTGTGTCCGTCGGTTCTTGTTCCTATGATCGGCACGAACAGATCGCCCTCCTTGGCCTCCTTAGAGTTTATACAGATGTCAGTGAGAACAGTGTTCTCATCTCCGCAGAGGAGTACGCCTCCTGTAGCTTCCAGAATATTTTTTACTGTTATATCTACCATCACTATCCCCTTTTTTCATATTGATAAAATATATACAACCGGGCTTTACCGCCGCTCCGGCTTCATCAGGTGTCCATTATAGCACTGTATTATGCTTTTGTATATTTAAATCTCTTTACTTTTATAATCCCAGAACTGTTCAAGGATCCCGTCCACATTTTGCATGTTGCATATCACGCTGTCATTCCATTCCACAGGAAACAGCTCCGTGTAACGCCTGGTGGCAAATCTCTCGTCTATCAGAAGTATTATCCCCTGATCCGTCTCCGTCCTTATGACTCTTCCGGCAGCCTGAAATACCTTGTTTATTCCCGGGTACTGGTACGCATATCTGAATCCATTCCTGTCGGATGCAGCCTCTTTTTCGTCCGCCGCGGTTCTGCTGTCGAAGTAATCCATCATCAGCTTTCTCTCCGTGCACACCTGGGGAAGACCGGGTCCGACTATTATCGCTCCTATCAGCCTGTCACCAGTCAGATCGATTCCCTCGGAGAATATTCCGCCCATGATACACAGTGCCAGCACATTGTCCTTCTCCTCAAATGCCCTCAGAAAGCTCTCTCTATCGCTCTCCGTCATGTATTGTTCCTGGGCTATAACTTCCACCCCAAGAGACTCTGGAAGCTCTTCAGTGAGCACATGCACCTTCTCCAGCATGGCATACGATGGAAAGAACACCATATAGTTGCCCGGTCTCGCACTTATCACGCGCTCTATATAGCTGTAAATGTTCCTGTACATCGCCTCATTACGGTTCGTGTATCTGGTCGTGACATCATTTGCTATCATTATCTTCCTGTTCTCCGCAGAAAATGGAGACGGGATGTATATTGCCCTGTCCTCCGGGCAGTCCGACAGCATCTCCATATAATATCTGACAGGAAGTATCGTAGCCGAGAAAAACACCGTGGCAAGCCCTTTGTCCAAGCAGTTTCTTATGTTAACTGCAGGCTTGACGCAGTACAGTCTCACCACAAATCTTCCGTCATCCCTTATCTCGTCATACACGACATAATTCTCATCCATCATCTCCGCAATGTTCAGAAATGAGGTGAGATTAAAATAAAAGTTCAGGACTTCCTTTCTCTCCGGGATCTGCCTGTGCTCCTCCAGAAAGAGCTGTATTGCTTCATGGAGGCTGAGCAATTTCAGGTGAAGAGGTGCTATGCTCGAGAGCACCCTGTATCCCTCCTCAGGAACCTCCTTCTTCATCGTAAGCAGCTCTCTGTTGCAGCTTCCTATATGTCTTGCCATACGGCCGCCATACTGGGCTGTGAGCTTCTTGAGCTCCAGAAAGTCCTCCTTCACGATCTCCGCACTGTACATGGACGAAGCCCTGTCCACAAGGTTGTGCGCCTCATCCACAAGGAATACATAATCTCCCGGCTTACCGCCCTCTGCCGCAAAGAACCTCTTGAGGCTCGCTCTCGGATCAAAGACATAGTTATAGTCACATATCACCATGTCAGCAAACAGACTCACGTCAAGGCTCAACTCAAACGGACACACCCTGTGAGCCTGTGCGTACCGTATTACCACATCTCTGTCAACCACCGTCTCATGTAATACCACGTCGTACAGCGCATCATTTACCCTGTCAAAATGCCTCTCGGCATACGGACATACCGCAGGATTGCAATCCACCTGTTCCTGACAACATATCTTCTCTTTTGCCGTGAGTATAACAGTCTTGAGCTTTAGCCCTCTGTCCTCCAGCAGCTCCACCGCATTTCTCGACACAGTGTGGGCTATGGTCTTGGCTGTCAGATAGAATATTTTCGACACGTGTCCCTGAACCATGGATTTTATGGACGGGTACACCGCCGCCATGGTCTTTCCGATTCCAGTTGGTGCCTGGACATACAGATGTTTTTCCTGCTCAATAGCCCTGTACACATACAGAGCCATCTCCTTCTGGCCCTTCCTGTACTCAAATGGGAACTCCATGTCCGAGATGGACTGATTCCTCATAAGCTGATGCTTCTCCACCAGATCAATCCATTTGCAAAGCTCCGCCATCATTGAGCTGAACCATTTCTCCAGATAGCCAAATGAATATCTCCGCCTGAAGAACTTCTCCTTCTCGCTGTCAAGGTTTACATAACTTATCCTTACATCTATCCAGCTATAATTATTCTCTTTTGAATATATATACGCATAGCACATCGCCTGGGCCACGTGGACGCGCTGCGGGCTCTCCATGTCATCGAGGTTCCTGTATATGCCCTTTATCTCATCTATAAGCACATCGCTGTCATGGAAGTCCACAGCATACCCCTCTGCCATGTCAAAGCCGTCGTCAATATCCCCGGGCTCTTCCTGTTCGCCACCGCATCTGTCTATGATTCCATCAGCCCGGCCCTCCACAGTTATCAGATGTCCGCCAAGCTCCTCTGTATACCGGAGCGGCACCTCTGAATTATAATGAGACCCTGCCCTTTTCTGAAGCTTCCTGTGAATCCTGCTACCCGCATTCATCGCTTCTCTGGACAGAGTCCCACTACTGCTATCACTTATATCGCCACTGCGGAAGATGAATTCCACCAGGCTCCTAACTGATATTTTTATATTCATTATCTCTTATATACTATCTTCTCTGCGAGATCGTCCGCAGTCTGTCTGTCTATGAGTATCTCAACCAGCTTAAGTGCAAATTCTATGGCTGTTCCCACTCCTCTGCTGGTGATCACATTTCCGTCCACCACTACCGGCTCCGTACTGTGGCGCTTCGCCATGAGCTGATCCTCACATCCCGGATAACATGTTGCATTCTTGTCCGCAAGCACGCCAAATGCGCCAAGTGCTGTAGGTCCCGCACAGATAGCAGCCACATAACCGCCTCTGTCATTCTGTGCCTTGACCATGGCCTGAACCTTTGAATTTGCCTTGAGGTTCGGAACCCCCGGAATACCTCCAGGAAGAACTACAAGATCGCACTGGTCATCGATCTCTGATAACTTCTCATCCATCGTGACCTCCATGCCGCGCGCTCCTGTCACTGTATCCTGATCGTCAGCCGACACCATCAGGCACTCAACTCCGGCTCTCCTCAAGAGATCCACCACCGTGAGAGCCTCTACCTCTTCATAACCTGTTGCAAATAAAACTCTTGCCTTCATCGCTTTTCCTCCTTATTCGCACTCTTTACAAAACTGTCTATATCACGTCTGTCCATGCCGCTCAGGGCGCTGTTCTGATAGATACCGTCCTCAGTCACATCCCTGCCAAACCAAGTCGGCGGCACAAATGTATTTGCAAATTTCTCCTCCGGGAATTCAACCTCAGCATAGGTGAGTCCGCCAAATATCCCGTCGAACACGTCCAGCTCGATCTTCAGTTTCCTGTCCACCTCACTGTCACCACAGGTTCCGTCTGTATCGGAAAGCGGTATTATATACCGGTCCTTCTCTATTATATTGCCGTCTGCCTTACATCTGAGATTCCTGTATTCATCCTCGTCCAGATCCATCTCGAATTCCTGCCTGATGAGCAGTCCCTTGGATTTGACCGTGAGCACACGTCTGTCGTCCGTTCTCCTGATCCTTATGACCGGCTTCACGGACACATACATCTGTTCCATGTGCTTCACCTGATATTTCGTCAGATCGACAGGTATCTCATGTACAAGGTATTTTCTCTCTATCTCCATATATGCCTCCACCTATTCAAACCAAATGACCGCCTTATCAGAACACATCTCCCGGCGGTATATCTCCACTCACATAGCTTCCTATAGCTTTGTTCATAAATATCATGGACACGACAAGTGCAATGATCCATACAACAAACGATGATAACAGATATCCAAGAGCAGTGTTGACCGATATTATGAACACCGACAGAGTCTGTGCATAGACACATATCGTAAATACCTTGCCGTAGGACAGTCCCGTGTTGAGATTTCTTGCAAGTCCATTGCCCGCTATACTGAATATCAGCGCAAGGAGAAGCTGTCTGCCCGCCGATGCCGCCATCACCGAAATGAACATGATCACCATGTACATATAAAATACCGGTGTCAGTGCCGCCAGCTTGCTATTGTTGAAGCCATCCGGCAGGAACATGTATTTGAGCGGTGTCACCATGTACTCATAGCCCTTGCCATCTGAGACCATTCCCATGACTATATTCTCACTTCCTATGGCGATGTACACTCCATCCGTTTCCATGGAGTCAAGGTCCACTGACGCATTCTCCGTGTTGATGTACAGAGTAGCATTTCCTATCTCAAGCTGCATATCGTGTTCCATGTCGAGCTTATTGTCATGATATGTGAATGCCGGGATCTTATTTGTTATGAGATTTCTCAGACCTCCGACCTTGCCGACCCAGAATATGGCGTCTATTCCAAACTCTATAAATGCCAGCAAAAAGGATATGATCACCACAAACCACACAAGGCGTCCCGTCTTCAGCTTGACCAGTTGTTTGTAATTCTTCGGACTGCTGACCGCTATCGACAACTGATCGAGCAGCGTCACCTTCTTGTTCTCTTCCTGTTCTTCCATATAAATCTCCAACTCTAATAATTATTGACCGGCAAAATGAACCAGCTATTCCATCGGCTCTATGATCCCAAGCTTCACCATAGCCTTATATATTCCATCATTCTCCGCATCGTCTGTGACCATCATAACCTGTCTTTTGAGCTCCTCCGGCCCCTTCTCCATGATTATGCTGTTCGGACAATATAATAACATAGGTGCGTCATTGTTGCCATCACCAAATGCATATGCATTTTCAAGCGGAATATCAAAATAATCCAGAAGATACTGTATACCTGTCGCCTTACTGAATCCCTTGGGAACTATCTCGCAGAAATTTGAACCTCTGTCGATATAGTCAAAATGCTGTGATACATACTCGCGGAACTCAGGAACATTTTTATTGTCATCCGCGAACCAGCAGCAGAACTTGTCGAATTCAAAGTCATCCGAGTCCACATCCTCCCCAACAAATATTCCATTTGCCCGGAAGTATCTGACCATCTCTGCAAGGAGTTCATTTCCCATGTTCTGACCGTCCACGTACACCTTGTCTCTGTGCTCATACATTCCAAACATGTCATATCTGCGGCATGCATAAGCTATATCCCTGCACACATCCCTGCTGACATCATTGTGGAACAGCTCTTTGCCGTCATAGTAAATGGATGTTCCGCAGCCACACACAAAGCCGTCAAAACCCGCATCCTTGATCTCATCAGTGACATTACAGTAAACCCTGCCAGTGTTGATGAACACCAGATGTCCGTTGGCTCTCGCCTGCGCCAGCGCACGCCTTGCGCTGTCCGGGAAGTATCTCCTTCCGTCCTCGGTTATAAGCGTTCCGTCTATATCAAAGAACAATATCTTCCTGTCTGTGCTTTTCATATATTATATCCATCCTGTCATATATTTACAGGCACATGTATTATAACTACACGTGCCTGTATCTTCTGTACGCATTATATTTTCACTTGATAACCTGCGCATGCATCAGCATGCTTCATTATATCGCATTTTCTGCAGTCTGCATTACAACTGCTTCATGAGGTCGATCATCTCAAGAGCTCCCATAGCGCAGTCATAACCCTTGTTGCCGGCCTTTGTTCCTGCACGCTCGATGGCCTGCTCGATATTCTCTGTTGTAACAACTCCGAACATTACAGGTACACCTGTCTCAAGTGATACTGAAGCAACGCCCTTTGAAACCTCGTTGCACACATAATCATAGTGGCTTGTCGCACCACGGATAACAGCACCAAGACAGATAACAGCGTCATACTTGCCGCTTGCAGCCATCTTCTTTGCGATTACAGGGATCTCAAATGCACCCGGAACCCATGCAACTGTGATGTCGTCTGCATTCACATCATGACGGAGAAGCGCATCCTCTGCACCGCTGACGAGCTTTGAAACTATGAACTCATTGAATCTCGCTGCTACTATACCTATCTTTGCTCCATTTGCTACTAACTTTCCTTCTACCTTATTCATCTGATTTATCCTCCTTATTCTATATCGGAGCTTACCCAGCCCCTTCTTATGAAATATTAGACTTCGTGTAACATATGACCCATTTTCTCTTTTTTTGTCTTGAGATAAAATGCGTCAAACTTGGTTGGCTCTATCTCTATAGGAACTCTCTCCACGATCTCAAGATTGTAGCCTGCAAGGCCGTATACCTTGAGTGGGTTGTTGGTGAGGAGTCTGATCTGTCTGATTCCGAGATCCACAAGTATCTGTGTTCCTATGGTGTAATCCCTTGCATCATCAGGGAAACCAAGCTTGAGGTTTGCCTCAACGGTGTCAAGCCCCTGATCCTGAAGCGCATATGCCCTGATCTTGTTGATAAGGCCGATTCCTCTGCCCTCCTGTCTCATGTACAGGAGCACGCCTCTGCCTTCCTTGGCAATGGCCTTCATGGCCGCATCGAGCTGCTGTCCGCAGTCACACTTCTGTGAGCCGAAGCAATCGCCTGTGAGGCACTCGCTGTGCACACGGCAGAGAACAGGCTTGCCGTCAGCTATATCACCCATTGTGAGTGCCACGTGATGTTCACCGTTCAGCTTGTTGATATATCCACAGATCGTAAACTCACCATACTTTGTTGGAAGCTTTGCCTTGGCTACGCACTCAACGAATACTTCATGCTCTTTTCTGTACTGCACAAGCTTCTCTATGGTCGATATCTTAAGGTCATGAACCTTTGCAAATTCCACAAGGTCATCCTTTCTCGCCATGGTTCCGTCATCCTTCATGATCTCACAGCACAGTCCGCAAGGCTTAAGTCCTGCAACCTTCATAAGATCAACTGTAGCCTCTGTGTGGCCGTTTCTCTCTATGACTCCGCCTGCAACTGCCTGAAGTGGGAACATATGTCCCGGTCTTCTGAAGTCATCAGGCTTTGCATTCTCATCCACAAATTTTCTGGCTGTGTAGCCTCTCTCCTCGGCTGAGATTCCTGTGGTTGTATCCACATGATCCACTGATACTGAAAATGCTGTGCAGTGGTTATCTGTATTGGTTATACACATCTGTGGGAGATTCAGCTTATCCGCATATGACGCATCCATAGGCATGCATATGAGACCTCTCGCCCACTTTGCCATGAAGTTGACATTCTCCGTTGTAGCAAATTCTGCTGCACAGATTACATCTCCTTCATTCTCTCTGTCCTCGTTGTCGAGCATGACAACCGGCTTTCCCGCCGCAAGATCTGCAGCGATCTCCTCTATCGAGTTGAATTCAAAACTCATCACTCTACCTCCTTAAAATATCTGTCTACATAAATCCATTTTCTGCCAGAAACCTCATATCAAGTCCTGATCTATCTGAAGCATTTCCATTTGAAAGCTTTTCATCTGTATCATCACCTTTGTATGGCATAAGCAGTTTCTCAACATACTTTCCAACCACATCATTTTCAAGGTTGACCACCTTGCCCGGCTTGCCATCCAGCAGCGTCGTCTCTCCCGCCGTGTGCGGAATGATCGACACCTTAAAGCATGTATCATCGACATACGCAACCGTAAGGCTTATACCGTCTATGGCTATTGAGCCCTTCTCAATGATGTATCTGAGTATCTTCGGAGAACAATCTATTGTCACCCACACTGCATTGTCCTCCCTTTTGAGCTCTCTGATCGTTCCGGTTCCATCTATATGTCCTGACACTATATGTCCGCCAAATCTTCCTCCGGCCGCCATGGCACGCTCAAGGTTCACCCTGCTGCCACCGGTAAGCTGTCCAAGTCCGCTTCGTCTCAAAGTCTCAGGCATGACATCCGCAGTAAAGATATTCCCCGATATGCCGGTTGCAGTAAGACACACACCGTTTACCGCTATACTGTCTCCAACCTGGCTTCCATGGAGAACCTTGTCTGCCTGCACCGTGATGCTGCAGGAGCTTACGCCTTTATCTATCTTTCTTATAGTTCCTATCTCTTCTACTATTCCTGTGAACATGTATGACCTCTTTTCTATAAGTTCTTAAACCTTTTTGTATCTGAGCATCACATCTTCATCAAATCTTCTGACCTCGTCAAGTCCAAACATATGTGCATCCGCAGGCACATCAACACCCGTTCCGGATACCGGACTGTACTTGCCCTCGCCGCCAAATATCTTCGGGGCAATGAATACACATGCCTCATCCACAAGACCTTCAGACACCATGCTGTAGTTGAGCTCGCCGCCGCCCTCAAGCAGTATTCCATCTATGCCTTTCCCGCCGAGGATCGTCATGAGCTGCCTTAGATCCACCTGTCCATCCACATCTTCAATCTCTATGATGCTTACACCTTTATCCTTGAGTCTCTCACACTTTGCTGAGTCTGAAGCTCCCGCTGCCGTCGTGGCAACTATGGTCTCTATCTCCCCGGCTGTCTGTACGATCTGTGAATCCTCCGGAATCCTGAGCTTGCTGTCACAAACTATCCTGATCGGATTTCTGACATTATCAGTATCCCTGTCCGTGCTTTTCTCTATTCTGCATGTCAGCATCGGATCATCCGCAAGCACTGTTCCTATGCCCGCCATAATACCCTTATGTCTGTTTCTGAGTTCCATGACATACGCCCTTGATGCCTCACCGGTTATCCACTTGCTGGCCCCTGTGTGGGTAGCGATCCTGCCGTCCATGGTCATGGCATATTTCATGGTCACATACGGCTGTTTATTTACTATATACTTAAAGAAAATGCCGTTTATGGCATCGCACTCGGCTTTGAGGCAGTGTGTGTACACCTCTATCCCGGCATCACGCAGTCTCTTAAAACCTTTTCCTGCCACCATAGCATTCGGATCATCGGAACCACAGTAGACCTTTCTAATCTTGTGCTCTATGATCGCGTCCACACATGGAGGCTGCTTGCCAAAATGGCAGCACGGCTCAAGCGTCACATACATGACTGCGCCCTCGGCATCCGCCTGATCCTTAAGACTGGCAAATGCTGCGCGCTCAGCGTGGAGCTCTCCATATCTCACATGATATCCCTCTCCTATGATCCTGCCATCCTTCACTATGACAGCACCTACAAGCGGATTTGGATTCACTGCTCCAGTGCCGCGCCTTGCAAGCTCTATGGCACGTCTCATATATGACGGATCAAATCCATCATCTATATCATATTTTTCCATATGACCACCATCCTACTTAATACCTTTACAGACAGACTATCGGATATTGCTCATTCAAGCCTCCGAAGTATCTGTTCGAAACACAAGAGAAAACCCCGAAGATAACTTCGGGGTTTTCTCTTGTTCAGGTATCCATCACCGAAATCCATCACAACGGACTTCCATCAGATACCCTGTTCTGAATATATAATACTTCTCTCATCCAGACTATACTGTCGGTCCCGGAATCACACCGGATCATGCCTCATGGCTCACGGACTTAAGGTTTCCCTAACACCGTCGGTGGAGAATTGCACTCACCCCCGAAGATCTATCATCATATGCAGTTGTCTCTTAAAAACGACTATATTGTATTCCATATGCCAACGGAATGCAACTGTTTTTTATGATGTATTTTACCGATTAATTTTAAAGCTGTGAATTGAACAGGCTCTTTATCTTGTAGATAATATCATCACTGTCCGCATTTATAGATGCCGCCTCATTTATTCCTGAGAGCTTTGCAAGCTCATCCGTGTCAGCATCTCCGCCGTAACCTATCGTGTATACAGGTATGTTCGACTGTCTGAGCGCACTTGTTATCTCATCCATGGAATATCCCACATTGGCATATCCATCGCTGAGAAGGAACAGCATACACTTTGCATCCGGGTGCTCTGCCTTTGCATCGGTTATCATCTTCATCGCAACCACAACGGCATCATACGAAGCCGTTCCTCCTGAAGCCATCAGATTGTTGACCGATCCCTGGAAATATGATCTCTGGTTCAGGTCAAACTGGGCGATCGGAACCTCCACTGTAACTGAGCTTGAGTAGCTGACAAGCCCAACATAATTGTTGTCATTGATATACTGCGCACCGTTTGTCAGACTGTTCTTGAGCTGGTTCATAGGATCTCCGTCCATGGAACCGCTGCAGTCCGCAACAAACACCGCGATGATGTCCTTGCCGTTATCCTTTGTCTTCTTGTATGTCTTGAGTCCCTGTGTGACCTGTGCACCGGAGAATTCTTCCGCCGCAGTATAATCATCGTTGGCATTGAAGCCCTTCTTTGTCGCGATCGTCTGCATATCATCACTCTTGCAGTAATCCACAACGAGCTGTATGGCCTCAAGCTCTGATGCAGACTTTCCCGACTTGTTACATATGTATACAGGATTGTCATGTCTCACGCCAAATGCAATGAAATCATACATTGACACGAGATTGCTGTCATTGATATATGCCTGATACTCTGACAGCATAGCATCGAGTGTTCCGTTTGATGCACTATCTCTCATCTGCTGTGTTGTATATGCAACGTATGGTATGTTTGAGTTAAACTTTGTAAAGTTATCCTCTCCGTCCTGAAGCAGCGTGAGCAGGAGGTTAAGTCCTGTGGCACTTGTCTGTGGGTTCGTGTATCCCATGGTGATCTTGTTATCCTGAACGGCCTTTATGGCATCGGCAGCAGTAGTGTAACCGCTGTCCTTCTTCACAAGGATTCCCGCTGTATTTCCAACCAGCCTGTCCGCGTAAAGCTCAAGGCTGCCACTGTTCGACATCGCATACTCTCCGAACAGGGTGTTGCTCGGGGTGTACAGATCCGGGAGATATTTGCCAGAAATGATATAGTCAGCGGCTGTACCGGATGGCACTGATCTCACGCTCATCGATACCGACTTGCCGTCCGCTGTCTTCACACCAGAACCGTTGAAGGAATTTGCAACATCTATAAGCCATGAGTCGTTGTCCTTTCCCGCCTTCTCACCTGATGTAAATATCTCTATATCTATGTCTCCATTACCCTCAACTGCCAGTGGATATTTGTCTATCTCAGGCAGCTCCGCATACAGATCCGGAGTGTCCAGAGTGACCGTACCCTTTACAGGGGTCGCTTCATTTACATCGAGATCTGCATATAACTCATCAAGAGTCATATCCGATCTTGATGATCCTCCATTTCCACTGCCTGCTATGTTGATAACCTTCCTGCCGACTATTCCGATAATGACCGCGATCATCGCAATTATCACCAGCACTCCGACTACCACTAATCCTTTTGTCCTCTTATCCATTTCTTCCTCCTTTTACATTCCCTGACTGTGGACATCCTGCCTCATGCCATTCATGCACTCTATGACATCATCCACATATTTCATATCCAGCGAGCTCAGGTTGGTGTCAATATCAACCATCTTCTCCACCAGAATATTGAACTTTCTCACCAGCTCGTCGCCCTGTCTGCACAGATTGTCGAGGTATACCGGCTGGGGTCTAGTGTAATAATCGTATGTCTGTATAAAGCCTATGGCACTGTCCATGTTGCTCTGTGCCTGCTGCTTTATATCCTCGTACAGATTGCGGACACCACTGCCCTCCTCCACATTCTCCTGGAAGTATTCCTCCCTGGACATTATGCTCTCATACTGTCTGTTGAGTCTCTCTATCTGTGCATCAAACAAATGTCCCCTGGCACTGTCCTTGAGCTTCTCCGTCGAGCGTCTTCCCTTGAGTATATGTACATTTGCTGTTATGGTGAATGTCAGCCACACTACACTGATCGCAACACCCATAGCTATTCCCACCATACTGTCAGCCAGCACAAACATCACTATTGCCAGTATGAACATTATCAAGCCTATGATATTGACCGCTATCAATCCCATCGTTTTTCCTCCTAAAGTCAATATATATCACACCGCATCTGCATGTTCATTGTCTTTCTGCAATACGCTGAGCCTTTGTTTTGCAGCATCGGTGACCGTAAGTCCCGAAAAGTCAGCAAATTCCTTCTTCTCATTTCTTATGAGCATGACCGCAAACTCCCTGTCCGTCTCCTCTGCGCAGGACAGCAGTTCATGGTAATCCACCGGCCTATCCTCATATATTCGAAGCGCAACAGCCTCCGGCACAACAATAAACGTCATGGACGTGTGCGTCTTATCCGCTATGTATATCTCCGCCTTGTCCGCAAATTTTGCAAATTCCTCCGCCTGAGTCTGAAAGCCTCCACTCTGAAGCTCCGCCAATATCCTGTCTCTGTCCTCCATGAGACTGTCGAGATACAGATAGCCCTTCAGCAACAGGAGTCCCATAAGTCCATCTGACATATTGAAGTCAAGTATACAGCCATGTCCCTCGTCACTGTCCGTCAGTACATGACACACGCACTCCGCTATATCCTCATCGCTGAGTCCGCTGTATTTATACGCCTGCTCAATCCCATCATTTGTTATGAGCACGGTCTCTACATTTCCCCTTACAGACTTTTTCTTCCTGATGCTCTCAACAGGACGTGCAGCTATCTTGAACGCCTTCAGCGCATTTACAGCATCATCTATGCTCTTCTTCCCTGATATAGAGGTCTCAAACCGTCCCTGATCCGTAGCTGCCGCCTGCACATTCCTGTATATCCTTTGTACAGAGATCTTATTTCTCCTCATTATCGCACTTAAAATGTCAATATCTGACTTCTGACCGGCCAGATATCTCTGAAGCTCCGCTCTGAGCTTTCTCCTGAAATCAAGCTCGTACTCAGTGTTGGTTATATCCGTTCCTGAATACCACCGTTTCTCCAGATATTTGTAATTATCCGGATCCCTCAGTCTGTCCAGCGCACTGTTCTTCAGACTGTTCACACCTTCCTCATCGGTCTCCAACTCACAGGCAAGTTCCGGCACACTGCATCTGTCATGTCTGTAGCCATAGAGCTTATCTATCACTATCTTCTCCCTGTAATTCAGTTTGTCTATGAGTTCATCGAACATCCGCCTGCACATACCATCCTGTGAATAGGACAGCGTATCCGCCTGCACCCCAAATACAGAACTGTACAGTGCTTCATACGAACTGATAACATCCAGCATATATTTATTATTTTCTTTTCTTAGAACATACGCCCTGTGCAATATCCCACACCTCATTCTATATAAGTTCTTAATCCAATATGCAAACCGGCATACATATCTGATATGCCCATCATCATTTTTACTTATATCTGAACTTAATCATTTTCATTATACATGTTTTGCCACAAATTAAAAACATAAAAGTGACGGGATATGGTATTTTATTATTTTATTAAGTGTTTATACAACTGTCTGTCCACCTGTGGTATAATGAATCGACAACAAACTGGGAGGATATCTATGATCAGATTTTTGCCGGATGAATACTATTCATCCACATACAAGATAGATTTCAAAAAGTATTACGACATGGGATACAGAGGTATACTGTTCGACATAGACAACACTCTTGTGAGACATAATGAGCCGGCCACATCCAGAGCGATCCAGCTCATGGAACAGCTCAAGGCCATGGGCTTCAAGGTATGTCTGGTATCCAACAACAAGGAGCCAAGGGTTGCCGCTTTCAACAAAAAGATGAAGGTGAATTACATATTCAAAGCCGGCAAACCATCGAAAAAGGGCTACATCCGTGCCATGAACGAGATAGGCTGCAACATAGACAACACGATTGCCGTGGGCGACCAGATCTACACTGACATCATCGGAAGTGCCAGCCTTGGCATACACACTATCCTTGTCAAGCCTATAGACACAAGCCACGAGGAGATACAGATCACCCTCAAGAGGATCATTGAAAAGCCGTTTATTTTCTACTTCAGGAAAAAGCATGGCATGGTAAGATAATTTCTGTTATTCATAACGCAACACAAAAGGCCGTATTCACATATCTGCCTGATATGTGAATACAGCCTTTTATTAAATATCTCAGTAACATATACGTTCTGTCATGATGTTACACATCTGTGTGATCCACAAAACGTATGTTAGTCGTTGTACACCTTCTTGAACTCTGTGTATCCCTCTGACTCCAGCATGTTTATCTGCTGCTTCATGTTCTTTCTCATCATCTGGATAGTCACTGTCTTACCTGCCTGGCGAAGTTCCTTTGCCTCCTTGAAGATCTCAAGCTTCTTGTCCAGTGTCACATCCTTGTGAATGAGGATAGCCACGTTGTCAGAATCTATCTTGTATCCATTCTCAAGCTTGTCCTTGAGGATGGTGATTATTCTCTCAAAACCTATTGAAAATCCTGTTGCAGGAACATCCTGTCCACAGAAGTTTCCAACCATCTTGTCATATCTTCCGCCGCCGGCGATGGAGAAGTTGTAGTCATCTATTGTAACCTCAAAAATAGGTCCTGTGTAATATCCCATACCTCTCACAAGAGTAGGGTCAAATACGATCTTTACGCCATCTGCAACCATGGTCTTTGCACTTGATATGATCTCGTCCATATTGGTTATAACCTTTGGATCAAGGCACTCAGCGTCTATGTCCTTACAGAACTCAGCGCAGCTCATATCTCCAAGGTTCTGGTATATCTCAAGATACTTGTCCACCATCTCTGCGTCGTATCCGTTCTCTGTGAGCTCTGCTCTTATGCCATCCAGACCTATCTTGTCATACTTGTCAAGGCTGATGAGTATGGAAGCAATGTCTTCCTCTGCAAATCCCGCATTCTTCGCAGCACCACGAAGTATCTGTCTGTCGTTGATGTGGATAGTAAAATCTGTTATTCCCACCTCAGAGAATATTCTTGAGAGCATATCGGATGTGGCTGCCACAAGCTCTATCTCCGCAAGGTTTGTATTGTCACCAAGTATATCTATATCGCACTGGGTGAACATTCTGAATCGTCCCTTCTGGGGCTGATCCGCACGGAATACAGGTCCGATCTGGAGTGCCTTGAACGGGCTTGGAAGCTGTTCCTTGTTGTTCGCATAATATCTTGAGAGTGGAAGTGTCAGATCATATCTGAGTCCGCTGTCTGCCAGCTCTCCCTTACCTGCATCGATGGCTCTCGCAAGGTCTGCGCCTCTCTTCATCACCTTGAAGATAAGCTTCTCATTGTCACCACCCTGCTTGCTTGTAAGATTCTCTATATGTTCCATAACAGGAGTCTCTATCTGTGTAAATCCAAATCTGGAATAACTTGTCTTGATCATTGAAAGCACATGCTCTCTAAGCCTCATATCAGCCGGAAGCTGATCACACATACCTTTTACCGGTGTCTTGATGAATTTTGCCATTTCTAATCCTCCTGATCTTACATCTTTATTAAATCCAACCTATTCTAGCATATACAACTATATTTTTCCACCCTTAAAAAGAACACCGGAACAAACTTGTAGTTTGTTCCGGTGCTTTTCACATAATATATTGATATTTTTAATTGTCCTGTAATATCAGATTACTTGAGAAGATCATAGTTGAGCTTCTTGATAACAAGGAAGGCCTTGTTTCTGAGTTCCTCACCTGAGAATTCATCAAGCTGTACATTCATATCCCAGTTGTACTTCATGAGTGTATTCATAAGATCCTCAATGTAATCCTTTACATACTTGACGTTGCTCTCACTCTTATCCTTGAGCTGGACAACTATATTGTCTATAGCCTCGATGATTCCTGACTCCTGCTTCTCCGGTGCCTGTCCTGACTCATCGTTGAGCTCTATAACCTTACCTGTCTTGGTTATGATGACCTTCTTGTTAGGAGCTGCAGCAGCCTTGCTCTTCTTGTTGATCATATGGTTGATACACTTGATCAGACATGCTACAGAGTATGTCATCTCCTCGTTTGATGGCTTGTCTATTCCCTTGAGAGTGTGCTGATGGTACAGGTACTCTGACTTGCACAGCATCTCCTCAACAATAGCTACCTTACACAGTGATACCAGATCAGCCGGCATAGCCTGCTGCTTCTTACCGAAGAGACCACCGCCACCCTGCTCATTGTCCTCCTTATACTTCTCAGGAAGGGCTGTTCTGACATATGTATCGTGCAGGTACTTCTTGGCTGTGTTGATATCGTAGCTTGATGCAAGAACCATCTTCTTGGTACTGTTGAGTCCGTTAACGACCATATCCTCAGCAGCCATGAACAGAAGGATCTTCTGTCTGTTGTCAAGCATTGAGTAAACCTCTCTGTTCTTGTTGTTCTTCTCAACAATTGACTTCTTTCTGACATCAAATACCTTTACCTTCTCCTTTACACTGAAGAATGCCTTCAGCATTGAAGGGTTAGCGTTCAGGAAGTTGCAGCACCATGTGAGCTCTATGTACTGATCCTCGATCTTATTTGATACCTCATACAGGCTGTATCCCTCAAACAGTACGTTGAGTGCCTTGGAGAGGATCTCCAGACTCTCATACTTCTCCTCGTATGACTTCTGTGTTATATCAGAGTTAACATATGCCTTGATTCCGCACTCTATGAAGAGCTTGTTGTACTCATATGCTCCCTCAGGAATGTTCTGACGTCCGCTGAGCTGTGCTCCTGAACCAAGTGTCTGAAGTACCTTCTTGACCTCCGGCTCATTCTCGATAGCCTGATATACCTTCTTGGTAAATGCGCATGTCTCATTCAGCAGTGAATCGATCCTCTTGTTGTATACCTCCTGCTTGGAGATCTCTGAAGCCACCTTGCTGCTGAGGATCTTTGCTGCCTCTGTGCTTGTGACATTCTTGATGAGCTCCTTGAAGTTTGAGTATACTGACAGGTTATCTATAGGTATGTACTCTGCGTTCAGTCCGTAGAACTGGAATGCCTTCTCATACTGCTTGTTCGCAATGTAGATAGAGAAGAGGTTGATAGATAACTGTATCTTGTAATCGTTAGGTGCATGTGCATCCTCAATGACGTAATCATAAAGTACCTCGAGGTTGTTGATATATGAATCAGATCCTATGTCTTTGGCTGAGATATCCATCTCCATAACCACATTGATCAAATCCAGATATCCGAGCAGAGCCTTGTCAAAGTTCTTTGGTCTGTCATCATCCTCAAGTATCTGGTATGAAATGTTGATGAGAAGTGGAGCGATCTTATCCCCGATCAGTCTCATGCACTCTGGGATCTTCTCAAGCTGTAAGAGATACAGCAGCCATACACTGTAACGATAAACACCTGTAGCTGATACAGGCGCATCTATATCGGCAGGGTCAATATCACCATATACAAATCTGAATAAAGGCTCTATCCACTCTTCGATCGCATAGTGTCCGGTCGCCTTTATATTAAAGTCTACAAACTCTGCAAGCTCATACAGCTTTGTACACTGAGCACGAACCTCGTCATCCACTGTCATGGTCGACAGATCAAAATTAGAATCCTTCAGGCTGTCTATAACCAATGTATAGAATCCGTCCTCAACCTGATCATTCAGATAACGAATAAGTGTTCCTTTATTACTGGATGCCGCTATTGATAATGCGTTATCCCCTGCCTGTCCTATATTTGCTGGTAACATAATATGTCTACCTCCTTTTGTTTTCGTATGTCTGGCTTACGAATATTCTTGTATTATTCCCCTCAAATCACTACTCCAAATATAACATATTTGGTAAAATCATTCAACAAAGTTTTTGGTTATTACTGATAACTGTCATTGTGCATAATTACCCAAAAATTATAGCACTAAAAAAATCGCATTTTTTGTGCATTTTTACTGTTATGCCAGATAATGCCAGATTTCAGCATCAGTCGAGTCCTGCCATGTGAAGTATCGCCATGGCATTTGTCGTGGTACACCTGCCATCCTTCTTCTTATAGTCGAATTTCAACTGGTCTCCCTCGTAATATTCCTCGAAATGATAGTTCGCAGCAGGTGTTCCGTCCTCCGCCTTGAGATCACACAGCTCAAAATCGTGTGTCGATACCAGTGTCATTGAACCCGCTCCAGCAAGCTTTCTGATGACCTGTGTTGCTCCCACTATTCTGTCAGCAGAATTTGTTCCCTTGAATATCTCATCTATAAGACAGAGCATAGGTCTGTTCTCTTTTCTGTACTCAACCATCGTCTTTATCCTGAGTATCTCTGCATAGAACGTTGATATTCCATTGCTGACATCATCGGTCACCCTCATGGATGTGAATATCTTCATCCTGTCAGCCTCCATATAGCCCGCACACACTGGAGCGCCCGCATATGCAAGCACCAGATTTATACCCAGTGTTCTGAGGAAAGTCGTCTTTCCAGACATATTACTTCCGGTTATTATCGTGGCACCGCCCTTGAAGTCCGCGTCATTTGCCACGACTGTATCAGGGCTTATCAGAGGATGTCTCATATCCCTGGCGGTGACATGCACTCTGGCATTTGCGCCGACCTGTGGATAGCTCACTTCCCTCGTTCTTGAAAGGACAGCAAATGACATGAGTTCCTCCATATCAGAGACAGCCTTTATCCAGCCCTCAACGCTCTGTCCATTCTTCTGTTTCCATTTGTCCATCATCCTGCCTATGTGGAAGTCCCACATTATAAGTCCACACAGTATCTGATGAACTATAGGATTGTATCTGATATTGAACGCAGCACTTATCGTCCTCAGTTTTCTTATAGCCGCCAGGGCACCAGAGTCATTTGACAGATGCGACTTGATGTCATTTAAAAGTTCACTGTCGAAATTCTCCCCGGAGATCAGCTCGAACATTCTTATATAGTCCTCTATCACATAGCCAAATGAGATCATCGGCATGACAGCCTGACCCGCAACTCCGCCAAAAAGCCAGGAGAACAAAAGCACAACAAAGAATGAGACAAGCGTCCAGCCTATGTTTATCTCACCCATTATTCCAAGTATAAATGCCACCAGTGTTATCGCCGGCAGTAAAAATCTCAATATGTTGAACACCGCAGGTATATGGTCATCGCCATTGCAGTATGCCACAAATTCATCCGCGGTATATTTCTTCTTTTTGCCCATACCGGTCTTCACGCCGAGGGTCTCAAAATCCATCGAGAACTCTCTCTTTGAAGTGAGCTCTTTTATCGCCTCCTGGCGCTTCTCTATGTCTGCTATATCGTATTTCGGATCGCGTATACTCTCGGCGAGAGCCCTTTTTCCCTCCTCGGTTCCCGCAACACAGATAAACTGATACAGAGAGCTCTGTCCAAGAAGGTCCATATCCCTTGCAACCAGATCGTCATCGCCGAGATACTGCGCACCGTTATCCTCAAACTTCTTCCAGCCGTCGCCAAATCTCTCAATATACCTCCTGAGCACCTCCGACTTGGCTTTCTTATATTCCAGCTCCTCACTGAGCTTTCCATGGATAAACACCATTGCGACAAATGCCACAGCGGCCATTATTCCCAGGATCAGCACTGTCACTCTGTTGTCATATATGCCTATTATCAGCCCTGCCAGAGCTGCAAGGAACATCACAAATCTAACCCCTGAATACGTTGCAGACTTCCCCTCAAGCGCCTTGATGTCCTTCTCCAAAATGTTCCTTTCGTCCTTGTATTCGTTCATGTTATCGTCCTTTCATAAAAAACAATATATTTACTTTTTGTCCGGCTTGTCCTTCTTCTTATATGACATCACACCGTTCTCTGATACATCTATCATGTCCGGCTTGACAACGAGCACGATACCCATTACCCCAAATACCACACACAACACGATGCATATTATTCCGATCACCTTATACGATGTAAATGCGAGCATGCCAACTCCCACTGCCAGTGTGAGTGCCGCACATAGAAAATAGTTCTTCTGAAGTGCCTTTATCGCCTGTTCTTCTTTGTTGTAATCCTGTCCACTATTATTCATGTTCCATTTTACCTCCATATATCCATTCCATTATAGATGAATATATCATACACGGTATATCATTCGCAAATATTAATTCCTGTGAATCAATCCACCACACTTATTGCATTTGACACGAATACATATTAAAATAAATGGACAGGTTATATTCTATGGGAAGGAGATTTTTATCATGAACAAATTGACAAAAATGGCGCTCACTCTTGCCGCTGCAGGAAGTGTCTGCTACTTATTCAAAGACAAGATCAAGACAACGAAAGCTTACCAGACAGTTGAGAACAATGATACTGTAAAGAAGGCAAAAGCCACAGCTACAGATACTTACCACAAAGTAAAGGACTCCGAGACAGTCAAAAAGATCAAGGACTCTGAAACATACCACAAGGTAAAGGACTCTGAGACAGTCCAGAAGGCAAAGGATACGATCAAGGATACCTACAATAAAGTAAAAGATTCCGAGACAGTCCAGAAAGCAAAGAATACAGTATCCGACACATATGACAAGCTCAAGGACAAGGTTAAGGAAAAAGCTGCTTCCACCGAAGATGGCGACCGTGAATATTTCACACTTCACGAAGACACCACCGGAGCAGAAGAAACCACATCCGAAGAAGCCGCAACCGAGGATGCTGTAACCCCGGAAGCCACAGCGGATATTCCGGATGAGACAACCGCAAAGGCCGTAACCGAGACCGTAGCTGAGGCTGAGGATGTTCTCGCCGAGGCAACCGGCGCCGTTGCAAATGCCGCTGACGCCGAGACCTCAGAGGTAATCGGCGATGAGTACATGGGACTTTCAGATGTATCTGAGGATCCATCAGTGCTCTCCGATCAGGACAAGCTTGACGTATAGTCTGCACAGTATAATAGGCAAAACAAAAACAGTATATGCGATCCGTTTGATAACGAACCGCATATACTGTTTTATTTTTTCCCTGAATCTCTCAGATATGACAATGCTTCATCTATGGCAGCCTCCGTCTTGAAGTCCTGCTCATATGTCACACCGTCCACATCCACCATGAGTAGTTTGTATATCTTTTTGTCTGCCGGCCCTATATTCGCCGATGTTCTGAGCTTCTTGAACGTCTCTATGGTGCTGAGTTCCACCACATCCGTATGCCAGGTTCCGTGATATACCAGATATTTGTCTGTTATGGCTATACCATCCTGATCATAGTAGAGATTGTATCTGAGCTGTTCATCTATATCCCTGACAGTATTCCTGTCTGCCTTTCCGCCCGATACGACCTGCATTCCTGACACCTTCCATGGACAGCACACACTGTATATACATCTGACTATATTATATAACGCCCACAGAGCCGTCAGCACAAGAACCAGCAGCATCATATTATAATAGATCCTCGGAAAATCCACCTCACTTATTATGAGTGGATATACCTTGCTCTCAAGCTGCTTTGATGGTATCCCCATGTCCTGTGCAAGGCCATCAACTATCGATGTATACACATCATCCGCAGAGACTACTCTGCCTCTCAGCGTATAATTCAGCAGTACATCTTCGTTACTCCTGATGAGCAGGATGGCATATCTGCCATCCTGCTGACAGTAGTAGTACCTGCCCTGCCTCTCAGAATCCACATAATAATCGTATCCTATATAATCCGCCCGATCCACGGTTATCGTCACATCCCTGTCGTTTGGATTCGCTCTGGACTCTATATCAGCTATGCTCCTGTATGTCCTGCTCCTTATCCTGTCCGGCAGACTGAAATGCCACGCCATGATGATCATGCATCCCACCATGATCAGTGATAGAATGATCCCGGGTATTCTGTTTTTTAGAATATAACTTTCAAACTTCCTGTTCTTCATAATATGTCTTTCCCGCGTACGGTCAGATTTTTAGAAATGGCTTCCGCCACCGCCATGACCACCGCCACCGCCTGATCCACCAGAACCTCCTGAGCTGCTCTGGATAGTCACGCTGGTTACTTCCTTACGTATAAATATATCTCTTCTGTCAAGCTCCTTGGCATTTCCATCGCTGTATGTAGAAGCTGTTGTGGTATCTTTTCCTGCTTTCTTCGACAGATTCACGATGCAGAATGCGATGGCTGCTCCAAGAGATACAAGGAAGCATATAAATGGTGACAGGAACTTTAATCCTCCTGTGCTGCTCTTCATAGCCGTCTCTGTTCTTGACATCATTCTCTCAAATGCTCCAAGAGTATCCGATCTGAGTATCTTTCCACCGTATTCCGTTATGGATGTCGCCTTGGAATCACTTATTCTCTTCTTCGCCTTGCCGGCTGTGCACAGATAAACATATCCATCGTTCTCCTGCCAGTTGGCAACTATAACTACGCTTGTGCTGGCATCCCTGCCGTCAAGATATGTTCCTGCAGGCCACTCTTCCCAGCCGAATCTGTAATAATCACAGATCTTCTCTGCTATATCCTTTGTGTTAGACTCTATGTCATATGAAACTGCATCGGCATCATATTCTGACAGATCTGTGTACTGATCCATGGTAACGACAACAAAGTCCATACCCACTTTATCTTCCAGTTCTGCTATCTCCCCGCGGAGAGTCTCCTCCTCCGAATCAGACAGCTTATCTGCATAGTCAAACACTCTCTCATTTGTCTTACATTCTGTATTATTTCTGGCGTCATGCTTGAGATTGGCATTTGATTTCACAAAGTATCCTATAAAGAACACTATTCCAAGTCCAAGTACCACGAGCATTGCCACGATAAATTTCTTTACTGCATTCATTTACAACACCCCCAATAACATAGACAAGCCATCAAGCAATACAAATGCTGCGCCAAACAAAAGTGCGGTAAGTCCAACTGCCTTACTCATGCTCTTCGGCTCTGTTCCGACACATTTTCCAGTCTGTCCGTTGACATAGAACTTATAGTTTTTGCCCTGGAAACGGTACTCATATACCCACACTGGCATGAGTCCGAACTTTGTTCCCGTGAGTCTGTTGTTGTTCCTGAATCTCTCATTTGTAAGTGATGAATATCCGGTTGTGGTGCTTCTCACCCAATCTCTGTTTGCCTTCTCTGCCTTTGCCTGAGCCCTCGGCTCCACCTCATTCGGCGGCATATTGTAAGTCTCCGCATCGAATCCCGAGAGGTACTTGTTGTCATGCTGCATGAGCTCTTTGTAGTTGTACGGCTCCATGAGATCCATGATTCCATCCTCCATGGCTATGGATGCATCAACCGGTATGCCCTCATAATTCACATGCAGTCTTCTTCCGACATCAAAATATGAAGTCTCTGTATATCTCTTGTCTCCAGACGTCCATGATCTGACCTTTGTTCCTATGGCCTCATAAGCCACATCCGAATCATAATCGTACATCCAGAATGGGACATACACTCCCTTAAGCGCCTCAAGCGTCTTCTGTGAGAGGAATGTTCCCGGTATAAATAGCTTTTTACCAAATTCATTCCTCAGCTTCTCCTCAGCCTCATGCTTTGATATCTTAAATGGAAGTATCACATCAGCCCCATACGGATAATTTACTTTGTCATCCCTGAGCAGATATGTTCCACATGAAGGACATCTTCCCGCAGACTGATACTCAGTGTAAGGTATCTGCGAACCACAGTTTATACATATTACAGGCTCCTGTGATGGAACCAGTTCCTGACAGTCGCTTCCCCCGCAACTAAGGCACACCATCTTTTTCTTTGCAGGATCGTACACTACATTACCCCCACAATTTACACAACGATACAGCAAGTTATCTTCCCCCTGTCCTTTTTTATCGTTTTTCCTTCCAAACTTCCTACGCTATCTCCCAGCGTACTTGCGCTTATTATAGCATAGTAAGTCTGTTTTTAGAACATCGAATTGGATGTCTTATGGCGGCTTTATAACACATTTTAGATATCTTACATAAAATAAAATATTTTTTGAGCAAATATGTAACACATCCTGTTTATGCGAATATGTTAAACCATGAACAAAATAATGGAGGCTTACCATGAGTGATTTATCGGCAACACAGTGTGCCTGTGGCGGTTGTGGCTGTGGCGGCAGAAATGGACTTTCTTGCGGAGGTTCCTGCGGATGCAATAGTTGCACTCTGATCATCATCCTTCTCCTCTGCTGTGGCGGCTGCGGCGGCGATGGTTTCGGTTTTAATGGCGGTTGTGGCAATGACAACAGTTGCATCTGGATCATCCTTCTCTTATTCTGCTGCGGTGGCTGTGGCAATAACAACGGATGTGGCTGCGGCGGCTGCGGTGGCAATGATTGCGGCTGCTGCTAAAAGCGGACTCACCACGATCTATAAACGGGATATCGGGCAGAATGACTGTCCGATATCCGCAAAAAGTGGCCAGCAGGAGCAATTCTGCTGGTATTTTTTTACTAAAAATCAATAGAATATAGTATAGCTGTCTTACCAAGTGATCACTGCATGAAACGGAGCTTCATATGTTTAATGGCAACTTCCATCATCCACTGGACAACTTAATAAAAGATGATCGCCTGTTCATGATGGAGGCCATTCTCCCATTTGTGGATGACCGTATGAAAGCTCCTCTGGCAATGTACATAAAGATCATGGAACTTCAGACCATATTGAATGCCCTGCGCGATACAAATTATGTAAACTCCTGTGGACTCCACAAAGATATAAACAATCAGGATGATATACTGTCATCCCTTGCCGGGTGTGGATTTCCCGATATCAGGGACCAGTTTGCCAGCATGAAAAAAGCCATGGATATGATGAAGACCATGGAGGCCATGAATACACAGCAATCCACGGATTCTCTGTACCGGCACTATCAAAGCAGAACTGCCTCTGAAACCGAGGGCGAAGAAAACTACGACAACACTGAATCCCAGTCATCCCAGGATATATACAGCTCCGTCAAAGACCTGTTTGAAAAATATGATATGGAGGGATATTAAACATGAATCTTCAAAATGACCCAAGACTTAAAAGCATGCACCCGCTAAAAAGGGAAATTCTTCTCAGATTATCCAACTCCCAGTCAACCATGACACCGGAACAGATGCTCCCCCAGCTAATGGAGATCAACAAAGAACTGCAGAAAAGGGATCTCTCCTTCAGCAGAGCAGAGTCCGAGATCGTTCTGGATGTGCTGAGCGAAGGCATGTCTCCACAGGAAAAACAAAAGATAAATATGATAAAGTCCATGCTGTAAAAAATGCATTTCAATAAATGTAACACAATTTTATTTTTGTTGCTGTCGGCTATAGTTTCATATTTTTGTACCTGATAGTTTCTGGCTGGCGATACCGTTATTGACAGATACTATTTGCATAAAATGTAGCTGATAGATATTATTTCAGCAAGATGGAGGTTATTGTGATAGATATCTTTGACTTGGGATTGCGGATAAGAAATGTGCGAAAGGCTCATAATCTTACTCAGGAACAGCTTGCCGAGAAAATAAAAGTGTCTCCTCATTATGTGTACGAGATTGAGCACGGATATAAAAGTATGAGTATATATACTCTTGCCAATATTGCAACTGTTCTTGATGCGCCACTGGATTTTCTGGTATTCGGAAAGGAACCCGTCACCACCCCCGGGAACAAGGATTATATCACTCATGATGATCTTGACAGACTGGTGGAATCGATACCGCTGTACAAACGTGACAGTGCATACAGCGCACTCAAGAATCTGCTGCCTTATCTGAAATAAATGATAATCCGATATATTAAACATCAAGAAAGCCACATGGATTTTTCTCCATGTGGCTTTCTCATGTTTATAGTTTTTTTATTTCATAACAATATTTATATCTACTCGAAAATGTTGATTTTACGCTGTTTTTCGCTATCTATCTTATGATTTACTCCATTTTTACTCCAATTTTAAGCCAATATTTTCAGTTCGGCTACTTCTTCTTTTTTCTTTTCTTCTGAAACGTGCGTGTATAAATCGGTTGTCATTGCCAATGTGGAGTGACCTAAGAGTTTCTGCACTACCTGTTGGTCTACTCCATTTTCATAGCACCTTGTAGCGTATGTATGTCGTAGAGTGTGACAGGTAAATAGTTCAAATATCTTCGGCTCTCTCTTTTCTTCCTTTGCCAGTTCAATCTCTATTACATTGATTTTCGCTACATAGTCTTTGATTGCACTATTAACGTTGTAATAATAAACCGGCGAACCGTCCGAACAGGTAAATACCAAATTTTGAAATTCTTTATGCTGTTTCCATATCGAGCGTTTCCACATCTTCTGTTCTGTCTGCTTTATCTTCTGATTTTGTAAAATCTCATACACTTCATCTGTCATTGGAATTGCACGATTACTAGACATGGTTTTTGCAGTCGTGTAGAAAAACTTCGAACCCTCAACGGGACTGGAAGCCTTTGAATAATGGATTGTCTTATTGATTGTAATTTTTCTTCTTTCAAAGTCGCAATCTTCCCATTTCAGTCCAAGCACTTCTCCAATCCTACAACCTGTTGTCACGGCAAATTTTAGAACATTGATGTGTATGTAGGAAGAAGCAAATGTAAAAAATTTTTCCTGCTCCTCTCTTGTTAATACACGCCTTTCCTTTTTCACTTCTTTCGGCATTTCCACACCGATACAAGGATTTTTTCTGATGTATTCACTCAACACTGCCTTATCGAGCATATCGTTTAACATAAATCTGATATTTGATACAGTTCCATGTGCAAGACCATTGTCTAACAAATCATTCAAAAACTTCTGAACGTGATATGTTTTAATGTCCTGCAAATACATCTTCCCGATGGAGTTCTTCACTCTTGAATTGTAGTAACTGTGATTTTTATATATCGTAGTCATTTTAACTGTTTTCTTCTTATACAACTCCGTCCACGTTACATACCATGCATTTAAAGTGATACTTTCGCCATTGCCATTCAAACCATGTTCATCTTCATAAACCGCTTCTCGCAACTTCCGTTTCAACTCATTTAGTTTAAAATCATAAAGCGTTTTTCGTTTCCCTGTTTTGCTTGTAAATCTTGCAATATAGCGTCCGTCTGCTCTCTGTGAAATTCCCTTACCGAGTTCTTTGCCCTTTAAATCTTTACCCATACCAACTTTCCTTTCTTCTACTGAAAGAAATATGGTAAAGTAAATATTTCAATTTTCATTATATCGACACCTCATTTTCTTTTCAAGCCCTTTTGCATTGATATTCCAGCCATTCATCAAGTAATTTCTTATTTGCATACAACCGATTACCAATGCGTACTGTAAATCTATTTTTAGGATTGTTCAACAATTCTCTTGCCTTTGTTTTCCCAATCCCCATATACTCACAAAATTCATTTATATTTAGTAATGCTTTCTCGATACGATTACCCCCTTTCGTCTAATTTTCTTGCTTTTATGTAATCATCATACAACTGCTTTTGTGTGATATTCATTTCTCCATTTGCTATAAGATTAGCAATATAATCTCTCTGCTCTATCTTCCCAACTTCTGCAAACAATTTCAAAGACGGGGCAACATATTTTTCTAACCACTCCCATACCTTTTGCAGACTTTTCTTCTGTGGTTGCATAGTAAGTTTGACCTTGCCTATGTCTTTCATCAATTCCGCCCATGCTCGATAAGTGGGATAAAGCCTTTTTCTTGTTGTCATACAGTCTGTTGGCTTTTCCAAAAATCGTATTTTACTGTTCAATACTTCCATTGCCAGCCTTGCTACATCTTTATATCTCAATAATTCCTGTACTACACTAACTGCCATTTCCCGCCGAAATCTCAATTCATATCTATTCCAATTTTCGTCTAATTCTATTCCATATTTTTTACTCTGTTCATATCCCTTTTCATAAAACACCAATCTCAAATTACTGGCTGAACTACCGATATAAAGACTGCCACCTTTACTCTGAAATACATCTTCTTTCAATTCTCCCGAATCATGAAAATCTATCTCCCGTAACTTTGAAGAAAGCAATCCCTCTTTTGTCCGTATAATCAAATCGGGAACACTCAAATACGGTTTTCTGTCGTCTATCGCCAAATCAATCCGAGGGAAATTGATATGATACTGACAAACTCTGTTAAAAAAATCAAACCAAGTTTCCTCATTGAGTTGTAAAAAATTCTCATAGTTGCGACAGCCTTTCCCACTCATTAAAATCTGAAATCCTTGATACTGTGCATTTCCTGTTGGTTTTAGTACCTTGATATTATCAAAGATTGCCACAACCTCATGTCCTGCAATTCCTTTTTCATAGCCTGTTACCGTCATAAGTTCCAACGGTATTCTCAGTACATCTTCTATAACTACTTCTAACGGAACTTCCTTAATGGTCACCTGACACCAATCTATCAAAGCACTTAATTCTTCTTTCTGTCGTATTACTCCCCTGTTAGTATAGGGGAGTTCTGGAAGAAAACTTCCGCTTCTTTCTTCCAAATTTCACATACCTCCTATCTGCAATGGCGTTGCCATTGCCCTACCCTCAACCTGCCGTTTGGTACGTCAGAAAGAGGGCAGGAACTTTGACCACCTACATATTTTTATTCGGAACAGGACGGATACCTTTACAGGTAATCTTTTCCACTAATACCGGAAAGTTTCCTCTCTGCACATAAGGGGCATATACTGGTTCTTCCAGTTCTACCACCGCATAAGGCTCAATCTTCGGAAGTTCCGTTGCTTCCAAACGAATATCCACGCTGTTCCCAATTTTCATGCTTCCGAGATGAAGTTTTAAGGCTTCCACATCCTCTGTTTTCTTCTTGCTGTCTTTGTCATAGCGGTAACAGTTGTCCGCACCCATAAAACGAAGTTCTCCAAAAGCTTCTTTTACCTGTTCTTTTGTCAATGTAATCTGCATACTCGTTCCTTTCTCCCCGTTGAACCGATAGGTCAGTTTCTCATATTTTCATTTTCCTATTACGACGTCGTTTTTGTTCAGTTATTTCTGAACTTAGTTTTATATTAGCATAAATATGTTTATTCCGCAACAGAAAGTTTAGTTTTTTATGAACTTTTTGTTTTCTTTTTTCTGAACTTATGATATAGTGTCCTTAGACGATATGATATGAGAAGTTATAATGAGATATGGAAAGAGAGGTTTTCAGATGAATACAATCGCAGAACGGATTAAATTTGCCATGAAAGCAAAAAATAAAAAACAAGTGGATATAGTCAAAGATACTGGTATCAGCAAAGGAGCGTTCAGTTCCTATCTTTCGGGACAATACAATCCAAAAGCCGATAAAATGGAACTAATTGCCGACTCTTTAGATGTAGACTTGCGGTGGCTTTACGGACAAAATGTGCCCATGGAACATACAACCCCAAATGATAACGCTCTGCAATATGTCTTTTACAACAACACCTGTTCCGAGTATCTTCTTGATAACTTAGATGATATATATATTGCCATGATGACCCAATATGCCGCTCTCATTCCACGCTTTTATGTCCTTGTCAATCGTGGTGGAAATGCAATGCACATACTTCCATTATTTTTGAAAGAAGATAGCTCTCAATTCTACGAATGTCCGTCTGATTTCTTCTATTCCAACAGGCATACTATTTTTACAAGAGATTTTGAAAGTATTCATATGGTATTAACAACCGCCACGATTTACTATTATGGAATTGATACAAAGACGTATAAACCAGAAGTTACCAAACTTGCCTACTCACAAGCTGACGATTGCTTTTACATCGACAACGGAATACAAGACGCTCACATAAAAGCATTTGAAAAAGAACAAATAAAAGAAGCTCTTTACTTAAAATATAATGCCCAATAACAAACAAGAGGACTTGCAAGGTTTCTGACCTTTCAAGTCCTCTGATGTATCATGGTGCTGTTGATTGTGTCCGTTCCGTCAAGGACTGCCCTACGGCGTATCGGCTTCGCCTTGTTCCTTGACCTCACTACATTTCTATTTATACATAAGTTTATAATATTTTCCACTCAATTCTTTATTGATTTTTTCTACAATTCTATTCGATACAGAAGTTATAACTATTCTTTCTGTAGTAGTATCACTTTCTTCAAATTCTCCGGGAACACTCTCTTTCTTTCTGTCAAGTATCAAAGGTTCAATTTCTTCCAAAAAGTGTTCCATAACTCTATCATTTTTTCCTGTTCCATCTTTATACCACTTAAAATGCCAATAATGTTTTTGCACAGCATTCTGCAATTCCAATAGTGGTTCATATATAGAATGGAAAATATACTTAAAATTCTTTTTCCCAAAATCAAACAAAAAATCTATATCTCCAAGACATGAATCCCATTCGATTTTATCACTATCGACATACTCTAATAAAAAATCTATTTTTTCTTCTAATGTCATATTAAATTGATATTGATTTATTTGTTTCAAAATTTTGTTTGTATAATAATAAAATTTTTCAAGAATCCTTTTACGCTCTACTTTATACCCAATTATCGAAGATATTAAGGTTAATACTGCGCCACCAAATATACCAAGAAGAATATTACACCAAAACTCAGCTTCTTTTGAAGAAATAATATAGTGTAAAATTAAACTTCCTGCAAAAGTTATTATTGTTAATAACCCTGTTATATAAATTGAATTCTTATAAATTTTCATTTCTATTACCTTTATACAAATTTTCAAACATCTTCACATAATAAATAATCTAACGATTTTATATGTTCTTTTAACAAATCATCAGTTTTCATAATTGGACGCAAATCACAATAATACACACCATCTAAAGGATTCAAACCAATAGTATATGCCTTAAAATGCCCTGTCAAAAATGTTTGACCTGTTTTATAATTTGGTTCTTTTCCAGCTCGTTGTACATCATGTAAAAAGATTGCAAAATGAGGTGTATCTGTGTTAGTTAAACGATTATACATCAGTTTATCCAAAAAAATCTTATCAATTCTATCTTTACTTGATGTTTTAACCGAGCCTATCGCAACAATTTCCCCTTCTACTTTTATTTCTATGTCATTCTGATAATTCATTTTTTCCACCGATTTTGGTACAGGAACACTCAAAGTTTCTGAATCTATCGTAAATCCCAACTGTCTTATAATCATCTGCATTAAACGTTCAAACAAATCACCGTTCACTTTTCTTGATGTATTAGTTTTAGAAGATGGAAGGGCATCTAAAGCACAACCTATTGTCTGTTGCGTAGTATAAATAAAATTATTGATTTTTCCTCTTGCTTCTTCATCATCTTTTATATCTCTTATATTTGTAAGAATTTTCTCAAAATCCGGTGCTATACTTTCATATTCTGCAAGTTTAAAAAATAATTCTGAATTAACAGGGCGAGTTATGTTATACTCTCCGTCTCGTCTATACTGAAAAAAGCGATAATTATTTTCATTTTTAGCTACCAATTCTGCCTGCAATTCTGTTTCAATAAATTCTAAGTAATATTTTGCAAATTCTACATAATCTCCAATCGTTTCAAATCTTTGCTTTTCTGAAACCCATGACATTAGTTCCCATAAAGTTTTCATCGTATTGTCTCCCTTCTTGATACAATAGATTTATCATATTGTATCCATTCCTCTATTGTTTTTCTTTGAATTTTTTCTAATCTTTCAACAGCCCAATTTAAGTATTCTTCACTTTTATCTATACCTATCCATTGCCTTTCTAATTGTTTGGCACATACAGCAGTTGTTCCGCTTCCAACAAATGGATCTAATATAACATCTCCCTTGTTAGACGAAGCTAAAATAATTTTACGCAACAATTCTTCTGGCTTTTGTGTTGGGTGTGGGGTTTTTTCGCCCATTCCATTACATGTCGTAGGAATTTCTATCACATCTTTAGGTTTTGCTCCTAATGGATTTGGTGTCCACGCCCCTCTTTCTTTTCCATTTCCATACTGGCTAGTTTTCGCTTGCGTACGTGCTGGATATTTCAATGTATGAGCATTATATGGAATTCTTACAGAATCAACATTCATTATATGATTTTTAGACTTTCTTAAACACAAAATACTTTCGTGACTTCGTCCCCAATCATTCCCTAAATTTGCCTTATTCTTATAATACCAAATTAGCCATCTACAATTATAAAAGTATTTCATTGCTGGATGGTGAATATCTGCTAATATTTCAGAAAATCCACATACATATAATGTCCCCGTATCTTTTAAAATTCTGCTTGCTTCTTTAATCCATTTATTTGAAAATTTAATATATTCTTCTTGGTTTTCAAACGTATCCCAATCCGCTTTTTTTATCGAATATGGTGGGTCTGCAAAAATCAAATCTACCGATGAATCCTTAATTCTTTTTAAAACTTCTATACTATCTCCTAAAAATAAACAACCCTTTTCTTCTGTATAAAAAGGATTCGGTGCTGTTCTTTTTATAATATTTTGAAATTCTTTTGAAATTCCTTTTGGCATTCCGTATCTATCCTCATTTCATACTATTTTTTCTATACTTTAAATTATATCATATGCCTGTATCTCATTCTATAAGTTTATAAAAACAGCGTAAGCAGTGTTACCACTGTCTACGCTATTTTGTAATATTATTTTGAAATATTTACTCCATTTTCTTTCAACTTTTACTCCAAATTTACTCCATTTTAAAAATCTATTACGATATTTTGCGGTATTCTACGATACCTTTTCTTTGAAGAAAAATGTCTGCAAACCTTGATTTTCAGCGAACTTTTCAATATTTCCAAGCACTTTATTCTATTGTGAGATTTTCTTCTCAAATTATTTCATAACAATATTCACAATACGTCCAGGAACATAAATCTCCTTGATAACGTTACCTGTGAGCTTGTCGGCGATCACTTCCTTAGCCTTTGCGATAACCTCATCCTTTGGATCCTCCTTGCCGATCGCAAGTGTTGCCTTAGTCTTACCGTTGATCTGTACAGCGATCTCTACTGTTGACTCTACTGTCTTTGCCTCATCGAACTCTGGCCATGTCTGCTGATATACATATCCGCCATAGTTCTTTACTGACCACAGCTCCTCTGTGATATGAGGTGCAACAGGGTTTAACAGGATGAGCAGTGTCTTGAACTCATCTGCTGTAACGCTTCCCTTCTTGTAGAAGTCGTTGAGAAGTGCCATCATGGCTGCGATAGCTGTGTTGTACTTCAGGTTCTCGAAGTCATTTGAAACCTTCTTGATAACCTGGTGCATCTTGGTCTCCATATCCTTGGAGTAGCCCTTCTCGTCTGTCACACTGTCCTGAAGCTTCCATACTCTGTCGAGGAATCTTCTACATCCCTTGACACCATCCTCTGACCATGAAGCTGCAAGGTCAAATGCTCCGATGAACATCTCGTAAGTACGAAGTGTATCTGCACCGTATACATCTACGATGTCGTCAGGATTTACAACGTTGCCTCTTGACTTACTCATCTTCTCGCCGTTCTCACCGAGGATCATACCATGTGATGTTCTCTTCTGGTATGGCTCTGGTGTAGGAACTACGCCCTGATCGTACAGGAACTTGTGCCAGAATCTTGAATACAGAAGGTGGAGTGTTGTATGCTCCATTCCTCCGTTGTACCAGTCAACAGGAAGCCAGTACTTGAGTGCCTCCTTGCTTGCAAGAGCCTCTGTGTTGTGAGGATCTGTATATCTGAGGAAATACCATGATGATCCAGCCCACTGTGGCATAGTATCCGTCTCTCTCTTTGCAGGACCGCCGCAGCATGGACATGTGGTGTTTACCCAGTCTGTCATAGCTGCAAGTGGTGACTCGCCGTTGTCTGTCGGCATGTAGCTGTCTACCTCTGGAAGAAGCAACGGAAGCTGGCTCTCGTCGATAGGTACATAACCACACTTATCGCAGTGAACGATAGGAATTGGCTCACCCCAGTATCTCTGACGTGAGAATACCCAGTCACGGAGCTTGTAGTTTGTCTTTGCCTGACCGATACCCTTCTCCTCCAGGAACTTTATCATCTTCTCCTTTGCATCCTTTACCTCAAGGCCGTTGAGGAAATCTGAGTTGATGAGCACTCCTGTTGCCACATCTGTAAATGCAGCCTCATTTATATCTACTTCCTCGCCATCCTTTGCAACAACCTGAATGAGTGGAAGTCCGAACTTCTTTGCAAATTCCCAGTCTCTGTCATCATGTGCAGGAACCGCCATGATAGCACCTGTTCCGTAGCTCATGAGTACATAGTCTGATACGTATATAGGGATCTCCTTGCCATTTACAGGGTTGATGGCTGTGAGTCCGTCTATGCATACACCAGTCTTATCCTTTGCAAGCTCTGAACGCTCAAAGTCGCTCTTCTTCGCTGCCTGCTCACGGTATGCCTCGATGTCTGACCAGTTGCCGATCTCGTCCTTGTACTTGTCAAGGATTGGATGCTCCGGTGAAACTACCATGTATGTTACTCCGAATAATGTATCGCATCTTGTTGTATATATGCGGAGCTTGTCCTCTTTGCCCTTTACTGAGAAATCTACCTCAGCTCCTGTTGAACGTCCGATCCAGTTCTTCTGTGAAACCTTTACACGCTCGATGTAATCCACGCCGTCAAGTCCTTCAATGAGCTTGTCTGCGTAATCTGTGATCTTGAGCATCCACTCAGACTTAACCTTGCGGACAACCTCGCTGCCACAACGCTCACATACGCCGTTGACAACCTCCTCATTTGCAAGACCAACCTTACATGATGTACACCAGTTGATAGGCATCTCCTTCTTGTATGCGAGACCAGCCTTGAAGAGTTTGAGGAATATCCACTGTGTCCACTTGTAATATTCAGGATCAGTTGTGTTGATCTCTCTGTCCCAGTCGAATGAGTATCCAAGTGAGTGGAGCTGTTTCTTGAATCTTGCAACATTCGTCTTGGTTACTTCCTTTGGATGGATCTTGTTCTTGATCGCATAGTTCTCTGTAGGGAGACCAAATGCATCCCAGCCCATTGGATACAAAACGTTGTAGCCCTGCATTCTTCTCTTTCTTGCTACTATATCAAGCGCTGTGTATGGTCTTGGGTGACCTACATGGAGTCCCTGACCTGATGGGTATGGGAACTCAACTAACGCATAATACTTTGGTTTTGAATAATCATCTGTAGCAGCAAATGCCTTGTTGTCATCCCAGACCTTCTGCCACTTTCCTTCAACGACTTTGTGGTTGTATGTCTCAGCCATTTTTGAAAATGCCTCCTTGAAATTTATCTTTTCAGGCTTTATAACGCTTTTTCGCCCGATTCCTCTCTAATCTTAACTATATTAGCATATATGCTGTGTTTTTCAAACTGTTTTTTGGTATAAGCAGCCCGGCTTATTCAAACACTTTCTTGATACTGTCATAATGAAGGAAGATTCCCTGCTCTGCATATTCTTTTATCTCATCCAGCGTTGCCAGCTTAAAACCATCAGTCTCCGCCTCCTGAGGCCTGATATCTATTTCAGAAAAATCTCCAGTAAACTTATAGACATCCACAAAGTAGTTGTCCTTCTCATCCGGGTTATCTCTCCTATATGTAAACTGCAAGCCTCCATCGAAATCACTTACGTCTATGCCTGTCTCCTCTATCACCTCTCGTCTGACAGCCTCTATGGATGACTCTCCTGCCTGCACTCCGCCGCCGGATACCTCCCACCAGCCTGCTGCCCACGCCTTTGTCATGACACGCTTGGTAATCAGATACTTTCCCTCTCTGTTCTGGAGCACACCGAGCACTGTGAGGTGATAATCCCCCGGTTTCATATTCCAGTCATTTCTCTTCATCGTGCGCCCTGTAGGCTGCTTGTTTACATCGTAAATATCCCAGTATTCCATCTCTGCTTGTCCTCTTTCTGATTTTTATATTTGTTCTGCCCAGTAACATAATAAATGCTATTTTAAGTTTCTTCAACAATCATTCGAATTTTATGCATAATTATTTATTGCAGTTTACTATAAAACTTAAGCTGTGGTACAATTCAAACTGTTATCAAGAGATTTGACCAGCGCAGGCTGAAGGAGGAAGCATGAACGCTTATGAGGTATTCGCCAGTGTCTATGATGAACTGATGGACAACATTCCATATGATGACTGGTGCACATATATAATAGAAGTTTTGAGAAAATACGGAGTGAACGAAGGGCTCATATGTGAGCTTGGATGTGGCACCGGAGAGATAACGGAAAGGCTTGCGGATGCCGGATACGACATGATCGGTATCGACAATTCATATGAGATGCTTGAGGTGGCAAATGAGAAAAAGCTGGATACAGGACATGAATCCATCTTATATCTCATGCAGGACATGAGGGAGTTTGAGCTCTTCGGCACGGTAAATGCCATCGTGTGCGTGTGCGACAGCATCAACTACCTGACAGAACTTTCCGATATCACCCATGTATTCAGACTGGCAAATAACTATCTTGAATCAAGGGGCATATTTGTCTGTGACTTCAAGACCCGCCACTACTTTAAGGACGTGGTAGCCGACAGCACCATAGCCGAGGACAGGGACGACGTGAGCTTTATCTGGGATAACTACTACGATACGGAAACCGATATAAATGAGCTGGCTCTCAGCCTGTTTCTCCCAGAATACCCAGAATCAGGCATTGAGCCGGATGATGAGTGTCCTCTATACAGGAAGTATCAGGAATTCCATTATCAGCGAGGCCTGACCCTTGATGACATGAGGAAATGCGTTGCTGACTCAGGCATGGAGCTCGTCGCCATGTACGATGCATTTACATGGCAGCCAGCCACAGATTCCAGTGAAAGGGTATACGTGGTTGCAAGGGAGACACACCAGGATAACAAACACTATGAATAGGCTTGTCTTATCATCATTCATAATATAAAATGGTGAAGATTGTCCAATATATCATTATTATAATGCGATTATATATAGAGATAACCGGACAGATTTCAAAATGTAACAAAACTAATCAACATAGAATAGCGAGGTATACAACATGAGCGATCATATAATAAGAGGTATGGCAGCGAACAATCAGGTAAGATTCTTCGCCGGAACAACAAGAGATATCGTGGAAACCGCAAGGTCTATCCACAACACAAGCCCTGTGGCTACAGCCGCACTTGGAAGACTGCTCACAGCAGGAGCACTTATGGGAGCACAGTGCAAGAACGAGTCCGACGTACTCACACTTCAGATCCAGTGCAACGGACCGATCGGAGGACTTACCGTAACTGCAGACGCACATTCAAGAGTCAAGGGTTATGTAAACAATCCAAATGTAATCCTCCATGCCAATGACAAGGGCAAGCTGGATGTTGCAAAAGCCCTTGATCTCGGCGTACTGTCAGTCATCAAGGATATAGGTCTCAAGGAGCCTTATGTAGGTCAGACCCAGCTCGTGTCCGGTGAGATCGCCGAGGATCTGACATACTACTTTGCAACATCAGAGCAGATTCCAACATCGGTTGCTCTTGGTGTTCTTATGGAAAAGGATAACACAGTAAAACAGGCAGGCGGATTCATCATCCAGCTCATGCCATTTGCATCGGATGAACTCATCGATGTCCTTGAGAAGAGACTCAACGAATTCTCTTCTATTACAAGCCTTCTTGATGCCGGCAAGAGTCCTCTTGACATCATCAAAGATGTATTTGAGGGATATGATGTGGTCGTAACCGACGAGCTTCCTACAGGGTGGCACTGCAACTGTAGCAAGGAGAGATACTACAATGCGGTACTCAGCCTCGGAAAGAAGGAGATTGCAAGTCTTCTTGAGGAGGGCGAACCTATAGAGGTCAACTGTCAGTTCTGCAACTCTCATTACAAGTTCTCACCTGACGAACTTAAGGAGATGCTGCTCAAGGCGGCTGCAAAATAATCATTTTTCCGCCATTTGCCCTCATTTTTACAACATTTTTGTACATTATAATTATTGCATTGGTTTTTTCACTATGCTAGAATGTTAACCGTTGTAAAGTAGACTAAATTTGAAAGAAAGAGTGAAAATTATGAAGATAACAAGAGATGATATCAGAAATGTGGCTATCATCGCCCACGTTGACCACGGTAAAACAACACTTGTAGACGAGCTCTTAAAGCAGAGCGGTGTGTTCCGTGACAATCAGGAGGTCGCTGAGCGTGTCATGGATTCCAACGATATCGAGCGTGAAAGAGGAATCACTATCCTCTCCAAGAATACTGCCGTAACATATGGAAGCACCAAGATCAACATCATTGATACTCCGGGTCATGCAGACTTCGGCGGTGAGGTTGAGCGAGTTCTTAAGATGGTAAACGGAGTAATCCTCGTTGTTGATGCATTTGAGGGTCCTATGCCACAGACCAAGTTCGTTCTGAAGAAAGCTCTTGAGCTTAATCTTGCAGTTATCGTATGTGTAAATAAATGTGATCGTCCGGAGGCACGCCCTGATGAGGTCGTTGACGAAGTTCTTGAGCTTCTCATCGAGCTTGATGCAAATGAAGATCAGCTTGACTGTCCATTTGTATTTGCTTCTGCCAAGTCCGGTTATGCAACACTTGACTCATCCGAGCCAGGCACAGACATGAAGCCTCTGTTCGACACTATAATTGATTACATTCCTGCTCCTACAGGCGATCCTGAGGCAGGTGTACAGATGCTTGTCAGCACAATCGACTACAACGAGTACGTTGGACGTATCGGTGTCGGCAAGGTCGACAATGGTGTCCTCAAGGTAAATGAGGATCTTGTCATAGTAAATGAGCATGACCCGGACAAGCTGGAGAGGGTTCGTATCGGAAAGCTTTTCGAGTATGAGGGTCTTAACAAGATAGAGGTTAAGGAAGCACAGATAGGTTCTATCGTTGCTGTTTCAGGCATCGCAGATGTACAGATAGGTGATACTCTCTGCTCCCCTGAGAATCCTGACCCAATTCCTTTCCAGAAGATTTCTGAGCCAACCATCGCCATGACATTCATGGTAAATGACTCTCCTCTCGCAGGCAAGGAAGGTAAGTTCGTAACATCAAGACATCTTCGTGAGAGACTTTTCAGAGAGCTGAACACAGATGTCAGCCTCCGAGTTGAGGAGACTGACACAACTGAGGCTTTCAAGGTTTCAGGCCGTGGTGAGCTTCACCTGTCAGTCCTCATCGAGAACATGAGACGTGAAGGTTATGAATTTGCAGTAAGTAAGGCTGAGGTTATCTACAAGGAAGATGAGCTCGGACATAAGCTTGAGCCATTTGAGATCGCTTATATAGATGTTCCTGACGAATTTGCAGGTACTATCATCAACATGCTGAACCAGAGAAAGGGTGAGCTTCAGGGAATGGCTCCTACAGGAAATGGAACCACAAGACTTGAGTTCTCTGTTCCATCCCGTGGACTTATCGGATTCCGTGGTGACTTCATGACAGCTACCAAGGGTACAGGTATCATCAACACAACATTTGACGAGTATCTTCCATACAAGGGTGACATGAGCTACCGTTCAAAGGGATCACTCATCGCATTCGAGTCAGGTACTTCGATCACATATGGTCTTTTCAACGCACAGGAGCGTGGAACACTGTTCATCGGACCTGGTGAGCAGGTTTACGCCGGTATGGTTGTAGGTGAGAATCCTCGTGCTGAGGACATGGAGGTCAATGTCTGCAAGAAGAAGCAGCTTACCAACACACGTTCTTCAGGATCAGATGATGCTCTCAAGCTTTCACCTCCAAAGGTGATGAGTCTTGAGCAGGCTCTTGACTTCATCGACACTGATGAGCTTCTGGAGATCACACCAAAGTCATTCAGAATCCGTAAGAAGATTCTTGACCATACTCTCCGTTACAGAGCCAATAGGAAGTAGGACGAAAACGGACGAAAAGTCCTTTGAGATAATGAAGCCCGTACCCTGTAATGATATGTTCCATCACACTCGACTTTCTGAACTAACGATGGCCCCACACCCTTACAGGGTACGAGCTAATTTACTTTCTTATAGGGCTTTTTTGTATCTTTCTGGCTTTTTCTTTATGTTTGCGATAATTTTGTGACCTTTTACCTCCTTGTCACGGCGTCTATTGGTCTTAGTTTTGAGGCCCATCTTGCTGGGAAATAGCCTGCTGCCACTCCGAGGATCACGGAGCCGAGGACTCCGGTCAGTGCAAGCCACCATGGGATCATGGCTATCTGGGTTCCTTTTGCAAGGTTGAACATGGAGACGGCGGCTTTATTCACCACTATTCTCACTCCGTAGGAGGATAATACTCCGAGGACGCCTCCGACAAGTCCTATCACTGCGGCCTCAATGAGGAACAGAAGTCTGAGCTCGTCTATGTCGCAGCCGAGGACCTTCAATATACCGATCTCGTTTACCCGGTCGAATACAGAGGTCGTCATGGTGTTGCTTATTCCTATGACAGCCACAATAAGTGCTATCATTCCGATTCCGCCGAGAAGAAGCTGTATCATCTTGAGGTACTTCTGTATCGTGTCCAGATATTCCTTGGAATTCTCTGTCTGATACCCCATGTCCTGAAGCTTTTTTACCATCGCATCGACGTTATTTATATCATCTACGATCACCACCGCTGATGTGTAGACAAATTCACGGTAGCTGTTGCCATTGCCATCCACCGGCTGACCGTACAGCTTGCCATCGGCGCTGACCTTTCTGAGCAGGCTTTTCAGTGAATCCATATCACAGTATATCGTCTGAGACTTCTCGCTGTAGCTGTCAGAGATGTCCAGCGATTCGTCAGACTCTTCATCCTGAACTGCGCTGTCATAAGAAGTGTCAGCAGAAGCATTGTCAGAGCTGTTATCCGTATCTCCATCAGATAAAACCCCGGCGAGCTTCAGTTTGAATATCCTGTCACTTTCACCGCTCCATCCGACGGTCGTGTCAAATCTCTTTCTGACAAGGGACGCAATACTCTTATTCTCTCTCTTCTCGTAACTGTCAAATATCTTTTGATTGAAGAACATTTTGCCCACACTGCTGCCCGAGATCAGTTCAGGTGTCCCATGTGAAGAATTGCTGTTTTCCCCATAGGCCAGACTCCAGCCATCAAGCTCATTTCCCGGCACACCCACAAGATTGCCAAAGTATTCATACTCCCCATACTTCATACTCACAGGAACCTCATACAGAGGATAACAACCATCCACATTTGCAAGATCTGTCAATGTAGATATCGTTCTGTCCGTTATCATTCGATCCTTATGCTTACTTCCGGTCTCACTGTATATCGTTATCTGGTTGACACTTCCACTTGCAACCGCAGAATCTATCATCTCGTTCTTGACTCCGATTCCCACAGCCAGAAGTGCTACAACCGATATAACACCTATCATCACGCCGAGAACGGTGAGAAATGTTCTGATCTTTCTTCTCTTCATATTCATAAGACACAAATGCCATATCCACCCCATACAATCTATCTCCTTATAAACTCTCTCCCCGTGACCGGAATCTAAAATTCATCAAGAATCTCCTTTTTCTCCTGTGCTTTCTTATTGCACATATACATAACAGAGCTATCACTATAACCACAGCAATTACACCATATAACACCTTTTTACCACTGCTTTTTGTGCTGTCCTTTATCTTCTCTACATTGTCATACACCGGAGATTCCACAGTCGCCTTGAAATTCCCCTCAATCGTCGTCTCATTCCCCTCTTTGTCCTCATATGTAACTATCACCTTTGACATATCACCGCTCGCAGCAGTCGTCACCACGGCATTCGTGAGGATATCTATGCTTCCGCTCTTTCCAGACTCTATATTGCCTATATACGTCTCAATCTCCTCCATACTTCCCAACAAGCAATTTTCAACCGACGCACCGCAGGACGGGAGGGCGAAAATACGGAAAAGGGTACTCTTTTCCTATGCTTGCTAAGAAAGTTTTTTCCTCACTTATCACTACAACGGAACTCCCAGTATGCCAAAAAGCGCAAAAGAAAAACGCCGCAATTCTGCGGCGCTTCATTCACTTTATGCAGACAAAAACGAGGGAACTTTATTCCCCCGTCCTGTCATTGTTGGCTTCCTCTATGCCTTTTGCAGTAGCAGACATGATTTTTAAGTCTGTTTCGCTCATTGTGTCAAGCATGGTATCGAGCTGACGGCGGCGTGTGGACTTCTCTTGTTCCCGTTCCGGGAAAAAGAACTGGTCTACTGATACGTCAAGCAGGGTTACAAGCTCATATAAAATCTGTAAACTTGGGTGCTGCCCGCTGTTTTCAATGGACGCGATATACCTGGGCGCAATATTCAGTGTGTCGGCTAACTGATTGCGTGATATTCCCTTTGCTTTTCTTGCTGCTTTAATGGCTTGCCCGAAAGCCTTAAAATCATACTTCACTTTATCCTGCTTCATATTTTTCACCCTATTACATTTTACTGTTCCTCTTTTCTTTGAGATATGATTACACATATCATAGTATTGATGGCAATAGAGCATAAAACATGCAGAGTAAGGTTGCTACAACTCATATTGCCATATATAATATCTAATGACATCGAAAATTAAAGAAATTGATTAGAAATAGATTTTTGTTTGATAATCTTAAATCAGATATTCACAATGGAGGCATATTTATGGCGCAGAGTATTTTAATTGTAGACGATGAAAAAGAAATTGTATCAATGCTGTATTGCTATTTCAGCAAACTTGGATATACGGTATATACTGCAACAGCAGGAAATGCTGCATTAAAAGAAGTAGAAAAAAAACCTGACATTATTTTGTTAGACGTTAATATGCCAGATATTGATGGATTTACTGTTTGTGAAAGAATACGGGATTATGTTTCATGCCCTATAATTTTTTTAACAGCACGCATTGAAGATAGTGATAAAATAAAAGGATTTTCTATTGGCGCAGACGACTATGTAATAAAACCATTTTCTGTTGATGAATTAGAAGCTCGCATTGCAGCACATCTTCGCAGAGAAAAAAGACACAATACATCTTCAAAGGTGCAATTTGATGAAGATATGGTTATAGATTATTCCTCACGTATTGTGTTTTATCATAATAAGGATATGGCTTTTACCAAAAAGGAATTTGATATAATATCTTTCCTTTCACAAAACAAAGGAATTGTTTTTGACCGGGAAACTATTTATGAAAAAGTTTGGGGATTAGACGGCATTGGTGATAATACAGTTGTTACAGAACATATCAGACGTATTAGGGCAAAATTTTTATCTTTAGGCGATAGACCTTACATTGAAACTGTTTGGGGGTGCGGATATAAATGGAAAAATTAAAGAGAAGCAGATGGTTCAATCGGTTAAATAGCATGAGTATTAGGATGTCCTTTGTTCTTTATGCTTTGTTTTCGTTGTTGATTGGAATAATTATTTGTATACTTTTAATTTCAATGGTTGACAAATACAGAATAAATTTGAACTATAAGTATGAAAATATGTCAACAAGGTATGATATACCGGAAAATGGTTCATTTACCGCCGCTTATAGTAATGACCAAACAAAATACACAATATTTGATACGAAAGGAAACGAGATATGCAAGTTCAATGTTGATTATCAAAAAGAACGCCCAGTACACGAATATGTCTATCCGAACCATGTTTCATATATCGAAGTTTCACCTAATTTTACAAACCGGGATAGGCTTATTGACAGTGTTTTAGGTTCATTAAATGTTGCAATTATTCCTATCGTATTATCTATTAATATGATATGTTGTGTAACATTTTTTTATAAAAAAAAAATATCGAAACCTATTAAGCTATTAACTAATGCGTATCATAAAATTGAAGCAAATGACTTAGATTTTACGTTATCATATCCATTAAATGATGAAATGGGAAAACTCTGTCATGCCTTTGAAAAAATGAAAGACTGTTTGGCGAAAAATAATGAAACTATGTTTCGACAATTTGCTGAACAGCGCCGTCTAAACGCTGCTTTTTCACATGACTTACGCACTCCTTTGACTTTACTAAAGGGTCATGCTACTATGCTGCTTTCCTTTATTCCCAAAGGCTTAGTATCACAAGAAGAAATATTAGATGAAATATCAGTAATGTCAAAAAATGTTTCACGTCTTGAAAAATATGTAAATGCTATGACGAACTTATATAGGTTAGAGGATATTGATATTCCACGGCAACAGATTACATTTCATGCACTTATTGATAATTTTAATAACACAGCAGAAGCACTTTGTTATGACAAACATTTTTCAATTACTACAAGCGGTGATAATATAACCTTGTTTATCAATTTAAATACAGTCATGCAGATTTATGAAAATTTACTCTCTAATAGTATTAGATACGCAAAAAGTGATATTGCTATTAGCGCAGTAATAGAGAATAATAATTTAGTTATATCTGTTTCAGATGATGGTTGCGGGTTTAAAAATATTAATATTGAAAAAGCGACATTACCATTTTATAAATCATCGAAAGATATATCTACTGAACATTTGGGATTAGGGCTGAATATTAGTAAGATTTTAAGTGAAAGACATGGCGGAAATATCCAAATTGCTAATAACGAAGCAGGGGGAGCATGTGTTACAGTAAAAATAAATTGCAATGAAAGTTGATTGAAAATAGACATTTTATTGCTATTATAAATTTAAAAGAAAGGAGATAAGGACAAATGAAAAAAATAATATGTATGTTTCTAAACTTATCGTTATTGGTGTGTATTGTTGGGTGCAGTCAAGCAAAGGACAGTGATAACCATGTAGTACAAGATTATTCCGAAGAATATGAGGTTTCTCCTTATGGAAGTGAAGAAGCACTTGACACTTTGGGTGATTTGAAGATTTCAATGAGTACAGAAAAGGATTTAGATTTGAAGCACCTTTCATTTCTAATAGAAAATACTTCTGATAAAGAATACCGATATTCACCAAATTATTTTGAAATAGAAGCTGAACAATCCGGCACTTGGTATCAACTTAAACAGCTTGATGACCCCTCAAAGAGCAATGAAAAGGATTGTTTTATTAATCCTAACGAACGATTAACATTAGAAATTGATGTTAAAAGTTTTTATGGAGAATTGCCTGCTGGACACTATCGTTTGATTAAACAATTTGCGTTCTTTGAAAGTGAAAGAGATTGGGATTACGATACATATAATTTATCTTGCGAATTTACGATAAGGTAAAAATTCTCTACTTCATAAGCATGAAATAAAAAAAACGCTTATGAAGTAGAAAGTTCGACTCAGAACTTTTGAAAAGATAGTCAAAAATTACTTTGTGATTTCAGAATAAACATCATAGACTTTTCACACATGTTTTCTTTTTTCTACATCTCTTCGTTTATGATAACACTCTTTATACCTGAGACACTGTTAAGTGCGTTCAGTATACCCGTTACCGCCATGTTGCTATTTTCTTCTGATACGCCGCCAAGATCAAGGTATATCATTATCTGGTCTTCGCCCTTATATATATCAATATACCCCATATAGTTTTCTTCATCACCATTTTGTGAAGAATAATCCGCCATCACCTGCTGGATCTCATCTACCTTCTCATCTGTGACACCGCCATCAATATGCACACTATACAAAAAGCTCTCTCCGTCAAATCCTGCAACATGTGCCTCGTAGTTCAGGTCAAGCTGATCTATCCCCAATATACTGTCAAAGTCGAATTCTCCGTCTTCTCCAAATCCATATTCTCCATAATTTTCTGCCATAGCATCATCCATATTATCTGCCATTTCACTATTCCCCTCTATCTCATTCTCTTTCTCTGCAACCTCCGTCTCATCCTGTTCTTCCGCTGCAGCATCCTCAGGACTTCTCTCAAACCTCGCATATCCGCTGTCATATTTCAGATAAATGACATTCTTCTCAGTTGTGCTGATATATATTTCCTGTCCAGCTTCAAGATCCACGCCTGCTGCCGCAAAATTCTCTGCAGGATAGTCTTTGCTGTCGACCTTTTTTATCGTTCCCGCGATCTCGTATCCTTCCGGCAATTTCTCATCTCTTCCGGTTGCATTGTAATAATAGATGTGTCCATCATACATGACCTGTGGCTGCTCTATTATTCCGCTCTCCACACCGGTCGAGGTCTCCGCACCATTTGTTTCTGAAACATTTCCACCTGAATTTCCACAGGCCGTACACGCCATAATGGAGAGCATCGCAGCAACTATAAATATTTCTTTTCGTATCCCCATATAAATTTCCCCTTTTTAATTCTTATTTATTGATGTAATGTAAACCAACTAACTGTATGTCCATATTAACATGGCTTTTCCAGCTCTGCAACATACTTATTATTAAAGTTGTCACCATACGCTTACTTCCGTCCATCCATATTCTCATCCCGAACATATCTCGCATTGAACTCCATATTTATCTCACGAAGCTCTTTCTTCCCGTCAATATAATCCTGGTACATCTCTGTGATACCACACATACAGCCATCACAGTAAGCGTCAATATTCCCCAGAGAATCAGCGACTATCTGCTCTCGTTCTTCCCTAGTTGTGTCCTTTATAAGAAAACCTGCCATCGTCAAAAGCCTCCTCTTACAATTCTCATAAAAACAATTAAAACCGGTTTTATACACAAGTACATGTCAAAAAAACAGGCACTTGTAGTTCTTGATACATAAGATATGAAACATATATACAAACGATAATGAAAGTGACTGATCTTCAGCGCTTACTGCTGCTGCGAAGACCGCACCGCTCTTATCGCGGTTTTCGCAGCATGCAAATGTAAGCAAGCTGAAGTGAAGGTAACTGAATGTGTTTGTATATATGTTTTCATATCCATATCTCGAACTACAAGTGCCGTCCGGCCTTTTTACTGTCTGACCTTAATGTGAACCTCACGGAGCTGCTGCTCTGTAACCTCGCCAGGTGCTCCGCACATAAGATCCTGTGCATTTCCATTCATTGGGAATGGGATGACCTCTCTGATATTCTCCTCGTTTCTGAGAAGCATGATCATTCTGTCCACACCAGGAGCCATACCTGCATGAGGTGGTGCTCCGAACTGGAATGCATTGTAGAGTGCTCCGAACTTCTCCTTCAGATCATCCTCTGTGTATCCTGCGATCTCAAATGCCTTGACCATGATCTTCATGTCGTGGTTTCTTACAGCGCCTGATGAAAGCTCGATACCGTTGCAGACGATGTCGTACTGGTAAGCCAGGATATCAAGTGGATCCTTCTCATTTAACGCCTCAAGTCCGCCCTGTGGCATTGAGAACGGATTGTGAGTGAAGATGATCTTCTTGCTCTCCTTGTCATACTCGTACATTGGGAAGTCATTTATATAACAGAAACGGAATGCGTTCCTCTCGTTGATGTCAAGTCTGTTGCCAAGCTCAATTCTGATCTGTCCTGCAAATGACGCTGCAAGCTCCTCCACGTCTGCGATGAAGAAAATAGTATCTCCAGGCTGAAGGCCTGCAAGCTCTGCGATCTCACCCTTCATATCATCAGGAATGAACTTGTCGATAGGTCCCTTGTATGACATATCCTCAAGGATCTCTAGGTATCCAAGACCGCCCATGCCGATGCTCTGTGCAAACTTGAGCATCTTCTCATGCTGTCCCTTTGAAAGTTTCTTGTGTACATTGATGGCACGCACTGTCTTGCCATGGAATGGCTTGAATGTACATCTCTGGAAGAAGTCTGTGAGGTCTATTATTCTGAGTGGGTTTCTGAGGTCAGGCTTATCTGTACCGAACTCAAGCATAGCCTGCTTGTAGCTGATGATAGGATATGGAGCCTGTGTAACCACTGCGCCCTCAGGTGCAAACTTCTCAAATGTTGCTGAGAGGACTTCCTCTCCAACCTTAAATACATCCTCCTGTGTTGCAAAGCTCATCTCAAAGTCAAGCTGGTAGAACTCACCAGGTGAACGATCTGCTCTCGCATCCTCATCTCTGAAACAAGGAGCAATCTGGAAGTACTTGTCAAATCCTGATACCATGAGGAGCTGCTTGTACTGCTGTGGTGCCTGTGGAAGTGCATAGAACTTGCCCTTGAACTTTCTTGATGGCACGATGTAATCTCTTGCACCCTCAGGTGATGATGCGCAGAGGATAGGTGTCTGGATCTCAAGGAATCCCATCTCAGTCATCTTCTGACGAAGGTAGCTGATGACCTGGCTTCTGAAAATCATGTTGTCCTTAACCTTCTTGTTTCTGAGGTCAAGATATCTGTACTTGAGTCTCACATCCTCACGTGTCTCCTTGGATGTCTGGATCTCAAATGGAATCTGCTTATATACCTTGCCAAGTATCTCTACAGTCTTTGCCTCAAGCTCAATAGTACCTGTAGGGATCTTAGGATTGTATGTCTCCTCATCTCTGTGCTCAACGATACCCTCGATTGATACACAATCCTCCTTTGTTATTCCGTCAAGCAGGGATGTGTCTCTCATTACTACCTGGAGCACGCCATACATATCACGAAGATCGATAAATGATACTCCACCGTGGTCACGGATATTCTCTACCCATCCGGCAACCTTAAGTGTCTTTCCCACATCGCCCTCAGTGATCTCGTTCATTGTTCTGTTACGATAAATGTTCTCGATTGTCATCTGTTCTCTCCTTTTCTTTACTATTTGCCTGTGGCTTTATGTCCACTTTGGCTTTTTCAGGATTACGCACTGGCTGTTATTTCTCTTGCAAATAGAAAAAGCTTATGTTCATCCTGAATCAGATGCACATATACATATGCAAATATTCAGGACGAACATAAGCTCTCTCAAACTACCTGTCGGTTACTTGTCTGCTTTAATGTCCGCGGTACCACCTGATTTACCGTTACACGATCTTCGTATATTCAAAGCATCGCGTCCCAGTCCCTCTCAGTCACCTTGCTCATGACCTCTCTGCGTATCGTGCAGCTACGGCTCCCCTACTCGACATAAAACACGTATCCCGCTATGGGCTATATCTTTCAGCTTGCGGCTGGTAAAGTGTTATTCACATATATTCACTCCGCCGGACTCCCACCACCACCGGCTCTCTGTGGGCGATAATCTATGCTACTTCTCTTCGTCATTGCCTTATATATGGCGTCAGCACATATCTGACGCCACATTATTATATTCTAGTGATTCAAGTTCTGTCAACTATATTTATGTATATTTCCACCATCATCCCACAATCTCTGCACCAAAAGGCATGAGCGCCAGCTTGGCGATCTTAAAGAACTGAAGCCCAAATGGAATTCCGACTATCGTTATGCAAAGCAGCAGCCCCAGGCAGGCATTCTCTACCGCCATAGGTATTCCGCAGCAGAGCAGCCATATGATATTCGCGATCAGCGAGCCAGCCCCGCCTCCATACACTATCTCTTTTCCAAATGGAAAAAATGCAAGTCCTGCAAACTTAAAGCACTGCATCCCAATCGGAATCCCTATTATCGTTATACAGCACAGCACCCCGCTTGCCCCCCACGAAAGTCCGCTCAATATTCCGCCACATAAAAACCATATACAATTTCCAAGACATCCCATGATATCATCTCCTATCTGCACAGTGCAGCCAGCATCCTGACTGCCGCCTCATACTCACCATTATCTCTAGTCTTCCGGATCTTCTTAAGAGCCCTCTCAGCTCCCTCCACATCATAAAACAGCCTCGACCAGTAAGCCCACAGCTCCTTCATCTTGAACATCGTGTTGCCCCTGCCCACATCCGACTCACAGTAATTCCTGTAAAGTTCATCGTGGAATATGAAAAATCTGTTCCAGTCATATGTACTGTCGCCACACTCTTCTTTTATCCGCTCCGCCAGACAAGGATCAGCTATTATCCCCCTGCCTATCATAACCTTACTTATATCAGGAAAATCGCCCGTGAACCTGTCATAATCCACCACACTGTTTATATCTCCGTTGTAGCACACTGTGTCTGGTCTTCCATATGAAGCCACACCTTCGGCAAACACTTCCATGTTTGGCGTATTCTTGTAGAAATCCGTCTGTATTCTCGGATGTATGATCAGCTCACTTATCGGATACTTCTTATATATTTCTATGATATCCTCAAACTCCACAGAACTGTCTCTTCCTATTCTGGTCTTTATAGACACATCCATCACGTCGGCGGCAAATACTTCATATAAGAAATTGTCAAGTCTCTCTGTATCATACAGTAGACCCGAGCCTTTATACTTCGTTACTACAGTTTTTGACGGACAGCCGAGATTGATATTCACCTCGTTATATCCAAGCTCCTTCAGGAACTTTGCAGCCTTCACAAATCCCTCGCCACTGTTGGTCAGAAGCTGCGGCACCACATTTATCCCCTGATTGTTTTCCGGCAGCACATCCCTTAGTTCCCTGTTTCTGAGAGGACGTCCTTTCGCCGGGGCAATGAACGGCATAAAGTATTTGTCAACGCCGCCGAAATATTTGTGATGTACATTTCTGTATATGTATCCTGTTATCCCCTCCATCGGGGCAAGATATATCAAATCATCCCTGTTGTTCATCCATCATTCTCCCATTAAATCCGTAAACCCGGTATAAATATCCTGCAATGACATTCCTTATGACAAAAATATAGAGGCCTTCATCACTCACATGACAAACGCCTCTACATTATAAACTATATTGTTCTATTTGAACAGATTTGTAACAAACTGTACAAAGTCAATTCCAAATGACTGGAGAAGCAGCAATGCAAGCAGTATTGGTGCCACAAACTTTACCATGACAATATAGAGCTTCTTTCTTCCAAACTTCTCGCCATTTCTTGTAACCTCGTCTATAACCGTCTTAGGCTTCACTACCCAGCCGATAAGTATACATGACAGGATAGCCACAAGCGGCATGAAGATGTTGTTACTCAGGTAATCCATCACATCGAGGATCTGGGCTGTAGCTCCATTTGGAAGCTTGAGCTCAAAGTACCATATGTTGTAACCGAAACATACGACCAACATTCCGACAACCGCATATACAGTTGTTATGACCGCACTCTTCTTTCTCGTGAGATGGAACTTATCCATAAGTCCTGACACTATCGCTTCCATGACCGATACTGAGGATGTGATCGCCGCAAATGTAACCATGATGAAGAACAGGGCTCCGATGACTGTTCCGACCTTACCCATGGCATTGAATACCTTTGGCAGAGATATGAACATAAGTCCAGGGCCCGCTGACATGCCTTCCGTTCCAGAGAACACATACACCGCAGGGACTATCATCAGACCAGCAAGGAAAGCCACTGCCGTGTCAAATATCTCTATCTGATTGATCGACTTCATAAGGTTAACATCCTTCTTAACATATGAGCCATACGCAACCATGATACCCATAGCGACACTTATCGAGAAGAAGAGCTGTCCCATGGCATCCATTACAACCATGAATATATCCCTGAATGTCATTCCCTTAAAATCAGGAATCAAATATACCTTCAGTCCATCAATTCCTGTTCTGATCGTACCATCATCACCGGTATGCTTGATCGTCAGTGAATAGATCGAAATTCCAATTATAAGAATTACCAATATCGGCATGAGCACCTTGCTAAACTTCTCTATTCCCTTTTCAACACCACAGAATACGACAACGCCTGTGGCCGTAAGGAATATAAGTGCAAATACTATAGGCGCAGTCTGGGCTGTTATAAAACCGGTGAAATAACCGTCACCAGTGGCAGCCTCTGTCTGACCTGTAAAATATGCTGTCATATACTTCAGAACCCATCCTCCGATAGTACAGTAATATGGAAGGATTATGACCGGTACGATCCACGCCAGACCGCCAAGCCATTTCCACTTCTTATGTATAAGACCATAAGCTGTGAGCGGTCCCTGCCGAGTCTTTCTTCCTATTGCAATATCTGTTGTGAGCAGTGTGAATCCAAATGTAAGCGCAAGTATTATATACACAAGTATAAACACACCACCGTTGTCCTTTGCCGCAAGATATGGGAACCTCCATATATTACCAAGTCCTACCGCACTTCCCGCTGCTGCCATAACAAAGCCCAGCGTCCCCGTAAAATTACTTCTTTCCTTCTTATTCATAATCGCCCTTTCTGTTTTTGCTTTTATTTTTTGCTATCCAGTCCCCTGTCTGAACAGTTACTTTTCATTTTTGCCTTCAGTTTTGCCGATGCCGCAAAGTATGCGCGACATCTCGCAGGATAATTTCGGAATGCGCCATATATATTGTATAAATAAAATCCATACGTCAGGAATTTGCCGGCAGGTCCTATCTTGTCCTTCAAGGTCTTCGGGTATCTCTTTCCGCCAACCTCGGGATGATTGCCGTCATTTATATAATTTATCAGATCATCCTCCGAATGTATATAATCCGGAAGATATGTACCTGCAAGTCCGACACAGTTCTCCTTATGGGCATCGCTTCCACCAAAAACAGGTATATCATAGTATGACGCAAGCCTTCTGGCCATCTTATTCCTCTTGGCTGATTCACAGCAATTATATCCCTCTATGAAGTCAAAATGCTGTGCATATAGTCTGTGCTCTATCATGCCAAGCCTTCTCGTGCTGCCAAAGCTCATGAACTTCTCGCCAAATGGATGAGCTGGGCCAAGTATACCGCCGCACTCGTGCACAAGCCATATCACCCTGATAAGCGCCATGCCCCTGTGTTCAAACAGGTCGTACACCTCCTCAGGTGTATCTGATGGCAGTACGATGAGGAAATGTCCATAGTCAAACGTATCATACTCAATACCTCTGAGCACAGCGAAATCCTTCACCTTATCTTTCTGCCTTAAGTACGCTTTGTATCCGGAATATGAATCATGGTCTGTGACCAGCATTCCGTGAAAACCACGCTGCTTTAACAGATCAATATAATCAAGAATCTTTACTTTGGCATCGGGTGATCCCTCAGCCGTATGACAATGCATGTCAAATCTTACTCTGTTCATGTGACCATCTCCTCTGATTATCCATCATGACATACAATCTAATACTCTGCTCCGTTTCCAAGCCATGTTATCTGTGAAAATGGGAAATACACAAATTCTGCTTTGGCAAGTATCTTGTCACGCTTCACATAGGTATTCTCCCAAAGTCTGGCATCCGCTGAGTTTGGTCTGTTGTCTCCCAGCATAAAGTAACAGTCCTCAGGAACCTGATACGGTCCAAACGATCTTACGTCAGTCCTTGCCTCATCACTCAGATAATCCTCCTTGAGCGGAGTATCACTTTCATTTATATATACCTTACCATCTATGATCTCCACGGTCTCACCCGGCAGTCCTATGATTCTCTTGATATATACCTGGGACTCATCGTCCGGCCACTTGAATATGGCTATATCGCCACGCTCAGGATCAGAGAACTTATATGTAAGCCTGCTTCCTATTATGTTGTCTCCAAGCTGTATTGTCTCAAGCATGGAACCAGTAGGTACATTACAGTTTAATATCACAAATCGTCCCAGCAGAAATGCCAGTACGGCGGCCACAACTACTATCACTATACAATCAATCACATCCTGCTTATAATCACGTTTTATATCTCTGCGCCTTATCCTCATCTGATGCCAGACGACACCGCCATGCTCAGATTCACTCACGCCCTCATCCGCAAAACCAAATTGTTCGTAGAATGGGATCATGTTCTCTTTACATGTGAGGACGACTCCGTCGAGTTTACATTTGACCGTCTCCTGAAGAACCTCATGCATTATCTTCGCCGCATATCCATTGTGCTGATAGTCCGGCAGAGTTGACACGCCGAATATCATAAGCCAGCGACCCTTCTTGTCGTAGAAGTCCTCGCCCGTATACATGGCATCGCTCAAATCCTTCTCATTAGTAGTAATACCATTTATACCTGCTATTATTCGCCCGTCCTTCTTGAGCACCCAGAAAGTTTCTCTGTGCGCCTTCAGTCTTCGCTCTATAGACTCCCGGCTTGCTGCCTCAGCCTCAGGAAATGTCTCCTGCTCAAGCATCACAAGCTGGTCAAGATCTTTTTTACCTGGATTGTTTACCTTCATAAATATCCAAACACCTCTTTTCTAAGACACCCATTCTTCATTATCTCACATAACAGAACGGTGTCAAGAAAAAAGGATGCATATCTGACAGATATGCATCCTCTTATCTGAAATCATCTATGCAAATTTCTATTACTCTACACTGTAGTTAGGAGCTTCCTTTGTGATATGGATATCATGTGGATGGCTCTCCTTGAGTGAAGCTGCTGAAATCTTGACGAACTCTGCCTTCTCATGAAGCTCTGCAATGTTCTTTGCTCCGCAGTAACCCATACCTGAACGAAGTCCACCGATGAGCTGGAATACTGTATCCTCAAGTGATCCCTTGTATGCCACACGGCCCTCAACGCCCTCTGGGACAAGCTTTCTTGCGTTCTCCTGGAAGTATCTGTCCTTAGAACCATTCTCCATGGCTGCTATAGATCCCATACCTCTGTATACCTTGTACTTACGTCCCTGATAAAGCTCGAAATCACCAGGAGCCTCATCTGTACCTGCGAACAGACTTCCCATCATACATACGTTGGCACCTGCTGCCAGAGCCTTTGTGATATCTCCTGAATACTTGATACCGCCATCTGCGATAACAGGGATTCCGGCATTCATAGCTGCATCATATGCCTGCATGATAGCTGTGATCTGTGGTACACCGATACCTGCAACAACTCTTGTTGTACAGATAGAACCAGGTCCGATACCGATCTTGACTGCATCTACACCCATGTCGATCATAGCCTGTGCGCCTGATCTTGTTGCAACGTTACCGGCAATAACCTGAAGGTCAGGATACTTCTCCTTAACCATCTTGAAAGTTCTCAGAACGTTGGCTGAATGTCCATGTGCTGTATCTATAACTATCGCATCAACCTTTGCTGATACGAGCTCTGCAACTCTGTCGAGGATGTTGGCTGTACATCCTACTGCTGCTGCACAGAGAAGTCTGCCCTGTGCGTCATGTGCTGAATATGGGTACTTGATCTGCTTCTCAATATCCTTGATCGTGATGAGTCCCTTCAGGTGGAAATCGTCATCAACGATAGGAAGCTTCTCCTTACGAGCCTTTCCAAGGATCTCTCTAGCCTCGTCAAGTGTGATTCCCTCCTTTGCTGTAACAAGACCCTCAGATGTCATTGACTCCTTGATCTTCTTGGTGTAGTCCTTCTCAAACTTCAGGTCACGGTTGGTTATGATTCCAACAAGCTTGCCATCCTCTGTGATAGGTACACCTGAGATTCTGAACTTGCTCATAAGCTCGTCAGCATCTGCCAGTGTATGCTCTGGAGATAAGTAAAATGGATCTGATATTACACCGTTCTCTGAACGCTTTACCTTGTCAACTTCCTCTGCCTGCTTCTCTATGGACATGTTCTTGTGGATAACTCCGATACCACCCTGACGAGCCATGGCAATAGCCATTCTGTGCTCTGTAACTGTGTCCATACCGGCACTCATAAGAGGAATGTTCAACTTAATCTTCTGTGTCAGCTGTGTTGTAAGGTCAACGTCATTTGGTAATACCTCAGAATAAGCAGGTACCAATAAAACGTCATCAAATGTAATTCCTTCGCCAATAATCTTACCCATTTTCTTCTCTCTCTTTCTGTAAAATATTTAATAAGAGCATTGTGCTCATTATGTACGTCAATTAGCCTTAATAGAGAAAACACATCACCCAACACTTATCGCGTTGGGTGATGTAACTTTTTAAACATGCTAACAAATTATATAGTTCTTGTCAAGGCAGTTCTTCCGTCTCCGTGGTCACATTTGTCTCTGTGTCCTCCGGATCTTCAGGATCTCCCTTATATACATAAGTGTCTTCCACTCCGAAATCTATACTGTCGTCTCCGACCTGCGCCACGGATATCTCCTTGCCCGCCTCAAACGAGTCCTCATATGGAAGAAACAGCGTATCTCTATCTATATAGATAGTCTCCTTCAAAAAGGCATCATCTATCCACACAAATGTACATTCATTGAAGTTGCTTCCGTGGATATAATATCCATTCATAGGCTGTGGCTCCTCAGCACTCTCGCCGTCCCCGGAACCATCATTTGCCGTGAAATCCGCTTCTTCATCAACCGGTGGCACATACACGCCCTTTGTGATCTCCGAGATCCTGATCTTGCTTATGCCGTATTTCATATTCGTCGGCTCATATGGCCATCCATCAGGATACATGTATCTCTGTCCATAAAGCATATCATACTCAATGTTCTCGAGATCATCATCATAGTTTGCATCGCCCGGCTTGTACTTTGACTGGAACTTCTGCACATAGCTCTTCTCAAATCCCAGCATATCAAACACCTTTGTGCTGAGCTGATATGCCTCTATATCCTCATCCTCAACCGGGAAGTTCTTCATATTGCTCCAGACAAAATACTCTGTCTGGTAAAGGTCTCCGTTGGTTATATCGTCCTCTGTGATCTCAAATCCAGGAAGATGGTCTCCATACATAACGAGAACGACCGGCTCATCGTACGCCGTAAGTCTGTCTATAAGCTTGCCAATGAAATCGTCCATCTCGTGGAGCTGGTTACAGTAATATGTCCACTGTGTATCAAGACTCTCATCGCCTGTGCCGGCAACCTTTATAGGGTAACTGTAATTCTCCTCGTCAAGCTCTGATGGGTATCTTCCATGTCCCTGTACGCTGACGGTGAATATGAAATCCCGTCCAGTGGTGGAGTACAGAGTCTTCATGATCTCACCGGTAAGGACATTGTCCTTCTCCCAGTTCTTCTGAGTATGCTCCAGATTGTACATATACTCCATCGGGGTAAATGTATCAAATCCCATGTTTTTATACACCTTGTATCTGTCATAGAATGTACCATCGTGATTGTGCATGGCATGTGTTGAATAACCATCAAGCTTCAGCTGTGTCGCCATGCTCTCTATGGTCTGCTTGCCAAGTATGGTCTTATATGGATACTCACCTGCACCGAAATATGCCACGTTAAATCCCGTGAGCACCTCAAATTCCGAATTGGCTGTACCTGCACCGATCGCCGGCATCGTCAGGAATCCTGATGTACATTCCTCCTTCAGCTTTGTGAAATTCGGAATAGGATTCTCATTGAACGTGAGGCATTTTACATATGACGGATCCATGAATGACTCAAGCTGTACAAATATAACGTTTGGCTTGTCCTTGCCATGCTTTGAATCCGTTGTGCCAACACTGTCCAGATCATCCTTTATCTCAAGCATCTTATCCTCGCTGTAATCACTCGGCTGTCCTATACCTACATCGACCACACTGTTTGAGAAACAGTATACAAATCCATAATTGTTGTATGCCGTTGCAAGGTTTGCAAAATTATCTGATATAGTCTGTGCATTGAGCGCGATCTTGGTGAAGAGCATTACACAGAAGAATGTCGCAACTATAAACACAGTCGTTCTCGTTCTATATATATTGCCCGTAACCGTCGGCGATTTTATGAACAGAACTATGATGGCTGCCAACGCAACGAACAGAAGCGCAGCTATGAGCACGATCTGCCATACATTAAAATATTTGTCTATGATAGTTATCGTATTCCTCGCCATAAGCATATCGATAGCTGAAAATGGCGTTATTCTGAATCCCAGAACTATGCAGTTCGTGATTCCAAGTATCAGCCATGCAAACGATATAACGCAGTATCCGAATATTCTCTTTCTCATGAGCAGCGAAAGTGTCAGCGTAAAGAAAATGATCGAACAGTTATACAGAAATATGAGCGGCTGATTCCACACATACGATATCGCCTTAAACAGCGAATGTCTTCCAAGAGCTTCCAGAACAACGTCCAGAACAATTGCAAGAACCAGACAGATAAAAACTGCTGAATGATGAAAATTCTTAAGTCTCTCTTTCATAATTTAATCATTACCTCGTAAAAATTATACTTTTTCTGATATTCAACGATTGTGATTGATTATATCACTACATGTCATTTATTCAATAGTAAAAATGTTTAAATTTTATTACCAATCGCTTCTGAGGGCAAAAAAAAATCAGGATTGAATCCTGAGTGTGAATTAATATAAAAGAGCGCGAGACGGGAATCGAACCCGCGACCCTCTCCTTGGCAAGGAGATGCTCCACCGCTGAGCCACTCGCGCTTATCTGCTGTGCTACCAACAACAATATGGATAATATCACACCGCCAGCAAACTGTCAACAACTTTTTTAAAATTTTAGCAACATGGAAATTATCCAGAGCGCGAGACGGGAATCGAACCCGCGACCCTCTCCTTGGCAAGGAGATGCTCCACCGCTGAGCCACTCGCGCTTATCTGTTGTGTTTTCAACAACAATATGGATAATACCACATCTTATTCGAATTGCCAACAATTTTTTGAAAATTTTTTACAATTTTTTATTCAAGACTTTATCCTATACCGGTTACTGAGTATCCACACTTCTCTACACAGCTCTTAAGCTCATCATCAGATACTTCTCTTCCGAGCTTAACGATAGCCTGCTTCTTCTTGAGGTCGACTTTTGCGTTCACCTGGCTCAGACTGTTCAGTGCATTCTGTACACGATCTGAACAGTTGCTGCAGTGCATTCCCTCTATGTAAATAGTCTTCACGGCGACAACATCCTTTATCTTGTCACCCTTGACCTTGACGGAACCACCGCCGCCACAGCAGCCTCCTTCTCCTTTAAAGTGCTTTGTAGAACTGATAACTGCACCCACTACTATAAGCACCAGTATGCACACTACCAATATTGTTCCACCCATTGTAGATCATCTCCTTCGTTATTAACAACATGAGCCACAGCCACAAGGCTTTACATTGACACCTGTCACCATCTGATTCTCAATATATCCGCCAGCCATAAGTCCTGCACGGATTATCCTGTTCCACTCTTTGGCCGAAAGCTCAATGCTGGATGAATCATCAAGCTCAATGACACAGGCATCCTCTATACCACAGTTGGCACCACAGGCAACCTTATACATGTTTTTACGGTTGATGGCTCCTATATCCTCCAATGTATTCACCATTCTGTACACTGTAGCCGAGCCTATACGACTGTCCTGCTTGGTCGCCTTATAATAAATCTCCTTGCAGGAAGAACACTCTTCCCCGAGTATTATGTCAAGGAGTATCATTCTCTGTCTGGTTATCCTGCATCCCATTTCCCTGAGTCTGCTGATAACGATCTCTTTCTGCATCTCTGTACGCTGGATACCTGTATCATCTATACTCTTCTTGTCCGTCTCTAATCTTTCGTTAGTCATCATACACGCCTCCTTCTGATTGTTGATAATATTATCATCAAGGTTAGTATGCCCTAACTCAAATTAGTTGTCAATAACGTTTTGTGCTAAAATCTAATATTTTTTCATAATTCAACCTGCAGATCACACATTATTCTAACGATTGGTTTTCTTCTGCGGAGTTCCGCAGTCAAATGTTATAACTGCCTTGAACAGATCACCATCTATGCTCAATCTGAATTTTGCACCCATCAGTGTACACAGACTGTTTGCAATAGACAATCCCAGTCCGCTTCCCTCCGTATTTCTGGAGCTGTCTCCACGGACAAATCTCTCCATGAGCTCATCACTGGACACATTGAGCGGATCTCTGGATATATTCTTGAACTCAATCCTGGTCTTTCTGTCATCGATTATCACCGATGCATATACCCTTGTCCCCGGCATTGCATATTTGCTTATATTACACAGAAGATTATCAAATACTCTCCACAGATGCTGTCCATCAGCTCTTATGACTGCCGGCAACTCTGATCTTGTGAATACGACCTTAAGCCCGGCATTTGCAAGTTTATCCTCATATTCTGCAACAGCCTGCTCAAGCAGCATATTGGCATCTATCTCTGCCCAGTTTATCTGGATATTGCCAGTGGATGCCTTGGATGCCTCGACCAGATCCTCTATGAGTTTTTTCAATCTCGCAGACTGCCTTGAGAGAACTTCTATATATTCCTGTCTTGTCTTCTCATCCATATCGTCCTTCTGCAGCAGATCTACATAGTTGATTATGGAGGTAAGCGGGGTCTTTATATCGTGGGATACATTTGTTATGAGTTCTGTCTTCAAATGCTCGCTCTTCATTCTGGCCTCAACAGCCTTTGACATGCCGTCTCTTATCTGGTTGAGGTGTTCACCATGTGCGCGGAATACCCAGAACATTTTGCTTGTGTCCGCTTTCCTGTCCAGATTGCCCTCCGCCATCTCCTTTGCGCACTTGTATAACTCTTGTGTCTGTATGAGATATGCCACTATTCCGACTATGCACAGCCATTTTAAAATGATATAAATCACCACCCAAAGAAGGCCTCTCATGCTGCCTGCTGCCAGGATTGCCACAAAAATTATCTCTACTATAGTTATACCTATATAAGCCCATACGCCCTTCTGCGTCAGGGACATATGACTTTTCACATACCTGAAACAAGCTTTCGTCTTTCTTGCTATCCACTTCAGTGCGCGGATTATCAGACAGTCTGCAAAAAATGTTCCCGCCTTCACCTTAGCGACTATATTATTAAAGAAAAACAATGCCACAGAATATAGGCATGCCACCGGCACCAGAAACGCAATATACTGTATATTCTCTGATACAAATGTGTAATTCCTATACTGGTTCACACACATGGATGCAATACCGCTTTCAACGCAGATCCCTACTGCTGCTGCAACAGAGCATACTGCCATAGCCAGCACAAGCTCAGTCGGAGTCCTCTCAAATCTGCCGAGAGTTATCGTCTCCTTCCCTGTCTTTACGCCGGCGTTGACCATTGAAAATATTGACATGACGATGCACAGCAGCAACATGACTGCAAATCCTGCCAGTATCCCCTCGCTCTTCGTCCTCCATATTCCAATGTATTGAACCATTTCCGGATTTGACGCTTTGATGTTGTCTACAGCAGCCGCCACGTCCACATAGCATTTTCCCGTGATATTTATAAATGAATATGCATCATAGCTTAGCACAAGACAGTAGACCTTTCCAGATGAACTGCCAGAATCGTCTGCTTCATCAAGATACAGTTTTTCAACTGAGCTAGGATAATAATCGCCATACATGATATCCTGTTTGGTAATAGACTTGCCATCCGCTGTCAATACAGAATCTGTATCAGCCTCCACAGTATCACTTTCTTCATATTCTTCATTATAAATGTATTCGTCATAATATGGATCATAATTCCCCAGCAGAGCATTGATATACTGCTCGCCCTGTTCCATATCGCTCTGTTTGTCAAACACAATATATCTTTTAACAGGTACTTCTATCGTGCTATCATAATCATTTGTATATATATTATCGTCCAGCCGTGCATCATCGTTTATCAGCTTTATATTTCCGGTCGTTACTTTTATCTTTCCATTATTGATATTGACATTTGTATCATCACTGCAGGATGCCGTCAGCATATAGCCGATATCACCTCGTTCGCTCATATCCTCATACCGGTATGACGACTTGATCGCAGATGTTGTATCCGCATTGGTCAATCTCCGGAAAACATCATCCGCAGTTATAACCATATCTCCGTTATGATCAGCACTCACGAGCTGATTATATGTTGTAATGCTTTCCAGCTGCGACCTTGTATCCTGGATGTAAGCCTTCACCTTTTCGGTAAGCGCATCATTTGTGTCCTCCACATAATCGTTTACAAGTCTCTCATACGGCGTCGCGCCCTGATCATCATCACTGTACACTCCAAGGTAGCTTCCCTGCAGCACCAGACCGCCTGTATACAGCGTTCCATATGCCAGCACCGCCACAAGAATATATATTCCAAGTTTAAAGAACACATTTCCTCGTATCTTATAAATTGTTTTATCCACTATTGTCCCTCCATTCTATATCCTCTTCCCCAGATAACCTTTATGTATCTCGGATCAGATGGATTTATCTCTATCTTTTCTCTCAGGTGTCTTATATGAACCGCAACAGAGCCTTCCGCTCCCATCGGATCCTCCTTCCACACCGCCTTATATATCTCCTTCGTGGAAAATACCTTTCCCACATTTTGCATAAGAAGTTTCAGGATGTCATACTCCGTCGGGGTGAGGGGCATAAGTTCACCGTCAAGTGTGACCTGTTTGGATTTGTCGTCAAGTTCTATACCTCCGATAACCAGCTTATCCTTTGGTGTCTCTCCGCCTCCCAGCTGCATGTAACGCCTGAGCTGGGACTTTACCCTTGCCAGAAGTTCCACCGGATTAAATGGTTTTGTCACATAGTCATCTGCGCCGACCTCAAGTCCCAGCACCTTGTCGGTATCCTCACTCTTTGCCGTAAGCATGATAACCGGCACATTGCTGCTCTCTCTTATCTTTGCCATGGCTGTTATACCGTCCATCTGAGGCATCATGACGTCCATGAGTACAAGCTGTATGTCATTAGAATTTACCATATCAACTGCCTCCATACCATTGTAAGCTTTATACACCGAATACCCGGCTGTCTTAAGATATATCTCTATAGCTGATACTATATCTTTTTCATCGTCACATATTAATATATTGTACATTTTTCTTGTCCTCACCTTTTTCGTATTTATCCTTAGCTTACCACAATCACCTCCTGTTCTCAATTATCGCCATACTGCCATTAAGAAACAACCATTATAAAGTTTAAGATATCTTTAAGACTTGTCATTATTTGTGGTATACTTAGGAGGCGGTCTGTCATTGCAGATGTTATAACGCAAAATATATCACTATATAGAAACGGAGTTTTATTTATGACAAAAAAAGACGTACTTGAGATAAGACACCTGTTTGCTCCAAAGGAATGCTCCATAAGCAAGATCCGCGGATGCTACGTGGACGGAGACTGCAACAAGGTGGCGACCATCAACGAACAGTTTCTCACCATGCCGGAAGAAGAAACATACAAATATTTTGAAATACTGAAAAAGACTTTATCAGGAAGCATTGGCAAGAATCTTGTCACCATGCCATTTCCTACCTCACAGGAGTTTGAAGGCGGCACACAGGAATTCCTGAATAAACTCAGGAAGAGCAAGCTTGAGAACGATGAGCTGATAAATGAGTTCTATGACAAGGTCATCGAGAACTACGATTACACCGGCAACTACCTCATACTGCTCATCCACGATACATATGATGTTCCGGGCAAGACAACCGACGGCATCATGATGGACGATGCATCAGACGAGGTGTATGACTATATCATGTGCTCCATTTGCCACGTCAACCTGTCCAAGGCGGGACTCAGCTACTTCGACGTTGAAAGCACATTCCACAACAGAGTCCGCGACTGGGTGGTCGACATGCCGGACATAGGCTTCCTGTTCCCGGCATTTATCGACAGGAGCACGGATATCCACAACGTTCTGTACTACACCAAAAAACCGGAGGAGCTTCACGACAGCTTCATAAGTAACATCCTTGGCACTTCTCTTCCTATAACAGCGGGCGAGCAGAAAGATGTATTCCAGGAGATCGTGGCTGAGACTCTGGGCGATGACTGTAATTACGACATGGTGCGTACAATACACGACAATCTGAACGAGATGATAGAGCAGAGAAAGGACAGTCCTGAACCGCTGACCCTATCCAAGAACACTATAAAGAATCTGCTGGCAGAGAGCGGAGTATCAGATGAGAAGATGGCAGATTTTGACGCCCACTACGAGAAGGTAACCGCTGCGGCAGCACCGCCTGAGCAGCCATCTGAGAACCCGGAGGATGAACCGGCCATAGTTGTACCGCGTGAGAAGTCAACTGTCATGTACGCGACAAATGTTGCAAACACAAAAACATTTGAGGTAAAGACTCCTGATGTGGTCATCAAGGTGAATCCTGAGAGAACTGATCTGGTAGAGACCATGGAGATCGACGGAAGGAAATGCATCGTCATCCAGATATCCGATCAGGTCGAGGTAAACGGAATACCTATCAACAACAAATAACAAAGGCACAAAAAAGGACCACCGGCAGCAACAAAACCGCCGGTGATCCTTTTTCTATCTGCCCTACTGTTTGAGCATCTTCTTTTTCTTCAATATCAAAGCTATCACAATACTTATAACGAGTATTATACCGCACACTATCTCAAATCCATATGGTACATTCGCAAATGGCATCCACTTCGTGCCCACATTCATTCCATACACACCGGATATAACTGTAGGCACAGCCATGACGATGGTTATGGCCGCCAGAAACTTCATGGCGTTGTTCAGTCTGTTGTTGATGATGGTCGTCATGAGCTCCCTCGTACCACTTATGATATCTCTGTATATCTGTGTCATCTCTATAGCCTGCTTATTCTCCACCAAAACGTCGTCAAGCAATTCCTTGTCCTCCGGATACTGCTTGATTCTGCCATATCTGGTCAGCTTGTCGAGGACTACTCCGTTCGCCCTCAGTGACGTTGCGAAGTATACAAGGTTGGACTCCAGCTCGTGAAGATCTATGAGATCCGCATCCTCGGTCTCCTCCTGGATACGCTGCTCAATAAGGGTTCTTCTTCTGTCCATGACTCTCAGATAATACTGGTATGTGGTACAGTTCCTGTAGAGTATCTGGTACATGAACCTCATCCTCTTCTTGGTGCTGAACTCTCTCACCTTGCCCTCCATAAAGGCCTCAAGCACAGGAGTCTCCTCGGCGCATATGGTGATGATGCAGTCTGCAACCAGTATGATACCAAGAGGGATTGTTGTATATGCCTCTCGTTCATTTCTTATCTCTATAGAAGGAATATCCACGATTATCAGTGTGTAGTTGTCCTCCACCTGAACACGTGAGCTCTCCTCGTCATCCAGTGCGGCTCTGACATCCGCCAGGTCTATCTCAAACCTCTCGGCTATGCTCTTACTCTCATCTATTGTTGGCTTAGTCATGACTATCCAGGCACCAGGACCATATTCCTGTATTTCACTCAAAATTCTGTCATCCGTTCTGTACAGTGTGATCATTCCCTGCGCCTCCTGCCACATAGATTACAGCATGCCTCAAATGCACATTACCGCCTGATAATATTAACATAAAAAACACGGCCTTTCAACAAAGTTTTGTGTAAAGACCGTGTAATATCTATGTTAGTCAAGTGCCTTTCTGTGGGCTACTGTAACCGTCTCCTCGTAGCATGAGAAGGCATCCTCGACCTTCTTCTGGTCAGGCTTCTTTGTGAACAGGCTCACAATAGGAACTATGATGAGACCGCCCACCATTGCAACCGCACCGCAGTTGATAGGTGACTGCATCACTGCCGGGAACTTGAACAATCCCCATGTATTGCTTATAAAGTTCAGCGTCATGATTCCTGTTCCCCATATAAAGCATGTCCAGCAAGCCGCAACTGTAGTCTTCTTCCAGTATAAGCCATATAAAAATGGAGCAAGGAACGCACCTGCTATAGCCCCCCATGAAACACCCATAAGCTGTGCTATGAACGTTATCCTGCTTGAGTACTGCACGATGGCAATAACAGCCGATACAGCAACAAACATAACGAGCATGAGCCTCATGACAAGTATCTGTTTCTTCTCATCCATCTTCGGTGCAATGACCGGCTTTATAAAGTCGATGGTGAGCGTTGAGCTGGATGTAAGGACCAGCGAAGAAAGTGTGGACATAGATGCTGAAAGCACCAGTATGACCACAAGTCCCATAAGGGCAGCTGGAAGCTTCTCAAGCAGATGTGGAATGATGGCATCGAATCCCTCTGTAGCAACATCGGTTCCTGTCAGTCTTCCAAAACCGCCGAGGAAATAGCATCCGCCGGCAACTACGATCGCAAACAGTGTCGACACAACCGTACCTGTCTTGATGGATCTCTCATCCTTTATGGCGTAGAACTTCTGTACCATCTGTGGAAGTCCCCATGTTCCAAGGGATGTCAGCACGACGACACAAAACAGATTGAACACGTCAGGTCCCAGGAATGATGCAAATACACCCGGTGTATCTGACACTGCAGGATCATTTATCCTTGCCAGACTGTCTAGCGCGCCTGTGAGTCCACCATAGTTGTTGAGTACCGCATATATGACTGCCACGATTCCCACCAGCATGATGAGTCCCTGGATGAAATCGTTGATAGCAGTCGCCATATATCCACCAACGATTACATATATACCTGTAAGGGCAGCCATGACGATTACGCATATCTTATAGTCAACATTGAACGCCATTCCGAACAGTCTTGAAAGTCCGTTGTACAGTGACGCTGTATATGGAATGAGGAAGATGAAGATGATGATCGACGAGAAAAGCTTCAATGACTTGCTGGAGTATCTCTTCTCGAAGAACTCCGGCATAGTTCTCGTGTCAAGCTCCTGTGTGAGCAGTCTTGTTCTTCTTCCGAGAACTACCCATGCCACCAGTGAGCCAAGCAGCGCATTTCCAATTCCTATCCATGTGGAAGCAATTCCGTACTTCCATCCAAACTGTCCGGCATATCCAATGAATATAACCGCTGAGAAATAAGATGTTCCATAGGCAAATGCCGTGAGCCACGGGCCAACACTTCTGCCTCCGAGAACAAATCCATTCACATCCTTTGTGTGTTTTCTCGAGTAAAATCCAACTCCAAGCATGATTGCAAAGAAAACAACAAGCATAATAACTTTGAGTACCATAGTATCCTCCCAATACATTTTTTATCCGCGGTTTACTTTATCACATCAAAGCGTGTCAACTTTAAAGTTTTGCGGTTTAAATTGCTATATCTGATTATAAGTTATACCCATACCATAGTCAAGAAATATCCACAAAAAATACAGCGTGCGGCAATCGCTACACGCTGTATTTTTTATTGAGATCTAATCAAGTTCATCTAAATCATAAAAATCATCCATACTGTAATAATCCTTGTCATAGTGACTTGTTATACACACCAACTCTTCCGGTTCATAATCATCACATAAATGACTATACCCCATTCATTTGATATCTGCTACATATAATTCTTGTACATAATATAAGCAAAATATACCGCATACACAGCCAGCATCACTATTCCGCCCGGCCTGGTGAGCTTCTTCTTTCTGACGCTGCACACCCAGAGGAGAACAGCAGCCACTATTGCCATGATGCCATCCAACAGGAAGTTCTGCTCAAACTGCACTGGGGTTATGAGCATTGTAGTTCCGGCAACGAAAAGTATATTGAATATATTGCTTCCAACTATGTTGCCTATGGCAATATCTGTCTGCCCCTTTTTTGCCGCTGTGCATGATGTCACAAGCTCAGGAAGAGATGTGCCAAATGCCACTATTGTAAGACCTATGAGTCTCTCTGTCATACCGAGCTTTCCAGCTATATATGATGCCGCATTTACAGTGAAATTACTTCCGACCACGACCAGCGCTAATCCTATGATTATAAACAGTATAAGTCTCGGAGTCTTATCCTTCTCCGTGAGTTCTATAGAATCACTCTCGCTGTTGCCATTCTTCGCGCTGATGATCAGATATACCAAAAATCCAATAAACACTACATAGAATATCACACCTTCAAGTCTGCTGAGCACACCATCAAAATATCCCATGCAGAGTATCATGATCGATGCCACGATAACAAATGGTATATCTATCCTAAGTGTATTTTTCTTTATAGGAAGTGCTGCTATGAGTGCTGTCACTCCAAGGATGACAAGTATGTTAATAATGTTGCTTCCAAGCACATTTCCAACAGTGATCCCGGCTCCCGCAGGCGAAAGTGCCGCCTTTATGCTGACAGCTGCTTCTGGAGCACTAGTGCCCATGGCAACTATTGTTAAGCCAACTACCATCTCTGGTATGTTGCATTTGACAGCTATTTTAGACGCACCATCTACAAATACATCCGCTCCCTTTATCATAAACACAAATCCAAGCACAAGAAGCAGTATCTGACCTAACATTTTTAATATCTCCATACATTCCCTCCATTGTAAATATGCTACATTTTCACCTCAGCTATATAAGCAGCTTTTCTATCCCTATCATGTGGCATATGACGTATTACAGATCTCTTCTGACAATTATCATGCCCGCAACGCTGTCCAGCAATTCCTCAATTCCAAGACCTTCCGCTTTGATATTGATATGGCAGTACTTCTCATAAAGCTTTGTCCTCTCATTATACAAATCTTTCAGAGTCTGTCCATCCTTCAGCACCACGCCTCTTCTCTTGATATTGCCAAGTCTGTTCGCTATCTCCTCATACGGAAGATTGATATATATAACTGTATCCTCCGCCATGTATTTCTTCATGGCCTCAGTACAGTACACAGCGCTTCCACCTGTGGCTATGACTGCATGTTGGTCTGTGATACCCTTGTTCACATCATTCTCTATCTTTAAAAACCCATCATCGCCATACTTTGCTATGATCTCCCTGAGCAGCATTCCCTGACTGTTCTGTATGAGAATATCTGCATCGATGAACTTATAACCGAGAACCTTTGCCAGAAGAACCCCTATAGTGCTCTTGCCCGCTCCCGGCATGCCTGTAAGTACTATGTTGTTCATTTCTCCTTTACCTCCGGTATAACTGATACTTCGTCCTTGAGCGTCTTGAGAACAAAGTGCGTTTCAGTTGCTGACACACCCTCATATCCCTTCACAAATCTATACACCTCGTCCAGACCTGCAGCGGAATCAGTTACTATCTTCAATATAAAGTCAAAATCTCCTGTCATATAGAAGCATGCGACTATGCTGTCATTTGTCTGTATAAGCTGTGCAAATTCATCATAATATTTCGGATGCTTCAGTCTCACTTCCATGATGGCTACCATCTCATTGCCCAGCTTTTTCTGGTCAACCTCAATGGTATAACCCTTTATTACTCCGCTGCTCTCCATCTTCCTTATTCTCTCTATCACAGCCGAGACAGAGAGATTGATCTCCTCACTGATGGCCGATGCTGTAAGTCTCGCATTGTCCTTCAGGCATCTCAGTATCTTGTAGTCAATATTATCCATTAATTAAACCTCTGTATAATAAAATTAGATTGCTCCCAAACATTTTAACACAAACACCCACAGAGTCAACGTCACTGACGATAATAATGTGGATAAAACGATAATATTCGATGACAGCACATAATCATTGTCCATATTCTTCGCCATGATGTATCCCGACACCGTAGCCGGTGCTCCAACCATTATAAGTATAGCAACAATCTCACTCGGCCCAAATCCCATACCTATGGCAACAGGGAGGAATATGACAGGAAGAATCACAAGCTTTATGACCGTTGCCACAAGTGATGGCTTGAGCCTGGTTAATGCCTGCTGTGAATCAAATCCAGCACCTATGGCTATGAGCGCTATAGGAGTCGCCGTCTGTGCTATATAACTGATAGTCCTTGTCGGTATGGCTGATATCGGTATGTCAAATACAGAGAATGGGACTCCAAGCAATATTCCTATGATGATCGGATTCTTCAATATATTGACGAACGCTTTCTTGATACCAGCTGTTCCTCTCTGTCTGTCGTTCCCGCCAAATGTCAGAGCTATTACAGATATAATATTGTACATCGGCACCGCTGACACTATCATGAGAGGCGCCATGCCCGAGTTGCCACAGATATTCTCCACAAATGCAACGCCGAGAACCGCAGCACTTCCTCTTGCTCCCCCCTGCACAAATGCACCAATCATGGTTCTGTCCTTACAGTATATCAGTGCCAACACCCATACCAGCCCAAACATTATGATCGTTCCAAAGAAGCAGAACAGAACAAACTTTACATTGAGGTCGTCCAATATGGAGGTCGTCGCAATATCCCTGAACAGCAGAACCGGAAGGGCTACCTTGAACACATATTTATTCGCCACGTTGGCGAACTCTTCTGTTATAATATGTATCTTCATCAGAAACCATCCCAGAAGTATCACCAGAAATATCGGTATCGTTGCATTTATGCTGAATATAAAATTATCCATTACTACACATCCTCACAATTTTCAATTTTTTTCAAAATACCTATTGACTTTCGCTCCTATAATGCATATAATGCAAAAGTCGGTTTGATGAATAGGCGATAACGTCTGATTCAATATAACACATCAGCAACTGATTTTCAAAAAAAATTAAAAAAGTTGTTGACAAACATCACCGACTTGTGTATAATAGGTTTTGCGTTGGTCGCAAAGGACTAACGGGGTGTGGCTCAGCTTGGCTAGAGCGCTTGATTTGGGATCAAGAGGTCGCAGGTTCGAATCCTGTCACCCCGACTTATAATCCAAAACACTGTTAAGCATTATGCGGGTGTAGTTCAATGGTAGAACACTAGCCTTCCAAGCTAGATACGTGGGTTCGATTCCCATCACCCGCTCTTTATTTTCGCTAACATATACATATAGCGGGAATTGGTACGTGTCCGTAGCTCAGCTGGATAGAGCAACGGCCTTCTAAGCCGTGGGTCGGGGGTTCGAATCCCTTCGGGCACATTTTTGTATCTTAGCTACTACTACTGTTAGCAGGCTAAGATATATTTTTATAAAATAACAATTATTTTATAAGCCTATGGTGGGTATGGCGCAGTTGGCTAGCGCGCCAGATTGTGGCTCTGGAGGCCGAGGGTTCGAGTCCCTCTATCCACCCTTTTTCTTTATCGCACATATTAGCGATGCTATTGGGTTATCGCCAAGCGGTAAGGCACAGGACTTTGACTCCTGCATTCGCTGGTTCGAATCCAGCTAGCCCAGTTATTAAAGTCCAGACTTATGGGCCATTAGCTCAGGCGGTAGAGCACTTGACTTTTAATCAAGTTGTCCGGGGTTCGAGTCCCCGATGGCTCACTATTTCCCTTCTGGTATGAGGGGCTATTTTTATTTTACGGAGAATTAAGCGGATATGGCGGAACTGGCAGACGCGCTAGACTTAGGATCTAGTCCTTCGGGGTGCAGGTTCGATTCCTGTTATCCGCATTTTTTATACCTTTTATCATGACGTTTCGTCCTATCTTCCATTTTTTTTAGTAGATGGCAAAAAATACGCTCTATCCTCAATGGATAGAGCGTATCTTTATACTACCATATTCTTCTATATAATACAGTACGAATTACTCAGCGTCTGCCGCCTCGGCTGCTTCTGCTGCTGGCTCTGCCTCATCTGTATCTTCCTCATCATCGAAGAAGTCATCGTCGAAATCATCGTCGAAGTCATCATCAAAATCATCAAGGAAGTCTGGTGTAAGATATGAATATACTGCATATGCAATACCTGCAATAGCAGCAACGGCACCAATGATAACCAAGATCACAAATAATGTGCTCTTTGCCTTCTCTTCTGTTGCATCGCCTTTAACTAAGATTACGTCACTACTCTTCATCGTTACATTCCACCCTTTCTTAACCCTGTAACGGGTTTCATTATATTATATTGATTTGAGAGAAGAAACATACAGTTATTATCTCCCAACACATACCAAAATTATAGCATACGGTTTTGATTATTTCTATATGTATTTTATAAATAAATCTAACATGCGGTTTAATTGACTACTCGCATTTTTTGAGCTTTGCAAACGAAGCAAACATCTTCCTGACACCGCATCTGTCGAAATTCACTGTAACCTCGTAATCCTTATCGCCCTTCTCCAAAGCCTCCACAGTACCCGGACCAAACTTAATATGTCTGACTCTGTCTCCAACAGCATAATCAGGCTTGCCAACACTGTTTACCACAAAGGCTTTGCCGAACAAAGGCTGGGAAGACGGCTGCCCGTATGACTGCTGTTTTGCATAGCTGCTGTATGGATTCTTCTGTCCATAGCTTCTGCCTGAGGCTGCTCCAGCGGTTCTTCCACCGCCATAGCCGGCATATGTATCACCATATGAACTTCCATACGCATCTCTGCGTCCTTCACCTCTGTTATATCTGTCGACAGACTCCGACTCTCTTCGCTTTGCCATATTCTTCATATCAGCTTCATGCTCAAACAGCATAGGTGGGATCTCTCTTATGAATCTGGACACATCGCTGTACACCCTGTTACCATGCATCATTCGTTCCTTCGCCGCACTCAGGTACAGCTTTTTCATGGCTCTGGTTATACCCACGTAACACAGACGTCTCTCCTCCTCAAGAGCATCGGGATCATCTGAGTTGAGTGCCATTCCACTAGGAAATACTCTGTCCTCCATTCCGCATATAAATACATATGGGAACTCCAGACCCTTGGCACTGTGGAGAGTCATCAGCTTGACCTGATTGTCATCCTCCGACATGGCATCGAGGTCAGACACAAGCGCTATCTCCTCCAGGAACTCGCTGAGCCCTGCCTCCTCATTATCCTCTGTGAATTCCACCACCTTGTTGCGGAGTTCATCGATATTCTCAAGCCTAGTCATGGCCTCCTCTGTGTGCTCTGCTATGAGCTCTGACTCATAACCCGTATCCTCAAGGATCCTGTCGTACACCGAGTCAAGGCTCTCACCATCCGCCAGCATATCCCTGAATGATGTGATAAGCTCCGCAAACTGCCTGATCTTGGCCGAGGTCTTGGCAGCCATTCCCGGTATCTCGTCAGCTCTCGCCGCAGCATCCATCATCGACAATCCATACGCATCCGCAAATGACTCAACCTTGCTGAGAATCGCCTCGCCTATACCTCTCTTCGGAACATTTACCACTCTCCTGAAGTACAGGTTGTCAGTGGAATTGTTGATGACCTTGAGATATGCCAGAACATCCTTGATCTCCTTTCGGGCATAGAAGTTTGTGCCGCCATATACTCTGTATGGTATGTTCGCATACACCATCTTCTCTCCGAGCACACGGGACTGTGCATTCGTCCTGTAGAGGATAGCTATATCCCTGTAGTCCACTCCCTGTCTGACAAGAGTCTTGATACGGCTCGCCACCATATCTCCCTCTGCATATTCCGAATCGCACTGCTCAAACGAGATCTTCTCACCGGCATCCTTATCCGTCCACAGAGCCTTATCCTTACGGCCTGCATTGTGCTGTATGACTGCATTCGCTGCGGCAAGTATATTGCCACAGGATCTATAGTTCTGTTCCAGCTTGATAACCTTCGCATCCTCATATTCCTTCTCAAAGTTCAGGATATTGGTTATATTCGCTCCTCTGAACTTGTATATGGACTGATCATCGTCTCCCACCACACACAGGTTCCTGTATTTTCTCGCAAGCATCTTGACCAGCAGGAACTGTATGTGATTAGTATCCTGATACTCGTCAACCATGATATATCTGAATCTATTCTGATATGTATCAAGGACATCAGGATTGTGCTCGAACAGCTCCACCGTCTTGTAAATAAGATCGTCAAAGTCCATCGCATTGTTCTTCTTAAGACGACTCTGATACTCAGTGTACACCTCTGCAGCCTTTGTTCCTGCATAGTCTGCAGCATTCTTTTTTGCAAATTCATCAGGTGACAGATACTTCTCCTTGGCCTTGGATATCTCCGCCATGAACATCTTCTCGGGATACCTCTTCGGGTCTATCTGAAAATCCTTGAGTATACTCTTCACCGTACTCTTCTGGTCATCCGAATCATATATATCAAAGTTCTTGCCATAGCCGATCTTATCAGCATATCTTCTGAGTATCCTCACACACAGCGAATGAAATGTGCTGACCCATACCCTGTCAGCTCCGTCCCCAACTATCAGATCAACTCTCTCTCGCATCTCACGGGCCGCCTTGTTGGTGAATGTGATCGCCAGTATGTTCAGAGGATTAACTCCTTCGTGCTCCATTAGATAGGCTACCCTGTGTGTGATAACCCTGGTCTTTCCGCTTCCTGCTCCCGCAAGTATGAGCAGTGGCCCATCCACATGCTCACAGGCCTGTTCCTGCATATCGTTAAGTCCTGCCATAATTCCTCCTGTATCCTGTGACGTAAAAAACGCCGTTATATATACCAAACATATGTTTTATTCCATCTGCCTAGTATATCATAACAGCGTTTATTTGAAAATATCATTATTCAATTATAATGTATTTGTCTTTAGATCAGCTTCGTTCCACAGTTGCCACAGAACTTCGCACCGTTAGTTGGCTGTCCACAGTTAGGACAGAACTTTGGAGCTGTTCCGGTTCCTGCTGCCTGTGTTGCTGCATTGTTCATCTGGTTCATAGCTCCGGCCATCTGACCTGCCATAGCCATTCCCATCTGCATTCCTACCATGGCATTTGCCATATCCGTTGCATTGCTTCCGGCTGTTCCTGTACGGCCACCCCTTGCCATTGAATCAACCATATTCACCTGCTGGAATCTGTTCATATCCCCTATCATAGAATACTCAGCAGCCTGATCAGCACGCTTCTGTATATTCTCAGGATATGTAAACTCGCTTATTCTGAAATCAGTTATCGTAAGTCCGATTCCCAAGAGTTCCATGTCCAGATCTTCCTTGATACCCTTAGCTATATCAACGGAATTGGCCATAAGATTGAATACGTCTCCGCCAACCTTTGTGATCCACTTCATCAGCAGTCCGTCCAGGATACCCCTTATCCTGTCTCTTATGTCATCGACTGTGAACTGCTGCTTTATACCTGCAACCTTCTCTATTAGAACATTATAATCGTCTATCTTGAATGAGAATTTACCATTTGATCTCACAGGAAGTCCGCCCGGAAGTCCCGGTGCCTGAAGTCTGATCGGTGAACTGGTTCCCCAGTTACATGTAAACTCTTTTGTATTCACAAACAGAACCTCTGCGCGAAGTCCTGAATTGAATCCGAACTTAAATCCCTTGAGTGTTGAAAGGAATGGTATGATCTGTGAATCAATAGTGTAGTTTCCAGACTCGGTAAATATACCTTCAACCGCTCCGTTATAAAGGAATATAGCATCCTGTCCCGGTTTGATTATAAGCTTTGAATCCTTCTTGATCTCTCTATTTGTCCACTTCCAGAAGATGACGTCATCTCTGTACTCTTCCCATTCTACAACATTAGCAAACTGATTTGAAAATAAACCCATGTAGTGCACTCCTCTCTGTTCTGCAATATGTTTGGAATATTATAATCCCATCTTTGCCTTAAGTGCTGCAAGCTCATCCTGAACGTCTGCATTTGGAGCTGCATCATACTTGCTTGCAAGATCATCTATTGAATCTGCGCTTGATGAATTGAGCTCGCTCATTGCATTTGCCTTGTCAAGCATAGCGTCTGCCTTTGCTTCCATTCTTGAAAATGCATCAAGTGAAGCTGATGAATCGCCGATACCGCTCATCATCTTGTTCATACGCTCCTGAGTCTTAGCAACCTGAACCTTTGCCTTGATAGTCTCTTTTCTTGCATTGAGATCGCTGACATCCTTTGTGAGCTTGTCATGCATCTGTCTCATCTTGGCTGCGTTAGCTGCTGCTGCATCATATGCCTGCTGAAGAGCTACCTGCTTCTGCGTGAGCTGGTTCTTCTTCTCGAGGAACTTCATTGCATCGCCCTCGTTACCTGCTACAAGTGCCTTCTCTGCATATGTCTGCATCTTTGCGATCTCTGCGTCACACTCATCAAGCTGTCTCTTGCATCTCTGCTCCTCTGCCATAACAGTTGCAGTCTCTGACTTAACCTTTCTGAGATCCTCCTGAAGGTCTCTGAGGTACTGATCTATCATCTTCTCAGGATCCTCTGCCTTGTCAAGAAGTGCATTGATGTTTGATGACATAATGTCCTTAAATCTCTTTAAAATTCCCATAACTTTTTACCTCCGCGTTTTAGGTTGATTTATTTGTATATAATATTAAATGTTGCCTCCTGTCGACGACACCACCATTATATGATCTCCCATGCTCCGGCGCAATGCCATGCATGCTGTGTTGCTGCATCATATAATGTGCTATTCGACACGTTACCCCCTGTAAAGTATCAGCCGCCAACTTATCAGGCTTTAATATTCAAAACTAGCGCGTCCCCTGCATGTTGCACGAAACTTTTATACGACTCCGTCATCCACGTCATCATAGGCATCGGATATACGTCCGCCTATTCTGAAATCAGGTCTGCCGTTCTTGTCTGAGTCGCTTCCCTTGGCACTCGCATCCGTTATCGACTCCTCAAGTCTCACCGGTGTTCTGTCTCCAAAGCGTCTCATCTTATCGTCATGATCACTGTCTTTTATGACATGTATCGAAGAATCCGCATCATCAGTCTCCCTCTGGACACTCTTGACCGGTTCCCTAGATGCCTTCACCCGGATCGGTTCAGGCTCCTTCTTATCTTCAAAATCGAACTCCCACTGAACCATCTCCGGCTCACCGTTCTTATCCTTGTGCTCCTCATCCTTGGCTTTGTTCTTCTCGTAATACAGCTCATTCGCCAGAAGCTGGCTGATCTCCAGTATATCGGCATAGCGCTCCTGCTTCTTCATATCCATGAGACCTTCCATGAGCTCCTTCTTGTTGTTCTCAATGATCTCAGATTTCTTTCTCAGAGAATCAAGGACTCTGTCGCTCTCCATGCTTATCATATTATATGCCTGGTTCACGGTCTCGTTGATCTCCATCAGCATCTCATTTGTATAAATGATAGATGCCGCATATATCTCGTTGGCCGTTCTGAGCGCCTGCCTGTCCTGCTTGCCAAGGCTCTTGACCTTGCGGTCCACAAAGAGCGGGCTTGGCTTTGTAAGCCTGATCCTGGATGCAGTCTCCTCGGCCTCCGCGATGATCTCATCGGCCTCCTGCTCTGCCTCCTTGATGATCTTGCTTCTCTTGTCTGTGATCTCATGATATGCCTTGAGTTCCAGATCTATAGTAGTCTTGAGCTCCTCAACGATCTCAAGAACCTCTTCCTTGTTGACCAGTACCTTACCTGCTGCAAATGGAACGTTCTGTCCATCTCCAACTATATCCTGTATTCTATCTAAAAGCTGTTTAGCTTTTCCGTTCTCCATAATAGTGCCTCCATCGCAACTTTTCTATCTCATAAGTATACGCTAGTTTATTTTAGCATCTTTCATATGGCATTTCAACGTTAATCTATCGCCGGTTTCACATCATCTCTCGGAAGCCCAAGGAAATCCTGTATAAGATGTCTTGTAAAAAGCCGTCCTTCCTCGCTCTCAAATATACGCTCAGGATGCCACTGGAAGGCAAGTATGCTCATCGTCGGTGATACAAATGCCTCGACAGATTCATTCTCCTCATCGACCACTATCGGATAGAACATCGTCGACAGATTTTCCAGATAGACACAGTCGCTGTGGAAGTTGTTTACCTTGATATATCTGTCCGTCTTGACTATCCTTGCCATGTGGTCTGTGCCTCTGGGTCTTGGCACCTTAAAGCGCGCGGAATAACTTATCTTACCGCCAAACAGCGCATTTATGTGCTGCATTCCCCTGCACACGCCTATCACTGGGATCTCATTCTGGACACAGTACATTATGAGCTGCTCCTCTAGCGCATCACGGTGCGGCTGCAGCTCTGCATTGTGCGGCTCCACATAATGTCTCGGATGGAGCGTTCCGCCCCCTGTCACTATCAGGAGATCAAACTGTTCATCCACTATCTCATCAAAGTTTTTTGTAAAGTTGGATACCGGTCTGAGTCTTATTCCAAGGCTCTCATAGAACTCCACATAAGCAGCCTCGAGAACGTCCGTATATTTTCCATACATATTGTGTCCTTCCCGCTGTGTTATAAGTGCATGTAACATAAAACCTATACCCCCTTTGTTATCTTACCGTGTGCACAGTCGAGCGTCACCGTCTGCTGTTTTTCCACGAAACTGTATATGCAGTCTCCGCAGCCTATTGCCGCCGGGATGTTGAACTCCGCACACCTTATCGCCATGTGGGATGCAACTCCGCCGTATTTCGTTATAAATCCTTTTATCCCCTTTGCAAATATCCAATCGTATCCCGGATCCGCCTTCGGGAGAACTACTATCTTATCCTGAACGTCAGCCACATCCTCGTGATCCTCATTCTCATAATTTTCAAGCAGGAGAATGTCACCCGTGACGCATTCAGATGTTATGAAGTTAGGTCTGGCCTCCCATATCTCTATGCATTTTAACTGCAACGGATCATATATGACATCCGGCAGTATAAGCATGGACGCCCTCTGGAATTTCTTTTTGTTCTGATCTATGTTCTTTCTCCATATATCGCCTGTGAATTCCGCAGGTCTGTTCACCATAAGCTGAATATCCGGCACCTCAAGATATGCCATGTCTTCCTTGCTTATGCCAAGTTTATCGCCTATATCTATAAGTATGTCTATGGCAAGGCTTAATGTCTTGGTGAACTCGAACTTGAAGAATTCCCTCTCCTCCATGGAATCCTTGAGGAAATCCAGAAATTCCCTGAGGTCCACATAAAAGCCTATATCCTCAAGTGCCTCCATGAGCTTAACCGAATCCAGAGGATTATGCTTAAGCTCCTCTATGGTCTGCCTCTGCTTTCTCGCAGCAGCGCTTCCCTTGGACAGGTCGAACTCGCGCTGGGCGTATGTCTCGCAGGTTATGTCGTATGTGCCTGAACGCAGATGTCCATATTTTTCATCAAATGTAACTCTTGTTATCCTGCCGTCCACCAGATCCTGAAAGTCAGAATCGTACTCCGACGCAACAGTATATATCGACATCATAAAATCGTCTATCTCTTTGTCCGTAAAATATCCTCTGTACACAAGGGATCTGCTAATCGCCTTCGATATGAATGCCAGTCTCGCCTGTCGCGCAAATTTCGGGGTTCCGTAATGCTTTATGCTCTCTATGAGCTGTACAAAATACTGTATCAGCGTTACCACATCATTGTGCGCCATAAGCCAGTTGCTTCTCGTATTCTCACGGTGGACACGAAGGCCGTTAAGAGCCCTGAGATCCTTCATCCTGTTTCTATTGAAATTGCATATCGCATTGTTTGTCAGATTGAACAGCGAATCCGAGAGGTCCTCAATCTCCTCCCTGGTGAACCCGGCTTCCGTCAGTGCCCCCAGCTTGTCCTCCGTCGAGAAGTCATATTCGGAAAATGCTATCTCAAATTCTATCTTGTCATGGGCGGTCGGATCATCTATAAGCTTCTTATCGTAATACTTCAGAAGCTTCGCCTCCAGCCTGTCATCCAGTTCATCCGGCATCAGCCCCAGGAACGACTTCTTAAGAGATATGTACGGCTTGTTGCCAAGCTTATACATGAGGTCTCCATCCACCTCTCTGTAACCAATGTAGCTGAGTCCCTGATTCCATGCCGCAGACGTGATGATCTCCCTGTACAGGGAATAGTCAAGCGGATGGGGATTTTCACCTATGATCTCCGCAGGATTCCAGAATGCCATATCCGACAATATGGTGTTCCTGTCCCCAACCAGGCTGCTGATCTCCCTGTATGTATCCTCAGCCTCCAAAACAGTCCTGAACACCTCTTCGTCATCGACATCGGAGTGAACACCATTGATGCTGGCTGCAAGAGGTCTCATCTGAAATATCGTGACTGTATTGTCCTCATATATTGCGAACTCCACATCCAGTGGATATTCAGGGTGCATCTCCTCCAGCTCACGCATGGATCTGATGAGCGCAGCCCAGTTCGCCGGCAGCTCATCACAGTCCACATTCCTGATTATGTATACCGTCTTTCCTCCCCTTCCGCTTGTAACCGCGTCTGTGGATGAATCATCGTAGGTTATCGTATAATATGGCCTGTCCTTCTTGATCTCCCTTGAAAATATAACGCCGCTGTAGCTGATATTCGTGATCTGTCTCTGTATGAGAACCTGTTCGCCGGACACATCGTCCAGATCACATTTATATGAATCCAGCACTTCCCTGACTGCCCTTACTACCGCCTCTCCGTCTGAAGGGTCCACTCCCAGAATACTCTCATAGTGACCGGCATTCGAAGTGTTGAGTCCGTCTTCATTTGAGGACGAGCTTCTGACCACGATATACCCTCCGGCAAATTCTTCTGCTATCTCCGCCGCAAGTCCATACGGATCGGCATCAAGCTCAGCTCCGGTTACTATCTTCAGCTTTTCCACTCTCGAATACTTCAATTTTCCATACAGGCTCTTAAGAACATCAGCCTTTGAAGAAATCCTGTCTGCCATGTTGCCTCCTTATTAAAAAAAGCTGCACTTAGTGTATACTAAAGTGCAGCTTACATCAATTTCTTTTTATATGTAATTGTACCGTTCTGTGATCTACTTCACTGTGAGAAGGTCGTCCACTGACTTTCTAGGCGGCATCTCCGGTGCAAATGCAGGATAACCCATAGCCACAACTGCGGCAACAGTCTGTCCATCAGGAATACCAACTATCTCTCCTACCTTTGCATCGTCAAATATTCCGAGTATGACTGTTCCAACGCCCTTATCATGAGCGGCAAGACAGAATGTCTGGGTTGCTATACCGGCATCGAACATCTCCCACTCGCTGCCCTTGCTTGTGCTGAACTCTCCTGACTTCTCATAGCCACATATTCCGTCCTTCTTGGTGACTATCATGAGCTGCTTCGCTCTGCTGACTGTCTTCTGGTTGAGAGGGAAATCCATAACGCCCTCTGCAGCTATCTTAGCTATGATCTCCGGATCCTCCACAAGTGTATATCTGATAACCTGTGTATTCTTCCATGATGGCGCATATGACGCCAGCTCAACAATCTCTCTGACTGTGTCAACACTCACCATCTCATCTGTAAACTTTCTCACACTTCTTCTGGTCTTGATACATTCTACTGCGTTCATACAATGTCCTCCTGGTGTAAAATCTTATAATAATCCCTGGATATATAATATCCCGCTCGTGAACTTGTCACCGACGTTATTCACGTAATTCCTGTATTCCTTATAGTCTATATAATACTTCTTTCCCCATGAAGATACAACAAGATATTCTCTTCCTTTTATGGTGCACACTCCTGTAACAGTCACATAATGTGAGTGGACATTCTCCCTGATGGAGCTCTTCAGCTCACCGTCCTTGTCCACATAAAGGCTGATACCCTTCTTGCCAAATGGATTGTATCTGTTAGGTCCTATGGCCAGTATGACCGGCTTATTCTTTCTTATGAGATGTCTTATATCTCTCAGCATCGATTCATCGGACTGCATCATCTTCCACTTTGCCTTGAGCCCTATGTCGTTCAGCATGAAATATCTGTTCATCGTATGCTTGAGTGCTATTCCCAGCATACCCTTGTGCATGAGAAGTATCACGTAGTGCACATAGAAAAATCTCACATACTCAAGATAGTCATGCTTGTTGTATAAGCCTTTTGGCTTGTTGATCTTTCGGATGGCATCGGTCATCATATTCGGATTCTGCTCAGCAAGATACATCGTGAGGTCTGCCATGGCTATAACACCACATCCGACCTTCTGCATCTTCTTTGACTTTGACCAGTTCTGATTGCCACCGTAGCTCACCAGATTCAGATTCTTTATCTTCACATAATCTCTATTAGTTAAATATACATCTTCCATTGTTAGTCCTTTCCAGCGCTGTGTGCGCCATATGCCTGAAGTCATATATTAGTCTGCTCGTCTTTGCTATAGATTATATCATGAATCTCAATCCACATCAAGCATTCTTAACTGTGTTAAGTAGTTTTAAAAACTACATTCGTTGTTTTTTGATTATTTTCACTTTACTTTTTGCCGGTGATTTGTTATAAGATTATATGAGTTGGATAAGTGATCGCGGCTGCATTTTTGCAGGTGAGGAAAGTCCGGGCTTCACAGGGCAGGATGCCGGATAACGTCCGGTGGAGGCGACTCCCAGGCCAGTGCAACAGAAATATACCGCCATATTCGTATGGTAAGGGTGGAAAGGCGAGGTAAGAGCTCACCGCTGCCATGGTAACATGACAGGCTCTGTAAACCCCATCCGAAGCAAGACCAAATATAGCTTCTGCAAAGGAGCTTGTGGAATGATACAGTTGCCCGCTGCATTCCAGGTAGGTTGCTTGAGTTTTATGGTAACATAAATCCTAGATAGATGATCACTCTCGACATAACCCGGCTTACAGTCCAACTCATTCCCTTTCATAGTATTTTTCTTATATTTTGAACAAAAAATACGGCACGGAGACATTTGATTTGCCTCTGTGCCGTATTTTTTATGCTACTGGTTATTCTTATTGGTTATTCTATATCCTTGTGTGAACCTTCATCATATCCTGAAGCATCCGCCACCTATAAATTCTCTGAGTATGGAATTGGCAGGTATGTATTCCGTGTCTATATCGTGGAACATATCTATCAGACGCAGAAGTCTCGCCGCATCCTGGTAATGCTCTGAAGTCTCATCTACCCCGAGCAGCAATGGTCTCGCCTCACGCCGTATGGCGGTATATTCGTACAACAGTCCCGAGTTAAACATCTCATCAGCCTCGCTCTCATATGGGAAGATATATTTCTCCTCTCCCCTTCTGACTGAGCTCCACATGGAAAGTGTCTTCTCCACATCGTTCCCTCTGGTCCTGCTGTCTCTGACTATTCTCCTGAGCAGTCTGCTGTCTATGGTTGAAACCTTTGCCGGCTCGCCGTCCTCACCTTCAACGTACAACTGATTAAGAGGACTTATGTATATCTTGTACTTGTCTTCATCCGCCAGGCCGTATGTCATCTTCGGGTTAAGCGAATGGATTCCTTCCATGATGATAACATCATTTTCACCTATTTTGAGAAGGTCCCCATGATATTCCCTCACTCCGGTCTTGAAGTTGAAAACCGGAAGCTCTATCTCTTCACCGTCCAACAGCCTTGTCATATCCCTATTAAGTGTTTCAAGATCCATGGCCTCCAGGCACTCGAAATCATAGTTGCCATTCTCATCCTTCGGATTGTCTTCACGGTTCACAAAATAGTTATCCGCAGCTATCGCATGTGGTCTGAGTCCCATGGCACGAAGCTGGATACTGAGTCTGTGGGAAAGTGTTGTCTTGCCCGCCGAGCTCGGCCCGGATATCAGTATTATCCTGCGCTTCTGTTCGGAGACTTTTCTGGCTATCTCATACATGCAGTTACTCTGCATAGCCTCGCATACCAGTATGAGCTCCAGTCCCTTTCCTGAATCGATCATCTCGTTCAGCCTGTCGACCGAATCGATACCGACTTTCCTCGCCCACTCCTTTGCAGTTGTCTTTAATGATGTTATACTTCTCTGCTCATCACCCATATAAATATCTACTCCATATCCGATATAAGTCTCAATGCCTCTTCCATGCATTCCTTTTCATGCGTGAGCTCACCGGCACGCCGTCTGGCATTGACCGTATCCGCCTTCTTCAGTCCTTCAAGGACTTTTCCGGTCGAATCAAGCTTATCCCTCAGATACTCTCCGAGGATCTTGTCATGATTATGTATGAGGTAATATCCGTATTTATAATATACTTCATCCATGGCTGACTTATTACCAAAATCCTGTGCTGTCACATCCACGTTCAGTACACCGTAGTATTTGCCAGCATCTATCAGCATTTTTTCTTCTGTGATCTTCCAGCCATTCTCTGCGATGTACCTTCTCAAATGCTCTGTCTCCGACTGGGGCTGCAGCACGAGCTGACCGGCTGACTGTACCACATCCATGCCGGCTTCAAGTATATCCGTTATGAGGATTCCTCCCATGCCGGCTATTATGATGGAATCCACCTCACCCGGAGATATGGTTGCAAGTCCGTTTCCGAGTCTAAGATCAATACGGTCTGTCATATTCCACCTGGCTATATTATCCCTGGCTATAGCACACGGACCGGTTCTAACATCTGATGCTATGACCCGGTCCGATATGCCATTTGCCACAAGGTATATGGACACAAATGCATGGTCGCATCCAATATCACACACTCTGCCGCCGGGCTTTACCATGTCGGCAACAGTCTTCATACGAAGTGACAATTCTATATCTTTCATAATTATTATCCTCGCACCATCCATGCCAGATCGCGCGGTCCTCTCTGCTAGTTATACAGGAAATCCTTGAGCTTTCTGCTTCTGTTAGGATGTCTCAGCTTTCTGAGCGCCTTTGCCTCGATCTGTCTGATACGCTCTCTTGTGACATTGAACTCCTTGCCGACTTCCTCAAGGGTTCTTGGTCTTCCGTCATCCCATCCAAATCTGAGCTTTATAACTCTCTGCTCTCTCTCTGTAAGTGTGCTGACTACCTCGTCGAGCTGCTCGTGCAGCAGTGTCTGGTTTGTCGCCTCAACAGGTGTAGGGATACTCTCATCCTGTATGAAATCTCCAAGATGGCTGTCCTCCTCCTCACCGATAGGAGTCTCCAGTGATACAGGCTCCTGTGCGATCTTCATGATCTCCTGAACTCTCTCCTTTGGAAGTCCCATAACCTCTCCGACTTCCTCTGGAAGCGGCTCTCTGCCGAGCTTCTGAAGCAGATCTCTGCTCACTCTGGTAACCTTGTTGATGGTCTCAACCATATGAACCGGGATTCTTATGGTTCTCGCCTGATCTGCGATGGCCCTTGTGATGGCCTGTCTGATCCACCATGTCGCATATGTTGAGAACTTGTAACCCTTTCTGTAATCAAACTTCTCCACGGCCTTGAGCAGACCGAGGTTACCCTCCTGTATTAGATCGAGGAATAACATTCCACGTCCAACATATCTCTTGGCTATACTTACAACAAGTCTGAGATTGGACTCAGCAAGCTTCTTCTTTGCCATCTCATCGCCTGCCTCCATTCTCTTGGCAAGCTCTATCTCCTCCTCCGCGCTGAGCAGAGGCACCTTTCCTATATCCTTCAGGTACATCTTGACAGGATCCTGTGTTGTGCTTGATATATCACCTGTATCTGTGAAATCTATCTTCTCAACATCCTCGCCCTCAGCGATCACGTCCTCGTCAAGTGTTGGCTCCTCCTCATCGTCATCTGTTATCTGAAGTATGTCCACACCGTTCTTTTCAAGGAAATTGAAGATCTTCTGCATGGTATCCAGATCAAGGGCAACCTCCTTGAGATCGTTAAAATGCTTGATGAGCTCTGTGTCCTCTATAACGTTCTTCTTGCTGTGAGCTATGTCAAGCAATTCCTGAAGCTTTGTGTTGAACTTTGCGTTGATCGCATCGTCCTCACTCACCTTGATCATATACTTGTCTTCATTTGAATTGATCGCATCCATTGTACTCATATCTTTCCTCCACATAATGTATTGTTTATTTCTTATAAAATAACTTTAAACTTTTCTATCTTTTTCCTGTCCTTGATGAGCTGCTGAACCTTCATCATGTCATTCTCGCTCTCAAGCTGCTTTTTTATGCTGGCAAGCTTTATCTTTTTCACGACCTCGGTTATGGCATTGCCAACCTCCTCCTCGGTCATGTCTATCGCCAGATCTGTCTGGAGCATGCCTGCCACCAGTCTCTGTTCCTCCACATCCTGGAATGTGTTCACCACCACAGCGGGCTCAACCTTGTGCTTCTCCCTGTACTGTGAGTACAGCTTGTCCGCTACGGTCCGGTATATTCCCGGCTCAAAGTCCGCCTCACTCACCACGCCGTCAAGTCTGGCAAACAGCTCCGGCCGGTTCACAAGCCATGTGAGCAGCAGCTTGGCGGTCTTATTATCCTTTGTCTCAGGTCTTCCCGGAGCTCCCGCGCTCTGGTCTCCCGGGAACTCTTCATAGCCCTGCTGTTCCTGGAGTCTGCGGGTCTCCCGCTCCACTATCTCCGGCTTTGCCGTGCCCGCAACACCGTAGGCATGTACCTTCGCGGCAAGGGCATCCTTGTCGATCACATATTTCCTCGCTATGGCATCGACATAATTATTTCTCTCCAGGTCGTCCTCAATATATGCCAGTTCCCTCGCTATCTGGTTCTGGAACTTGGTCAGCTCACCCGGATCGCTCTGGTCATATTCCTCAGAATATATCCTTGCAAGGAACATCATTCCGCTCTCAGCTTTCTTTATCCTCTCCTCAAATGCCTCGCTTCCAAGGTTCTGTATGAACTCATCGGGATCCTTGTACGGTCTCATATTGATGACTCTTGCGCCGACTCCGACCTCCCGGAGAATTGCTATAACCTTCTTCGTCGCCTCCACGCCTGCGCCGTCACTGTCGTACGCCAGATAAACCTCATCGGCATATCTCTTTATTATCCCAGCATGTCCAAATGTAAATGCCGTTCCAAGGGATGCCACGGCATTGTCAAATCCTGCCTGATGCATGGAGATGACATCCATATATCCCTCACAGCATATAAATCCTTTTCTCCTGCTCCGCCTTGCTATGTTCATGGCAAACAGCGTATGGCTCTTGTCGAACACCGCAGTATCACTGGTATTTATATATTTCGGTTTTCCATCGCCCATGACTCGTCCGCCAAATGCGATGACCTTGCCGTTTATATCCAGTATCGGGATCATGGCTCTGTTCCAGAACTTGTCCACACCGCCTTCCTTCTCGCTGATCTCAACAAGTCCCGAGCCCTTCATCTGATCATCTGTATATCCCTTGCTCTTCAGATACCTGTACAGATCATCCCTGTATATATCTGAATATCCAAGCGCAAATTTATTTATCGTCTCATCAGAGAGACCTCTTGTCTCGTGAAAATACTCATAAGCCTTCTCACCATGCTGGCTGTGCTTCAATATATAATGAAAATATGCAGCCGCAGTCTTGTTCATCTCCCTGAGCGTTATCTTATACTGCTCCCTCGACCTCTCCTGGGCGTTCATGGACTTCTCAGGGAGCTGTACTCCAGCCCTCTCCGCAAGTCTCTCCACAGCCTCCGGGAAATTGAGGTTCTCATATTCCATGACAAATGTAAACACGTTGCCACCGACTCCGCAGCCGAAGCAGTGATACATCTGTTTTTCCCTGTTGACCTTAAATGACGGAGTCTTCTCATGATGGAACGGACAGCATGCCTCGTAATTCGCGCCCTTCTTCTTAAGGCTTGCGTAGCTTCCGATAACATCCACTATATCATTTCTTGACAAGACTTCATTTATCACGTCATCCGAATAATACAATTCGATTCCTCCTGTTTGTCAGGTATGCTCAGACCTTCCAGGACTTCGGTATATATATACTCTTAAATGTCTCTATCGCATAATTGTCTGTCATACCAGCTATGTAGTCGCACACGACTGTCTTGGGATCCTCTCCCATATATATCATCTCAACACATTCATTTGTCAGCCTGCTGGCGTCCTCAATGAAGTATTCATACAATATCCTCAGCATCTTGTCGGCCTTGAGCTCCTCGCTCTTGGCTATCGGGTTAGTGTAGAGATATCTGAACATGTATGTTCTCAGCTTCCCCAGAGCATCCCCGATCTCCGCCGACATACCGACATAATCCTTGTCCTGACTCGTATTTATCACATCATGTATGAGACAGTTCAGTCTGGTGCGGGTATTCTTCCCGAGAATGTCGGTGATATTGGTCGGAAGATCCTCCTCCTTCAATATGTTACCCCTTATCGCATCATCTATATCATGATTGACATACGCTATCTTGTCCGCCAGTCTCACACACTGTCCCTCCAGCGTATGCGGAGTGCATGATGTCTTATGGTTTAGCATTCCGTCCCGGACCTCCCAGGTGAGATTAAGTCCCTCACCACGGTTCTCAAGACGTTCCACAACCCTTACGCTCTGAACATTGTGGCTGAAATTATTGCCCGCGCAGGCCGCAAGTGTCCGCTCACCGACATGTCCAAATGGCGTATGTCCCAGGTCATGTCCCAGCGCTATCGCCTCCGTCAGATCCTCGTTAAGCCTGAGTGATCTGGCTATCGTCCTTGCTATCTGCGACACCTCCAGAGTATGGGTCAGTCTGGTCCTGTAGTGATCATCACCCGGCGACAGAAATACCTGAGTCTTATGCTTAAGTCTCCTGAACGCCTTGCAGTGGAGTATCCTGTCCCTGTCTCTCTGGTAGACCGTTCTGAGGTCGCACTGCTCCTCCGGTCTGTCACGTCCTGTGGACTGATCACTGAACGCCGCATATCTGCTGAGCACTTCGTGCTCCCTTTTTTCCTGCTGTTCCCGTATCGTCATAGAATCTCTCCTATCACATGATCAATATTTCTTACCACACATTTTTATTATTCTCCGTTTTTTCTCAAAATCCTTTTTTATTTTTCAAATTTTCTGATGAAAGAATGACATGATAGTAAGTATAGTGATATACTTATCTAAGATTTTTGAGGTGAATGACATGTTTGATTTTGAAGAAGAACTTAAGAAGCTCCCCCATGTCCCAGGAGTATATCTCATGCACGATTCGGGGGATCATATTATATATGTAGGAAAAGCCATAGATCTGTACAACAGAGTACATCAGTATTTCCAGACCGGCTACAAGAAATCCCCGAAGATTCAGAAGATGGTATCCCATATTGCATGGTTTGAATATATTGTCTGCGGTTCAGAGATCGAGGCTCTCGTTCTAGAGTGCAACCTTATAAAGGAGCACAGACCGCACTACAACACCATGCTCACGGATGACAAGGGTTATCCCTATATCCGCATTACTGTGGAGGAGGATTACCCGCGCATACTGTACAGCCATCAGATGAAACGGGATCACTCCAAATATTTCGGCCCATACACCAATTCCAAAGCGGTGAAGGATATCATAGAGCTGATGAAAAAGCTGTATCACATCAGGAGCTGCAACAAGGTTCTGCCAAGGGATATGGGCCTTGAAAGGCCCTGCCTGTATCACCAGATAAAGCAGTGCATGGCGCCCTGTCAGGGATATATCTCCAAGGATGATTACAACAAAAATGTCCAGGATGCCATAAGCTTTCTGAACGGCAACCACGGCCATGTGATCAGGGATCTCGAAAAGCAGATGAAGGAGCTGGCCGAGGATATGGAATTTGAACAGGCCGCCGAGATCAGGGATCTGATAAAGAGCATCCATCACATTGAGTCCACCCAGAGAGTCGGTGACACAAGCGCAGACGACAGGGATGTGATCGCCATGGCCACCGATCTTGGAAATGAGTGTGTCATATCCATATTCTTCATAAGATCCGGCAAGATGATCGGCAGGGAACACTACCACATGAGCGGCGTAAATGCTGAGGCTTACAGCACGATCATGGAGTCTTTTCTCAAGCAATACTACGCTTCCACTCCATATCTGCCAAAGGAGATCATTATCGAGCAGCAGATCGAGGACTACAAGGTCATCGAGGAATATCTGAGCGCCCGCCGGGGAAGTCAGGTACACATCATTGTTCCCCAGAAGGGAGACAAGCAGAAGCTTCTCAAGCTGGCAAAGGACAATGCTTTTCTGGTCATGAACCAAGATGCCGACAAGCTCAAGCGTGAAAAGGAGCGCACTGAGGGTGCGGCAAATGAGCTGGCACAGCTTATCGGAGTTTCATCCGCAAGACGCCTTGAAGCATTTGATATATCGCATATAAGCGGCTATCACTCCGTGGCATCCATGGTGGTATTTGAAAACGGACGCGCCAAGAAGAATGACTACAGAAAGTTCAAGCTCAGGACCATAGACGGGCCGGATGACTACGCAAGCATGAGGGAGGTACTCACAAGAAGGTTCACAGACGAGCGGTTTAATATCTACCCTGATGTACTCATGATGGATGGCGGCCGGGGTCAGGTCAACATAGCTCTGGAGGTTCTTGACGAGCTTGGTCTCAACATCCCGGTATGCGGAATGGTAAAGGATGACCACCACAGAACCAGAGGACTCTATTACAACAACAAGGAGATAGATTTTCCTGCAAATACACAGGCCTTCAACATGATAACAAGACTTCAGGATGAGGCCCACAGATTTGCAATCGAGTACCACAGAAGTCTCAGAAGCAAATCCCAGATTCACTCAGTTCTAGACGATATTGAGGGCATCGGTCCGGCAAGGAGAAAGGCTCTTCTGGCATACTTCAAGGACATAGACAAGATCCGTGCCGCCAGCATTGCTGATCTCGAGATCCCGCAGGGAATGAACAAGACTGCAGCCACTGCGGTATATAACTTTTTCCACAACGATAAACAGAAGTAACGAGGATTTTATGATGGAATACAACTTTTTTGCACTTATATCACGAATGAAATATATTGACAGATGGGCACTCATGAGGAACAACCGCGAGGAGAATCTGTGTGAGCACTGCCTGGAGGTGAGCATGATAGCCCACGCACTGGCAACCATCGGCAATGTACGCTACGGCAAGACTCTGAACGCCGAGAGAGCTGCACTCATAGGTCTCTATCACGATGCATCGGAGATCATCACCGGCGACATGCCGACCCCAGTGAAATACTACAACGATGATATCAAGACAGCCTTCAAGGATGTGGAAGATATCGCATGCCACACACTGCTTGACAAGCTGCCGGACGATCTCAGACCAGCCTATGAACCGATATTCTTTAAGGATGCCGACGACGAGAATGATGTATATCTTTGGAAGCTCGTCAAAGCGGCTGACAAGCTGTCCGCCCTGATCAAATGCATGGAGGAGACAGGATCGGGAAATACCGAGTTCTCCAGTGCCATGGGTACGATCATGAATTCCGTGTCACAGATGGCTGAGACTTATCCCGAGGTAAACGACTTCGTGTGTGAGTTTTTACCGGCATACGGCAAGACCCTGGACGATCTTCAGCAGATATAATCTAAAGCAGATATAGAAAAAAGAGAAGCCGGAGCTTTTTGCCAGCCCCGGCTTCTCTTTTTTTGATCTTATTATTGTCTTAATTTTATTCCTGTTCAACATTTTGTTCAGCATTTTCAACTCTGTTGAATATCTCCATGAACTCCTGGCCTGTTATCGACTCCTTCTCTATCAGATACTGTGCGATGGCATCCAACGCATTCATGTGCTCTGAGAGAAGCTTCTTGGCCTCATCATATGCCTTCTTGAGCTGATTCCTAATCTCCTCATCGACCTTTGCAGCAGTCTTGTCTGAACACTGGAGCACTGCATTTCTGTCGAGATATTTTCCCTGAACAGTCTCAAGCTGCATGAGTCCGAACTTGTCTGACATTCCGTACATGGTTATCATCGCTCTCACTGTCTTGGTCGCCTGCTCTATATCATTTGCCGCGCCGGTGGTCACTGACTCGAATTTCAATTCCTCTGCAGCTCTTCCGCCGAGGGTCGTCACAATGTTCGCCTCAAGCTCAGCCTTGGTCTCCATATACTTCTCTTCCTCAGGCACCTGCCATACATATCCCAGAGAACCCATCGTTCTAGGAACTATTGTAATTCTCTGAACAGGCTCAGTGTGCTTCTGGAGAGCAACCAGAAGAGCATGTCCAACTTCATGATATGCAACGACCTTCTTCTCCTGGTCGCCGAGCAGCTTGCCCTTCTTCTCTTTTCCTGCAAATACAAGCTCCACCGCACCAATCAGATCAGCCTGTGAAACCATGCTCCTTCCGGATCTGACCGCAGTGAGCGCCGCCTCATTTATTATGTTGGCGAGATCTGCTCCAACCGCACCTGCTGTGGCAAGCGCAAGCTCACGGAGATCCACAGTCTCATCCATCTTGACATTTCTGGAGTGTACCTTCAGCGTGTCTATTCTACCCTGAAGATCCGGCTTCTCAACTATTACTCTTCTGTCAAATCTTCCCGGTCTCAGGAGTGCCTTGTCAAGTGTCTCCGGCCTGTTGGTTGCAGCCAGTATCACTATTCCCTTGGATGTGTCAAATCCATCCATCTCGGCAAGAAGCTGGTTCAGTGTCTGTTCTCTCTCCGAATCACCGCCCCTCACGCTGTCTCTGCTCTGGCCTATGGCATCTATCTCGTCTATGAATATTATACAAGGAGCCATCTCAGATGCCTGTTTGAACAGGTCTCTGACTCTCGATGCTCCGACTCCCACGTACATCTCCACGAAGCTTGATCCCGACATGGAGAAAAATGGCACGTTTGCCTCTCCGGCAACAGCCTTTGCCAGAAGTGTCTTTCCGGTTCCCGGAGGGCCGACCAGCAGTGCTCCCTTTGGAAGCTTTGCACCTATAGCCATATACTTCTTAGGGTTGTGAAGGAAGTCGACCATCTCAGTCAGGGATTCCTTTGCCTCATCCTCTCCTGCAACATCTGCAAATGTGACTCCGGTCTTCTTCTCCATATATACCTTGGCGTTTGATTTGCCAAAGCCCATCATTCCGCTCCGCCTTGTCACGAGCGAAAGAAACAGATAGAATGCAGCTATCATTACCACATATGAAAGTATCGTTCCGACCATGGCTGAACCGCTCTCGTCTTTTCCCTCGTATGTTGTGGCATACTTCTCATGGGCCGTCTTAAGTCGGTCTGCCAGCTTATCGTCGCTTATCCTCACAGTCACATAGGTGTTCTTGTCCAGAGTTCCATCAGACTCCTTTGAGGTAAATTTGATCTTCTTGGCATATATCTCTGCATTGTCCACCTCTCCCGAATCCAGCATCTCCACAAATCCGCTGTACGGGATCTCTTTTTTCGTTCCATTTGTGATCTTGTCGTATGCTCTCCAGCACAGCAGTGTCAATATCACCGAGATGACAAGCAGAACCATGACATTCCTGTTTTTGCCTTTGTTGCCATTATTCTTGTTGTCGTCATTCTTGTCGTTTTGTTCTTTGTTGTAATCGTTATTCAACACGTTTCTCCTTTTACTCTGATATGGATATCCCATTTATCCATCTATGACTTTACCGCCTAACAAATTATAAGTCAAGTAAACTGTTTGTATGAAATTGTCTTTATTGACATTACGGGGGCTCCGGGGGTACACTTTTTTACAAATTGACAAATATATTCTATATGGGAGGGCTGCAATGCCGGGATACATAATACACCTGTGCGAGGGCAGATACATCGCAGATAAACTTCATATTTCAAAGGAATCCCAGCCGGAGCTGCTGAATGATTTCCTGCTGGGCTGCGTTCTTCCAGATGCGGTTACGGACAAAGCCCTGACACATTTCAGGCCGGAATGGCAGAACGATCTCATAACAAAATATCCGGACATCGATCACATATTGTCAGAATATCCAGTGGAAGCTATGACACCTGCCGACCTTGGCATACTTGCCCATCTCATGATGGACGCCGCCTATGTGGAGGAATTCTGGCCGCAATATTTTCAGTTTGAGGCAGGCGATAACACTCCCACCTGTGTGACACGCGACATAGACCATGTCCGAATGCACGAGCTCAGCATGCAGCCGGAGGGAAGGTGCATCCCATTCCGGGATTTCTTCTCAGAACAGTTTTTCTACGGTGATTACAATGTGACAAATCCATTGTTTATCAGGGATTTCTCACCGATCATACCGAAGGTTTCATCACCTGATATGACCATAAAAAAATGTCTATGTTTCTCACAGAGCAGACTGCGGAGTGATCTCGACTCATTCACCTCCATAGGCACCGATGTAGGCAATAATACAACGAATGTATTTCCATATAAAGCACTTAAGGACTTTATCATCTCTCAGGCGGACAGATTCCTCCGCCTCATAGATAACAAAAAAGCATCCACCAGATAAGCCTGTTTCCAGGCTCACCCGGTTGGATGCTTTTTATAGTTTTATTTCCGGCTTTCCCTTATCTAACTGTCAGTCACTATTTGACAACGATCTTCTTTACTGTTGAGTATGAACTCTTATATGTTGTCTTACCTGACTTGTTAAATGCACGCACCTTGAAGTAATATGTCTTGCCTTTCTTCAGGCCCTTCTTGGTGTATGAAGTAGTTCCTGCCTTTCTTATGGTTGCAACAGCCTTATACGTGCCACGCTTTGATGTTGACATGTATACGATGTAACCTGTCGCTCCCTTGGCTCTCTTCCATGCAATTTTCGCCTGCTTGACTCCGGCCTTAGCTGATACAACAGGTGTTGCAGGAAGTGTAAATCCTGATACATATGTTCCGGCATTCTCTACGATCGCCTTTCCATCCTTCTTGTATGCCACAACTCTGTACTTATACGTTGTTCCGGCACTGAGCTTTGAGCTTACAAATACGACCTTTGACTTGCTTGTGATGGTCTTGATCTTGACTGCTCTGTTGCCGCGGTATCTGTAAACTATGTATCCATCAGCGTTGTTTACCTTGCTCCATTTCATCGTTATTGATGCATTGCTTCTGGCACTGATCTTAAGATTCTTGACTGCCGATGGCGTTGTCATGATCCTTGCTGTAGCATCCTCACCAACGAGCTCCTTGCTGCCGACCTTCTTGTATGCAACTACCTTGAATGTGTAAGCTGTACTTCCAGTCAGACCGTTTACATTATAAGCTGTCTTTGATGTCGAACCAAGATATTTGTAATTGTCCTTTGCTACAAGTCTGTATACCTTGTAGCCTGTAGCTCCCTTAACTGTATTCCACTTGAGCGCTATCGACTTCTCTGCCCTGCTGCTGAATGAAATACCTGAAACCTTAGCTGGCTTTGTTGCTGCATTTATGACTGTCTTCTCGCTATACAGTGTCTTGCCTGACGACTTCACATATGCTGATACCGCAAACTTGTAATCAGTTCCCGCTGCCAGACCTGTGATATTGCTGCTTGTGCCCGTCACTGTTGCAACCTTCACATATGTCTTCTTACCTGTATCATATCTGTACACCTCATATCCCTGGGCATATGCACTGCTGCTCCATGATAGCTTCAGTGATGTTGTTGTCTCACCGCTTGCCGCAAGGTTCTTCACCTTTGCAGGAAGGATGTTGAATGTAACCTTCTTTGTTCCGTAGAAGTTGTTAAGTCCTGTGATCGTAACACTTGCAACACCCGGCTTCACGTTGTTGCTGTACTCAACCGTGTACTCCTTTGGATTTATCACTGTACTGCCGATCTTAACTGTAACCGCCGGCTTGATCGCTGATCCTGTGTAGGTCTTGTCTGCTATCGCTGATACGGTTGCCTTTGATATGTCAAATGCCTTGATCCTGAATTGCTTTGTAACGCTTCCCTTGTAGTCGCCCACGAACTTCACAGTGACTGAAGCCTTACTTGTTCTCGTCATGGTGATTCCGCTGTTGTTCTGGTATGTGATCGTGTAATCTCTGCCTTCCTTCAGCACATTTGTTCCCCATGTTATCGTGACATTATCAAACTTAAATGCTGTGCCCTTGTATATAACCTCGGACTCAATTCCGTTTATAACAGCCGTGTTGCTTATATCTGCCTTGCTTATCACAAAGCTCTTCTTTACAGAATCTGTGTAGTTGCCTGCACCTGTTATTGTTATGACTGCTGTTCCTACATGAACATTGTTCTCGTACTTCACAGTATAGTCCGTTCCCTGGCTGAGCTTCTGTCCATCCAGTTCAACTTCAATATCCTGTGTTATTGCATTACCTGTGAATACCTTTCCTGTAATACCCTTGATCTCAGCTCCAGCGATACTCTTCTTTGTAATTGCAAAGTATCTTGTCACTGAATCCTTGTAGTTGCCCTTACCGGTCACAACCACCTTTGCGCGTCCTGTCACATCTGTGTTCATATCGAAGCTGAGTATGTAGTCAACTCCCTCTGTCAGCTCCACATCACCATTCTTTACCTTTACAACAGGTATGAGCTGGTTTCCTGTGTACTCGATCGATGTGCTGCACTCAACTGTACAGTTCTTGATACTTCTTGCTGTTATCTCAAATGTACCTGTTGTCTCTCCGGTGTAGTTGCCCTTTCCTGTTATGCTTACCTCTGCGGTTCCGACCTCAGTGTTGTTACTGTAAGCCACTGTGTAATCCGCTGCTGATAACACAACACCGTTGACTGTCACTGTAACGGCTGGAGTTACCGGCTTTCCTGTGTATTCCGTATCCTCTGCCACAACTACTGCATTATCGATTGATGCCGCTGTTATGGCAAATGTTGCTGTCACACTTCCTGTGTAGTTAGACCGGCTTCCTGCTGTAGCTGTAACCGTTGCTGTTCCAACGTTTACATTTGAAGCATATCTCACTATGAAGCCCGCGATATCTTCATCGTCAAGCACAAATGCTCCGTCACTGCTGTTAATAGCTGTAACTGATGGAGTGAGTGCCTTTCCGGTGTATGTCATGCTGCTCTTTGAAAGCTCTGCTACATAACCTGTTACGTCTCTCTTGACGATCTCGAAAGTTGCCGTCTTAGAACTTACGTAGTCTCCATATCCTGTGATCGTCACTGTGGCAGTTCCAACATTATAGTTATTGATGTATGAAACCTTGTAATCAGTTCCCTGTACAAGCGTCTTGCCACCGTATGTAACATTTACCGCAGGTGTGATATTCTTCTTTGCAAACTCCTGATCAGGTATTGCACTGATCTTGGCTCCGCTTATATTTACAGGATCCTTTGTAATGGTAAATTCTCTCTCCACAGTTCCTGTGTAGCTTCTCTTACCTGTTACTATTGCCTTTGCCGGCTGTCCGCCTGCTGTAGGCTCAATATTATTGCTGTACTCGATCTCGTAGTCAACACCCTCTACAAGCACCAGATCTCCATATGTAATTGTGAGCTCCGGCTCTATCTTCTTGCCTGTGTAAATCTGACCCTCGATCTCGCTCACATGACAGTCTGCAAGATTTCTTCTTGTTATAGCAAAGTATCTGTTAACACTTCCTGTGTAGTTGCCAATACCTGTGATGGTAACACTTGCCTTGTCCGTCACGTTCTTATTTCCACTGTATGATACAGTGTAGTCTCTTCCTGCCACAAGTACATCGTCGCCGTATGTTACCTTAAGTCCGGCAAATGTTATTGCCTTTCCTGTGTAGGTTACGCTGTCTTTTATACCTGTTATATCTGCATCTGCAATATCAGCACCGCCAATAGCAAACAGCTTGCTGGCAGCTCCTGAATAATTGCCCTTTCCTGTTATCACCGCAACTGCTGCCGTTGTCACCTCGACATTGTTCTTGTAGCTTACGGTGTAATCCCTGCCTGCCACAAGCTCTCTCTGTCCGTCAACAACCGTGAGCTTTGGTGTAACCGCATTACCGGTATAATTCTGTCTGTCGATGTCCTTTATCTCTGCAAGAGATATGTCTCTGGCTGCGATATCGAATTTCTCAACCGCCGTTCCAGTGTAGTTGCCTATACCTGTGATGGTAACGCCTGCCTTATCTGTGTCTGTTGTGACATTCACATTGTCACTGTATGAAACTGTAAAGTCTCTGTCCTCCACAAGAGCTGTTCCGCCAAGTGAAACTGTAACTGCAGGTGTAAGTGGATCTCCTGTGTATCTTGCCGATGCCACCGTAATGTCTGCATCTGCAAGATTTCTGGCACTTATCTTAAATCTTGCTGTGGTGCTTCCACTGTAGTTACCCATACCTGTGATGGTGAGCACTGCACTGTCTGTCACGTTCACATTGTTGCTGTAGTCTGCTCTGTAGTCGCGTCCCTCAACAAGTGTCCTGCCTCCGAGTGTAACTGTGTGATCCGGAGTTACAGCTTCACCCGTATAAACTCCGTTTCCAACCTTTACTGAAGCATTGTCGACTGAAGCACCTACTATTGCAAATGTCTTGCTGACACTTCCTGTGAAGCCTTCACCCTCAAGTGCCTTTATAGTAACCTTACCTGTTCCAACATTTGTATTTGACGAGTAGCTGATCTCAAGGTTGTCAAAATCAGTAACTGTCACTGTCTTTCCAGCTCTCTTCACTGTAAATGAATTGATCACCGGTTTTACTGCTGTTCCTGTATACATATACTCGGATGCATCAAGAGCTATCTGTCCATCACTTATATCGACCGGATTGATGTTAAACTTAGCCGATAAAGATCCGGTATTTGACTTGATACCTCTAACTGTTACGGTTGCCACACCCTCATCGATGTTGTCCACATATACGAGTGCGTAATCCTCGCCGTATACAAGTGTCTTTCCTCCAAATGTAACTGTCACATCCGGTGTGAGCGGCTGGCCGAAGTTGTAAAGCTGATCACTGATCTTGCTTATCACAGCCTTGGATATATCCACAAGATTCTTAGATATCGTGAAGTTCACTGTTATGCTTCCTGTGTAGTTACCAGATCCTGTGATCTTGATCTCAGCCTTCGAGCTGGCCGTTGTCTCATTTATGTTGTTGCTGTACTCTGTCTTGTAATCTGTTCCAGACACGAGAACCTGTGTTCCGTCTCTCACTGTGACCTCAGGTGTTACAGCCTTTCCTGTGTATACCTGTCCGCCAATCGCATCGACTCTACACTTGCTTATGTCCTTAGCTGTGATCTTGAATGTTCTGCTCAGCTCTCCGCTGTAATTGCCGATACCTGTTATCACAACCTCCGCACTGTCTGTCACGTTTACATTATTCTTATACTCTACTGTGTAATCCTCATCCTCGGACAGTTTCTTTCCGCCCAGTGTCACAACGATCTCGCCAAATGTTATGGCCTTTCCTGTGTATTCTGTGCCGGCTGGTATACCTGATACCTCTGCATCCTCAAGAGTGAGACTCTTTATACTGAAGTTCTTCTCTACAGTTCCCTTGTAATTGCCCTTACCGGTTACGATAAGCTTGGCTGAATCTGAAACCTCTATGTTGTTCTCATATGTCACAGTGTAGTCCGTTCCCGCAACAAGCTGTACTCCATCGAGTGTCACCTTTGCATCCGGTCTGATCTCACTGCCGCTGTACATCTGATCCAGTATATCATTGATCTTCGCCTCATCGATCGCCTTTGGCTCAATGTCGAATGTTGCAGTCACAGTGCCCTGATAGTTTCCTGTTCCCTTGACGGTCACAGTCGCCTTTGACTTTGCTGTCGTAGCGTTTACATTGTTGCTGTAAGAAACAACATAATCAATGTCTGCATTTAATATCTCATCATCGAGAGTTACTGTCACAGCCGGTGTAAGTGGCTTTCCAGTGTAAACTGATGACTGGACATTCACATCTGCCTTGCTCAGATCCTTTGCAGTTATCGCAAAGTATGCGACAACTGTTCCCTTGTAGTTTCCTGTACCGGTCACTGTGAGGATGGCTGCTGTTCCAACATTTACATTGTTGCTGAACACCACATTAAAATCTGTTCCCGCAGTGAGTTTCTTGCCATCAAGTGTCACTGTATATGCAGGCTTTACTGCACTTCCTGTGTACACATGGTCTTCCACATCAACTACAGCCTGTGCGATATCCACCTCTGTGATCTCAAACTTCTTTGTCACAGATCCTGTAAATCCGCTTCCCTTTGCTGCCTTTATAACCGCACCAGCAGTTCCGACATTTGTATTGTCCGTGTATGTCACATCAAATGCTGTCATAGATGTCACTGCCGTCGCCTTGCCATCCCTGCTTACTGTTATCATCTTAACTGCAGGTCTGATCTCTGATCCCGTGTACTCAAATGAGTCATTCTCAAGTACAACCTCAGCAGTTGTTATATCTACTGGCTTTATGGCAAATGTTGTGCTCACCGAGCCTGTGTTCTTGTTGATACCATTTGCCTGTATCGTCGCCGTACCTTCATTGATATTGTCGATGTATACAAGCTCGTAGTCCACATCCTGTGTCAATGTCTTGCCGCCATATGTAAGTGTAACCTCTGGTCTTATGGCATTTCCAAAGTTGTAATACTGGTCATCGACCTTGCTCATTACAGCCTTTGATATATCCACAACCTCCTGTGCGATGGTGAATACCGCACTGTTGCTGCCTCTGTAGTTGCCCTTACCTGTTATGGTGACCTCAGCACTGTCTGTCACATCTGTGTTGTTGCTGTAAGTAATGTCATAATCCTTTCCGGTCTCCAGTATCCTTGCGCCATCTCTGACTGTGATCTCAGGCTCAACCGCCTTACCTGTGTATATCTGTCCGCCAATCGGATCAATGCTGCATCTGCCAATATTCTTAGCTGTTATGGCAATTGCTGTTCTAACCTGTCCGCCGTAGTTTCCTGTGCCCTTTATGATCACATATGCAGGATTCTTCTCATCTGTAACGTTCAGGTTGTTCTCGTAGCTTACTGTGTAGTCCGTACCGTTCACAAGTGTCCTGCCGTTTACTACAACTGCTATATCTGCAAATTCAATGGCATCTCCTGTAAATACTACCGCATCCTGGATTCCACTTATCTCTGCATTATCTATGCTGTATGCCTTTATAGCAAATGTTCTGGTCACTGATCCCTTGTAGCTTCCTCTACCTGAGATAATAGCGCTGGCCTTGTCTGTAACCGAATCGTTGTTCTCGTATGCCACTGTGTAATCAGTGCCCTCTGAGAGGACATTGTTGCCATTTACAATTCTCAGTTCAGGTTTTACTGCCTGACCGCCGTATGTCTGATCTGGTATCTCCGGTATGTCAAGCTTTGATATATCCATAGGAGTTATAGAGAACTCTCCCTGGACTGTTCCTGTGTAGTTGCCTGTTCCTGTCACTGTCACAACAGCCTTTGCTGTGTCAGATGTGACATTCACATTGTCGCTGTAGCTGAGCTTATAGTCAGTTCCCTGAACAAGAGTCTTTCCATCAAGGACTACACTGACTGTTGTCGTAACTGCGCTTCCTGTGTATTCAGCATCATCGGCCTTTACCTCAGCCTGTGATATCCTCTTAGGAGTTATGCTGAACTTCTGTGAGAGCTTTCCGGTGTAATTTCCGGTTCCCTCTATAGTAACCAGTGCATTGTCAGTAACATTCACATTGCCTGAAACTGTTACCTTGTAGTCAACGCCCTCTGCAAGAGTCTTTCCTCCGAGAACTACTCTGCATACAGGAGTGATTGCGCTTCCCGTATATACTGCACTGTCAACGCTGACCTCTGCCTGCTCTATTGAAGCTGCAACGATCCTGAAGGATGTGCTTGTGCTTCCTGTATAGCTCTGGCCTTCGCCTGCGGCGATCTTAACTGTAGCCGTACCGACATTTACATTGTCTGTACATGTGATCTCAAATCCTGCGAGATCTGTGAGTACCTTCTTAACTCCATTTCTTGTGACTGTTATCGATTCTACATCTGCTGTTACCGCATCTCCTGTGAAACCATATAAATCCTTCACAAGTGCGATCTCTGCAGTTGTTATATCTATAGGAAGGATCTTGAATGTCTTACTTACCTCGCCCTTATTCTGGTCGATTCCCTTCACTGTAGCTGTAGCCGTACCGGCCTCAATGTTATCAGTGTAGGTTACGCTGTAATCAACATTCTCTGTAAGCTTTCTTCCTCCAAGATTTACACTGAGTGCAGGTGTGAGCTCCTCACCGAAGTTGTAATACTGATCTGCGATATCACTTATCACCGCATTTGAAATGTCGAGCACTTCCTTTGCGATGGTGAACTCTGCTGTAAGCTGTCCGGTGTAGTTGCCCTTACCTTCTATAACTGCCTTGGCATTCTTGCCCACCTCTATGTTGTCACTGTAAGATACCGTGTAGTCTCTTCCATTTTCGAGTACCTTTGATCCATCTCTTACTGTAACCTCAGGGGTGATCTCCCTGCCTGTATATGTCTGTCCTCCGATGGCATCGACCTTGCACTTCTCAAGACTTCTTGGGGTTATGCTGAAGGCTGTTCTTATCTGTCCACCGTAGTTGTCGTTACCCTTTATGATAACGTATGCCATGCTGTCCTCAGTGGTTGCATTGACATTGTTCTCATAACTTACTGTGTAATCTGTTCCATATACAAGTGTCTTTCCATTCATCACAACTGTTATGTCCTTAAAGGTTATGCTGTCACCTGTATATTCTGCGCTCTCAGGTATTCCTGTCACAACCGCCGGTGCTATGCTTGCTCCGCATATCTCAAACAGCTTTGTAACGGTTCCCTGATAGTTACCCTTACCTTTGACTACTGCTCTCGCCTCTGTAGTCTTGTCTGTATTGTTGCTGTATGTTACATCGTAATCTCTTCCCGCAACAAGAACTGTGTCTCCGTTTCTTACGACCACAACTGGCTCTATCGCCTCGCCGGTGTATTCCTGAGCATCAATGCTGTCAACATCGGCTGCTGTAAGAGTCTTTGCCGTGATGTCAAAGTAAACTGTGAGCTTTCCTGTGTAGTTGCCCATGGCCTTGATGATCGCTGATGCCTTCTTCTCAGCCGTTGTGACATCTATGTTGTCTGCGTATGTAACTGTGTAGTCCTCACCCTTGGTCAGAGTCTTGCCTCCAACCTCAAGAACTACATCAGGTGTCAGCGCAGATCCTATATATACCTGAGCCGGTATGCTGCACTTTCCGCCGTCTATGCTCTTTGCACTGATCTCAAATGTCTGGCTCAGTACGCCCTCATAATTACCGCATCCGGTGATCTTTAACAGAGCGTCCTCTCCTGCCTCTACATTGTTTTCAGCCGATACCGTGTAATCCACGCCTGCTGTCAGCACCTTATCTCCCAGAGTTACCTTTACATCCGGTATAACCTCTGATCCGGTGTACTCAGCATCTGCCACGCTCACGACCGCACCGCTTATGCTCTTTCTTGTGATAGTAAATGTAGTTGATGCAGTTCCAGTGTAGTTCGTATCCTTTTCTGCACTTACAGTAACCTTTGCCGTCCCGGCATCTGTGTTGTCACTGTATTCCACAGTGAATGATGAGAGATCTGTGATACTCTCTGTCACATCACCATTTGGAACGCCAAGTCTTGTCACCGCAGGTGTGATCGCCTCACCTGTGTAGGTGAATGATGTTCCCCTGAGAACTACTGACGCCTTTGATATATCTGCCGGCTTTATGACAAATGTCTTTGTAACCGACTTGTTGTAATCACCTGTACCTATGATCTTTACAGTTGCGGTTCCCGCATCAATATTATCGGTATAAGTCACTGTATAGTCGGTGTTAAGTGTGAGTGCCTTTCCTCCAAAGCTTACCTTGACTTCAGGGGTTATGGCCTGTCCGAACGCATATGTCTGATCCGGAATAGCCTCTATCTCAGCCTTTGATATATCTGTAAATACTCTTCCTATAACGAATTCCTTCGTTACCTTTCCTGTGTAGTTGCCCTTTCCTGTGATTATAGCCTTAGCCTTTGTTGTCTCTGTAGTCTCATTTATATTCGACTCATATGTGACATCATAGTCAACGCCTCTCACAAGAAGAACATTGCCATTTCTGATCGTTACTTCCGGCTCTATGGCCTTTCCTGTGTATATCTGGCTTTCGATCTCCTCGACATCACATTCCCTGAGATCCTTTGCCGTGATCACAAAGTGTACATCCTTACTTCCGGTGTAATTGCCTGTACCTGTTACTGTAAAGTATGTACCATCCTCTGTTGTGACTGCCTTGTTGCCTGTGTATGTGATCCTGTAATCAGTTCCCTCTGTGAGGATCTCGCTTCCATCGGCAACTATAATACCTGCAAATGTCACATCAGCACCTGTGTAAGCCACAGACTCACTGTATCCGCTGATGGCGACTCCTGTAAGTGACTTAGGTACTATCGCAAATGTTGTTCTGAGGGTTCCTACATAGTTGCCCTTTCCTGTGATAACCACCTGTGCAGGTGCATCCTTTGTCGTAACATCTGTGTTTCCTGTGTATTCAGCCTCATAGTCAACACCGGCTTTCAGTGTTGTTCCATCAGCCATGCTTACTGTCACTGCCGGGGTGATAGGACTTCCGGTATATGTCTGATCACTGATCTTATACGCAACTGCACTTGAAATGTCTGCTGCAGCTATTCTAAAGGTCTTTGTGATAGTGTCTTTATAATTGCCGGTTCCCTTTACTATAACGTTTGCCGTGCCGACATTGACATTCTTCTCATAGGTAACTGTGTAATCCACACCGTTTGTCAGAAGCTTGTCTCCAAGTGTTACTTCCACATCAGGAGTGAGCTCCTTACCTGTGTAGATCTGATCTGCGACTTCCACATCGGCATCAGTGATCGTTCTCTCTGTTATAGCAAACTCTGCACTGACGGTTCCCTTATAATTGCCACTTCCTGTAATCTTTACAGTACCCTTTCCTACGTTTGTGTTACTGCTGTAGCTCAGAGTGTAATCCCTGCCCTCTGTCAGAACCACTGTACCAAGTGTTACCCTGACAGCCGGGGTAAGAGGTGTTCCCTGATATACCGCATCGTCTACCTCAACTGCTGCGCCTGACAGATCTGCCTCTGTTATGGCAAACTCACCTGTCACGCTGCCCTTGTAGTTGGTGTTGCTCTTTGCTGATACGCTGATGGACGCTGTTCCTACATTGACATTGCTGCCAAAGCTTATGTCGAAGCTGTCCATATCAGTTATCATCACATCTCCAAACTCTATGCCTGTAACCTCAGGCTTCTGGCTCTTTCCTGTGTACACAAAGCTTCCCTGATCTATAACCACACGGCCTGCTGATATGTCCGCAGGGTTGATGGCGAAGCTTACTCTCTTTGTCTTGGAGTAATACTTTGTTCCGGTTATGATCACATATGCTGTTCCAGCATTTATATTGTTCTCATATGTTAAGGTGTAATCTGTATTCTCTTTCAGTGTAATTCCGTTATACATAACAGTGACTGAAGGAGTTACAGCCTTGCCAAATGCATATGTCTGCGCCGGTATAGCCGACACTGTAGCGCCGTTTATATCCACAACGCTTCTTGTTATCGAGAAGTAGACTACAGCAGTTCCTGTATAGTTGCCAATACCGGTGATCTCTGCCTTCGCCTCATCCGTCTCGTCTATATTGTTGCTGTATGTAACTTCATAGTCTGTTCCGGCCTTCAGGGTGACGCTGCCATTCTTTATGGTGAGCACCGGCTCTATGGCCTTACCTGTCCATGTCTGTCCCTGGATCGGGCTGATTTCGCAGTTTGCTATATCTGCCTTTGTTATCTTGAAGGCTGCAGTCTTCTCACCGCTGTAATTGCCTGCTCCGATGAATCTGACAGTCGCTGTTCCGATCTCCTTATTATCAGTGTACTCAACAACGTAATCCTGATTCTCTACAAGTTTTGTATCTCCAAGTGTGAGCTCATATCCTGTGAGGACTATGCTCTCACCGGTATACTCTACACTCTCAGGTATTCCTGTTATGACTGCATCTGCAAAGTCTGCCTTTGTTATCTCAAACTCAGCCACACACTGACCTGTGTAATTTCCACGGCCTGTGATAGTTGCCTTTGCCTTTCTTGAGTCTGTTGTAACACTTACATTGTCGCTGTATGTGACGTCATAATCACTGCCCTCTGTCAGAACTATCTCTCCGTTCTTGACTGTAACCTTTGGACTGTGGGCTGTTCCATCGTATACAACAGACGCTATAGGTGAGACCACGCACTTGCTTATATCCATTGCGGATATAGTGAATGTCTCTGATGCTGTTCCTGTGTAATTGTGCTTACCTGTTATCGTCACTGTGGCTGTACCCTTATCGGTATTTCCACTGTAGTCAACATCATACTCGGTGTCTGCGATCTGCTTTCCACCTAATGTAACTGTTATCTCCGGTGTAAGCGGAGCTCCAGTATACACCTGATCTGCAACAGTTATCTTTGCTGCACTTATGGATCTTGCTGCGATCTTGAAGGTCGTCTTAACTGTTCCGGCATAGTTGCCCATACCCTTCACAGTAACCGTTGCTGTTCCGGCATCGGTATTGTCAGCATATCCCACTGTGTAATCTGTTCCCTCTATAAGCTTTGTCTGTCCCAGATATACTGTCACTGTCGGCTTGAGTGCAGCACCTGTGTATGTCTGATCGGCAACCGTGAGCTGGGCATCTGTGATGTCTGCCGCAGTGATCGCAAACTTGCCTGTAACTGTTCCCTTATAGTTTGAACTGCTTCTGGCTGTGAGAGCTATCTCTCCACTGCCTACATTTATATTGTTGCTGTATGTCACGTCAAAATCTGTGCCAGGCTCTATGCTGCCGCCAGCCAGAGTGATTCCTGTCACTACAGGCTTGATCTCGCTTCCGGTATATCCGTAAGCATCCTTCTCAAGCTCAAGTACTCCTCCTGTCACATCGAGCTGTTCGATAGTAAATGATGTCTCTACGACTCCATGATACTCTCCGGCTCCTGTCACGATTATGTATGCCTTTCCGGCATTCACATTGCTCTGATAGCTTACTGTATACGCATTCTCTGGAAGCACCTCTCCATCCAGTGTAACTGATATAGCCGGTGTGATCTGCTTGCCATAGTTATATACAAATGGTCCCTTGTCTGTTATCGAGATGACCGCAGGTGTTATATCTATAACTCTCTCTGCTATCATAAATGTCTTCTGTACAGATCCGGTGTAGTTGCCCTTTCCTGTGACAACCGCCTTTGCCGGCTTGTCTGCTGTTGACACCTCAATATTGTCGCTGTATACGACATCATAATCCGTGCCCTTCACAAGAGTTCTGCTGCCATCCTTGACTGTTATGTCAGGTGTAAGTGCCTTTCCTGTGTAGGTCTGTCCCGGAATATCACTGACTGTACAATCCTCTATGCTCTTTGCTGTGATAGTGAATGTCCAGCTTGCTTTTCCTGTATAATTACCCTTTCCACTGAAGATGATATTCGCCTTGCTGCTGGCAGTAGATACATTCAGATTGTTGACATATTCAGTCTCGTAGTCCACACCATTTACAAGCTTAACACCGTCCACAGTGAGCACAGCCTGATCAAATGTAATAGCCTTTCCTGTGTATACGACTGAACTATCCACGCCGTCTATCTCTGCATCTGTTATATCCTTCTGTCCAATTGTAAATTCTACACGTCTTGTTGTACTGCTGTCATAGTTACCCTTACCTCTGACTGTAACTGCAGCCTTTGAATCTGTGGTCGATGCATTGACATTATTCTCATAGTCGATAGTGTAATCTGTTCCCTCTGTGAGAACCGCATCTCCATCCTTAACTGTTATATCCTGTGTTATATCAGATCCGGTGTATGTCTTATCTGCCACACCTGCAACCGTAATGCCCTCAGCATTTATACTTCTCGCGTTTATGACAAATGTGCCGTCAAGCTCTCCGGTATAGTTGCCCTTGCCTTTGATCTTGAATTTACCGGTTCCTGCATTTGTAACTTCGCCTTCTACATACTCTACTGTATAATCCTGGCCCTCCACAAGTGTCTCGTCTCCAAGTACGACTGTGATCTTCGTGGTGAGCGGCTTACCTGTATAGCTCTGTGCCTGAGCACTTACCTTTGCTCCCGTGAGCGACTTCGCACAGATAGTAAAGAGAAGCTTTACCTCTCCTGTATAGTTACCTGTACCTGTCACCATCACGCTTGCCTTATCGGAACACTCCACATTGCTGTCGTAGCTGAGTGTATAGTCGACATCCTTCTTGAGAATGACATTTCCACTTCTGACAACCGGCTCAGGAGTTATCTCAGATCCGGTATAGCTGAACTCTGTCTGCTCAAGGCTTGCCCAGCTCTCCTCTATCTTCGCTGCAGTTATTGTCGCTGCGATATCAAAGCTTCCTGTAAAGTTACAGTCAGCCTTTGCAGTAACTGTTATTGTTCCTGTTCCAACATTTATCAGGTTTTTCTGTGTTACAGTGAAATCTGACATGTCCGTCACAGTGTACTTCTTGCCATCAACTGTGATGTCAAAGCTCTCCACTGTAAATGTCGTTCCAGCCGGTGTGTACACCGCTGAATAAGTCTTAGATGCCACTGCCTTTGCAATAGACAATGGAAGTATCTTGAATGTCTTCTCGACAGTTCCTGAATATCCCTGTACAGCGATACCTGTAACTGTCATTGTCGCAGTTCCGACATTCACATTGTTTGTATAAGTTACCATATAGCAGTCAGCGTCAAGCTTCACGCCATCCACTGTGACTGTTGCAGCCGGCTCTATCTTATCTCCCATGTGGTATGTCTGATCTGCTATATCAGCAACATCCGCATCTGTTATCTTGACGATCTTCTTGGCAATATCAAATGTTGCCTTCACAGATCCCTTATAGTTGCCTGTTCCACTTATATCAGCAACAGCCTTTGACTCGGTTGTTGTGACATTGATATTGTTGCTGTATGCAACGGTATAATCCGTTCCCTTTACAAGAGTGTTTGCACCGTCAGCGACAGTCACTTCAGGCTCAACAGCCTTTCCTGTATAGATCTGTGCGCTGATCGGCTGAACTGTGCAATCTGCTATATCCTTCTGCTCGATCACGAACTGAACTATCTTCTCACCGGTGTAATTGCCCTTACCTGTGATAAGTATCTCTGCCTTGCTGTCAGTTGTGGAAGCATTTCTGTTATTTGTATATTTCACTGTGTAGTCAGCAGCAGTGAGCTTTCTGCCCGACACTGTAACTGCCAATCCTGCAAATGTTATATCTGCGCCAGTGTATACCACACTGTCCTCAACGCCTGTTACAACTGCCTTGCTGACTGATGCAGAAACAATATTGAACTCAATCTTCTTTGTTCCGCTGTATACGCCCTTACCAGTTATGGTTATCGACGCCTTAGCTGAAGCCGTGCTGACATTCTCATTATTATCATATGAAGATACAACATAGTCCTCACCCTCAACAAGCTCGGTGCCATCGTAGCTGACTGTTATATCCGGTGTTATCGCTGAGCCTGTGTATGTCTGGTCAGCTATATCAGCCACATCGGCTCCGGCAATATCTATAGCCTTTATCTCGAAGCTTCCTGTAGCGGTTCCATCGAAATTGCCATCCTCCAGAGCTGTTACCGTGATCTTAGCTGTACCAACATTGATATTGTTGGCATACTCAACGCTATAACTTCCTGAAGGCACTGCCATTCCGTCCTTGCATGTAACTGTCACCGCAGGAGTCTGTGCCTTACCTGTGTATGTCACACTTGAAGCTGAAACTGTTGCACCTGTAATACTCTTCTTGTATATTACAAATTTCTGTGTGAGCTCTCCTGTATAGCTGCTGTCCGCCTTTGGAGTGATGGTCACACTTCCATTTCCAACATTTGTATTCTCACCGTATGTGACATTGAAATCATCAAATGATGTTATTCTATTGACGGTTCCAACCTTCACAGCCACAAGTGATGGCTTGATAGCAGTACCGCTATATTCAAATGTGTCGCCTGATATGATCAGTGTATCACCTGATATGTCATACTTGGCAATCTTGAACGTGTATTCCTTTGTTCCCTTGTACTTGCCCACACCTGTTATGACAAGTGTTGCGGTACCGACCTCATAGTTGTCCTTGAAGGTATATGTATAATCACCGTTTGATCCGGCTGTCATCTCCTCGCCGTCATAGCTCAGAGTAAAGCTTGGTCTGACCGCCATGCCAAAGTTGTATGACTGATCCTCAAGTCCCGTCAAAGTGATCTTGTCACTTGTGCTTATGTCTATAAATTCCTTAGTAATATTGAAGTATTTGATAATCTGACCTGTGTAATGATCACCACAGCCTGTTATGGTCACTGACGCTTTTCCGGCATCCGTGTTGTCTGCATACTCTACTGTGTAATCCTCATTCTCAACAAGCTTGATCTCACCGTTGTATATATTGATCTCAGGTGTTATAGCTGAGCCTGTCCACAACTGATCCGCTATAGCATCCATCTGACAGTTATACACAGCTCTCTTCTCTATCTCGAAACGTATAACCTTCTGTCCTGTGTAATTTCCTATACCGGTTACAGTGATCGAAGCCTTCTCTCCTGAACCTGTTACCTCTATATTATTCGCATACTCAACAGTATAGTCCTTGTCTCTCTCCAGCTTGATAATTTCACCATTAACGTATCTGGTTACATTTATCACCGGTTCGATGGCCATACCTGTGTACATCTGTGACTGGTCGGCCTGGGTTATTCCCATTCCGCTTGAAGATGAAATGATTGAAACAGGTGTTATCTTGAAATACTTGACGATCTCGCCTGTATAATTATCATTTGCAGCCTTTATTACGACCTTGGCCTCATCTGTCACATCCGTGTTATTGCTGTACTCTACCGTATAGTCTATATCCTGCTCCAGCTCAACACTGCCATTCTTGATGGTGACTGCCGGCTCTAATGCCTCTCCTGTGTACTGGCTGTCGGATATATCTTTGACATCGCAGTCCTCAAGAGGCTTAGGTAAAATGTTGAACTCAAGAACCTTAGTTCCGCTGTATGAGCCCATTCCTTCTATAGTAATAGTAGAAGTTCCTACCTTGTCATTGTTCTTTCTGTCGGTGACTGTGAAGTCTGTTCCCTCCTTCAGAACATAACTGTCATTCTTAATGGTAAGCTCCGGCTTCACCTCGCCGCCGTTATAATACTGGTCAGGTATATCCTCATATGTAAGTTTGCCCATATCACCTGACGGAGCAACTATAGTGATCTGGAATGACTTTGAACCGGAATAATATACCGATGCTGACATGGCAATGACTGTCCATGTTCCGGTCTCCTTGTAGCTGAACGGGAAGGTGTAGTTAACTCCCTCAACCAATGTCATTCCGTTGTATGTAATTGTTATATCCGGCTTTATGTTCTCTCCGGTATATTCATAACTGGACTTATTCACAGTCAGCTTTACATCGGCATCTGAGAATGACTTTGCAAGTATGTTAAATGATTTGTACACAGTACCCGCATAGTCTCCCATACCTGTAAATGTAACCTTACCATTGTTGGTTCCCGGCACGATATTCTCGCCGTAAGCAACAGAGTAATCGGTTCCCTCCACAAGTGTCTTGCCGTCGTATGTCAATGTCACATCCGGCTTCAACTGTGCTCCGGTATATGTCATCGATGATATCGTGGAAAATTCCACATCATTCATGCTGATCTTAGATGTCTTTATCGCAAATGTACCTACACATGTTCCCTGGAAATTGCCGAGACCCTTGATCATGACTCTGGCTGAATTTCCGATCTCCACGTTGTTCTCATAACCTGATATCTCGTAGTCAACGCCCTCCACAAGATCCGTATTGCTGAATGTGACCTTTGACAGGGTTGTGGTCACCTCAGAACCTGTGTACTCGGCGTCATCGGCAGTTATTACAGCTTTGGATATATCCGCTGCAACAATCTGGAACTCACATGGAACAGTTCCAGTGTAATTTCCAATACCTACTATATTAAACTTATGTGTTCCTACATTGTAATCCTTGGCATTCCAATACTCACTGAAGTCATATGAGAAATCCTGGGATAACTTAAGTGTAGTTCCAAGTTCCCTATCCTTGACAGAAATATTCTGTGGAGAAACCTGTATCGTTATGTTGTTTGCGGTGTTGAACACTGCATCATCAAATGTTACAGAGAGATTTTCCGTGCTCCTAGGCTTGATGGTGAAGTTCACCGTCTTTGAACCCACATATGAACCAAGTCCTGATATAGTCAGTGATGGCTTAGATTTGGATGTGGATGCATTTGTATTGTTGGTGTAGTATGACACCTTATAATCCTTGCCCTCGACAAGTGTCGTGCCCTTATACTTAACCACCGGACTTGGAGTCTTGGCAGTTCCGTCATATACAAGGTCGTCATCCACCGTAACGTCAGCGTCTGCTATGCTGTATACCTCAGTTCCCTGATCCACGATCTGGAAAGTCTTGGTGACAGTTCCCTTGAATCTGGTAGGTGCTCCTGTTATTGTGACAGTCGCCGTTCCAACATCTGTATTGTTGGTATACTCAACCTTGTACTCATAGTCATTTGCACCCCACTCGTCTATGCTGTGCAGATACTTGTTGTTGGTCTTGTCCAGTATCTTAACAGCCGGCTTTATAGGTTTTCCTGTATATACAAATGTATCACCCTCCAGTGATATCTCCTGATCACTAAGGTTTGCAGCACTGATTCCGTAGTATATGTAATACTCTCCGTCGCTACCGATCTTATAATTGCTGTTCTTTGCAGCGGACACTACAATTCTGGGGCCATCCCCAAGTGGATCCTCCACAACCTCTGACTCCTCGTCATTGTTGTAATAATCCACAACATAGTCAGTTCCTTCTGTGAGGAAATATCCTGATGATGTATTCGCTGTCTTTACATATATCTGCGGCCATACACCACCAGCCTGATATGTGTAAATTTTATTTTTGCAATTTTTATGCTGGTTCGCTTTCTCTTTTCCATCTATATAGAAAAGTGCAGTCGAGGTTATGCTCTTTGCCTTTATAGTAAAGGTACATGTAAGAGTTCCGCTGCAGTTTTTATCAGCATTACCCCTGACCGTAACAGTTGCTGTACCCACATTAACATTATTACTGTACTCTACAGTATAATAATCTGACGACAGCTTCGTGTCGTTGGTCGTATCTCCAATCTTCTTTACCACCAGCTCTGATGCCAGGAGTGTGATCGCTTTCCCTGAATACGTCTTGCCTGATGTAGCTGTCGTATAACAGTAATATCCGTCCGCATTCAGATCTATGGCATCATCCGCCGCCAGCGTGGCAACAGAATCCCCCACATCACTCTGCTTCTCCGCATCACTGGCCGTCGCCACATTCTGTGACTGTGCCGCCAGCACCTGCGCAATCCCTCCGATCGCAATATCACTCTGGAACAATACGGACAATGCCATAATGAATGCCATGAGAAATGCGATCATTCGTCTGCCATAACTTCTTCTCATAAATTACTCCCTGCCTTTCTTGATATGTACATTTGCGGAATAACCAGTATAAGTTTCTGGAAACCCCATTTATATACAATTTTACCAAAAATCAATATGTTATTCAATGTGCTTTATGAAATAATCACTTGACTTTCTAAACATAAAAAAGAACTTTTGCACATATATATGCAAAAGTTCTTTTTTTATATACACTATATATTATTTTCTTATCTTTCTCACTGATACAACCACAAGTGCCGCCGCTACGATTCCGGTAAATATGTATATTGGAAGTCTGTCTCCTGTCTGTGGTGCCTTTCCTGCCTGTGATACACCCGCAGTCTGAGGATCATCATCATCCGGTATATCTATGTCATCCTTGACAAACACTGCAAGCTGTCCATCCGATGGGAATTCTGCCAGAAGAACTCCGCTCTCTACGCTGAATGGAATCTTGGTCCAGTCTCCGTCATCCGGAAGAAATCTCACCTGAACTGTCATATCACTGGTGATAGCCGCTCCTCTGATCTTTGTCGTCTCTATCTCAGAATAATCATAATCATTCACCGCTGTAACTGAGAACACTGCAAGAGTTGAATATCCATCCAATGATTTATCTCCAAGCACCTCCGATGGTGCATCTCCAAGCATGAGATTGTCAATATCCGCTATAGTTGTATCCGCCTCGGATATGAGAATGTGTGTCGAATCTGTCTCATAATCATTCTCCGGGCTGTTATTCGCAAATGCCGTAGTTCCGCAGCCTAATGTTATCGCCACCGCTGCAAGCCAGGCTGCCACTTTTCTCTTAAATGAAGCTGCCTTCCCCAATCTTGTTGTCATAACCTTCACTCCTTGTCTCCCTGATGTCCTTCTCCTGACATCATACTTTGTTCCAAAGTATACCATCATAAAAAGAGAGCGTCAATTGTGCAAAACTCCCTTTTTTATCTGGCATCCGCTTCTATTTCCCCTGTGAGTACCGACTGCACGATCCATCTTTTTCCATCCATTCCACAACATGTAGAAAGAGTCAGCAGTCTGCTGTCAACATCTATTTTTTGGTCATTTTGCACAACCCCAGTATCAAAATTCTCGTCAAATATTCCATCTATGTACGACCGTCTGCCTTTTTTGTCAGAGAAATCATTGTATGTGAATATATGTCTGTCATTTGTCCTGTATGCAGCAAACACCGTATAACACAGCGTACTGTTTGGTGTGTATACATACACATTCCTGTTGTTTCTGAGGAATTCCTCATCCTCATAATTGTGCAGAGTCTTGAACATAGTTCCACTGGACATGTTGTGTCCATACATGACCGTATCAAAATCCGAAAATTCTCTGGAATTTGCAGAGTCTATGAAGATTGCTCCATCAGGGCTGTACTCCCCATATGCATCATGGCTCAGATAATAGCTGTTGTCACTGCCCTGCAGTACCGCATAATCGACATCTGTTCCAGGTATGTATATCCACGCACATATATCCTGATTCTTTTTCTGAAGTTCATCAAAGTCCACCTTCACATGCGGGAATATCACATCATCAATTCCTGCATCCTGCTTGGACGAGGCATAGCTCTCCGTAGCTCCATCTGTTCCATAATCCACATACTCCCTGAGTGCCCGGTTTGCACGGTTGCTCCGGTTATGTGCAAACGCATATCTCACGATCAGGCAGATGCACACCAGCAAAACCACCGATGATACCCCCAAGACTACCTTCCATAAGAGCTTCTTACGCTCTCCTCCCGGTTCGGTCACCACTGCCTCTGTCTCAGGACTGTCGGTATTTCCATTTTCTGCGTGACTTTCCCGCTCATTGTCCTCGACAACGGATTGCGCGAGCGCCACCGCCTCTGCAATTTTTCTTTCTAATTCTTCCTGTCTATCATCGTTCTGCATACAGGCATTACTCCACTTCTCTGTAGAACATTTCGACAAGCTGCTCCTTTAACGCCGCATCGTCAACAATATATTCATCATAATAATTCTCTCTCTCATATGAACCCGGGAGCTCATACATTCCGTCATCAGTAAACTCCGCCCCGGCAAATTTCCACGCCAGATACAGCATCCCGGTTCTGGATATGTCTGTTGATATATATCCCGACATCTGTTCATACATATCCCATATTTTCAGGGGATTTCTCTTAAGCTTTTCCTTTAGCAGGCCGCACCATGCACACATGTACTGCTTCTGCCTGTCCATACGGGCGGCATTTGTTCCTATATCCTCCGAGGCACTGTTGCGCTCCGTCACATAATATACCGCCTGCTCCCCCGACAGTGTCACTGTCTCGCCCTGGCGTATATCTGCTCTGTCCAGATCCTCCATGGCTTTCACCGTCACTCCGCCGACAAGCTCGTTCATCTTGCTGATCCCATCAAAGTCAAGCGTCACATATGCATGTATCGGAAGTCCGTCAAGCAGTTCTGATACCGTATATTCCGTGAGTTCCGCACCGTCAGCCACATCACTGCCATATGAAAATGCCAGTGCTGCCTGAAGATTCTGGGTCGTGATATATTTGCCCGCAACACCAAATACCTTGACAGGTGCCAGAGTATCCCTGTTGATATTCAGGCATCTTATCGTCTTGTCCCTGACATTGAGTGTGACAAGTATCAGGGCATCCCCCTGTCCCACGGTGTCAGCCTCTCCTCTGGCATCCACACCGATACACAGTATATTAATGTTGTCTTCATCATACATGTAGCTGTGACCTTCATACAGCATTTCAGCATCCCTGGATCTTTGTCCTCTGAGGGAGCTTCTGCCCGCATGAAGATATGCCGCACATACCAGGATCACCGCCACAACTATAGCCAGAACAGCCACGGCTGCTATGAGTAATTTTTTCTTAACTTTACTGTTACTTTTCATGTTCATGTTCTCAAAAAGCGGCACGGAAACTTCCGTGCCGCTCTTGTTCTTATCTTATATGCCTGACGAACTGCAATGCATCAATATTTCTTATCGATTATGCATACAGTGGATACTTCTCTACAATGCTCTTTACAAGCTGCTCAGCCTTTGCCTTATCATTGTCAAGGACTGCTGCCTTTATGGCGTCTGCTATGATCTCCATGTCAGCCTCATTTGCACCTCTTGTGGTAACGGCTGGTGTACCAAGTCTTATTCCACTTGTTACAAATGGTGACTTAGGGTCGTTTGGAACAGTGTTCTTGTTTGCTGTGATATGAACCTCGTCAAGAAGCTTCTCAACTTCCTTACCTGTAAGTCCAAGTCTCTTGAGATCCATGAGCATCAGATGATTGTCTGTTCCGCCTGATACAATATCAAATCCTCTTGCCATGAGTGCCTTTGCAAGTGCTGCCGCATTCTTGACAACCTGCTCCTGATATGCCTTGAACTCAGGTGTAAGAGCCTCCTTGAAGCATACTGCCTTACCGGCTATCACATGCATGAGAGGACCGCCCTGGATTCCTGGGAATACTGCCTTGTTGAAATTGAACTTCTCATTTATCTCGTTGCTGCACATGATCATACCACCACGAGGTCCGCGGAGAGTCTTGTGTGTTGTGGTTGTTGTCACATGGGCATATGGGATTGGGCTCATGTGAAGTCCTGCTGCCACAAGTCCGGCGATGTGAGCCATATCGACCATAAGATATGCTCCAACCTCATCAGCGATCTCTCTGAATCTCTTGAAATCAATAGCTCTGGCATATGCTGAAGCTCCTGCTACGATAAGCTTTGGCTTGCACTCCTTTGCGATCTCGAGAACTCTGTCATAATCTATAAATCCGTCATCGTTTACACCGTATGGCACGCAGTGGAAATACTTTCCAGACATGTTGACCGGTGAACCGTGGGTGAGATGTCCGCCGTGATCAAGATTCATTCCCATAAATGTATCGCCAGGATTAAGTATTGCGAAGAATACTGCCATGTTTGCCTGTGCTCCTGAGTGTGGCTGTACATTCACATACTCACAGCCAAACAGCTCCTTGGCTCTCTCTCTCGCAAGGTCCTCAACAACATCCACATACTGACATCCACCGTAATATCTCTTACCAGGATATCCCTCTGCATACTTGTTGGTGAGATGGCTGCCCATGGCTGCCATAACCGCCTTTGATACTATATTCTCGGAAGCTATGAGCTCCAGATTGTTATTCTGTCTGTTGAACTCGTCTGTCATTGCTGCCGCTACTTCTGGATCTACCTTTGTTATCTCGTCAAAACTGAACATCGAATTTACCTCCATCAAAAATTTGTTCCTATTATACTCATATATATCACTGTTTTTCAACAGTAAAATTTAACATGTCCTTGTACTGGCCATACTCGTACTCATCATAAAAATATTCCTCAGGTCTTGCGGATATTCCAAGCTCGTCATACCATTCGCCGAGAAGCTTCTCTCTGAGCTTTGTCTTTGTCGGCTCCGCCAGCGTGTTGTAGTTCCACAGGCTGAAGTGAAGAGCGTAATTTATATAGTCCTTCTCTATCTCTGTGTACAGACCGTGATCCTTCAGCATCTGTCTGAGTGCCAGCAGCATGTGATAGAAGTTATCCCACGACTTCTCTCTGGTCTTGGACAGCGAATCCCGGGTATCCACTCTTCTGTGGATGAGTATCTCACTTACTGTACATATGCGCTCCGCCAGCACCAGCGCGCTGAACACGAACAGCGCATCATTTGTGGTTCTCTGCTCCTGGAATTTCAGATCATTCTTCATCACAAATTCCCTGAGATACAGCTTATCCCACGCCCATCCCACAAATGCTCTGAATATATTTGTGGATATCTGTCTGCGGTTAAACGGCTCATACGGTGGAAGTGCCCACTCTATCATGGCCCACTTCTCATATACATACTCCTCAGTATCCATGTTGTACTGGTCTGATTTGTAGATGACTATCTCCGCCTGCTCCTCCTCGGCTCTGCGGAAAGCCTTCTCTACCATCTCAGGCTCGTATAAATCGTCGCAGTCGAGAAACAGTATATATTTTCCTGTTGCCTCCTGCATTCCGCGGTTTCTTGCCGCACCCGCTCCGGCATTCTTCTCTCTTATAAGTACGATCCTGTCATCCTTCTGCGCATACTGTTCTATGATCTGCGACGAATTATCGGTGGATCCATCGTCAACGCATATTATCTGTATATTTCTAAGGGTCTGTCCGGTTATCATGTCCAGACATCCCTCTATGTAACTCTCCGCATTGTATACTGTCAACACAATCGATACATCAATCACTGATACACCCCCTCCATCTCATCTGTTAGTTTCTATGCAAAAGCTTCTTTACAGCCTTCTTCAGTGTCACCGGAACAAACATCACAGCCTTGCCCACACGGAACGTGGTTGATGTCTCATAGTTGATCCGCTGAGCTTCCATCTCTCTTCTGAGTTCATCTGCTTCTCTGTGACTCGCATCCAGCTCTTCAGCGCGTCGTCCCAGTTCATTGTTAAGGTCAAATATCTTTTTACTGTAGACTGCCTTACCGAGATAATATCTCTTGAGGAATCCCGGATCCTTTGCAAGGACATAGAGTCCGGTCTTCTCCTCCTGGCTGAACAGTTCCTGGTCAAGCTCATCAAGCTCCATGCTCCTGTGGAAGTCCACAGCCATGCGCTCCGCAAACTGCCAGCCCGCATCCTCTGTCATCCAGTGAAGCATCTCATAGTAACATCTCCATCTTTGAAGCGTGTAATATCCCTTCCATTTCTCCCACACAGACCAGTCCTGCATGAGATGATCCTTTATGCGGTCGTAGGTTATATTGACCGTGTACGCCGCATCCACATCGTCTATCCACACTGTGTCTATCTCAACTCTGTCACACATGTCACAGGCTGCAAACATCGCCCTATCAGCATGTGCAAATGCCATCCACAATATATACAGATCAGGAAACAGCCCCTGCTGATGTGCCTCCACTCCGTCGCAGTATGTGTTCAGAAAGCTTCTGCTGTAAAGCCCCGCGCACACATGCCGTATCGCTATCGATATCTCAGGAGACGATGCCAGGCTCATAACCACTTCCCGCTGGACACTGTCATCCATTCTGTCATCAAACACTCCGATAAATTCCAGTTTTCCCTGCACAGCCCTTTCTGCCAAGTGCTTCACAGCCTCCTCCGAAACAGCCACACATGGTCTCGCCAGAAAAACATAATCGCCAAGATCTATCTTTTTTAAGCTTACATTCTCTGTACTCACTCTCTGCCCTCCTCATGTAAATTTCAAATAATATACCGAACATTTTTCACCAGCGCCAATTATACCATTAATTTCACTTTTTGTGAATACAGAGAAGGGCGCAGGAGTAATACTCCTGCGCCCTTCTCTGTATGACCTGTATTATTTTATCTCTCATTTCCTGCCACAAGAGCCGTTCCATCATAATCGATGACTATGGCTGACTGTGTGCTTACGCTGCCCGCAAGTATCATCTTTGCAACCAGTGTCTCCACATTCTTCTGCAGATATCTCTTGAGCGGTCTTGCACCATACACCTGATCATATCCCTGATCGATGATGTGCTGCTTTGCACTCTCCGTAAGTTTGATAGTGATCTCCCTGTCTGCCAGTCTGCTGTTGAGATCTGCCATGAGAAGATCAACTATACCACTGATGTTGTCCTTAGACAGTGCCCTGAATGTGATGATCTCATCGATACGGTTCAGGAACTCAGGTCTGAATCTGCTCTTAAGCTGAGCCATTACGTCATTCTTCAGTTCATCTGTGATCTCTCCGCCGGCAGCTGCGATATCCGCACCACCGATATTTGATGTCATGATAATGATCGTATTCTTGAAGTCCACAGTTCTGCCCTGAGAATCCGTGATACGTCCATCATCAAGCACCTGAAGGAGCACATTGAACACATCCGGATGTGCCTTCTCTATCTCATCAAAGAGGACAACCGAATATGGCTTTCTACGAACAGCCTCTGTCAGCTGACCGCCTTCATCATAACCTACATATCCCGGAGGCGCTCCTATAAGTCTTGACACACTGTGCTTTTCCATGTATTCACTCATATCAATACGAACCATGTTCTGCTCATTGTCAAACAATGCCGCTGCAAGACTTTTTGCAAGCTCTGTCTTACCAACACCGGTTGGTCCAAGGAAGATAAATGAACCTATCGGTTTGCTAGGATCCTTTATTCCCGCCTTTGATCTGATGATCGCATCGCTGACATAGTCAACGGCTTCATCCTGACCTACAACTCTCTTCTTAAGTTCGCTGGCAAGATTGAGGGTCTTGCTCTTCTCGCTCTCAGTAAGCTTTGCAACAGGAATTCCTGTCCACTTGGATACGATCTTCGATATCTCATCTTCTGAAACTACCTCATGGACAAGCTCCCTCTCCTTATCTGAAGCTGTAGACTCAGCCTCTGCAAGTTCCTTCTGGATAGCAGGAAGCTTACCATACTGAAGCTCTGCTGCCTTGTTCAGGTCATAGTTTCTCTGAGCAGCCTGTATATCGGCCTTGACCTGCTCCATCTCTTCCTTGAGTGTTCTTATCTTCTCAACTGCAGCCTTTTCATTCTCCCACTTTGCTTTCAGGGAATTTGCCTGATCCTTGAGTTCTGCCAGTTCAGCCTGAAGGTCTGCCAGTCTCTGCTTTGACAGATTATCCTCCTCCTTCTTAAGGGCTGTCTCCTCAATCTCCAGCTGCATTATCTTACGTGTGATCTCATCCACTTCAACAGGCATTGAATCAAGCTCTGTCTTGATCATGGCACACGCCTCGTCAACAAGATCTATTGCCTTATCCGGCAGGAATCTGTCTGTTATATATCTGTTGGAAAGAACCGCTGCGCTTACAAGGGCACCATCTGATATCTTAACTCCATGGAACACCTCGTACCTCTCCTTGATTCCTCGAAGGATAGATATTGTATCTTCAACGGTTGGCTCATCCACCATAACCGGCTGGAAACGTCTCTCAAGAGCCGCATCCTTCTCTATATACTGTCTGTACTCGTTCAGTGTTGTGGCACCTATACAGTGCAGCTCACCCCTTGCAAGCATAGGCTTAAGCATGTTTCCCGCATCCATTGCACCATCAGTCTTGCCTGCTCCGACGATAGTGTGAAGCTCATCGATGAACATAATCACTTCACCCTCAGACTTCTTAACCTCATCAAGGACATTCTTAAGTCTCTCTTCAAATTCACCTCTGTACTTGGCCCCGGCCACAAGAGCTCCCATATCAAGTGCAAATATCTTCTTGTTCTTAAGTCCCTCTGGCACATCACCTCTGAGTATCCTCTGTGCAAGTCCCTCTACAACCGCAGTCTTACCTACACCAGGCTCACCGATAAGCACCGGATTGTTCTTTGTCTTCCTTGACAGGATCCTGATCACATTTCGTATCTCAGCGTCACGTCCTATTACCGGGTCAAGTTTCTGCTGTCTTGCCCTCTCGACCAGATCATATCCGAACTTCTCCATAGCCTCATATGAGCTCTCCGGATCATCGCTGTCCACCTTGTGGTTACCTCTGATTTCTGCCAGCTCCTTGAGGAATGCATTCCTGCTAACTCCCCAGCCTTTAAGAAGCTCCTTGATATCCGAATCAGCCTTATCCACCATGCCGAGGAACAAATGCTCAACAGACACATATGTGTCGCCCATCTGCTTTGCTTCCTTCTCTGCCTGGATGAGAGCCTTTGAGAAGTTATTTCCGGCATACATATTGCCACCGCTGACCTTCGGCAACCTTGCCAGCTTATCCTCCACCGCATTCACGGCACCAGTAACATTCACGCCCATCTTCTCAAATATCTTGGCTATCAAACTGTCATCTATCTCAAGCAAGCCAGCCAAAAGGTGCATCTGCGTAAGTTCCTGATTGTCGTACTCCAGAGCTTTTTCTTTTGCTTTCTCTACAACTTCCAACGATTTACGTGTGTATTTATCCATCTCCATAGCTGTTTACCTCCTAAACTAAACTTTCAGGGAACTGATACCTTAATATCACTTCCCTGTCTGATGATAATATAACACACTTGTTAGCACTCGTCAATACTGAGTGCTAACATTTTTTTTATTATTTTAAATTATTTCTCTCTACGGTAAACTACCACCCCGGCAGCCCCTAATAAACATGTCATCATGACTATGAGCATCAATGCCACATTTACGTCATCTCCGGTATTTGGAGCACCTGACTCCTTTTTTGAGTCTGCTACAGTTGTATTCTCTGTTGCGGTCACGTTAGTTTTCTCATCGGTTGTCTGTCTCTCTGTTGTTACCTTCTCTGTCGTCTGCTCACTTGACGTTGGTTTTTCAGTTGAAGGTTCATTTGTAGTTGGTTCATTTGTAGTCGGTTCATTTGTTACTGGTACATTCCCCTTCTTTACCACTACCTTTGCAGCAGGAGATGCATAATAATTTTTGGTCTCCTTATATCTCACATAATAATTTCCATCTGCAAGTTTCTTAAGTACCGTGCTTTCACAATCCAACCATTTTTTCTTGTCAACACTATATTCCATTGACATCTTCAGATTAGATATCTGACCATCATTTTTCCCATCCACAGTTTCTGCCGTTGCGACCAAACCTGTAGGTGCCTTCTGCTTTGCCTTATCTATTGTGAACTCTTCCACGATCTGTCCATGCATGGTATTCTCACCCTTGATAGTAACTGTAGCTGTTCCCGCATCAATATTATCCGCATATACACATGAGTAACTTTTTCCCTCTGTCAGAGTCTTTCCGCCATAAGAAACCGTAACCGCAGGTTTCTTTTCTTTTCCATCATACACATACGATTTTGGAGCAATGCTGACAGCGACATCTGCATCATCCGACAAGCTGCGGTAACGGAGAATAAAATCCTTAGCCTTGGCTCCTGTCTCATCATCAATGATTGTCGTTCCTTCTACAGAAAGTCCCTCTGGTACAAACTCCTTCACACCGTCAAATCCATCTGCAATATGCCCAAAGTTGCTAAGTCCGTCACTGTTCTGTACCGTAAATACACAGTCTGTATCCATCTCAAGTTTTTCAAACCAACACTGTGAACCGTTGAGCGTCACATTTGAGCCATTATTCAGACAGATTCCATCTTTTGTCATCCAGTTGATACTATCCGTAATGAATTTGACATTTGACAAAGTCAGCATAGCATTAGTAAATCCAACACTTCCATTTGTGATACCGCAATTTAATGTTCCGTTTTTCACGTATAACGAATAATCAAAATTCATCATCTGCAAAGTGACACTTTTACCGTTGAGATCTATAATGATATGTTTATTATGTTCACCATCATTGTATCCTATAGAAGCCGAAGGATCATATATATCACTAATTATACATATTGTATAGCCATTCTGTGCGGCTGCAAATGCATCAGCCAGTGTAGCATATGATCCGATCTCATCGCCATTGCCATCCGTCACAATTGCCACATCCCCATCCGCGGCCTGCACCTTCACAGAGTTCTTTCCCGCAATAATCACTACAGCAAATATACATGCCATAATCAACCCAGTTACCAATTTCTTTAATTTCATAATTATCCCTTTCCTCCTGTCTTTAATTCCTGGCAGTTACTGCCAGATATTGCCATCAACATAACAAATAATTATAATACACTGGGGCTTTTAGTAAACTAGCCAAACGGCTAGTTTTAAAAATTAAATGACTAAATGCATAACTTTAGTACGAAAAAGAACCAGCACTTATGTGCCGGTTCTCCCTGTTCTGATATTATTCTATTATCACAGCTCCTCACCATTGGTCTCTATAACATGTTTGTACCAATAATAAGAATCCTTCTTGTATCTGTTCAGAGTTCCACTGTTCTCGTCCTCTTCTCTGTCCACATACACAAATCCGTATCTCTTCTGATATCCGTTGAGCCAGCTGAGAAGATCTGTGTAAGACCATGTGCAGTATGCCAGGACACGGCAGCCATCATCACACGCTTTCTTGAGCTCCTCTATGTGATGTTTCAGGTAATCTATCCTGTACGGATCATGGATCTCCCCATCCTCAAACTTGTCAAATGCGCCAAGGCCATTCTCAGATATGACTATAGGAAGATCATATCTCGATGTTATCTGTCTGCAGCACATGCGAAGTCCCATCGGATCGATGGTCCAATCCCAGTCTGTCGTAGGTAGGAATTCATTTGCAGGATTCTTGTAGAGCCCCGGAACGCCCTGCACCTTTGCCGTGCCCTTCTTGCCGGTCGTGTTCATCTCGTGAGTCGTTCCCACTCCGTCTATCGGGTTGTGCTCGACAACGCATGACTGATAATAGTTTACACCCATGAAATCTATGAGACCTGCAGCCTTCCTGAGGATATCCTCGTCACCGTCCTCCATAACCGGAGTTAGATCCTTGCTCTTGAGGTAAGCAGCGGCAGCCCTTGGATAACGGCCATAGGCATACATATCCATCCAGTAGAAGTTGTTCAGATCATCATAATCCATCTTCGCCATCGCATTTTCAGGCTTTCTGTCAAATGCGTATGACGGTGTGTATGCGAAGGATGAACCGACCTTAGCATCCGGGCAGATCTCCTTGAGTGCAATAACACTCTTGGCGTGTGCCATAAATGCATGATGGTTTACCTGATAGAACATCTTCTGGTCATCAACCTTTCCTGGTGGGTGCATCCCTGCATTCCAGCCAAGACCTGTAAATACATTCTGCTCATTCATGATTATCCAGTGTTTCACCCTGTCACTGTATCTCTCAAACAGAACCTTTGCATATCTGACGAAATCATCGACTATTCGCCTGCTCTCCCATCCGTGATACTGCTCCTCAAGTGCCTGCGGCATATCCCAGTGGTACACGGTCACCATAGGAACTATATTATTCTTTACAAGCTCGTTGATAAGATCATCATAGAACCGGAGTCCCTTCTCATTGACCTCACCGTTGCCGTCAGGTATTATTCTCGGCCAGGATATTGAGAATCTGTAAGTCTTAAGTCCCATCTCAGCCATAAGTGCCACATCTTCCTTATATCTGTGGTAGTGATCCACGGCCTTATCTCCGGTAGTTGCCTTGAATGTCTTGCCAGGAATCCTCACGAACTCATCCCAGTTGGATGGACCTTTCCCATCCTCATTCCATGCTCCCTCAACCTGATATGCGGCAGATGCACTGCCCCACAGAAAATCTTTCGGGAAACCTTTGGATTTCTCAAAATACATAAATCGCCCTCCATATCGTATTTATATCAGGCATGCCTTCTCCATGCCTTTTTATCGTTATTACAGACTGCCAAGTACATCACCGATCTTATCCGCAATAAGAAGATCGGCATTTGCATCCGACTGTGTCGGGGACATATTTATAACCACCAGTTTCCGCCCCCTGAAATATCTGATAAGTCCTGCTGCCGGATACACAACAAGCGATGTACCACCGATTATCATCGTATCCGCCTCGGATATATACTGGAGTGCCCTCGACATATTATCCTCATCAAGTGCCTCCTCATACAGCACCACATCCGGTTTTACAGTGCCTCCGCACTTTTCACACTTAGGCACACCATCCGAATTGACTATATAATCCAGGTCATAGAAAGCATGGCATTTCTCACAGTAATTTCTATGAACAGAACCATGGAGTTCTATGACATTCCTGCTACCTGCCATCTGGTGAAGTCCGTCGATATTCTGCGTTATCACCGCCTTGAGCTTTCCCTGTTTCTCAAGCTCCGCCAGCTTTATATGAGCCTTGTTCGGCTTTGCATCAGCAAATATCATCTTGTCCTTATAGAATCTGTAAAATTCCTCCGGGTTACGTCTGTAAAAGCTGTGGCTGATTATAGTTTCCGGCGGATACTTATACTTCTGATTATACAGTCCATCCACACTTCTAAAATCTGGTATACCGCTCTCCGTCGATACTCCTGCACCGCCAAAGAAAACGATATTATCCGAATCTTCTATCATCTGTCTCAGCTCATTCAACTTTTCTGTATCCATATACATACACCTCCAGACAATGACTACTGTGTCTCAGTAACCTTTACCATAACTGTACACGTATTTACCACGGTGTACTTATCTCCATCAGGGACACTGAGCGTGATCGTATTATCGCCATATGAGAGCTTGGAAGCATCTATGGACAGCTTCAGGCTCTTGGCCGATACCTTGGACACCGCACTTGAGATTCCGCTCACGGTTATCGTATTGCTATCACCCATGCTCATCTCATAGCTGTATCCACTCTGCTTGCCCCTCAGGATGATATCCCCTGTGGTCACCGTTATATTTCTTGTAACTGATTTCTCGATCGCTATCTTCACATTGATGTATGCGCTCTCCTTTGTCACGACCACACCCTCTGGAAGATACTTTGATACATCAAGTGTAGTCTCAACATCTGCTGTACATCCGCTCACATCAACATCCGTTATATCAAGGCTTGTTATATCCTTTATTATCGATGCGTCTCCACCTATATCAACGGTCTCCGGTACATATGTTATATCTGATACAAGATATCCATCCGCAGGATCTCCTGTGACATCCACATGAACAGGTATATTCTTAGTCTTGTATACCGGAACTGTGACTGCTATCGATATCTCATCGTAGGATATCGACTTGTCTGATACCTTCTCACCATCAGCGGTTACAAATACAGGCGTACAGTTTGTCGTTATATCATCCTTTGCACTGGTCACATCAACTGTCACCTCTGCACGATCTATGCTCGAAACTATACTTGCAGCACCCTTTATCGTTATGAGGTTTGGAGCTGCCACACTGTTACCAACCGTATATCCGGAAGCAACCTCGCCTGTTGTCACCACGGACACAGGAACTGACACTGACTTCTCGTCCTCAAGTTCAACTGACAGCACGTTGTCCACAACAGTTATGCTGACCTTTTTAGCTATGTTGGTGCTGTTCGCAGTTACAGTGATAGGCACCGCATTTGTTATGGATATCTTTGACATATCCGCTACAGCCTTGAAATCCGACGCATCAAGATCACTTATAAGTGATTTACGTCCTTTGACGACTATATCCACGGTATCACCTGAAGTTATCGTGTACAACTGATTCTGACTTGTTATGGCGTCAGTATTTACCAGATTGACCGGAATGTCCCTTATGGTCCTTGTCACGGCTGAATCATCGATATTCAGTACAAGAAGCCACACCAGAAATCCAAGCACAACCGACAGAAGCTTAAGACCTATATTGCTGTATATCTTATTTGCCTTTTTCTTAGGCTCTGCGCTGTTATTTTTCATTCTCATCAGCCTCCTTTCTGGAAGCTTTATTCTTATTCTCCACAACGACTCTCTTTCTCCGCTTAACCGGACGGACACCTGAAGACCTGTGGCTCTTTCTTCCGTTATACTCCTTGCACAGCGTCTGAAGATGACTTCTCACGCCCTCGCTGTCCAGATTCCTGAAGAGCTCGCCTCCCTGTGCAATGGATATTGAACCTGTCTCCTCAGATACGATAAGAGTCATACTGTCTGACACCTCACTGATACCTATACCGGCTCTGTGTCGTGTTCCAAGCTCCTTGTTGATGGAGTCATTTGCAGACAGTGGCAGATAACATGTGGCAGAAACCACCCTGTTCTTTCTTATAATCACCGCACCATCATGAAGCGGTGTGTTGTGCTCAAATATATTGAGAAGTAACTGGTTAGTCACGACCGCATCGATCGGTATTCCCGTATCAATATACTCGCCCAGTGCAACTTCATTCTCAATGACTATGAGTGCACCGGTACGGTTTGCAGACAGGACCTGGGCCGTCTTCACAAGCTCATATATCGTTTTCTCCGATATAACACCATCATCCTCGCCATCTCGTATAATGTAATTGATCAGCTTCTTTCTTCCAAGCTGTTCAAGTCCTCGTCTGAACTCCGGCTGGAACAGGATCACCACCGCAATTATTCCCACACTGAATGCATTCTTAAGCAGATATAAGATCGTATTGAACTGGAACATCGCCGCAATGGCAGTGAAGAGCACGATCATAACTATACCCTTCAGAAGAGTCCATGCTCTGCTCTGCTTGAACCACAACATGATCCTGTATATAAAGAATGACAAAATAAGTATCTCTATTATATCTACTGTGCCTGGAACTGTTATATAAAACCAATCAAAATACGTTGATATAAACGTTGATATCTTATCCATTTCATCCTCCTTTCGGTATATAAATACTCCGTATAATTAATGTGACCTGACAAAAGTCAGGTCACTCACATGTAAGCTCTTTTCAATGTATCTATCTTGTTGATCCTGTAACAGAATCTTCCTTTGCCGCAGACCGGCTTCTCTGTGCGCCTGATCCGGACGAAGTCGTCCTCTTCTGCTGTGGTCTTGGCGATGGCTGCTCTCTTCTGGCTGCCTTTCTCTGGGCACCACCCATGACCTTTGGCACAGCCTTTACATAGTAGTAGTAGTCATCGTCCTCAAACTGTGTATTCTCAACACTTGAGTAGTCCACAACTATCTTGAAGAACTGAACCACTATGGCCACCAGTATCGCCAGTATGCATCCAAGCAGAGCCCCCGCAAGGGATACCTCAACTTCCATGGACAAAGTTCCAACCAGGAACAGTATGATCTCTACCACACCGCCTGTGATGATGGCAACGTACCATGAATATGCAAATGACATTCTATATATTATGTATGTAAGAACTATAACAACTGCAAACACTATTATGGTGAGCAGAAGTGTCTTATCCTGTACCAGATGCTGGAAAATATACTTGTATCCCTCTATCAGATCACCCTCTGCTGAACTTGAGCTTAAAGCGACGTAATCAGCAGTATGCTTCAGGAAGAAGTAGAATATACAGCCAAATGCTGCAGGAACCATTCCTGTGAATCCAGCTGTCATTCCAGCCAGGATCGGCATGAAATACTGGAACTTTATAATGTAAAAGAATGGCATAAACAGAATGATCCATGATGCCTTAGGGAAAAATCTTATATATACACAATACATTATCACAAATATGACAATAAATGAGATTCCAAGCTCCAGACTTGCGCTGGCAACCTGGGCACATGCGTACAGTCCTGCAATGGCAAGTGTGAGCTGGCCTGAAAGGAACGCACACACAAAAGCTGCTGCCAGGACCACTACGATACTGCTTATCGTGCTGTTATATCCTGTGAGATGGTTTATTGACCAGAACACAACAAGTGCCAGTATAAACTTACACAGTGGTGAAACAAATTTATCATACTTACTACAAAAATTCTTTACTCCATCGCGGAAATCCAGAAGTGTTGACATTATCAGTTAGCCCTCCTCTTTTTTTTGACAGAACGGCGTGTTCCGTCCTCGTTCTCATAAAATTCTATCAGTTTCTTAAGATTCTGGTTATACTTTATGAGTTTTGGCTTTGCCTTCATATATCTGTATGTATATAAGACCCACGCGAAAAGCGCAAATGCAATACACACCACTGCATAGCCGCCCACAATGCTGCTCGCCACCTTCACATAGTCAAGCTCTGTGAGCTTCTCAACTATATCTGCAAGATTATAGTATATGTAAGCTGCGGCAAAAACTACAAACAGCACCGTAGATGAAACAATTGTCTTAAGACAGTTAAGCTTCACATAGTCACTTTGAAAATATTTACCCTTTTCGAGATCCTCACGTCCAAGCGACTCCTTGTACATGGCGATCTTCGTCATTAGAATGACCTTTTCTTCATTTACCATTGCTCGATTCTATCTCCTTATTCTGGTCACTTTTCCACAAATGACCATAACTAGCAGTATTATACCCCGCGTCTTAATATTGCGCAAGTTTTATATTTAGAATTTAATGTCTATTAATGTAGGATCACCAAGTGCGTCCGCCGTAATAATCATGTTCATTTTTGTATGTCTCGTATGCATCCATCTCCTGATTTCGTTGCTCAAGACTGTCTCCCTGGATGGCATCGAGCTGCTTTCGTATCTCCGATTCCTTATCAGAAGACTGAGGCTCCTGTGTATCCTCTTCGTTTTCATCGTCACTGCCCTGATCCTTCTGGTCATTTGGATCCTGATCACCTTTCTGATCCTGTTCCTCCGTCTGCTTCCTGAGCTGTTCCTCAAAGGCATCTATCTCATCCTTCAGAGTCTGTGCATCCTCGTAATGTCCATCATCATCATCCCTGTGGGCGCAGTCATTCTCTATGAGAATGTCCTTTGCCCCCTCAAGTATGTCTATCACCTCATCCAGATTCTCTTTGGTAACACCCTCAGGATCTATCTGCTTCACTATGGACAGCGCAAGGTTGACCCTTGTCTTACAGTCGGACTCACCACCCGGCTTCTTTTCAAGTGCCTTACGAAACTCCTGCTCGGCGCCCTCGTAATCTCCCTGACTGTAATATACATCACCAAGATTATAATGGTATATATGTGGCTGAGTAAAGCCAAGCACGGCGTTCACTGTGCTGTCCACATATTGTCCATTTTTGTATTCACTTATAAAATGCTCATTGCACAGATAATTCACCAGAAGCACCGCCATACACAGCAGGCTGACAGCTCCGGTCACTGCAGCAACGATCTTTATTATTCCTGATCTGTTTTTCATTTTATGACTTTCTTTCTCATATCAAAAAATTCATATACAACAAGTCCTGCAAATAATGCTGCAAACAGATAATATATATCCACATATCCTATGGTCTTACCCTTATCCGTTGACTCAGCGGTTCCCCGTGACTTCTCCACAACCTTATCCAGCGCAGAACCATCATTCATATTTATATAGTCGACGCCCAGATCATCGGCAATCTTTTTCAGATTATCCTCATCGATCTTCGACACCGCTGGTTTATACGGGTAGTCCGATGTGTCCTCAAGCAGCTCCTTCCGGTCATCGTAATATGATTTCACATACATGTTGCCGCCTTCCTTTGTGCCGTACCCCAACACTGCGCCTCCATCAATATATTTTTTCGCCCCGTCAAATGACTTGAGTCTGTCGTCATTGGTTATTTCACCATCGCTTATAAAGAACACGACCACATTTCCATCATTTTTCTCCTTTGCACGCTTAAGGGTATCCGTCATCACATCTATGCAGACATTCATGGACGACCCCCTGGCATATAGCGAATCCAGCGGATATATTGAATCCAGAACACTTTTTGCAAAATTTGAATCATCCGAATATGGCGATATCAGATTTGCACTATTATTGAAGGTTATGACCGCAAATTTAGCACCGTCCATCTCATCAACTATGTGCTCGCAGTCTTTCTTCACCGCCGTCAGCCTCTCTGTATCCCCAGCATAATCCTGAGCCAGCATGCTTATGGTGTCATCCACAACGAACAGCACATATGTGTCAAGCTTCCGGACACTTGTCTCCACGTTGCTGCTTGGGACCATGATCCTCAGATTGATGAGAAATATCAGTATGATGGCAGCTATCTGCCTTATATATGCGCTTCTCTTCCGCCTTTTCAGGAACGCCATGCCAACGCACAATATGAGCATAAGCCAGATTGGTATAATTGGATCTATTCTCATAATTCTCTCCTGTAACGTCTTATAATTTGAGCCAGCGGCCAAGTCCCAGCATTCCTGCAAACAGAACCAGCATCAATACAAATGGATATAACAGCTCAGGTGTCTCAACATCCACCATCCTCACCTTGACCAGATTCTTACTCAGCTTTTCTATCGATGATACTATCTCTCCAAATGATCCGGATTCCTCCTCAAGATAGAATTTACCACCGGTCTTCTCCACCGCATTCTTCATGGACTCCTTGTTTTCCGGTGTCATCTCCTTTGTTCCAACTCCATACACCGTGACATTGTTTGAAACACATATATCGGTCGCCTCATCCAGAGTTGCCACCGGTGTTCCCTGTATATCATTGTCAGTGGAGAATATTACCACCTTTGTCCTCTCCTTGTCAGCATCCGAAAAATCAATTGCCGCAGCAGCAAGGCCGTCCCCTATAAGTGAGCTTCCCCTCTGCTCATTTCCGATCAGAGTTCCAGATGATATATATGCCTGATAATATATCCAGTCGTACCCCGATGAAAATGCATCGTCCAGATTCACTTCATTTCTGCTCTTCAGACACTGTGCGATCAGATCAAGCTGATCCTTCACATACTCATAATCATCCGTGAGCGGAGTAAGCAGCACCGGACTTGTGTTAAATATCACGATTCCAAAACGTTCGCCCTGAAGCTCATCAACTGTTTTCTTCAGCTTGTCCAGCAGATTCTCGTTGAGATAATCCACGGATGTTGATATGTCGATACACAGAATGATGTCCCTACAATACTTTTCATCCTGCATACGCCTGCTCGTATATGGTTTTGCCATGAGCAGGAATGCCGATACGACAACCAGTACGCAGCATATGAGCGTGGCTGTAAGCCCGGTCTTATATAATATTTTTCTTTTCCTGAAATATGCCTCATCTTCCTGGCATATGAGCCCTGCGATCTTTTTCCCTCCGGCATATTCCTTTGTCTTTTTGTATTTCACAAACACAAATACCAGCATAAACAGCGCAATAGCCAGGCCTGCATATAGAACAATATGATATTTTATTGCCATCTCTCAATCAAACTCCTTGTCTTCTCAAGGGAAGCCCTCACATCACCATCGGACTTTCTTGCAAATTCCGGCGCATAATACTCAGCCACAAGATAGTACAGCTCCGGCATGTTTAATCTTTCTATATCATACAGAGTGTAATTCTGAACCCTTATGCCGGTTGCAGCATGAACAAATCCCCTGATACAACGGCTCATACGCTGATATGCACCTCTTACATCAAGTTTTCCCTGATCATACTGTCCCGCAATATCCGCCAGTTCTGACAGATATCTGGTCTTCACTCTACCCATATCCATAGGCGCAGGCTTCACCACCTTCGGCAGCTCCGCCGCCATTTTTCTACGTCTTCTCAGATACCAGCAGACACCAAAGAACAACAGCACTGCGGCTGTTATCACTCCGGTCAGCACGATCGGCCATACCACATACGAAAGCGGCTCCTGCAAATTCACTGAACTTTCCATATCTTATATCTTCTTCCTCTTATCTCCGGGCATCAGCCCATTTAACTACTTTCCAGAGCTCTCAGTCTTGTGCTTGTTGAGCAGCTCTACTATCTTTTCATCCATGCTGTCAGAAGACCTGACCGTCAGGTACGAAATACCAAGTTTCTTAAGCTTGTCGTCACAGGCACTTGAAAGCTCCTGCCTTTTCCTCTCTTCCTTCTTTGCCAGCTTCATGTCCCTGGTAAAAAATTCAGGAATATATGTGTCACCGGATAAGTCATATACATTCTTACCGTTCATCCCGGCATCCTCAACATTTATAAGCAGTATATCATGCAGTACCTTTAACTGCTTTACAGTTGCCTCCGACATATTCAGGATACCTCTGGTGTCCGTCACCACAAGTATGATCATTCTCCTCCTGAAATTTCTCGCAATGAAGCTCAGCGCATCACCCGTATCCGAGTCATTAGTCATGGTAACGTCCCTGTGGTAACCCGCAAGAATATTTTCGATATTTGCAAAGCCTGTCTTAAACGGATAGTGCTCCACGCCCCTGTCTGAAACATAAGTAGCACTCACATAATCTCCATTGTCACACACCATATATGCCAGGGTTCCCGCCGCCATAAGTGCAACGTCACTCTTCTCCTGAACATCATTGGCATATCCAAGCATACGTTTTCCGGCATCCATCACCAGCATTATATTATGCTTCTTCTCGGCGATATACTGTCTGACCAGAAGCTTCTGGCTCCTGGCAGATGCTTTCCAGTCCATGTCCTTGATATCATCGCCAACGACATACTCCCTGAGCTCATCAAAGTTCATACTCCTGCCCTTATAGATGGAATTGTACGAACCATCGATTATCCTCGACGTTGCCTTGGTAGTATATATGGTCTTATATCCCTTCATATTTCCCTGTATTCTGGATATATATGTCATCTTCATAATTAACTGTCTTCCCCTACGGCGTCTTAACCGAACCTATTATGGCATCTATAATCTTCTCAATCTTCACGTCTTCCGCAACAGCGGCAAATGTAAGCATGATCCTGTGTCTCAGGACTGAATATCTGAGTGCTTTCACATCATCAGGAACACAATATCTTCTCCCATTTATAAGTGCGATCGCCTTTGCTACCTCCATGAACGCAATAGCCGCTCTTGTGCTCGCACCCATGGCAACATACTGTGCAAGCTCAGGTGCAAGTATCTTATCCGTCATTCTGGTTGCCTGAACTATATCAACTATATATTTCTTTATCGCCGGATCTATATAAATCCTCTTGCACAGCTTCTGAAGATACACCACATCGTCAACGCTGGCAACGGACTTCACGTCTGAAAAAACTCCTGCCTCCACTCTGTTGAGTATCTCCATCTCATCCCTTGCGCTTGGATATGTCACAGTCTCCTTGAGAAGGAATCTGTCAAGCTGTGCCTCTGACAGCACATACGTACCCTCAGATTCGATCGGATTCTGGGTCGCTATTACCACGAACACCTCCGGCAGCTTATATGTCTTTCCTCCTATACTGACCTCTCGCTCCTGCATCGCCTCCAGCATGGCACTCTGTGTCTTCGCACTGGACCTGTTTATCTCATCGAGTAGTACAAAGTTCGAATAAACCGGACCTATCTTATCCTCAAATGTATTGGTCGCCATGTTGTACATCTGGGTTCCAATTATGTCGCTCGGTATAAGATCCGGTGTACACTGGATCCTTGAAAATGATCCATTAACCGCCTCTGTCATAACCCTGGCAGCAGTGGTCTTGGCAAGTCCCGGAACGGATTCCAGAAGCACATGACCGTTTGTCATCATTGCAACCAGAAGTGAATATCCCAGATAAGGCTGTCCCACAACCTTACTGTTATAGTAACTCAGCAAATTATTGATTATCTCCGAAGCCTTCTGGACTTCTTCATTTGTTATCTCTCTGTTATCCTGCATAACTACTCTCTTTCCTTTATTTATTATGATGTCTATCTCCCCAGCATCTATGGTATATAGAATATACCTTTACATGTGATTGCACAAGTTAACAAATATAAAGTGACCATGCTATATTTTGTCCATATAAACAAAAAAGTGACCAGGGGGTACCTGGTCACCATAATGAGGGGAGAGAGGATTCAAATAAATGAAAACTCTACTCTCACATATTAACTTATGTTCCATCATAAGTCAACTATTTTTTTCGATAAATATACCTTTTATTTGCAATTTAATCTGCCTACTCCGCATCCGCTACTCTAGTATTCGCATTCACATAACTTGCAGGATTCCTGCGCTTGATGACCCTGAGTACAAATACCAGAAGGACCATCATTGCTATGAATATCGGAAGCATGATAAACCACTTAACATGTAGACGATATGTAATCGGTCCAACTATCGCATATGCCACAAATGACATTATAGCTGCTGTTATCGCATATGGGAGCTGTGTGGCCACATGGTTTACATGGTTACACTGTGCTCCCGCTGATGCCATGATAGTGGTATCTGATATAGGTGAGCAATGATCTCCACATACTGCACCGGCCATACATGCTGATATAGCTATTATCATGAGTTCATTATTCTTGCCCTCAAATACTGCGCACACAATAGGAATAAGTATTCCAAATGTTCCCCATGATGTTCCTGTTGCAAACGCCATGAGACATCCAACTATAAATATAACTGCAGGAAGGAAACTGAACAGACTTCCCGATGCAGATGTCATTGCTGTCTGTACGAAATCCTTTGCACCCATCATATCGGTTGTTCCCTTGAGCGTCCAAGCAAATGTAAGTATCAATATAGCCGGTACCATTGCCTTGAAGCCCTCAGGTATAGCCTCCATACATTTGCCAAAATCCAGGACTCCTCTTATCACATACAGAAGAATTGTAATAAGCAGTCCGAACAAGCTTCCAATTGCAAGTCCAACAGATGCATCACTGTTTGAGAATGCCTCTACAAAGCTTACACCGCTGAAGAATCCACCTGTATAGATCATTCCTATAATGCAGCAGATAACAAGACATATGATAGGTATTATAAGATCAACTACCTTGCCGTTGCTGTTGACCACATCAGTCTCCTCTGCTGTGACAGTCTTCTTGCCATCTCCCATTGAGAGAAGATCTCCCTTCAGGGCATTGAGCTCATGCTTCTCCATGGAACCAAACTCAACCTTCATAACGATCATTGCGATCATCATCGCAAGTGTGAGGAATGAATAATAGTTATATGGTATGGCCTTTATAAACAGGCCAAAGCCATCCTCACCCTTTACAAATCCACTGACGGCCGCAGCCCATGATGATACAGGGGCTATGATACATATAGGTGCCGCTGTTGCATCTATAACATATGCAAACTTCGCCCTTGATATCCTGTGTTTATCAGTTACAGGCTTCATAACGCTACCGACTGTGAGACAGTTAAAATAGTCATCGATAAATATCAGAACTCCCAGAAGAACTGTGCAGAGCTGCGCGCCCTGTCTGGTCTTGATATGGGTAGCTGCCCAGTCACCAAATGCCTTGGATCCACCTGCCTTGTTCATAAGTGCAACTATGGTTCCAAGAATGACAAGGAATATCAGTATACCTACATTATATGAATCTGAAAGCTGTGCGATCAGTCCATCCTGCAGTACATTCGATATACTGCCCGTAAAACTGAATCCGGAGGCAAACACACTTCCTATTACAATTCCTATAAACAGTGAACTGTAAACCTCCTTCGTTATAAGTGCCAGCGTGATAGCGACAACCGATGGTACAAGTGCCCAGAATGTCGCATATGTCGATGGCGATGGAATCTTATCTACATATATAGACAGAATTCCGAGAACCGCAATAATGAGAATTACCACGGCGATGGCAATAAGATTTTTCTTGCTGCTCTTCATCTTGATCCTCCCTGATCTTTTTTCGTATGCATATTATCTGTGATAATTCATCTGTGAAATAATGTATTATCACGTCATATAAGTAAAGTTATATCACATAAGCATGCCATTTGAATAGTACAAATGTCTGATTTTTTTCCTTTTCAGTCAAAAACAGTCAAAATTTATTATGAATATGTGAATATGACGGAAAACAATCAAATGCTATTGCATAAATAACATTTATGTCATATTATCAGCTTGTAAGCAAGAGATACAAGAACAGCAGAAACATCTTCAGCTTACACTGGAATTTGACAATTTACTATTTTTTGTTTTTACTCCCTTTTTTCGTAGTCAGAAATGACTACACCCCCCAATCCCTTAATTGACGCAGCCGTCAAGCGGCTGCGTCCCTCCCTTAAAGGCGAGTAACCAAAGGTTATGATATATTCAATATCAGCTCACAAAAAATCTTATATAAATAAAAAGAGCAGAAGCATGATCGTCTAATCGTGATTCTGCTCTTTTATTATTATATATCTCTTCTGTATTGCGCAACTTGACTGTGTGCAACTTGCGCAATATCATTGCGTTATGTAACATCAGATGATTTTTTACGATTATACATGCAAAAGCAGTCAAAAACAGTCAAAATCGCCAACAAATATGGCATTATAACCTAAATGAGCCAAATGCTATTGCAATCCTGATCCATTTATCATATTATCAACTTGTAAGCAAGAGATACAGAAAAACAACAGAAAGCGTTGACAGCTTACACTGAAATTTGACAATTTACTATTTTTTGTTATTTACTCCCTTTTTTGTAGTCAGAAATGACTACACCCCCCAATCCCTTAATTGGCGCAGCCGTCAAGCGGCTGCGCTCCTCCCTTAAAGAGAGTAAAGCTAATATATAAGTTATACTCAATCGGCTCACAAAAAACTTTATATAAAAAAAGAAGCAGAATCATAATCGCCTAATCATGATCCTGCTTCTTTTTTATTCTTCAATAAATCCCTTGAAGTTCTTCTCCACCAATTTTCTGGGCACCATGACCTGATGATCACAGCCAGTACATCTGAGTCTGAAATCCATTCCTACTCTGAGTATCTCCCAGGAATTCGTTCCACAAGGATGCGCCTTCTTCATCTTTATAACCTGTCCAACCTCAAATACCATTCTGATATCTCCTCCTTCGGAATCCTATAAATATACATACTGTACGTTTTGGAGGGCTTTGCCCGCATAAACAAATAAAAGCTGAAACTCATAAAAGTTTCAGCTTTTCATCTAGTGCCCAAAGCTGGAATCGAACCAGCGACACGAGGATTTTCAGTCCTCTGCTCTACCAACTGAGCTATCTGGGCTTACATAAAAATAGCGGGGACAGGATTTGAACCTATGACCTTCGGGTTATGAGCCCGACGAGCTTCCAGACTGCTCCACCCCGCGGCAAAAAAATAAAATGGGCGGAGATGGATTCGAACCATCGAAGCATTACGCAGCAGATTTACAGTCTGTCCCCTTTGGCCACTCGGGAATCCACCCATTTATTGCTTTTTGGCAACTTCTTGCTTTAAGCAAAAAGCCGATGATCGGACTCGAACCGATAACCTGCTGATTACAAATCAGCTGCTCTGCCAATTGAGCCACATCGGCATATTTAATTGTCAAATGACCCCAACGGGATTTGAACCCGTGTTACCGCCGTGAAAGGGCGATGTCTTAACCGCTTGACCATGGGGCCAGGTTTTCAAAAGCAGCTCCCCGAGTAGGGCTCGAACCTACAACCCCTCGGTTAACAGCCGAGTGCTCTACCATTGAGCTATCGAGGAATATCACCTGGTAAACCACGGCGTCTTTGTCAATGTTAACACATTTGACTTGAAAATGCAAGTGTTTTTTATATTTTTTTAACTTGTACCTTCAGAATTCCACACAGAAAGAGGTATCTTCTAAAGCTTATCTCTTAGAAACCTCTAAGGATAAGTCCTCGACCTATTAGTACTTCTCAGCTGAGTGCGTTACCGCACTTACACACAAAGCCTATCAACCTTGTAGTCTTCAAGGGGTCTTACTCCGAAGATGGGATATCTTATCTTGAGGGGGGCTTCACGCTTAGATGCCTTCAGCGTTTATCCCTGCCAAACTTGGCTACTCTGCCATGCCTTTGGTAAAACAACAGATACACCAGAGGTTTGTCCATCCCGGTCCTCTCGTACTAAGGACAGCTCCTCTCAAATATCCTACGCCCACGCCGGATAGGGACCGAACTGTCTCACGACGTTCTGAACCCAGCTCGCGTACCGCTTTAATGGGCGAACAGCCCAACCCTTGGAACCTGCTACAGCTCCAGGATGCGATGAGCCGACATCGAGGTGCCAAACCACTCCGTCGATGTGAACTCTTGGGAGTGATAAGCCTGTTATCCCCAGGGTAGCTTTTATCCGTTGAGCGATGGCAATCCCACTTTATACCACCGGATCACTAAGTCCTACTTTCGTATCTGCTCCACCCGTCGGTGTCGCAGTCAAGCTCCCTTCTGCCTTTGCACTCTTCGAACGGTTTCCAACCGTTCTGAGGGAACCTTTGAGCGCCTCCGATACTCTTTCGGAGGCGACCGCCCCAGTCAAACTCCCCGTCAGACATTGTCCCCCAGCCGGGTTACGGCTGCAGGTTAGAAACCCAGTACTGTAAGGGTGGTATCCCAAGGTTGGCTCCATGGCAACTGGCGTCACCATTTCCTAGCCTCCCACCTATCCTGTACAGACAGTACCGAATCCCAGTATCAAACTGGAGTAAAGCTCCATGGGGTCTTTCCGTCCTGGCGCAGGTAACCAGCATCTTCACTGGTATTTCAATTTCACCGGGTGTGTTGTTGAGACAGTGCCCAAATCATTACGCCTTTCGTGCGGGTCGGAACTTACCCGACAAGGAATTTCGCTACCTTAGGACCGTTATAGTTACGGCCGCCGTTTACTGGGGCTTAAATTCAAAGCTTCGATTGCTCTAACCTCTCCTCTTAACCTTCCAGCACCGGGCAGGCGTCAGCCCATATACCTCACCTTTCGGTTTTGCATAGACCTGTGTTTTTGCTAAACAGTTGCTTGGGCCATTTCTCTGCGGCCACATCTCTGTGGCACTCCTTCTCCCGAAGTTACGGAGTCATTTTGCCGAGTTCCTTAACAACACTTCTCCCGCCGGCCTTAGGATTCTCTCCTCATCCACCTGTGTCGGTTTACGGTACGGGTACTTATGAAACAATAGCGGCTTTTCTTGGCAGCTGGCTCACACGCTTCTCTACTAATGTTCGATCCACATAACGCTTTACATTTTTCATGCGGTTTTGCCTGCATGACTGCTATACGCTTGTACCGGCTTTTCCATTTCCGGCTCGTGCTCTCCTTCTGCGTCCCCACAGTTCTGTTCATAAGCAGTACAGGAATTTCAACCTGTTATCCATCGACTACGGCTCTCGCCCTCGCCTTAGGCCCCGACTTACCCAGGGAAGATCAGCTTTACCCTGGAAACCTTAGATATTCGGCCTTTAAGATTCTCACTTAAATCTCGCTACTCATTCCGGCATTCTCTCTTCTTAACTCTCCACTGCTCCTTACAGTACAGCTTCGTCGACTTAAGAATGCTCCTCTACCATCCTTTCGGATCCACAGCTTCGGTGTCGTGTTTTAGCCCCGGACATTTTCGGCGCAGGACCTCTCGACTAGTGAGCTATTACGCACTCTTTGAATGTATGGCTGCTTCTGAGCCAACATCCTAGTTGTCTTCGAAATCCCACATCCTTTACCACTTAACACGCACTTTGGGACCTTAGCTGGTGGTCTGGGCTCTTTCCCTTTTGACTACCCAACTTATCTCGTGCAGTCTGACTCCCGTACATCATCTACGCGGCATTCGGAGTTTGATAATCTTCGGTAAGCTTTGACGCCCCCTAGGATATTCAGTGCTCTACCTCCGCAAGACTAATACGAGGCTAGCCCTAAAGCTATTTCGAGGAGAACCAGCTATCTCCGGGTTCGATTGGAATTTCTCCCCTACCCACACCTCATCGCCACCCTTTTCAACGGATGTGCGTTCGGTCCTCCATCGCCTTTTACGGCGACTTCAACCTGGACATGGGTAGATCACCCGGTTTCGGGTCTTCTTGTACTGACTTATGCGTGCTATTAACACTTGCTTTCACTTCGGCTCCGCACCTTAAGTGCTTAACCTTGCCGGTACAAGAAACTCGCCGGACCGTTCTACAAAAAGTACGCGGTCCTACCTTAACGTAGTTCCACAGCTTGTAAACACAGGGTTTCAGGTTCTCTTTCACTCCCCTCCCGGGGTCCTTTTCACCTTTCCTTCACAGTACTATGCGCTATCGGTCACTGAGTAGTATTTAGCCTTGGAGGGTGGTCCCTCCGCCTTCCCACAAGGTTTCTCGTGTCTCGTGGTACTCCGGATTCTGCTAGGCGTGTTTTCAATTTCGCATACGAGGCTTTCACTCTCTCTGGCGGGACTTCCCAGACCCTTCTGCTATCGTTAACACTGCCATGTCGCAGTCCATACCCCGGAGTGCACGCACTCCGGTTTGGGCTCTTCCGCTTTCGCTCGCCGCTACTAACAGAATCGATGTTTCTTTCTCTTCCTCTCCCTACTTAGATGTTTCAGTTCAGGAGGTTCCCGACCTATACCTATGTATTCAGTATAGGACGACTGAGGTTTGCTCAGCCAGGTTTCCCCATTCAGAAATCTGCGGTTCATTGAATATTTGCTTCTTGCCGCAGCTTATCGCAGCTTATCACGTCTTTCATCGGCTCTCAGTGCCAAGGCATCCACCCTGCGCTCTTTCTAACTTAACCTTACAACACACGTAGCTTGATGTGTTGTGGTCTCTTTCTAAAAA
>NZ_QVGO01000008.1:0-347 GCF_003603945.1 Coprococcus sp. AF38-1
CCCTGTCACGGCGGAGGTCGTGGGTTCGAACCCCATCCGGGTCGCTGTATTCATAACAGAATACTTTTTATGAATGGGATCTTAGCTCAGCTGGGAGAGCATCTGCCTTACAAGCAGAGGGTCATAGGTTCGAGCCCTATAGGTCCCACTTAAATGAGGACGTTTAGCTCAGTTGGTTAGAGCAATCGGCTCATAACCGATCGGTCCTGGGTTCGAGTCCCCGAACGTCCACTCTTACTAATAATAAGAAACAATGAATATGGCCTGGTGGCTCAGCTGGTTAGAGCGCCGCCCTGTCACGGCGGAGGTCGTGGGTTCGAACCCCATCCGGGTCGCTGTATTCACAA
>NZ_QVGO01000008.1:539-230441 GCF_003603945.1 Coprococcus sp. AF38-1
TGAATATGGCCTGGTGGCTCAGCTGGTTAGAGCGCCGCCCTGTCACGGCGGAGGTCGTGGGTTCGAACCCCATCCGGGTCGCTGTATTCACAATAGAATACTTTTTAACAAATGGGATCTTAGCTCAGCTGGGAGAGCATCTGCCTTACAAGCAGAGGGTCATAGGTTCGAGCCCTATAGGTCCCATTTTCTAAACCTTTTAATAAGGTGCAGAATGCCGGCGTGGCGGAACTGGCAGACGCACAGGACTTAAAATCCTGCGGGACTAACCTCCCGTACCGGTTCGATTCCGGTCGCCGGCATTAAATTAAAAGCCTGAAACCTAAGGAAAATCAAGGGGTTCAGGCTTTTTTCTTTACCTTAAAATATTAAGCAAAAATGGCATAAACATAAGATATTAAGGTAAAGTCCTTTAAAAAAATAAAAATATAACAACAGAGGTTATGAGTATTGACCATTTGACGGGATAGTGCTAAGATACGAGCCATCAGGAACCAAAAGTTTTATCTGTTTTCCTTAACACCAAAACAGATAGCTGTATGGTTCTTTTTTTGTTTATACCGCGGAAAATGAAAATGTAATACAGAAGATTTAGAACAGGACAAAGGAGTCTTTTCAAAAGTAGTTTGTGTGGAATGTTTTAACACACACTGCCGGGGAAGGACTCCTTTTTTAGTGGATATTCAAAGTCAGGAGGAAAGAGCTATGAAGAGTTATGATCTGATAATCAAAAATGCGCAGATACACACAATGGATGAGGACAGAAAAGTGTATGCGAAGGGAATCATAGGAATAGAGGGAGAGAAGATAACTCTGATAAAGGAAATGAACGAGCTGACACCGGATGAGCTTCAGGAATGTGAGGGCGCCGGACGTGTGCTAGATGCCGAGGGCAAGGTAGTATTTCCGGGATTTATAGATACACATATACATATATTCCAGTCATTCCTGAAAGGACTTGGAGCTGATCACAGACTGATAGAGTGGTTGAATCTTTCAGCACTCCCATATGGACAGTACATGACACCACATCAGCATGAGCTGGCAGCACAGCTTGCATGTATGGAGGCAATAAAGAGTGGATGTACGACGATGAGTGAGTTCTTCTACACCAATCAGGATCCTGAGCTGGCTCATTCCTGTATAGATGGAATGGTATCAACTGGTATCCGTAGTGTATTTATCAGAACATTTCAGGATACCGGAGAGGAATACGGAATGCCGAAGTGCTTCCTTGAGCCTGCTGGCAAGGCCATGAAGGAAGTCGATGCACTGAAGAAAGCTTATAAAGAAAATGATATGCTTTCGATCTGGACAGGTCCGGATGTCACTTGGTCAACCACAAAGGAAGGCTATCAGGAGATGCTTGAGTATTGTCTCAGCGAGAATGTTAGGTATTCAATGCACATCAAAGAGACCGAGGTCGACAATGAGATGTGCGGAAGATATTACGGCAAGGATATAGTGGATATGCTTGAGGAGATAGGATTCCTGACAGACAAATTCCTGGCAGTCCACTGTGTAAACCTCACACCTCATGACATAGAGAGATTTGCAAAATATGGAGTGTCGATAAGCCACAATCCAGCACCTAATCTTTATCTTGGTTCAGGAATACCACCTATTCCAGAGAGCCTTGCAGCCGGGGTAAATGTATCTATAGGAACAGATGGTGCGGCGTCCAACAACAGCACGGATATGCTGGAGAGCATGAAGCTGGCGGCTCTCATACAGAAGGGAATACACAGAGATGCGGCAGTCATCAGCGCAGACGATATCATACACATGGTGACGGCTGGGGGAGCAAAGGCAATAGGAATGGCTGACAAGCTGGGAACATTGGAGTCCGGCAAGAATGCGGACTTAATAATATTTGACCCTAATCATCTGAAGTCGGCACCTATGCATGATGCAAAGGCGACGGTCGTATATGCGTCATCCGAGGAAAATATCGATACAACGATAGTAAATGGAAAGGTAGTATATCAGGGCGGAAAGTTCGCTTGCGGTATAGATGAGAGAAGCCTGATAGATGAAATAAACAGCGAGCTTGTGGTTCTCAGAAAGCAGCTTGCAGATAAGTTGTAGGATGAAAATGCGGATTATGTGACAGCAGATAAGGAGGCGCGTTTATATGGAAGATAAGAAGATAATAGAAAATGACAGCCAGCTCATAGTTGGCGTAAATGAGAAGATAAGCTGTGGCAAGGCGGCATTTCTCGGAATGCAGCATGTATTGTCAATGGATCTGTATATCATGCCGTTGATACTTGGAGCGGCGATAGGACTGGCAGGAGGAGAGTTATCATTTTTCCTTCAGATGAGTTTCTTTGCATGTGGAATTGCAACTATATTGCAGGCGGGATTCTTCATGAAGTACCCTATCATACAGGGTCCATCATATGTACCGCTTGGAGCTCTGTGTACGATAGGCGGGACCATGGGAGTCAGTGCAATGATAGGAAGTCTGATCCCCGGAGCGATCATGATCATATTGCTGGGTATATTCAAGGGATTCTCAAAATTTGTGAGAAAGGCAATACCTCCATTTATCGGTGGTATCATCATACTTATAGTTGGAATATCACTGACACCTACAGCGGCCAAAGGGATCGCAAGCTCAGATGGAAACTTAAGTGCAAATGTAGCATCAGGTCTTACTGCTGCAGGAGTGCTCATCGTATGTATGATACTTCAGTACAAGCTTAAGCATAACAGGATACTTCACATGGTATCAGTAATACTTGCACTGGTTGCCGGAACCGTGGTTGCTGCAGCAATGGGAGCTGCGGACTTCAGCTCTGTACACGATGCAGCATGGTTCGAGCTTCCGGAGTTTTTCCACTTTGGACTTCCAAAGTTTGAGATCAAGTCCTGTATACTCATGATGTTCATTTACCTTATCGTACTTCTCGATACAACAGGAACATGGGTGACGATCAGTGCCATCACAGGCGAGGATCTCAGCGATAAGAGAATAGATCGCGCTACTATTGGTGAGGGCGTTGGATGTCTTGTCGGTTCACTGTTCGGAGGAACACCGATGACAGGATATTCGTCAAATGCCGGAGTACTTGCGATAACAAAGGTTGGAAGCCGTATGGCGATCATTGCGGGTGGTATGATACTCATGGTGCTCGGCGTATGTCCAAAGCTTATGACCGTCATATCATGTATACCGACACCTGTCGTAAATGGTGTATTTGCGGTTGTATGTATCCTGCTCATATCAAATGGAATCAAGATCATACAGAGTGAGCCTCTTGATGAGAGATCATCACTTATCGTTGGAATCTCAGTCGTGGCTGCTGTGGCAACTATAGTCATTCCTACAGATGTGATGAACGAAATGCCTCAGTTCCTGAACTACTTCATGTCATCAGGTACTGCAGTTGGTGCAACCATAGCGGTGGTGCTCCAGCTCTGCCTTCCCAGAAAGAAAAAGGTTGTGAAGGTCGCGCTTGAGGGATAGCCCACTGCGTGACTTCTAAACTAGCGGTTCATTGATTTGACGATCATGGTTTGATATATTGGGTTCATAAGTTATTGAGGCCCTGAATACAGGATCATAAGAGGCTATGGTGGTGGTTCCTTCTTAATTGGGATGATAAATGTAAAAGCTTACCGCCACCGGTTTCCTCATTAATAGGGAGAAATGTTATGAACGAGATATTGCTCAGGCGTAAGAACAAAGTGATACTTGGCATTGGTACTGCAAAGGTGGCAAATGACCGCTGCATAACGACCATTATGAAGAACATCGAAGAACTTGGATATACATTTTCCAGAGAGGTGTTTGACGTTCTCAGAACATACAGCGTCAATGAACTGACAGAATTTTATCTTGAACTCAAAGCTGCGCTTATGAAGCTGAAAGATGCAAATGTTGTGTATATGCCTATGTATGCCGATTTCCCTAAGGGCGTTATGGATGCACATTTTTCTGAGTTGTATATAAATGCGATGGTGCATTACTGGTCGGATGGTATCCTGTATCCAAAGAATCACAGAAAGCGTGTAAATGACAGACTGCCACTTTTTGATGAGACGAAGGTCAAAGTTCTGCAGCTTGGAAGTGAGGCTGATGTGAGACAGATATTTGACAATATCTGTACGTCTAGAACATCCATATCAAGAACTGACAGGGAGGATATAGCATATTTATTCGAGACTGAGAATATGAAGCTGCCTGATAACATACCACACAAGGAGAATGCTGCGTACATCTCTGCGCTCTATCTGCAGAAGAATCCTCTGGCAAGTGTCAGCGGGCTCAGAAAGTATATAAAGACAGCAACTGATGTGCTGAGACTCGTCACAGCAATGAGCGATGGTGATGTGAGCCTTGCGGAGAATACGAGATACAGAAGCTTTTCACGCAGACAGAGAAGGATGATCATGGAGCTTCTGTCTGGCTGTCCGAATATAGAGGAGGACATGCTGAGATATAAGGAGAGATGGATCAGGATTGGAGAGAGGATCCATCCTTCTGAGTTTGACTGCAGCAGATACACTCTGGAGTATGACAGGGCGATAAATGCATTTGACAAGCTGAGAAATAACAGGAAGATAGAGACATTTGCGGGAAAGGTTGAGTTTGACCTTGCTTACGGTGAGTATGAAAGTGCGCTTGCCGAGCTGGTGAAGAGACCGGGTGAACTGGCAAGGAGACTGGATCAGCTGCTCAGAGAGACATATAAAGAGCCTGTTATAAGAAGCTTTGCGTCTGTGGCGGAGAAGGTGTCGACACCGGTGCTGCTTCAGGTGAGAGAGCATTTCCTGCACAGAGCTGAGCAGGCGGATGTAAGAGTGTTCTTCCCAAAGGGGAGTCTTGCAAAGTGCCACAGCGAGCGAAACAATCTGCCAGATATAGATGAGAAATACTGTCAGGAAGTTATTCGGATCTGCGAAAATGCGCTTGTGAAGATATATGGACAGAGGGAGCCTATGGGTAAGGTGTACCTGTCTGAGGACTACAGGAATTATGTGGTACCATTCAGCCAGAGAAGCGCCAGCAAGGCGATGAAGACCATAGTCAGGGGTTCAAGACTTCCTATGGATTCGCAGACAAATGCTGTGAGGGCATTTATATGGTGGACGAATATGGACAAATGCGATTTTGAGTCCTATGATTCCGGAAGGATCGATATAGATCTGTCGGCGGCTATATTTGACGAGAACTGGAACTACATAGAGCACGTGTCATATACCAATCTGAAATCTGCAAAATATAAGGCATGCCATTCGGGCGACATTGTAAATGGCGGCCCGGTGGACGGCGATGGTGTCAGTGAGTTCCTTGATGTGGACGTGGATTCCGTTGTGAGATGTGGGGCAAGGTATGTGGTGTACCAGGTGTACAGCTTTACCTGTCAGACCTATGCGGATATGCCTCACGCAATGTTTGGATGGATGGAGAGAGCTGATGTGGATTCGGGCGAGATATATGAGCCAAAGACGGTGGAACAGAAGCTTGATCTGACGGCGGACAGCATGGTGTGCATTCCTGTCATATTTGACTGTGTGAAGAGGGAGTTCATCTGGTGTGACATGAATATGTCGCTCAGTGGCATCCATGCGAATATCGGTGGTAATAATCTGGAGAGCAATCTATCTGGAGTTGCAGCGGTATGCTATTCCATGGTGAATGTGAAGAAACCAGATCTCTATGATCTTATCGCGCTCAATGTCATGGGCAGAGGAGTGCTGGTGGACAACAGGGAGGATGCTGACATTGTGTTTGACACTGAGTTGTATCTGAATAATGACACAGTGGAGAATGAGCGTGATAAAATGGTGATAACCCCATACGACACGGAGCTGTTCATGGGTGAGTATCTGTAATTACATTTTTAGAGAACAGAATGAGCTGCGGCAAAATGGTTATTTTATCATGAACTGCAGCTCAATTATGTACTCACTGTCATCGTTGGTCTCATAATCATCTATATGACACATTTCAACAGGGTCACTGGCAATCTCAAGCTGATGATCCTGTGCGTATGTATAGAGTTGTGGCAGCAGTTCCTTTGTCTTGGTCAGGTCACCCCTGTATGTCATGGAGAGGTATCGTCCTGCTGGAAGTACATAGTTGCAGTCCGAGTTCTCAAGGTATGGGGCGAAGAAGAATACGTTCTTGGTACGGTAATACCTGGACTTGGGATTGCTCCCGGGGATGTCAAGGGTATAGCAGTCGCAAGCACCTATTGTGTCAATCCTGGTGTTGTGGCTCTGCATGTATTTGACCACATACATTCCGTGCAACCCGTGTCAGGATGCGTGCCCGAAGGGATGTATAAGCATAGGCGCAAATATTACATCACTTCCAACGGTGACGGAGAATCCATGTATAGGATGTGGTATGTGTGTTGCAAGCTGTTCAGGACAGGCGATATTTCTGGTGGACGAGGATACCGGGGATGGCTATGGAACGGTTACACTTCCGTATGAATTCTTGCCTATTCCTGAGAAAGGAACAAAGGGTGTGGCACTTGGCCGTGATGGACATGAGGTGTGCGAGGCGGAGGTCGTAAATGTCAGGAGTGCTTCATCCTGGAAGATGCGTTGATGTGATGGAAGAGACAATGGGACTCATGGAGGATGGGGATTTCCTCATGGGCGGCCCGTATAATGATGCCCATGGACTTATGTTATATTTCCCTAAGAAGTCGCCTATAGAGAATTTCCCTGTCAATAATGCAAGAGACAGAAGATTCATTGCTATGCCTGCAGATCAAGTCTCAGAGCCATCATGTCACAGAGATTTGACATAGACACCATCAAGATAAAGGGCAGCTCACCGACATCGGCAAATGCGATTAAGATGAAAGGGTACATAGAGGAAAATTATCCTCAGGTAAAAAATATAGTTCTGTGCAAGGATATGGAGGAGGCACTTAAGGATGCCGACATCATAACTGAGGCAGTCTCATGCAAGGAGGGCGAGTGGCCAGAGTACAAGCGAGAGTGGCTCAAGCCCGGAGCGCTGGTCATATCTACAAGTACCTTCAATATGGAGCATAAGAGCATTGTTGACCTGAAAAAAGTTATAGACAACTACGGAATGTATGAGAATTATGCAGAGGAAGATAATGTTGGATATGATGAAAATGGCGATAGACTCCACACAGGCTGCATGGGAGAGGACTTCGTCTATATGGTGCAGGATGGATTGATCGAGAGGGATTCCCTTACTACATTCGGAGAGATAATCCGCGGCAAGAAGCCCGGCCGTGAATCCGACGACGAGATCATCCTCGTGTCCATAGAGGGAATGCCGACAGAGGACGTCGCCTGGGCATATGAGTGTTACACCTACGCCCTTGTACATGATATCGGCACGAAACTCAAAGTCTGGGATCACCCATATGCATTTTGACAATTCTGAGAACCAGCTTTGAATAATAAGTCGTAGTCAGGCTCAAAACATATATTCAGCAAAAAAGCCGTGTATGTACATGGACAATCGGTAGTGAATACAGCCGAGCTTCGAGCATTTCTGTGCTAAGGCATAGCACGCAAACGCCCTTATCGCGTGCGGAGCCGCATGCATATAGAAATGCTTGAAGCGACAGCTGTAGAACGTGATTGACCATGTACATACACGGACTTTTTTATGTTGGATATATGTTTTGAGCCGTCCGTCAATTACGCTTCAAACAATTGGTGACAAAGTTTAATGGTTTCAGGGTTTGTGCTGCTGCTGTAGAACTCCACAGTGCCCTTCTCTATGGAAGGCGTGAGAAGCTCAGCGATGCGCAGTCTCCTCTGAAGCTCCAGGGCGGTGCCGTGGGCTCCATTGAAGATCTTCACGTCAGGTCCGGCTATGCGCTGTATAACCTTTTCCACAAAAGGATAATGAGTGCAGCCGAGAACGATTGCATCCACATGCTTCTCCAGAGATGGGGCGAGCAGTCCCTTCAGGAATTCAGTGATCTCCTCACCGTCGAATATTCCTCTCTCAACATAATCTGCAAGGCCCGGACATGGAACCGGGTAGATATCGGACTCCTTTGAATAATGTTTCATGAGTTCATGAAATTTAGGTAGAGCCAGTGTGGCAGGGGTGGCCATGACGGCAACCTTGTCGTGCTCCTTCCACAGAACCGCAGGCTTCAGAGCCGGCTCAATGCCTATGATAGGAATTGAGGGATACTGCTGTCTCAACGTGGATGCTGCAACACTTGTGGCGGTGTTGCAGGCGATGACGATCGCCTTAACATCCTTTGCGAGAAGAAAATTGGTACACTGCTCCGATCTCTCAAGAATGGCCTCTCTGGTCTTTGTTCCATAAGGTGCGTGTGCTGAATCACCAAAATATATATAATTTTCACAGGGCATGAGCTCCACGATGTCGCGGAGAACGCTTATTCCGCCTAGCCCTGAGTCGAATACTCCAATTGAACGTGTGTCCATAATAAAATCTCCAATGTTTTGTATCACTTGTATTGATGGTTTATCTCTAACCCAAAATTATACTATTATAGTCAATAAAAAACAACTTACGGAAGTATATATTATAGAAGTAACAGAAAATCCGGGCGTAAGGAAGATTAAATGTTTATAAACTGTATAGACTATTCACAAATAGTGGTGTTAGAATGATACGAGTCACAAAGAAAGGCGGATGATGACATGGCACGAGATTTGGTTTCTATAGTAAAAGAGAAAATGATTGAATACTATGCCGGGGATTCCAGACGGGTACATCACTTCCTGAAGGTTCATTCATTTGCGAAGCTGATAGCTGAGATGGAGGGCATGGAGCCCGACGAGATGCAGGTCCTGGAGATCGCAGCACTTGCCCACGATATAGGCATAAAGAACGCAGAACTGAAATATGGATATAATAATGGCAAGCTGCAGGAACAGGAGGGACCACCTGAGGCAAGACGGCTGCTCAGAGAGGCAGGTGCAGAAGATGCCGCAGTGGAGAGGGCATGTTATCTGGTGGCACATCACCACACCTACAGGAATATAGACGGTCTGGATTATCAGATACTGGTGGAGGCCGATTTCCTCGTCAACATGTATGAGGATAAGGCGGACGCAGATACTATAAGGACGGCATACGATAATATATTTGCCACGGAATCCGGCAAAATGCTGTGCAGACAGCTCTTTTCGCTGGAATATTGAAAAAAAGATGAATTATGTTATACTTAACAGGTCAGAGATGGTGACAGTGTAGATGCCACTGTCAGATTTGGAGGAGAAAGATGAAGCTTTATATATCAAAGTTACTGTCTACAGCTTTGCCAATAGTAGGAGTGCTGTGTATATTTGGATTTGCATTTGCAGGAAATATAAGCATGGGCTGGATTCTGTTCGTAGTGCTTGCGCTTATATCAGGCATTATAAACACCATATTCTTCAGATGTCCGCACTGCGGCAAATCAATACCGGCAAACTGTACGGTCAACCAGAAGTATTGTCCTCTGTGTGGAGAGGATCTCGGTATGAAGCCTTCAAGAATAAGCTACTACGGAAAATGCCGCAAGAATAAGAACGGAGTTATGAGAGGTTATTCCACAGTTGGACCTATGGTATTCATAGTAAGCCTGCTCATATTGTTCCTCATTGTGGTGGCTGTATTTGGAGTGGACAGTCTCAATAAAGGTATGGGAAGGATTGCAGTCATACTTGCATTCTGTGTGAGCGCTATACTTGCGATATTCTGCAGGATAGCGGTATCATCGGCGGTGAAGATGGATGACAAGGCGATATATTTCAGTAAGATACCATTTATGTGGAGAAAATACGAGATAGATGATATAGTAGAGAATGAGCGCGTTGTAGAGCCGTTCTATCACGTGAACAGAGGATACATATTTGCAACCTCAAAGGGAATGGTGGCTATACCGATGGCATCATATGCAGGTGGCCAGGAGTTCTTTACGGAATTTACCTCAAGGATAGGCCAGAGCATGCCGGATGTGAGACCGGATCTTGTGTTGTCCAAGAGATCAGATCAGGCAAAGGCTGATGAAGAGCACTATGAGGAAGCGGTGAAGCTTTACAACGAGCATTACGGTGAGAAGAGATAATACACAATTAATTAATGAAAGGATAACGAGATGGACGTAAAAGACATTGGAAAAAAGATTGAGAACGTGGAGCTTGTTGAGGCTATGCACGCAGTTAGAGAAAATGAGAACAAGGATACACTTAAGCAGCTCTTTGAGTCAGTGGTTCATGCAGTATTTATAGTTCCTGCAAAGTTTGACCAGGAGCCAAAGCCTGATGAGAATGGAAAGGTTACATTCCAGGACGGAGTGAAGATCAACTTCTCACTTTTGACAAATGAGCAGGGAGACAAGGTACTTCCATGCTTCACAGATTATGAGTCGATGGCTTCATCACAGTTTAACGATGGCTTCCAGAGGATCATACTTCCATATAAGCAGCTTGAGGATCTTGTGTTCAATTCAAATGGAAACATAAGCGGAATAGCTATGAATCCTTTCACTGAGAACTGCTTTATATCAGGAGAGTTTATCCGTCAGTACAGAGAGAGCTCACGTACAGGACTTGTACAGAGCAAGATCAAGCCAGGCGCAACAGTCAAGCTCAGAACACCAAAGTATCAGCCGGTACAGATGCTTGATGCTGCAAGAGAGTATCTGGCAGACAAAGAGAATGTTGACAGAGCGTATATACAGATGATGGAGGAGCAGGGACAGGAGGATAAGTATCTTGTTGCTCTTGAGGTAAACGGAGACGAGAAGCCTGTATTTGCCGGACTCATACCTCTTATGAAGCCTCATTCATTTGGCATCGAGGTGGCACTGGTCAGAGCAGACAACATGCTTGGTAAGAAAGTGACAGAGGTAACAGAGCCGTTCTATGTTAGAGCTGGACTTGAAAATTAAATGAGAGGATCGTTATGTTAAAAAAATATCTGACTATATTTCTTATATCCATGGTACCAATACTTGAGCTTCGAGGCGCCATACCGTATTCGGTGGGCTTTGGACTTCCGAGTATACCGTCATTTATAGTGTGCGTCATAGGCAATATGATACCGGTTCCATTTATATACTGGTTTGCAAGACGTGTGCTTGAGTGGGGAAAAGACAAGAGATTCATAGGCAAATTCTTCACATGGTGTCTTGTGAAGGGAGAGCACGGCGGACAGAAGCTCATGGCAAAGTCCGGCACTGGAGTGTATATCGCACTTCTGCTGTTCGTGGGAATACCACTTCCGGGAACCGGGGCGTGGACAGGAACACTGGCAGCCAGCTTCCTTGAGCTTGACTGGAAGAAAAGCGTTATCATGGTCATGCTGGGAGTGATCATGGCAGGAGTGATTATGTACCTTGGAAGTATAGGATTGTTCGGAGCGATAGGTCTTTTGAAATAATACTGATATAAGTAAGATTTACAGAGAGGTTGATAAATATGGCATTTAATCCGGGAATGATGTTTAAGATCAAAGGAGCCTGGGAGCGGTTCGTCCAGAATCATCCAAAGTTCCCTATGTTCCTCAGAGCAGCCGCTGCCACAGGAATAAAGGAAGGCTATATAATAGAAGTGAAGATCACAGATACAGAGGGCAAGACCATTTGTACCAATGTGAAGCTCACAGATTCCGACATGGATCTCATAGATGTCATAAAAGACATGAGCACAAACGGAAGATAGACGGACAGGATCAAATATACTAGAAATTATATAAAAGACTTCTTGACTTGCATAGGTCGATTGTGTTATTGTAGACTTTGCGATGAAAGAGGTCTTTTTTTTGTGCCTTAAAATAACAATGGAGGTAAGTGGAAATGCGCGTTAAAATAACATTGGCATGTCAGGATTGTAAACAGCGTAATTACAATATGACAAAGGATAAGAAAACGCATCCAGACAGAATGGAAACAAAGAAGTACTGTAGATTCTGCAAGGCTCATACAGTACACAAGGAGACAAAATAGTCTGAACCAGTAAGGAGGAATAGAGTTATGTCTAAATCTAGTAAAGAAGAAAAGTCAAATACTCTCAAGAGAAGCTGGTTTCAGGAATTAAAGGGAGAGTTCAGGAAGATTACATGGCTTGATAAGAGCTCCCTTGCAAGACAGTCATTTGCGGTAGTTGTTTCCTCAGTCGTACTCGGCTGTATCATAGCTATCGTAGATTGGTTGATCCAGATTGGTTTGAATTTCATAGTTGGGTAAAGGATGGTGAAGAATATGTCAGAGGCAGAGAATGCAAGATGGTATGTTGTTCATACCTACTCAGGATATGAAAACAAAGTAAAGGCTGATATTGAGAAAACAAAAGAAAACAGAAATTTACAAGACCAGATTTTAGAGGTAGTCGTTCCGGTTGAAGATGCCACAGAGATTAAGAATGGTAAGCCAAAGTCGATCGAGAGAAAGATACTTCCTGGTTACGTTCTCATCAACATGATCATGAACGATGTTACATGGTATGTTGTGCGTAATACCAGAGGAGTTACAGGATTTGTCGGATCAGATCCAAGAAAGCCTGTACCACTCACTGATGAGGAGCTGAGCAATCTGTATCAGACCTCAGAGGAGGTTGTCATCGATGTTGAAGTGGGAGACTCAATAACGGTTACTTCAGGTGCCTGGGAAGGCACAGTAGCAACAATTAAGGCAATTAATACTGCAAAACAGACCGTAGCCATCGAAGTAGAAATGTTTGGTCGTGTGAATACTGTTGATATTGCGTTTGCTGATATCAAGAAGTTGTAATTATCAAGTGGATTGTACCACAGTATTTTGGAGGAATGCTAAAATGGCAAAGAAAGTAGAAGGATACATCAAATTACAGATACCTGCAGGAAAGGCAACTCCTGCACCACCTGTTGGACCAGCTCTTGGTCAGCACGGTGTAAATATCGTTGCTTTCACAAAGGAATTCAATGCAAGAACAGCTAATGAGGGTGACATGATCATTCCTGTTGTTATCACAGTATACCAGGATAAGAGCTTCAGCTTCATTACAAAGACTCCACCTGCATCACTTCTTATCAAGAAGGCATGTAACATCAAGTCAGGTTCTGCAAACTCAAAGAAGACTAAGGTTGCAACAATTTCTAAGGCTAAGGTTCAGGAGATCGCTGAACTTAAGATGAAGGATCTGAACGCTGCAAGCCTTGAGTCAGCTATGAGCATGATCGCTGGAACAGCTCGTTCAATGGGCGTTACAGTTGAAGAGTAATACAGATATTTAGTGGGAGGGTCGCTCCCGATATGACCACAGGAGGTTTATAATAATGATAAAGAGTAAGAAATATGTAGATGCAAGCAAGCTCTATGATAAGACCGCTGCTTACGAGGCAACTGAGGCAGTTGCTTTAGTTAAGAAGATGGCTTCAGCTAAGTTTGATGAGACAGTAGAGGCACACCTCAGACTCGGTGTTGATGGACGTCACGCTGATCAGCAGGTTCGTGGTGCCGTAGTTCTTCCACACGGAACAGGTAAGACTGTTAAGGTTCTCGTATTTGCTAAGGGTGCAAAGGTTGACGAGGCTCTTGCAGCAGGCGCTGATTACGCTGGTGGAGACGAGCTCGTGCCAAAGATCCAGAACGAGGGATGGTTAGACTTCGACGTTGTTGTTGCAACACCTGACATGATGGGCGTTGTAGGACGTCTTGGTCGTGTACTTGGACCAAAGGGTCTCATGCCAAACCCTAAGGCTGGAACAGTTACTATGGATGTAGCTAAGGCTATCTCAGATATCAAAGCTGGTAAGATAGAGTACAGACTTGACAAAGCCAACATTATCCATGTGCCAGTGGGAAAAGTTTCTTTCACAGAGGAACAGTTAAACGAGAATTTCCAGACTTTAATAAATGCTATTGTTAAGGCAAAGCCAGCTGCTGCTAAGGGTCAGTACCTTAAGAGCGTTGTAATTGCTTCAACAATGGGCCCTGGTGTAAAGATTAACACAACAAGCTACGTATAAAAGCCGGTTGACCTGAACATCAGTCACACAAAAGCCCCACACCACTATGAGATATCTTCAGGATATTGCGTAGGGTGTGGGGCTTTTTGTATGCGAATAAGATAGAATAACTAAAATGCTATTGACTGCAAATATTGCAAAGGGTAATATTGTATATAAGTATGTTGTTGAAAGGGAGTTTGCTAGGAAGATGCTTGAGGTAAAAACATATGATCAGGAAAAGAATACATGGAATGTAGAGATAAATGGTAAGATGCATGAGATAAAGATAGACGTGTGGCATGATATCATCGTCGATGGACAAAAAGTAGCTAACCTTTTTGATTTGTGGAAAATGGGAGAATTACAGATATGTCATAATGGCAAGCTGTTCTATCGGGAGCGTAGGAAACCAATGTTCCCTGTAGATGGGGTGATGGTGGAATATAAGCGGTATTCATGGGAAACAACGCAAGACGCTAGAGCCCATCTTCTGGTAGATGGTATAGATCTTGAGACTGGTGAACCAGAGCCGGTAGTTAAGAAAATAAAAAAACCGTGGTGGGTAAATGTGCTTGTTGTAATCTTAAGTCTTGAATTTATTTTTCCATGGTCAGGTATAGTAGGATTTGTATACAGAACGTCGGCTGTTGCTTTGATACCGCGTATTTCTGTGCTGTCAATAAATGAAAAATACTCTATGAGGAAAAGAGTTATAATAAGCGTGACTATTGTGATAGCTTTTTTTATAATAGGTATTATTTTGTTTATAAATAGCGAGATGGGAATTTACGTGAAGCACGGTCACTACTAATATAGAGCCCCATACTGTGTGATATCTTGAGATATTTCACAGCGTATGGAGCTTTTTGTTGTAATTAAAATATAATTTTATGTTATAAAATAGAAAAACTTAACAGTGCGTTGACAATAATATCATTAGGTGCAATACATATCTTTATGTTCATATAAATTAACAATGCATTAGTAAGACATTATACAAAAAGGAGGTTTATTATGAAAAAGGGATTACTAAAGAGATTGTTACTTGGAATTATGGGAATAGCGCTGGTGTGTGCCATGTGTGTTATTCCCGGAATAAGGCGGGTGTATGCGTCGGATAGTGGTGGAGTTAATTACACTTTTGATTACAAGACGGGTGAGCTTACGCTGTATGCAGATACGTCATCGGTTATGGCGGATTATAGTGCAAATGAAAAGCGTCCTTGGGAATATTATATTGTAAGAAGTGTTGTGGTAAAACAGGGAGTTTCCCATATAGGTGACTATGCTTTTGACGGGTGTGATAAGCTTACATCAGTTGTCGTAGAAGGTGACTCATTTATGACAATTGGTAAAAATGCTTTTTCCGGATGTACAAGTCTGAAAAGCATATCATTCTCTGAGGGAACAGATAGTATAGGTGAATATGCATTTTATAATTGCAGCAGTCTGACTAGTGTGGATCTGTCAGATGCACAGGTAAGTGAGTTGCGTGATTATACATTCGCTGGTTGCAGTTCGTTGAAGGAGATAAAATTTTATTCAAACATGTATCGTATTGGGGCTAATTGCTTCAACGGATGTAGTGCATTAGAGTCGGTGAAGTTTCCTGATACTCTGACATATATAGGAGACAATGCGTTTGACCATTGTACGCTGTTCGACAGGATAGTGATTCCAAGGAGAGTAAGGTATATTGGCGAATGTTGTTTTGCAAATTGCGCAAATCTTCATTATGTGCTGTTCAGTATGGTGCGTTCGGGTCTTAAGATTGGATCAGGTGCCTTCTATGGAGACGTAAGTTTGTGCACATGGGATGATCCTAAGGTGTTGGAGAAGATATATACAGAATCAGGGACTGTTAAAATAGTTAAAGCAGTATCAATAAATGATCTGAGATTTGAAACAACTGATTTTGAAAATTGTGTGTATACTGGGGAGCCGATAGAGCCACATATTTACTGGCTTGCAGAGAATGAAGATGGAGCAACGGGTTATCATTCGGGTGATATGAGCATAGTATATGAGAATAATATCAATGCAGGAAAGGCCACTGCCAAGGTAACAGGAACAGGAAATATCTGGGGAACAAAAGATTTCACATATGATATAAATAAAGCTCCTTCAAGCCTCAATATTATTTATAACGGCAATGAGTCGGCAAAATCTTCTTATACATATTCATTAAAGACATCCAGTTCATCAGTAACTGCGAAGCTTAAGATAAGCACTTCCAATGGCGGGCCGGTGAAGGTTGTAAGTTCAGACAAGAATATTGTTGATGTAAAATATGACAAGAATTCAGACACATGGTCCATGGTGGTTTGCAAAGCAGGCAACGCTAAGATTACGATCACCGCAAATGATGAGGCTGGTTCAAACTACGAGAAGGTCACTCGTACAATATCTGTAAAAGCAAGATATGTGCAGAATATCACTGTACCAAAGAGTACGGTATATATGGATTTAAAGTCTGGAGCTAAGAAGAGTATAGGAGCCAAGGCTGGCGGTGGAGCGAAACTCACATACAGTTCATCTAATAATGGTGTAGTTAGAGTATCATCTGATGGCAAACTGACTATGAAGGGTGCAGGCAAGGCTGTGGTGACAATAAAGGCTGCAGAAAATAGTAAATATGAGTCAAAGAGTATAAAAGTCACATATTATGTTAGGCCTGTAGTAAAGAAAGCGAAAATTGAGGCCCTGACAACCGGAACCACAGTGACTGTTACGAATCCTACGCCGGGCTCTACACTGATAGTGAAAGTGTATTCTTCAGCTTCAAAGAAGAAGCTTTATACAACACGTACCAAGGCTGTGAAAAATAGCCGCAAGGTAGTGATAAAGACACCGTCATATAGAGGAATATACAAGTGCTACACAGAGGTATATCTCAAGAAAAATGGGGTCGAGTCAAGAAAGTATATAAATAAGTAGAGAAAAGTGTAAGAGAGGATCTGGTATGGCAAATACAGACAGATATAGTTGGAATGTCCAGATAGATGACACCGAGTATTTGTTGGAGTATATGAAGGGGAGTATATATATAAATGGTGGTGAGGCATTCAAACTTAGATCGCTGGAGAGAACAGGTAGCTTAAGAAAGGATAAACAGTTGAGCTATACAGTACCGTTAGCAGGAAAAGAACTGAATCTGGTTATAAGCGCAGTGAGTGGTATCAGTCTCATTATGGATGGAATGGATCTGGGAACATATCCAGATGGTGCAGGAGCTAATCAAAAAGCTCCTGCCTGGATAGTAGTATTTTATGTATTATATTTTATAGACTATTGGGGAATAATGGGTGGTGCCATAGGAGGCTTGCTGCTCGGAACTGCGGCAGTCGTGACGTTTATGGTTGCTAAAAGTGAGAAGCTTTCTACGGGCGTGAAGCTGGTAATATGCATAGCATTGTATGTTATTGCTACTGCGTTGGAGCTGGTTATAAGATCTGCATTAGCAGGGGTGTCTGGCCGGTACAGATAAAATAAAGCCACATACCATATGAAAAATCTAAAAGATATTTCATGCGGCATGTGGCCTTGTTCTTTATCTTGTATAACTAACTAGTAAATTAGGAAATAGTTCCGTTAGCTGAACATGATATAGTAACTGATTTATTTACTGTCTGAAGCAGTACGCCCTTTGAGGAATACTTTTTTCCAACTGCAGTTGCGGTTGCTTTGTTGCCGGATCTTGTGCAACTGGACATAGACGTCTTCCAATATGAACTATTAGAAGTTGCTGCAGCTTTAGCGGATGTGCATTTGCTGGAAGAACCTGTATAACTGAATGTTGCGACAATCTGAAGACTCCAGAGAGTATTTCCGTTGGAATCATTACAGTATACAGTCTTGGAAGCAGTTTTTGTTTTTGTGGCTCTACTCAGAGATGGCTGAGTTGGCATTTCCTCGATAACTTCCACAAATGTAAGAGAGTCATCGCTCGTATCTTCTTCTGCGGCCTTAACAGTTGGAACGTTTATTGTAGACAAACAGATGAAAATCATACAACATATAGCTAATAATCTGCGTAATTTTTTATTCATATTTACTCCTCCGTATCTGTATTATTGTTATTATCATTATTCTGAGTTTCCGAGCTATTATTTAATGGTGCGTCTTCAACAGAATCCATCCATGATTTATCAGATAGATCATTTGGCGCTACACTATCTTGAATGACAATAGTAGTTGATGCAATATCAGTACGCCTGGATATCTGCCATTCCTTATACAACATAACTGATATACATATTGCAAAAACAGCTATAACAGAGAGTCCTGCAATAAAAAGATATTTTCCATATTTCCTTCCATTCATATTGGTACATATGGTGTCTGTTCCTAAAGATTGGACATATTCAGTGGCACATTCCTTAGGACTGCCAAACTCTGTATCCAGATTGGATGCTGTGACTGCCTTGTCGCCCAAGCTTATTGCGTAGTCATACATATTGCTACGCAACAGCTTTAAATATTTTCTTTCCCCCTTTCTACATATTGGAAACTCTTTTTTAATTGATTTAATATATTTGTCTATTGTTTTTACATTCTCTTTAAATATCAGCTCTTCGTTCAAATTTTGTTCTCCTTTTATTATATTTTCTACATAAACTAATATTATTTTATACTATAATATCATAAAATCAATAATTTTTTAGACATGAAATAACAAAAACTGACAAATTGTAGCTAATAGCTATAATTTGTCAGATAAAAAGATTTAGAAAAGCAAAAATATATTTAAACATGATCGCCTAAAATGCAGTAGATTACAGCTTTATTGTTGTAGAGAGTGTGTTGAGATTGCATATAATATTTTAAGAATATGGATACGAAAGAAAAAATGAGCATGGATGAATATAATGAAATAATGTCAGTAGTAAATCAGATTGAATTTGCTGCAGACGAAATGAAGAATGATACGGTTGCTGAACTGGATAAGATGGTAGAAAAATTGACCAAAGTGTGGCAGGGTGAGGCATCGGATGAGTATATTTTAAGAATGAAAGCTTTAAGAGATTGGATATTGAACACGGTAAAATCTGTGTATGAAGCTGTGGAAAATATGTCGATAGAGATTAACAACCAATATGTAGATTAGAAACAGGAGGTTATATTTAATGAAATCATTTTCAGTAGAGTCAACGGGACTGATGAATGGAATCGATAGTTTATCAAGGAGAAATGAAGAACTTGGAATTCAGATAAAAAAGATGCAGGAGAGTAAAGAGGCGCTCAACGCAACATGGGATGGTGTTGCGAAGAATACCTTTAGTGCGACAGTGGACAATGATGTGGCAAAGATGAATAATTTTATGAAACTTATTGAGCAGTATTGTTCGGCATTAAAAAATATTATGACAAATTATCAGAATGCAGAGGCAGAAAACGCTAATCAGATGGCAAAAAGAGGATAGAGAGGAGATATAAATATGTCAGATATAAATATAAAGGTTACACCTGCTGAGTTGGAAGCTAGGGCAAATGAGTTTCGAAATGTTATGAACCAGACAAATACACTTACTGCAGATATGATGAAAACGATAATGGGGTTATCGTCTGTTTGGACAGGTTCAGCATCAGAAGAGTACATAGGCCAATTTAAGGGCCTTCAGAAAGATATGGACAAAATGGGAGAACTTATAAATAATCATGTGACAGACCTTCTTGAAACTGCCAAAAGATATTCGGCAGCAGAAAAAAGCAATATATCGGCTATTGGCGGATTGCCAGCTAATGTATTGAGCTGATAGACAGGTAATTGTTGAACATAATTGAGAAAGTATAGAGGGTGATATGGCTAAATATGAAAAATATCTACCGCTAGGTTCAATCGTATTGTTAAAAGGTGCAAAGAAAAGGCTGATGATTTATGGTAGAAAGCAGAAAGAAGCGGATACAGATGAAATATGGGATTATATAGGCTGTTTGTATCCAGAGGGAAATATCAGAGTCGATCAGAATTTTCTATTCAATCATGAACAGATAGAAAAAGTATATTGCGTCGGTTATATAGATGAGGAAGAGTATATCTTTACGAACAAGTATCTAACTGACTGACACATAAATATTATATAAAATGTGTCACGGAAGACAAATAGGCATGCAATAAATCCCATAGTGAGTTATAATAATATCAATAGGCTGATATATATTATAAGAGGAGGACAAATTCAAACTATGGGAGTACAAAAGAAGAAGTTGTTACACCGGATAATGGCTCTGGCGATCGCAGTTGCGGTTGGACTGTCAGTGATCGTGCCGGGAGGAACAAGTGCTGAAGCGGCGACAATACCTGCGGATGTGACAAAAACATCTGCCAATTGCGTGTTTATAGCAATGAAGGGCAAGTATGTGTCGGAGGCTTCGGCTGCAGTGAAGAGGATCAATCAGATCCGTTATGAAGCATGTAAGCAGGGCGTTAAGATTGATGGACGGAAATTGACGCTTGACGACTATGTGCCGATCAAGTGGTCGGCAGGACTTGAGAAGATAGCAAGGATCAGAGCTGCGGAGGCGAGTGTTACAATGTATCACTCAAGACTCAACGGAAAGTCTGTATTTGATTTCAAATATCCGGGAAATGGCTGGCCGACTTCCGAGGTGCTTGCGTGGAACTGGTCAGAGAGCATGCTCATGGGTATTGAGCAGTGGTACAGCGAGAAGGATGCCTATGTGAAGGGAACTCCTGGAGCGGTGACCGGACATTACACATCCATGATAAAACCTGCTAACAGGTATGTGGGCGTTGGTACATTTATAAATAAGAATGCATCTTATCCGAACACGACTGCAGCCCAGTTCATGGGAAGCGGCAGTCAGGCTGAGACTATGGCTAAGTCCACTGGTGAGAGCGATGTTACGGTGGAGGTGCAGAAGGACAATATCACATCGGTTAAGATGACCGGAAATAAGAACGTGCAGGAGGGACAGAAGATAACCCTCACACTCAAGGCAGTCCTTGGACAGTATGGAAGTACATCGTATAAGGTGCTTGCGGGAGCTAAGTGGAAAACATCGAATTCCGCTATTGCAAAGGTGTCATCTACAGGAGTGGTAACAGGTCTCAGAAAGGGAACTGTGAAGATCACAGCCACTGTTGGATCACGTTCAGCATCATATACGGTAACAGTAACAGGAAAATGTGCGCATGTATATTCCGGCAAGGTAGTAAAAACAGCAACTACCAGAAACGATGGCAAGGTGTTACATACATGCAGAAAATGCGGCCAGAAGAAGTATATCGTTGTCAAGAAGATAAAGAGAGTTACATTATCACAGACGAGATATAAGTATGATGGCAAGACAAAGACACCTAAGGTGACTGTGAAGGACAGCGATGGTAAGATAATATCATCAAAATACTACAAGGTGACATACCCTAAGGCGAGAAAGAAAGCCGGAACATATACGGTGAAGATAAAGTTTTCCGGAAGGTATAAGGGCACAGTTTCAAAGAAGTACAGAATAGTAAAATAAAAAAATACCGTTGTTCATAAAAAAATATGGACAACGGTATTTTTAATTCTGAAAGAAGTTATTTCTTCTCAGGCTCTGGAGTATAGTCAAGTATGGATGAAATAGCCTTGTGAACCTTTGTATACTCAGTTATAAGAATATGCATACGCTGGAATCCAGGCTGCTCCAGATGATAATATACTCTGGTCATTCTCTTTCCAACCTGCTCTTTGTGATCGGAGATGAAACCATATTCAATCAGTTTGTACAGTGCAGGGTAGAGTGATCCGATAGGAATCTTTATTACGCCGTCGGATAGTGAGTCCATAAGCTGTGACAATTCGTAGCCGTAATAATCTTTCTGGCTGAGCAGATAGAGCACAAGGAGTTCCACGGATCCTCTGATAAAGTTCGGCTTTGCAACGACTCTTGCATGTACTGCCTCAATTGCGGCTTCTTTTGCTGCGTCTTTAGTTGGATCCTGAATCAGAACATTGCCAGGAGCTATGCTACTTAATACGTTTTCCATTAAAACCACCTCATACAAAAAATAGTTATACTTTGTATTGATTGTAATTGCAAAATCATTTAATTGCAACCTTTCTTTTCATTAAAATTAAAATAAGTTGCGTATTTTTGCAATTTTTTGCTTATTTGAGAGAGATTTTTGACTGTAACTGCCTGGATAATGCCAATAGACGGCTGGCAGCATCCTTTGGATTGTCAGCTTTCATTATGGCGGACACCACACAGATGCCGGCGATAGGTATGCCCGAGAGGACATCCAGGTTGGTCGGATTGAGTCCTCCGATGGCATTTACCGGGATGGGAACTGCCTTGCAAATGTCTCTCAGTGTATCCGTGGATGTGAGCACTGTCTTGACCTTGGTGGTGGTTGGGTAGATGGCTCCAACTCCCAGATAATCAGCTCCCTGTTCATACGCCTCCACGGCCTGAGGAACAGTCTTGGTGGTTGCACCCACGATGCGGTCGGGCCCCATGAGTTTTCTGGCTATGGAGACTGGCATATCTGTCTGTCCCACATGGACACCCTCGGCATCAGTTGCCAGCGCCACATCTACCCGGTCATCTATGATGAGTGGCACGTTGTAGCGGCGCGCAATTGAGTGCACCTTGTCCGCAAGATGTATGTACTCACGGGTAGTTCTTTCCTTTTCTCTAAGCTGCATGAGTGTCGCACCGCCGTCCAGAGCACACTCCACTCTGTACAGAAATTCCTCCTCGGACAACCCTGTGCTGTCCGTTATAAAATATAAAGTAGGATCAAATGTATACATTTCAAACTTCTTTCTCCGCCGGCAGACGGCGGTATGCTGTATAGTTCAGATCGTTTTGATCTGATAGTTGTTGTTACACATACAGATAGTCATTGAGTACGGGCTGCAGCCCCTCGCCCTCTATGTCTGAATACATATGCTCAAGACTTCTGTTGTCGTTGATCTCGAACTGCTCGTCGCCCTGCTCACTGCAGGAAGTCTTGCCGCTGTATTTGCTTTCGTGATCGCCGATTCCGGTTGACACGCCCGCCGATACCTTGGTCGCTGCGATCTTCACTATGCCGTTCCTGAAGTCTGCACTCTCCCTTGAAGATACCGTTATTCCGGCAAATGGCAGGAATATTCTGTATGCGCACAGTATCTGGCAGAGCTGCTTCTCGTGTACGTCCAGAGGATTGATCTGATCGTTGTTGATGATCGGTCTCAGTCTTGGACAGGAGAGTGACATCTCTGCGTGTGGGTATTTCCTCTGGAGAAAATACGCGTGAAGGGCTGTTGCCAGTGCATCCTTGCGGAAGTCGGAGAGCCCTAACAGTGCTGAGAATGCAACGCCCCGCATTCCGCCCATGAGGGCGCGCTCCTGCGAGTCGAAACGGTATGGCCATACTCTCTTGTGACCCATCAGGTGAAGAGTCTCGTATTTGTCTGCGTCGTAGGTCTCCTGGAACACTGTCACATAGTCCGCACCACACTCATGGAGGTAGCGGTACTCATCGGTGTTCACCGGATATATTTCAAGGCCTACCATGCGGAAGTATTTCCTTGCAAGCTTGCATGCCTCGCCGATATACGTTACGTCACTCTGGCTGCGGCTCTCGCCGGTCAGTATAAGGATCTCTTCCATGCCGCTGTCGGCGATGACCTTCATTTCCTTCTCGATCTGCTCTGCTGAGAGCTTCATTCTGTTGATGTGATTGTAGCAGTTGAAGCCGCAGTATACGCAGTAGTTCTCACAGTAGTTGGCTATGTAGAGCGGCGTGAACATGTAGACCGTGTTGCCGAAGTGCCTGCTTGTTTCGCGGCTTGCGCGCTGCGCCATCATCTCAAGAAATGGTTCGGCGGCGGGGGAGAGCAGAGCCTTGAGGTCCTCTATGCTGCACGTCTCGTGTTCAAGGGCAGCCATGACGTCTCTGCCTGTGTAACTGCTGTAGTCGTAGCTGTTCATGTGCTCCATGACCTTGCTGCGGATGTCAGATTCAATAACCTCCATGCCCGGAAGGTATTCCATATGGCTTTTCCTTGACGATGGATCTGTCTCCAGACGGTGTTTGATCTGCAGCGCTTCCGGCGAAAGATATTCCGAATCTATCAGAAAGTGGTTTTCCATCTGAGTGCACCCCCTTAGTCATGCAGGAATCCGGTCAGTGGATCTGAAGCGGATGCCCCTCTGGTGAGAACTCTTCCAAGACCTGCCAGATAAGCCTTTCGGCCTGAATTTATCGCGTCCTTGAATGCCGATGCCATGAGTGGCAGATTTCCGGCTGTGGCGAGGGCAGTGTTGGCCATGATGGCGGCAGCGCCCATCTCCATGGCTTCACATGCCTGGGATGGCCTTCCGATACCGGCGTCAACTATGATCGGAAGCTCGATCTCGTCGATGAGGATCTGGATGAAGTCTTTGGTAGCCAGTCCTTTGTTGGAACCTATAGGTGATGCCAGTGGCATGACCGCTGCGGCTCCCGCATTTACCAGATCACGGGCGGCATTCAGGTCCGGGTACATGTAAGGCAGTACCACAAATCCTTCATTTGCCAGTGCCTCGGTTGCCTTTATCGTTTCCTGGTTGTCGGGAAGGAGATATTTGCTGTCGCGCATGATCTCCACCTTGACGAAGTCTCCACAGCCCAGAGCCCTTGCAAGCCTTGCTATGCGCACGGCCTCCTCGGCGTTCCTCGCGCCGCTTGTATTTGGCAGGAGAGTAACTCCCTCCGGGATGAAATCGAGAATATTTTCCTCTTCCTTTGTATTTGCACGGCGGACGGCCAGAGTGATGATCTCTGCTCCTGCGTCCTTTATAGCTGATTCGATCAGCTTCATGGAATACTTTCCTGAACCCAGAATAAATCTTGAATTGAATTCATGTCCTCCGATTATCAGCTTGTCTTCTTTCATTATAATGCTCCTCCTCCCATGAAACTCACGACCTCCACACAGTCGCCGTCGTTAAATGTAATGTCTGCGTATGTCTCTCTCGGTATGATCTCCTCGTTGATCTCAACAACTATGCGCACCGGTTTGTAGCCGGATTCTTCAAGAAATGCCGCCAGATTCTGCCCGGCAACGTCGAGATCTTTTCCGTTCACTGTTACCATAGCCCTTTCCTCCAAAGTCTTTTATCTGCACAAAAAAAGAGTTACCGATCTGGTAACTCCAATAAAGTCTGCACTTTAACAAACGACTGCTATCAGGCTTCCCTACGTTGGCATTATCCAAATCAGGTTTCCGGTCGAAGGTCACACCTTCCTCTCAGCCTGTACTACAAGCTCCCGCGTCCTCTTTTTGTTGTCAGATAATAATATACGACCTGAAAACCCGGAATGCAAGAGTAATCTATCAGGCAAATATGCCATTTGACCGCAAATATTCGAAGCTCTCTCAAAAATATACGGAAAATGTACTGCGATTGATGGCTTTTCCTTGACACAGCCCACATATGTATGTACAATTTAGTTGTTTGGCGCGCTAAAGTGTCATACAAAATCAGCAGGTTGCACAAATGCTGATTTGATTTATCTTATGGAGGACAGTGAAGTTATGAGACAGAAGAAGATTCATTACATCTATAATAAAGAGATGGAGTGTATGGATCCTGAGGAGAGAGGAAAGCTTCAGGGGGAGAGACTTAGAAAGACAGTAGAACTTGAATATGCAAATGTTCCGGCATACAGAGCCAGAATGGATGAAGCTGGGGTAAAGCCGGAGGATATAGAGACAATAGATGATATAACAAAGCTTCCGTTTACACAGAAGACAGATCTCAGGGATAATTTCCCATTTGGATTGTTTGCTGCGGACAAGAAGGATATCATCAGAATACAGGGTTCATCAGGAACCACAGGAAAGCCTATCGTAACAGGATATACACGTAATGATATTGATGTATGGACAGAGATGGTTGCCAGGGCATTCAGGTGTGCCGGAGCCGGAGAGGATGATATCATCCAGATAGCTTACGGTTATGGATTGTTCACAGGCGGACTCGGTGCTCATCAGGGGGCTACCGAGGTTGGAGCCATGGTGGTACCGATGTCATCAGGTAATACACAGAGACAGATCACGATGATGAAAGAGCTTGGTGCTACAATGCTCTGTTGTACACCATCATATGCTACATATCTTGCAGAGACGATTAGAGAGATGGGTATTGATCCGTCCGAACTTAAGCTTAAGTCCGGATGCTTTGGCGCTGAGCCATGGACTGAGGAGATGAGACAGCATCTTGAGGAGCTCCTCGACTTTGATGCATTTGATATATATGGATTAACTGAGATAGGTGGACCTGGAGTTGCATTTGAGTGCTTTGAGAAGAATGGAATGCACATCAACGAGGATCATGTCCTCGCGGAGATTATTGATCCTGTCACAGAAGAACCGCTTCCGGACGGAGTTCCGGGAGAACTTGTATTTACAACTCTTACTAAGACTGGTACTCCTATGATCAGATACAGGACACATGATATATGTACACTTACACACGGCACATGTGCATGTGGAAGAACAACTGTCAAGATGAGTCGTATCACAGGCCGTACAGACGACATGCTTGTAATTCGTGGTGTAAATGTATTCCCTAGTCAGATAGAGTCAGTTCTCCTCGGTGTGGAGGAGGCTTCAACTCATTATATGCTCGTGGTTGATCGTGTGAATTCACAGGACAAGCTGACAGTTCAGGTAGAGCTCAAGGAAGATGTGGATATGAACGATGCAGCAAAGCTTGCGGCTATTGCAGCCCGCATCAAGACTGATATCAAGCAGACACTGCTTATCAGCGCAAAGGTTGAGCTGGTTCCGCCTAAGACCATCCCACGTTCAGAGGGCAAGGCAAAGAGAATCACAGATAACAGACATATCGGATTCTAATCTATAAGATCAGGTAGTCAAATATAAACAGCCGGCTCGATGGTGGGCTTTCCGGGATCATGACCGGACAAGCCACCATGGGCCGCTTTTTTATTCTGGAGAGCGCTGGCCTCAGTTTATAATAGCCAAATGCTGAAAAATCTTGCATTTTGGCAAGTTTCCGTGTAGAATTTGCTTTGTTATGTGCACTGACAGTGAGATACTGCACTGCAGTGGTAAAGTTGGTGCGGAGCAGATAAATTATAATTATTATGGAAGGTGGATTAACTAATGAATGTTTACGAGATGATTGCGTTTATAGCGTATTTTGTCCTGGTAATCGGTGTAGGAATTTATTTCTTCTTCAAATCCAAGGGGAATGCCGGAGAGAAGGATTATTTTCTTGGAGGAAGAGATATGAATGGTCTGGTGGCTGCACTCAGCGCCGGAGCATCTGATATGAGTGCGTGGGTTCTCATGGGACTGCCCGGAGCATTCTATGCGACAGGACTCAGCAACATGTGGATATCAGTTGGTCTGTTCATCGGAACAGCATGTGCCTGGATATTCATAGCACCGAGACTCAGAAGATTCTCGATAGCGTACAACGATTCGATCACTATACCTCAGTATCTGACAAATCGTTTTCAGTCAGACAATAAGCTGCTTCTCATAATATGTGCAGTTATATTTGTGGTTGCATATTGTATATACGCTGCGTCAAGTATATCGGCCTGCGGTACCCTGTTCAACACTGTTATGGGCATCGATAGGAATACAGCCATGATTGGCGCTGCAGTCATCATCATCGTGTACACATTCCTTGGTGGTTTTAATGCAGTGTGCTGGACGGATTTCTTCCAGGGACTTCTGATGCTTGCAGCTCTCATGATCGCACCTATCATTGCGGTCATCACCATGCAGGGCGCTGGCTTTATAGCACCTGATGTTGTCATTCCAGACAATTATTACAATGCCCTTATAAGTGGTTCATTTGACAAGAACAGTGTGATCAATATCATATCAGGACTTGCATGGGGACTTGGATATATGGGTATGCCACATATTCTTATAAGATACATTTCGATCAAGTCAGAGAAGGAGATGAAGAAGTCCAGAATAGTCGGTACTTGCTGGACGGGAATCATCCTCGTTATGGCATCCGTAGTTGGTATGGTCGGCCTTAAGTATCTTGGCGGTGGACTTACAGATAACTCACAGGTATTCATCAGACTTGTAAGAGGCGTGTTCCCTGCACTTGTAGCTGGTATACTTCTCTCAGCTATCCTTGCAGCGTCCATGAGTACAGCTGATTCACAGCTCCTTGCTTCATCATCAGCATTTTCGTCTGATGTGTACAAGCCTATATTCAGAAAGAGTGCATCCGACAAGGAGATGCTCTGGGCAGGAAGAATTGTGGTCATCATCATCTCAGTTGTGGCACTTGCCATAGCGATGAATCCAGACTGCGAGGGTATCATGGCACTCGTGTCAAATGCATGGGGCGCATTCGGATCGGCATTTGGACCGGTTATCGTTCTGTCACTGTACTGGAAGCGACTGAATTACAATGGAGCACTTGCTTCTATCATAGTCGGATTTGCTGTTGACATGCTCTGGTACAAGTTCCTTGCAACACCAACAGGACTTTATGAGATCGTTCCTGGATTTGCAGCAGCGTTCATTACAGCTATCGTCGTATCACTTCTCACAAAGAAGCCTGACGACAAGGTTGTTGAGATATTCGAGAAGGCTAAGCTTCCTACGGAGTAATTTGCAGTGTAGAGTTAGTTATAAAGCTGGGATCTTTTGGTGGCGGATGAGTTCGTCTGCACACAAAATTATCTCTAAATCAAAATAAAAGGCTGAAAAGATACAAAATCTGAAGAAATTGTATCTTTTCAGCCTTTTTTGCTAAATAAGAGATAATTTTGTGCGCAAAAAAAGAACCACCTGAATTGCTAGGCGGTTCTTTTTTAAACAACAACTTAAACAACTAAGAGTAAATTACTTTCTCTTGAACAACTGAGTTCAGTATATACACAAAATATGAACAGAATATGTACAGAAAAAAAACGTTTTGCAAAATAAAATCTTCAAAATTTAAAGATTTTATGACACATTTTTCAAAGTGCACAAAAAGAAAATGGCCATTTGTGCTGTATGCACAGAGCCTTGTAAAAACATGTAAATCCCGCGTAAATATGTAAATAACAGGTAAAGGAGTAAGTATTTCAACTGGTAAAACAGCCTCTTTTTAATTATGATAGGAGATAGGGCGATTATAAGTGTGTGTATGTTTGCCATAACGGGTGGTATATTCGTGTATGCTTACCATCAACCAGTTCCTGCCGAAGTACTGCAGTGTGCTTCTGCGCGATGATTACAGGGAATACGTTTCGGAGATAATCATAGAGGGACACACGGATACGAATGGTTCCTACATATACAATCTTGAACTTTCACAGCAGCGAGCGTTCTCAGTGGCAAAGTACTGTCTGACGGAGAGCAACGGCATCATAAGCAGTGGACATGGCAGCGTCGAGACGCGTGGAGATCAAGTTCAGGATTCAGGACGAAGAGATGATAGATGAGATGATGGACATTCTCAAGGACAAATAGATATATAAGAGGAGAGCAATGGCGGTAAACAAGACAAAATTCAAAAAGCAAATATTTGACATAATACAGATAGGGGACAAAAGCAATCTGGCGAGCAGGGCATTTGACATATTCATAGTGGGTGTCATATTGTCGAACATATCGGTGATGTTCCTGCAGACCTACGATCAGCTTGAACCATATTATGGGCTGCTGAGTGTTATCGAGTGGGTGACTACAGGCATATTCTGTGTTGAGTACATTCTCCGCATATGGACGGCGGATTTCCTGTATCCCACATGCACCAGAGGAAAGGCTATAGGAAAGTTCCTCATATCATATGACGGAGTTGTGGATCTGCTCACGATCATACCAGTGTTCTTTCTGTCTGGCTTCGTGGCGTTCAGGATGCTCAGGGTGATCCGTATATTCCATCTTTTCAGGATCAATTCAAAGTACGACAGCTTCAATGTCATCAAGATAGTCCTGCTGAGAAAGAGCAGACAGATCATATCGTCCATGTTCATCATATTTATACTGATGATGGCGAGCAGCCTGTGTATGTACAGCACTGAGCATGCCGCACAGCCGGGAGTGTTCAGCAACGCCTTCAGCGGCATATGGTGGGCGGTATCGACAGTCCTTACCGTGGGGTATGGAGACATTTACCCGATCACGCTGCTGGGCAAATGCATGGCGATAGTCATAGCATTTATGGGAGTTCTGCTGGTAGCGATACCTACAGGTATCATAAGCGCCGGATTTGTAGAGCAGTATCAGAACAATGCCAACGAGGAGTCCAAAGTTGTTGATGTGGACGAGATTGGAGAACTGCTCGTAGATGATGTGAGCAAGTTTTGCGGCAGGACCATACTCCAGGCTACGGAGGAGTATGGTGTGAATATATATATGGTACTCAGGGATAATATGTCTATACTGCCGACAGGTGATCTGGAGATACAGACAGGTGATATTCTGATAGTGAAGTCAAAATTCCTTGAGAAGAGACGTGGAAGCTCATTATCTTAGTTTATGCAAGTAATAAATATAAAATTGAGATTATAAATGAGAAGTTTCTGTAAACTACAAAAAAAACTCAATAATCATATTGATTTATTTTGACTAATTGGGTATACTTTCAACTGAATATGAGAGAAAGTGTTCATATTTATTTTCAGATTATTGAGTGCTGTATAGTTGCGGTGCCGGCAGGGTACAGGCGACATGCACCTATCAATGAAATACATTTAAAGAAAAGGAGTTAAGAAAAATGGCAACAGTTGATTTAACTAAGTATGGCATTACAGGCACAACAGAGATCGTACACAATCCTTCATATGAATTGTTATTCGAGGAAGAGACAAAGGCTGACCTTCAGGGATACGAGAAGGGACAGGTTAGTGAACTTGGCGCAGTTAACGTTATGACTGGTATTTATACAGGCCGTTCACCTAAAGATAAGTATATCGTAGTAGATGAGAATTCAAAGGACACTGTATGGTGGACATCAGATGAGTACAAGAACGATAACCATCCAATGACAGAGGAGACATGGGCATCAGTTAAGGATCTTGCAAAGAAGGAGCTCTCAAACAAGAGACTTTTCGTAGTTGATGCATTCTGCGGAGCAAATGCTGATACTCGTATGGCTATCCGTTTCATCGTTGAGGTTGCTTGGCAGGCTCATTTCGTAACAAACATGTTCATCAAGCCAACTGAGGAAGAGCTTAAGAACTTCGAGCCAGATTTCGTAGTATACAATGCTTCGAAGGCTAAGGTTGAGAACTACAAGGAGTTAGGACTTAACTCAGAGACATGTGTAGCATTCAACATCACAAGCCATGAGCAGGTTATAGTTAACACATGGTACGGCGGAGAGATGAAGAAGGGTATGTTCTCAATGATGAACTACTACCTTCCACTTAAGGGAATGGCTTCAATGCACTGCTCAGCTAACACAGATATGAACGGTGAGAACACAGCTATATTCTTCGGCCTTTCAGGAACAGGTAAGACAACACTTTCAACAGATCCAAAGCGTCTCCTCATCGGTGATGATGAGCACGGCTGGGATGACAACGGCGTATTCAACTTCGAGGGTGGATGCTATGCTAAGGTTATCGATCTTGACAAGGATTCAGAGCCAGACATCTACAACGCTATCAAGAGAAACGCTCTTCTTGAAAACGTTACACTTGATGCAAACGGCAAGATCGATTTCACTGATAAGAGCGTAACAGAGAATACTCGTGTATCTTACCCAATAGATCATATCAAGAACATTGTAAGACCTATATCATCAGCACCAGCTGCAAAGAACGTAATCTTCCTTTCAGCAGATGCGTTTGGAGTACTCCCTCCAGTATCAATCCTTACACCAGAGCAGACACAGTACTACTTCCTGTCAGGATTCACAGCAAAGCTTGCTGGTACAGAGAGAGGTATCACAGAGCCAACACCTACATTCTCAGCTTGCTTCGGTCAGGCATTCCTCGAGCTGCATCCTACAAAGTATGCAGAGGAGCTTGTTAAGAAGATGGAGAAGAGCGGTGCTAAGGCATACCTTGTCAACACAGGATGGAATGGAACAGGCAAGAGAATTTCAATCAAGGATACAAGAGGAATCATCGATGCAATCCTCAGTGGTGCTATCAATGAGGCTCCTACAAAGAAGATCCCTATGTTCGACTTCGAGGTTCCAACAGAGCTTCCTGGCGTAGATCCAGCAATCCTTGACCCACGTGACACATACGCTGATGCTTCAGAGTGGGAGACAAAGGCTAAGGATCTTGCAGCAAGATTCCAGAAGAACTTTGCTAAGTACGAGGGGAATGCAGCAGGTAAGGCATTAGTTGCAGCAGGCCCACAGCTCTAAGATATAGCTTAGGATCATATAGAAGAAAGGAACTGTCATAGTCCAGAGCCTTTCGCATAGAGAAGACCGGATACATTCGTTCAGAGTGTGTCTGGTCTTTTTTGTCTGCGCCATCCATAAGTAATATTATGCTTTAACCGGCAACCAGAAATTACCTCTTGCAATACCGAACAAATGTTCGTATAATATTATGCATGAACGAGATAATTACAGGACTTACAACGAAAGAAAAACTGAATATACTGGCGGATGCGGCGAAGTATGATGTGGCGTGTACATCCAGTGGAGTGGACAGGAAGGGACAGAAGGGAGCCCTGGGCAACAGTGTATCATGTGGTATATGTCACAGCTTTGCAGCGGATGGAAGATGTATATCGCTGCTTAAGGTCCTTATGACGAACCACTGTGTATATGACTGCAAGTACTGTCTGAACCGCAGAAGCAATGATGTGCCAAGAGCGACATTTGAACCGGAGGAGCTGTGCGATCTGGTCATAGAGTTCTACAAGAGGAATTATATAGAAGGGTTGTTCCTGAGCTCCGGTGTGCTCAGGGATCCGACATACACCATGCAGAGGATGTGTGAGACTCTGTATCTTCTCAGGACGAAGTACAGGTTCAATGGATATATCCATGTGAAGACCATTCCGGGGGCATCGGATGAGCTTATAAGCATGGTGGGATATTTAGCGGACAGGATAAGTGTTAATATGGAGCTGCCGACTGAGGAGGGGTTGAAGAAGCTTGCCCCGAACAAGAGCTTTGACACCATACTTGATCCCATGGGCAAGCTGACCAGCACTATAGAATCTCACAGACTAGCGGTGGGCAAGACTGCGCGTATGGAGAGGAGCGGTATCAACAGATACCTTACTGGAAGCATATTCAACGAGAAGAATCTGCAGAAGGATCTGACCGCATACAAAGCAGAGCTGGCAGGGCAGGAAAGACATGGTGCTCTGCAGATGTCAGCAGCAGAGGCACTCACAGATGGAATGACCTCTGATAAAAGAGACATCGGTGCTGCCTCTTCGCCCCTCCCTGTCATGTTTGGAGATACAGACAGGAGACAGGCATTTGCCCCGGCGGGACAGAGCACACAGATGATAGTTGGAGCCAGCGGAGAGTCGGATTACACGCTCATACACACAGCCCAGAGACTGTATCAGCGATACGATCTGAAGCGTGTGTTCTACTCCGCGTATATACCGATCAACGAGGACTCGGCACTCCCTGCGTTGGATACGGCGGTTCCATTGCTCCGTGAGCACAGATTGTATCAGGCGGACTGGCTGCTCAGATATTATGGATTCCACGCTGAGGAGATATTGTCTGAGAACGAGCCGAACCTCGATCAGAGAATGGATCCGAAGTGCAACTGGGCAGTGAGGCATCTTGACCAGTTCCCGGTGGAGGTGCAGACGGCACCGTATGATCTGCTTCTCAGGATTCCCGGCATAGGGCCGAAGTCGGCGGGCAGGATAGTGAGAGCCCGCAGATACGGAAGTCTGGATTTCGATAATCTGAAGAAGATGGGGGTGGTGCTTAAGAGAGCACATTATTTTATAACGTGTGGCGGACGTATGATGTACAGGATCCCTATAGAGAGGGATTACATTGTCAGGGAGATGACGGATCTGAGCCGGGGAGAGAACTGGCAGGCATCACACGGCAATGAACAGTATAGACAGATGACTTTATTTGATATAGGAATGAAGGCGTGAAGGTGGAAGTTATGGACAATATGAAGGTTTTCACATGCAGAGACAGATATGACGATATGGCTACATGCATATATGAGGCGTGGAGTATGGCACTGCAGGTCGGACACGACCATGTGATGCTTATGAAGGAGCCTGTGGAACAACTGGATATGTTCGCTGACTATATACATGTCGAGCCGGATGCGGACAAGGTGCAGAAGTTTACCCGGTCTGTGAAGAAGGTATCCTGGCTGGTGTACCGCAACGTATTCAATGCACTATTGTCGCATCAGGAGGATGCACTGGACACTGTGTACAGATATCTGATACTGGCATTTGCCGAGGGCCGAAAGGTGGAACATATGCTCATAAGTCCGGAGGTGATGCGTATCATGGAGCTTGGGCGGAGTGTGAGCAACGAGGCACATCTATTCAGGGAGATAGCCAGATTCACTGCTGTCCAGGGGCGGGTGTATGTATGTCATATAGAACCAAAGGACGATGTTGCGCTTCTTGTCGCCAGTCATTTTGCGGACAGGATGCCGTCAGAATACTGGCTGATAGTGGATGATGGCAGACGTTACGCCGTGGTGCATCCGGTGGATTCGGATATGTATGTGAGGCGGCTTACAGATCAGGAGATGGAGACGCTGGGCAGTGCAGAATATATGGAGGATGATTACACAGATATGTGGAGAACATTCTTCAGCGCGGTGAGCGTGGAGCAGAGAGAGAACTACAGATGCCAGAGAAGCATGTTCCCTTTGTGGTCGAGAAAGCATGCCACAGAATTTTTGGGATGATCATAGAAAAAATGCTTGAATTGGCTGGAAAAATATGATAGTATCTGAACTTGTGATGTATTAATCATATTTTCCTTGCTCACAGATGACTGTGGGCCAGAGACCATAAGGAGGTGCAATGTAATGAACAAATATGAATTAACTTTAGTTGTTAGTGCAAAGATTGATGAGGAAGCCAGAACAGCTGTAGTTGATAAGGTTAAGTCTTATATTGAGAAGGCTAACGCAACAATTACAGAAGTTAACGAGTGTGGACTCAAGAAGCTTGCTTACGAGATTCAGAAGATGGGCGAAGCATACTACTACTTCATTCAGTTTGATGCAGAGGCTGGAGTTCCAGCTCAGCTTGAGGCTAACATTCGTATTATGGAATCAGTTCTTAGATATCTTTGCGTTAGATTAGACGCCGAGTAATAGGAGGTATTCTATAATGAACAAGGTAATATTGATGGGTCGTCTCACAAGAGACCCGGAAGTTAGATATTCACAGTCAAACACAGGTGATGGCCAGATGGCTATTGCAAGATACACATTGGCTGTAGACAGAAGATTCAATAGAAATGGCGACCAGAGTGCAGACTTCATCGGCTGCGTTGCATTTGGCAGGAGCGCTGAGTTTGCAGAGAAGTACCTGAAGCAGGGAACGAAGATTGCTATAACAGGTAGAATCCAGACTGGAAGCTATACGAATAAGGATGGTAACAAGGTGTACACAACTGATGTTGTTGTTGAGGAGCAGGAGTTTGCTGAGAGCAAGGCTGCAAGCGGACAGGCATCAGGCGGTGGATATCAGCCAGCAGGAAGACCGGCACCTGGCAATGCAGGAGCTGAGGGCTTCATGAGTATACCGGAAGGTATTGAGGACGATTTACCATTCAAGTAAAATAGGAGGTAAATACAATGGCTTACAATAAGACTGATAGAGCTGACGCTCCAATGAAGAGAAGAAATATCCGTAGAAGAAAGAAAGTCTGCGAGTATTGTGCTAATAAAGAGGCTGTGATCGATTACAAGGATTCAAACGCACTCAGAAAGTATATCTCAGAGAGAGGTAAGATCCTTCCAAGAAGAATCACAGGAACATGTGCTAAGCATCAGAGAGCAATCACAATTGCTGTTAAGAGAGCTAGACAGATCGCAATATTACCATACGTTCAGGATTAATTCTTATCATTGATAAGTATATAAAGGACCCGTTATTCAGCTATGTGCTGGATGACGGGTTTTTGTGTAAATTCATAGAATATTATTTCCTGTAGGCGTATTTTATGAGGACAGAAAGGTGGGGAATAAATGGCAGAGAATGTTGTGAGAGTAAGCGGACTCACGAAGACATTTGGAAAGAATACTGTTTTGTCCAATGTCAATATATCTCTTGAAAGGGGAAAGATATATGGCTTTATAGGACAGAACGGGGCAGGAAAGACGACCATGATCAATCATATCAATGGTCTGTTGTTTCCTGACGAGGGAGAGATAGAGTTATTTGGCGCCAGTGACAGTAAGGGGCTGGTGAATGCCAGAAAGAGGATAGGAACGGTGTGTGAACATGCCGGACTGCACGACAATTATAATGCTGGAGACAATATAAAGCTTAATATGAAGCTGAGGGGGATAAAGAACGACAAGCTCATCGACCAGACCATAGCAAACGTTGGACTGCAGGGTGTTGGTAAGAAGAAATTCAGAAACTATTCGATGGGAATGAAGCAGAGACTGGCAATTGGCTGTGCCATGCTGTCAGGTCCGGATCTTCTGCTCCTGGATGAGCCTATAAACGGGCTTGATCCGGTTGGAATAGTTGAGATAAGAAATCTTCTCAAGCAGATAAATCAGAGGTTTGGCGTGACGATACTTATATCCAGCCATATACTCACAGAGCTTCACGAGCTGGCAACGGACTACATAATGATAGACAGAGGACAGATCATAGACTGCCTCTCCGCAGCGCAGCTTGATGCGAAGTGTCACAGAAGACTGAGACTGCGCACCAATGATGTGAAGAAGGTGCTTGATATACTTGCTATGAGATACAATATAGTGAATGTGTATGTGAATGGTGATGAGATAATCGTGGACCAGCCGGTAAATTCAGACGAGCTGGCATGGGTTCTCTACAATGAGAGGGTGTTTGTCAGTGAGTACCATCTCGAGGAGGAGAGCCTTGAGAACTACTTTATTCACAGGATAGGGGGTGCTCATTATGCGTGAACTGTTGTCGGCTGAATTTTATAAGCTGTATAAGAGCCTGGGCTTCAGGGTGTGCCTGATAGTTTTCTTTGTCCAGGATATAATATATCTGATCTCGGTGGGATTGGTTGGAGATATTCTCGGAATAGAACTCACGGGGGATTTTCAGTTCCAGTATCTGTTGGGCTCGTTTTCTGGAAGCTCGGTGTCCGGCATGCTGTTTGGATTTATTGCGGCGTCGCTCATCACCAGCGATTACAAGTCCAGGGATATCCAGTGTGCGATAGCCCAGGGACACAGCAGGGCACATATAATGTTTTCGAAGATCATAGTATATATAGTGGCGATATGGATACTCTCTCTTGAGGACATACTTGTATATACCGTAGGAGGATGCATTTGTGGAGGCTTCGGAAAGGCATTTACCCTGAATGTGGCGGGATATATGCTGAGATCGATAGCGTGCGAGGGCTTTGTGCTTACGATGTTATATATGACATGCGTATTCCTTGCGTTTGCGCTGACGTCCAAGGCAGCGTCCGTATCCGTGAATCTGCTGCTGTTTTTCCTGGTGGATCTCGGCGTGCAGATCATGCCTGTGCTGTTCCAGTCGGATGTTCTGGAGAAAATACTGGGCTATATGCCGTTCAGCTCTGTGAGGGAGATGAGCCAGGTCGATATAGACTGGAGCCATGCTGGAATATCGCTGGCGGTGGCTGCTGCATACGGCACGGTGATGATCGTGGCAACATGGCTGACATTCAGAAAGAGAGATCTTCGATAGAGAATTATGACAGAATATACATTTGCTCAACCGTTCATCTGTGTTGACAAAAGTTCTGTCAAAGTTTATTATAACTCTAGCTATGAGAAAAACTCATAGGGATTTACATGCAGAGGATCAAACAATGTGTAGAAAAGGAGTATAACGATGGGAAAATACACAAAGGAAGACATACTGAAAAAGGTCAAAGAAGATGATGTTGAGTTTATAAGACTTCAGTTCACAGATATTTTTGGTGACCTTAAGAACGTAGCGATAACCTCAAGCCAGATAGAGAAGGCACTTGACAACAAGATCATGTTCGACGGTTCTTCTATAGAGGGCTTTGCGAGAATTGAGGAGTCAGATATGTATCTGTATCCTGATTATGATACATATGAGACATTCCCTTGGAGACCACAGCAGGGAAAGGTTGCAAGACTTATATGTGATGTATATAAGCCTGATGGAACACCATTTGAGGGCGATCCAAGATATGTACTTAAGAGAGCTCTGGCTGAGGCAAAAGAGATGGGTTACACTATGAATGTAGGTCCTGAGTGTGAGTTTTTCCTCTTCCAGACAGATGAGAACGGAATGCCTACAACTAACACATACGAGAGAGCAAGCTATTTTGATCTCGGACCACTGGATTTCGGTGAGAATGCGAGAAGAGATATGGTTCTTACTCTTGAGCAGATGGGATTTGAGATCGAGGCATCACACCATGAGGTAGCTCCTGCACAGCATGAGATAGATTTCAAGTACGGTGAGGCTTTGAGAACCGCCGACAACATCGAGACATTCAAACTGGTTGTAAAGACTATTGCCAAGAGACATGGTCTCTGCGCAACATTCATGCCAAAGCCAAAGTATGGCGTATGCGGTTCAGGTATGCATATGAACATGTCGCTCCAGAAGGATGGCAAGAACATATTTGCAGATGAGAACGATAAGCTCGGACTTAGCCAGGAGGCTTACTGGTTCATCGCCGGAATTATGGAGCATATGAAGGAGATGACAGCCATCACCAACCCACTTGTAAATTCATACAAGAGACTTGTTCCAGGCTATGAGGCTCCTATTTACATCGCATGGTCAGCAAAGAACAGAAGTCCACTTATCAGAATTCCAAGTGCACGTGGTGCAGGAACAAGAGTTGAGCTCAGATGTCCGGATCCAACAGCTAACCCATACCTTGCCATGGCAGTATGCCTTAGAGCAGGACTTGACGGAATCAAGCGTCAGCTTCCAGTTCCATCAAGTGTAGATACAAATATATTCAACCTCACTGCAGAGGAGAAGAAGGCACGTCATATCCACAGCCTTCCTGCAAACCTCAGAGAGGCAACTCTTGCCATGAGCGAGAGCGACTTCATGAAGGAGGCAGTTGGTTCACACATCTTCGAGAGATATACAAGTGCCAAGATGGATGAGTGGAATGAGTACACAAGACAGGTTACAGACTGGGAGATCTCAAACTATCTGTACAAAGTCTGATCTTATACACGAACAATATAAAATGATGAGTAGTATAGGTAAGCGGAGCGAAAGGTCTGCTTACCTATATATTTGATAATAGCTATACGTACACGATTGAGAGGGCTTTGATTTGGTAAATGTTATAATAGTTTTTCCGAAAATAGAGGAAGCAAAGAGTATAAAGAACCTGCTCATTCGCAATGGTATAAGTGTTACAAAGGTGTGTACAACCGGAGCCCAGGCGGCGCAGGCTGCGGATGCGTGTGACGATGGAGTCATAATATGTGGATATAAATTCCTGGATATGATGTATTCAGATCTTGAGAATTATATTCCAAAATATTTTGACATGATCGTGCTCAGCAGCAAGAAGAATTATGAGGAAGTCCGGGATAGCGGCGTGGTATGTCTGTCTATGCCGATAAAGTCCATGGACTTTGTGAATACCGTAAGTCTCACAATAGAGAATCTTCTGTGGGAGAGAAAAAAGAGAAAGTCCAGGCCAAAGGAGAGAACCGAGGAAGAGAAGAAGGTCATTAAGGCGGCAAAGCTCAAGCTTATGCATGACTTTGAGTATGATGAACAGGGCGCTCACAGATATCTGCAAAAGAAGAGCATGGATAACGGTATAAATATAGTCGAGATGGCATATATGATACTGGATAATTCAGATTGTTTCTAAAACAGATCAAGAGGGAGGCTTTCTATTGCGATTCACGAAGATGGAAGGACTTGGAAATGACTACGTGTACGTGAACTGCTTCAGAGAAAAGGTGTATGATCCGGAGATCCTTGCCAGGCTTGTCAGTGACAGGCACAGGGGCATTGGGGGCGACGGACTGATACTTATAGGATCTTCGGCCAGGGCTGATTTTAATATGGATATATACAATGCGGACGGCAGCAGGGCAGAGATGTGTGGAAATGGCATAAGATGCCTTGGCAAGTATGTATACGACCATGGAATGACGGAGAAGACGGAATTTACTGTGGAGACACAGGCGGGTATAAAACGGCTCAGATGCATTCTGCAGGATGGAAGAGTGGCTGCGGTGTGTGTGGATATGGGCAGACCTGATATAGGTGCGGCTGTCGAGACGGCTGTTCTGCCTGATGAAACTGTGGATTTTGTCCGGGTATCCATGGGCAATCCCCATGCGGTTGTGTGGGTGGATGATATATATGTCTGTCAGATGGAGACTTTGGGGCCTGAGATGGAGGCGCATCCCATGTTCCCGAACAGGACAAATGTAGAATTTGTCCAGATCGTTGACGAAGATCATATGCGGATGCGCGTGTGGGAACGCGGATCCGGCGAGACATTTGCGTGCGGTACAGGCGCGTGTGCGGCTGTGGCGGCGGGGATAGCTGCCGGCAGGACGAGAGATTCGGTAAAGGTCTCATTGCTTGGAGGAACTTTGGATATTGATTACGACAGGCAGAATGAAACTATGTACATGACAGGACCGGCAAGGGAAGTATTTGAAGGCTGGACTGATATATATTAGGAGGAAAGATATGTTTAAGGCAAATGAAAATTATTTAAAGCTTCCGGGAAGTTATCTCTTCTCAACAGTTGGAAGAAAGCAGAGAGAGTACAGCGCAGCACACCCGGACAAGAAGGTTATAAGACTCAGTATCGGTGATGTGACTCAGCCACTTGCACCGGCTATCATAGAGCGCCTTCACAAGGCTGTAGACGAGATGGCAGTTGCGGAGACATTCAAGGGATATGCTCCTGATCTCGGCTATGAGTTCCTCAGAAACACCATAGCAAAGAACGACTATGCTGACAGAGGCGTGGACATATCTGCTGATGAGATATTTGTCAGCGACGGGGCAAAGAGTGACTCAGCAAATATCCAGGAGATATTTACAGCAGGCAGCAAGATCGCAGTATGTGATCCTGTATACCCTGTATATGTTGATTCAAATGTAATGGCAGGAAGAACAGGAACATACGACAAGAACACAGAGTTGTGGAGCGATGTAATTTACATGCCATGTCTTGCGGACAATAACTTTGCGCCAGAGCTTCCAAAGGAGACACCTGACATCATATATCTGTGTTTCCCAAACAACCCTACAGGAGCAACGATCAAGAAGGATCAGCTTCAGGAGTGGGTAGATTACGCAAATAAGGTCGGAGCAGTCATCATCTACGATGCTGCATACGAGGCATATATCAGCGAGGAGGATGTTCCTCATACAATATATGAGTGCGAGGGCGCAAAGACATGTGCTATCGAGCTCAAGAGCTTTTCTAAGAACGCAGGATTCACAGGAACACGTCTTGGCTATGCTGTAGTTCCAAAGGATCTGAAGGACGCAGATGGCGTGTCAATGCACAGCCTGTGGGCAAGAAGACATGGAACAAAGTTCAATGGCGCTCCATACATTGTTCAGGCAGCAGGAGACGCAGTGTACTCAGACGAGGGCAAGGCTCAGACAAAGGCTCAGATCGCATACTACATGAACAACGCAAAGGTTATCTCACAGGGACTCAAGGATGCGGGTTACACTGTATCAGGCGGTGTAAATGCGCCATACATCTGGCTTAAGACACCGAACAACATGTCATCATGGGATTTCTTCGATTATCTGCTTGAGAATGCAAATGTAGTCGGAACACCAGGCTCAGGCTTCGGACCAAGCGGTGAGGGATATTTCAGACTTACTGCATTCGGAACTTATGAGAATACAGTTGAGGCTATAGAGAGAATCAAGAATATGTAATACAGCTATAAGCTGTGGTGTATACATGCATGGATCAGCGTGTGTGATCCGAGATATATACGTTACAGTACATAGTGTCTTTGGCATGCCTGCAGGCACTCCGGTAAGGGGAGTCTGCGGGCATGTTTTTTGTTATTTGTCGGTCTTTACTCATATATTCAGATTTGATATAATGACTTATAAGGGTGATTAAAAGCCAATAACGGAGGTATTGAGATGAAGGATAACGGACTTTTGGTACAGTATTTTACAGCGAATACGACCGACAGCCAGGATTTGTGGAAAAAGGCAGCAGAGGACGCTGCGGTTCTGAAGAAGATGGGGGCTACGGCTGTATGGTTTCCGCCTGCTACAAAGGGAGCACAGGGCAAAGAAGATATGGGGTATGCTCCGTACGATCTGTATGATCTGGGAGAGTTTGACCAGAAGGGTTCAGTTGGAACCAGATATGGAACTAAGGATGAGTATATAGCTGCTATAAAGGCTATGAAGGATCAGGGGATAAATGTCTATGCGGACATTGCGGTCAGACAGAAGCTCGGCGCTGACAGGATAGAGAAGGTTACAGCAGCCGACTTCAACACCAAAGATATTCCACAGATGATCGGCAATAAGAAGACTGTGGGAGCACTTTCAAAGTTTACATTCCCTGGAAGAAAGTCAAAGTATTCCAAGTTCAAGTGGAACTGGAAGCATTTTGCGGGAATAGACTGGAAGCAGGAAGAATTCAAGAAGCGTGTGTGCGCTCTTGAGGGCAAGGATTATGACGAGGCGGACAAGGAATATTCCAAGTATGACTATATAATTGGAAGCGAGATTGATTTCTACAATCAGGAAGTGTATGACGAGCTCATGGCGTGGGCTCAGTGGTACGAGAAGACCACTGATGTGGACGGATTCAGATTCCAGGAGGCGGAGGCTATCCCTGCATGGTTTGTGAAGGATTTTATTGAAGCGACATCTGATGTCCCTGCAGCCGCTAAGAAGAAGGGCACAGATGAGGCTCCGGAATATGTACATAAGGACATATTTGCTGTCGGTGATTTCTGGCACTGGAATACAGAATATCTGAATGGCTATATCAAGGCCACAGACAATGAGGCATCCATGTTCGATGTGCCATTGCACTTCAATTTCCACGATGCATCTGTGGCAGATGGAGAGTATAACATGGCAGATCTGCTTAAGGGTTCACTTATGATGAGCAATCCGGAGAAGGCTGTTACATTTGTAGATAACCACGAATCCCAGGTCGGAGGAGTTCTGGAATCGTACGTTGAGGATTGGTTCAAGCCTCTGGCGTATGCGGTCATACTGCTCAGAGAGCAGGGCTATCCGTGCCTGTATATCGGCGACTATGCGGGAATACCACAGGTTAAGGTAAAGTCGAAGAAGACGATACTGAATAAGCTGCTCAAGCTCAGAAAGAAATATGCATACGGAACTCAGCACGACTACTTTGATCACAGCGAGGTTGTTGGATGGACCAGAGAGGGCGACGAGGAGCACAAGGATTCAGGACTTGCGGTTGTCATGTCCGATGGAATGGGCGGCACCAAGAGAATGTATGTGGGCAGACAGTTTGCGGGAGCACATTTTGCAGATGTCATGGGTAATGCCAAGTATGACATCAAGATAGATGACGAGGGCTGTGGCGAGTTCTATGTCAACAGAAGAGGCCTTTCAGTCTGGATCAAAAAAGATTGCAAATTATAAGAAAGTGGTATATAGTATATATTACTTTATCACGCTAAAGTCGTGAAAGTCAAAAAGGAGCTTAGACATGGGAAAAACAGTACATACAGAGGCAGTACAGGATCTGTTTGAGGCAATACTTACATTGGAGACAGAAGAGGAGTGCTTTAATTTCTTTGAGGATGTATGCACGGTGAATGAACTGTTATCTATAGCACAGCGTTTTGCAGTGGCCAAGATGCTGAAGGAAGACAACACATATCTGGAGGTTGCGGAGAAGACCGGAGCATCCACAGCCACGATAAGCAGGGTCAACAGATCCCTGAATTATGGCAAGGACGGATATGAGCTTGTATTTTCAAGAATGAAGAGCTTCCAGCAGAATGACAAGCAGAGCAACGAGAAAACCGACAAGTAGTCAGACAAAACCCCTGAACGATTATATTTTATCGTTCAGGGGTTTTATTTGTGTTACAGGCTGGAGTCCTGTGAAATCTGGTCGCAATACTTGTTGGTTGTGCGTAAGCTGACTATTTTTTCTTGCCCTCGGCTGCGGCGTTTGCCTGTGGCTGCTTAGCCTTTGCGGCTTTGGCTGCTGCCTGCTCTCTGGCTTTCTGTGCCTGGGCTTTAGCCTTCGCCTTGGCATCTTCCTCAGATTCCTGTCTGAGTTTGTCTACCAGATGCTCCACATATTTCTTCTTGGCATATATATCAACTGAGAGAAGTGAGATCATGCTGAGATCGTGGAGATAGGAGTCCTTCTCAGGATCGTACATGGCATCAGCCTTGTTGGCTGTTCTCACGATATCCTTGATGATGTCACCGTAATGCTGGGATAGATGCTCATACAAGTGGGCGTATATATCAGAAATATCCTTTCCGTCCTTGTTGGAATCAAAATAACCATCTATAAGAGGCTCAAGCAGAGTCTGTATATCGTTGATGCTGAGCATGTTCTTCAGGTAGTATATATAAATGAGCAGTATAAGGTGCTGCTTAGAATATCTCTTCTTGTTAGGCGATGGCAGAAGATTGTTCTTCGTGTAGTTGTTGATCATGGTCTTGGTCATCACCTTGTCCTCGTCATTGCGCCTGTTCTTTCCAAGCTGATCCTCCATGAAGGTGGTCAACTGATCCATGTACAGGTCAATGGAAGGAATATCCTTAGGGTTTATATAATCAAGGCCGCCGGCCATTGATATTATGTCTTTAATATTTGTCTTTTTATCCATATAGACACCTCTTATATTAGTTGGAGCACGCACAGGAACTGCTGTGCGAAAATGCTGTTCATAAATACCGTTCACAAATTGACATATTCCAACAGTTGTACGTGCTGTGTATGCAGTATGCATTGTTTACGCAGCATGTGCTGTTTTGTGCAGTATGTGTTGTTTATGCAGTGTGTAATACTGCATATAAACAGTTGATTTTGAATCAACACGACATATTATATAGTATTCAAAACTACATTACAAGGTTGTTTTACTATAAAACGTATTAATTTGTTAAAAAATCAAGAGGAAAGAGAATGCTCAGGACGCTAGCTGGCTGCAAGCTTGACGATTGTATCTTTTTGAGCCGAAAAAAGAGAAAGGCACACAAGCTTTCGCAAGCCTGTGTGCTTTTCGTAAATTCCTTCGAGAAATATCACAAAATTGTATCTTTTTCAACGAAAATGTCTGTTTGCGCATAACCCCGCCACCCGGCGCTGGCTTACTCGCCGTCGGCGTCGCCTGGCTCCTGCGGAGCCAGCGTGATAAGCACTCTGGCGACTCGCTTTTTGTCCATCTCAAGTACCTTGTAGATGCATGAGATGTCGGTGACGGACTCGCCCTTGGCTGGAATGTGATCCAGCAGCTCGGTTATGTAACCGCCGAGGGAGTCGTAGTCCTCTGATTCTATCTTTAGATTCAGTGCATCATTCAGATCATCCAGCTTGATGGAGCCATCGACGTTGTAGTGGGTGTCGTCAATCTTGATGATGTTGTTGTGTTCCTCCGTGTCGTACTCATCCTTGATGTCTCCGATGATTTCCTCAATGAGATCCTCAATGGTAATAAGTCCTATGCAGATTCCGTACTCATCGAGCACGATGGCCATGGTATTGGAATCCGACTTCATGGAGTGCAGAAGATCATTGGTCTTCTGATATTCATATACATACAGTGGCTTTCTCATGATGTTACGAACGCTGAAATTATTGATATCATGGGTTGCCTTGTAGAAGAAGAGATCCTTAACATGAAGGATACCGATCACGTTATCTCTGGAGTCCTCATATACAGGAATTCTCGTATACGGTACTTCCATGTAGAGCTTCAGCAGATCATCATAAGCCATATCAACAGAGGCGATGGTCATATCTGCTCTTGGGATCATGACATCCCTTGCAATGGAATCTCCGAAGTCCACCACATTGGTTATCATTTCCTTCTCTTTGTCCTCGATGACGCCTTCCTCCTCACTGACGTTCACCATGCTTATGAGTTCATCCTCGGTCATCTTCTGGTTCCCGCCGTCCTTGTCGAGCCTTATGATCCAGAATATAAAATCAGCGATCTTATTCACTATGAATATCACAGGTGTGAGCACTATCATAAGGAACTGGATTATGTCAATGTATAACAGCGATATCTTCAGGTTATAACGCTGAGCCAGGGTCTTTGGCGTGATTTCTCCGAAGAGGAGAACGATCAGTGTCAGGGCTCCGGTTGCAATACCGACAGCAGAGCTTCCAAATGCCTTTGTTACGAATGTGGTCGTGAGAGAAGATGCTGATATGTTGACAATGTTATTTCCTATAAGAATAGTGCTTATCAGCTTGCTTGAATTCTCTGTGACCTTGAGAACCCGTGAGGCCCGCTTGTTGCCGTTGTCTGCAAGAGACCTGAGCGAGAATTTACTCACCGTTGTGAGTGCTGTTTCAGCTGAAGAAAAGAATGCGGACAGTGCAATCAGCACCACCAGAATGATAATGTTTATTATGGAACCTGCGTCCAAGATTTCATCTCCAATCATTTAAAAAATTTTTAATTCTGATTGTACTTAATATATAGCATATTGTCAAGAATCCGTACCTTGATGTGGCAAAGAATCAGCGAAGAATGAAATGGGGAATAAAAAGCAGAAAAAGACACACAATAATAAGGCAGCAGAAAAATGCATAGCAAAAAGGAGAGAACATCATGAGAAGTTCAACAGAAACCTACAAAGAAGTTGCAGAGAGATGCAGTGCGTATGAGAAGAAGTGTTCTTGTAAGGGTCTTTCAAACGATGTGACGGGTAAGAGTTGTCTTAACTGCGATCATTTTACAGACACAGAGTACTGTGAGCTTGATCTGTATGATCCTATAGTCAAGAATCTCTAGCTGGCAGCCAGAAATTTCTGGTAAAGGATATCAGAATGGAAGAGTGGAGCGGGGCAGGAAAAGCGCCGCTCTGTACATAAAGTAAAGTTGACACATCTGACATGTATTGATATACTTAATCACTGAAAATGGAGGCGTTTGCGTGTGCAGACAGAGTAAATAGTGAAAGGTATATACGTCGATGATTAGTGCGAATAACGTAACATTGAGATTTGGTAAGAAGGCTTTATTTGAGGATGTAAATATCAAATTTACAGAGGGTAACTGTTATGGACTGATCGGTGCAAATGGTGCCGGCAAGTCAACTTTCCTGAAGATCCTGTCAGGAGAGATAGAGCCGTCAAAGGGTGATGTGACCATGAATGATGGAGAGAGACTTTCAGTCCTCCAGCAGGATCACTACAAATACGATGAGTACCAGGTGCTTGACACAGTAATCATGGGTAACAAGCGTCTGTATGAGATAATGAAGGAAAAAGATGCTATATATATGAAGGAGGACTTCTCAGACGAGGATGGAGTCAAGGCTGCAGAGCTTGAGGCTGAATTTGCTGAGATGAACGGCTGGGAGGCTGAGTCAGATGCCTCAACACTTTTGAATGGCCTTGGTGTAGGCACAGAGTATCACTACAGCCTGATGAAGGATCTGGACGGCGGACTCAAGGTCAAGGTACTTCTTGCACAGGCTCTTTTCGGCAATCCAGATGTGCTTCTTCTAGATGAGCCTACTAACCACCTTGATATGGATGCTATTGCATGGCTTGAGGAGTTCCTCATCAACTTTGAGAACACAGTCATCGTTGTATCACATGACAGATACTTTCTTAACAAGGTATGTACACATATAGCAGATATAGATTACAGCAAGATCCAGCTCTACGCAGGAAACTATGATTTCTGGTATGAGTCAAGTCAGCTTATGATCAAGCAGATGAAGGAAGCGAATAAGAAGAAGGAAGAGAAGATCAAGGAGCTTCAGGAGTTCATTCAGAGATTCTCGGCAAATGCTTCAAAGTCCAAGCAGGCGACATCCCGTAAGCGTGCCCTTGAGAAGATCGAGCTGGATGATATTAAGCCATCGAGCAGAAAGTACCCATATATCGATTTCAGACCTAAGAGAGAGATCGGAAATGAAGTGCTTACCGTGTCACATATTTCTAAGACAGTTGACGGTGAGAAGCTTCTAGATGATATCTCATTCACAGTTGGACATGACGACAAGATAGCATTTGTAGGACCAAATACAAAGTCAACAACCATGCTCTTTAAGATACTTGCAGGCGAGGAGGAGCCTGATGAGGGAAGTTACAAGTGGGGTGTTACAACTTCACAGGGATATTTCCCTAAGGACAACACCAAGGAGTTCGACAACGACCTTGTGATAGTAGACTGGCTCACTCAGTATTCAGATGAGAAGGATGCCACATATGTAAGAGGTTTCCTTGGAAGAATGCTCTTTGCAGGTGAGGATGGAGTTAAGAAGGTCAAAGTCCTCTCTGGAGGAGAGAAGGTAAGATGTCTTCTGTCCAAGCTGATGATCATGGGGTCAAACACCCTGATTCTTGATGAGCCTACAAACCATCTGGATATGGAGTCGATCACAGCGCTCAACAACGGACTTATCAAGTTCCCTGGAGTCGTATTGTTCTCCTCACAGGATCACCAGTTTGTACAGACAACAGCCAATAGAATTATAGAGATAACAAACACCGGTCTCATAGACAAGCAGACTACATATGATGAGTATCTTGCTAATGACGAGCTTGCAAGAAAGAGACAGGTTATGAATATGGATTCTGAGGACTGATATATTGATATATGATCACCTGAATACAGATCATGACAGAAAAAATGGCTGTGACACAACAATATGTCACAGCCATTTTTTCTTATTCTATACCAAGATCAAAAATGTAATTCAACAGCTTGATAATGTGGTCAACATTCTCCTCGCTGTTGCCCGGGAATGAGAGATACACATCGTTGTATCCCAGGTTCATGCGGTTGGCAAAATCCGTTCCGCTGATGTTTATTGCGTATGCGGAAGTGTGATTTGCGGAATCCTGCGCCGTTACTACACGATCCTTGAGCTCTCCCTCGAAGAGAGTTTTGAGAGTGCCATCATATGTATCAAGCGGATGTATCAGATTTATCCAACTGCAGCACTCAACTCCGGCCTTGTCGGATATCAGCACATCATATACATTGTCCTCGCACAGCAGCGGGAAGGAAGAGTATTCCGTTCCATTTGCATCGTAGTCAGCGTCAAATGTAGTCGGATCGTAATGCAGGTTCTGCATATATTTGATCTTGTCCGAGTCCTTATAATTATAGTAGCTCTTATAGTCGTCTATAACGGATGTGTCCACGCTCCATGGATCAGGACTGTTGACCACCGCATATGCAAATACCGTCGGCCGGGTATTGGAATATACCGCCAGTGAGATCCAGGCCAGTGACACTACGATCATCAGTATTCCCGTGATCTTCCATTTGTTGCAGTCTATAAAATAATGAAAACGCTGTGAGCGTGTCATGTCCGCTGTCTCAGCCTTTTTTTGCGCCCGTCTGTATCTGCGGCGCTCTGATCTCGTCATGGCGTGAAGCTCAAGACTGTTTTCGGTCGCAAGGTCCGCTTTGGGCGCTGCAGATCTAGGATCTGAGAAACCGTCGGCCACCTCACGCTTGACACCCCTTGGCTGGATCAAAATGTCATCCGGGGCATCCTTCTGTGTGCTTTCCAGCACCTCTTCCTGTGTATTATCTTTTTTGCTCATTCAAAACTCCTCTGCACGAAAAGAGCCGGAGGGCGTCCGGTCTTCCGCGTCAAATATATTTAATAATAGTATACTAACATATAGAAGAGTAGAACAGAACCCCTCCAATAGTGAAAAAAGTCTAAAATTTAAAATTGCACAATAAAACAGATCGGTTTTGCATGCACTATACATAATGACTAAAAGAAAACCTTGTAAATAAGCTGTTTTCTATATATAAAGTACAGTTGCCATATTAGCCGGAAAGGCGCACGGAATGTACGAAAAATAGGCTATTTGACAAAAATGATAAAATACACGCCTTATAGATAAAGTTTAATTAGTTATTTTTTAAGCTTAAAAAAAGGCAAATGTGCAAAAAAGATAAAAAAACTCAAAAAAGGGGTTGCCAAATTAGATAATATGCCCTATAATAAGCCTATGTTGACAAGGACGTTGTCAATAAAATCACAACAGAGGTCATGGAAAAGCATGACACGGCATTCCGGATATGCTCGATAAGGCGATTTTAGAGCATAACATTGGAATAGCACACATATTTAAAAGGAGGGTTTTTTTGTGAGAAAAATCAAAAAGGCGTTAGCACTTTCATTAGCTATGGCAATGGGATTATCACTCGTTGCATGTGGCGGAAATGATGATGCTACAACAGAGGCTAAGACAGAGGCTAAGACAGAGGCAACAGAGGCAACAGACGCAGCATCAGATGATGCTACAGAGGCAACAGAGGCAGGCGCTTCAGCAACAGGAGCAATTGCAGCACCTAGCACAGATGGCTGGGATGACAGCAAGAAGATCTACGCTTACTCATGGGATGAGGATTTCTCAAAGAAGATGAACGTCGTTCTTGACAAGTTCCCAGAGTACAAGGATTATGTTGAGTTCGTAACACTTGGTGTTGGTGGAACATCAGATGAGTACAAGACAGCTATCGACACAGCTCTTAAAAGTGGAGACAAGTATCCTTCACTTATCCCAGCTGATAACGATGTAGCTAAGTACTGGTCAGAGACAGACGCAACAGCAAACCTTACAGATCTTGGATTTACAGATGATGTTATGGCTAATTCATACGACTTCGCTAAGCAGTATGGAACAAAAGATGGACAGCTTAAGTGCGTTACATGGCAGGCTACAGCAGGTTCTGTATTCTACAGAAGAGACATTGCTAAGGAAGTTCTTGGATCAGATGATCCTGAGACAGTTCAGGCAGCTCTTGCTGATTGGGACAAGTTCTTCGAGACAGCAGACAAGTTAAAGGATGCTGGATACAAGATCGTATCTGGTCCTTCAGATGTTAAGTACGCTATCTGGGATACTCAGTCACAGCCTTGGGTAACAGATGACGGTTCATCAGAGAAGCTTACACTTGATGGTGCAGTTACAGAGTACCTTGAGACAGGTAAGAAGATCTATGATGGTGGATATTCAAACAACACAGCCCTTTGGGATTCATCATGGGCTGCTGATATGACAAATGATTCAAAGGTATTCTGCTACTTCGGATGTCCTTGGTTCATCGGTTCAATGCAGGGTAACGGCGCTGTAGATGGTAACTGGGGAGCTGTTACAGGCCCTACATCATACCACTGGGGCGGTACATACGTAATGGTTGGTAAGGATACACCAAACCCAGAGCTTTGTGCATTCCTTCTTTACGAGTTAACATGTGATCCAGATGTTGGTGTTGAGATCACAAACAAGACAGGTGACTGTGTAAACAACAAGGCAGCTAACGAGAGACTTATCAATGGTGAGCTTTCAAGCGACAATGCAGCTCAGAAATTCCTTGGCGGACAGAACCCAATCGAGGTATGGGCAGCAGCAGCAGAGGGAATCAACCTCAGCAACGTAACATACAATGACGCTTCAATCAAGGGATTCATCGATGAGGCAGCTACAGCTTACAACTCAGGTACATACACATCAGTTGATGATGCTGTTAAGTACATCGAGGACAAGTGTGCTTCAGAGCTTGGTATCTCAAAGTAATCTATCCCTAAAATAAAGGATAAAACTATAAAGTAACAAAATGCACGCATCAGTAATGAAAGTTGCTGGTGCGTGTGTACTATAGACCAATATTTTAAGGGGGGCGTATCACACTATGAAAAAGAACAAGACAGTTGAATACGGCAAGTATGGTTTGATGTTCCTCATTCCGTTCTTCCTTGTTTTCCTTATCTTTCAGCTGTATCCACTTATCTATACGTTCTACAATTCACTTGTCTACTCAGCTAAGAATGGTAGATATGTGACAACAAGCGTAGGACTCGGTAACTTTACCAATTATGTGTTTGCAAAGACCGGAAGTGAGTTCTGGCAGGCACTTGCTATAACAGTTGTTCTGTGGATAGTAAACTTCATCCCTCAGATCCTTCTCGCACTTGTTCTTGCTGCCTGGTTCACAGACATCAAGGTTAAGTTAAAGGGTCAGGGTGCATTCAAGGTAATCATGTACATGCCTAACATCATTACAGCAGCTACAATCGCCGTTCTCTTCTACAGTATGTTCGAGGTTCAGGGACCTATCACGAGCCTGTTCAGAAGTTGGGGATGGTGTGATGATGGTGGTATCCTGAATCACGGCTGGGCATCACTTATAATCATTGCTTTTATCCAGTTCTGGATGTGGTATGGTAATACAATGATTGTCCTTTGTGCAGGTATTCTCGGTATCAATCCATCACTTTACGAGGCAGCCAGTGTTGATGGTGCTACATCAAAGCAGCAGTTCTTCAAAATAACACTTCCACTGCTCAAGCCGATCTTACAGTACACACTCGTAACATCAGCTATCGGTGGTCTGCAGATGTACGATATTCCACAGCTGTTCAACGAAGGTAACCCAGTTGTAAGAGTAGGTGGATCAGATGTCAATTCTACAACAACAGTAGTTATGCTTATCAAGAAGTATGTAAGTGCAGGTCCTACACAGGATTATGGTAAAGCTGCAGCTTACTCAGTAATGCTTTTCGCATTCACATTGATAATAAGCTTACTGTTCTATAAGCTGACATCAGAGAAAACAGCAAAACAAGGAAAGTAGGTGAACAAAGTTGGATCAGACAGAATCAAAAGCAACAGGAACGAGAGTTTTTAGATATGTCATTTGTATCATACTTTGTTTCCTGTCAATCATACCGTTTTATATTTTGGTAATAAACTCAACACTTAAGTCCAGTGATATTCTTACAGGAATAAAGCTTGTTCCTGGATCACAGTTCATCACTAACTTCAAGGGACTTTTAGAGGGTAGTGCTAAGACGAGTGGAGTAAACGTACTTCAGGCTATGCTCAATTCATTGATTATCACAGTACCTGCAACAGCTCTTCAGATCTACTTCGGTTCTCTGACAGCTTACGCAGTTACAGTTTACAATTTCAAGGCAAAGAAGTTTGCATGGGGCTTCATATATGCTATCATGATGATTCCTCAGCAGGTATCTATCGTAGGTTTTATCAAGGTATGTAACCTCACACATATTTATGGTTCATATCTTGCAATGATCATTCCAGCGATCGCAGCACCAACAACTGTTTACTTTATGAAGCAGTACATGGAGACAGGTCTCTCGACAGAGATCGTAGAGGCTGCCAGAATTGATGGATCAGGAGAAATTCATACGTTCAACACGATCGTACTTCCTCTTCTGAAGCCGGCTATGGCAACTCAGGCAATCTTCGGATTCGTTGCATCATGGAATAACCTGTATACACCTTCTATCATACTTGCTACAGAGAGAAAGAAGCAGACAATGCCAATGTACGTTCAGGCGTTAAAGGCAAATGATAAGTCAAGAGATTGGGGTCAGATCTATTGTGGACTTTTCACAACAGTTCTTCCAATTCTCGTAATGTACTTCTTCCTTTCTAAGTATATTATTGCAGGTGTTGCACTTGGTGGTGTAAAGGAGTAATATATATTGTAATCAATTAAATATAATGTAGGTATCGATGACTCTCGGGTTGATCGATACCCACATTATATTATTTTTTTTTCTAACGAGACAATAAGCGAAGAGGACATTTTGAATGAGCGAGATATCAAACAACAGGGAAGAGAGCAGAGAGAATGACAGGGGAAAAGAGAAAGAACCACTTCTGAGACGGGCAATGGATGCGTTTGGAACTATATTTGCACTTAATGTGTGCTTTGTAGTTGGCTGTATACCTATATTTACAGTGGGAGCATCGCTGTCAGCTCTTTATGCTATGTGTATAAGACTGCAGGAGGATGAGGAAGAGACGGTTGTCGCCGGATTTATCCATGAGTTTAAGAGAAACTTTAAACAGTCGACCATAGCGTATTTCTTTATTCTGCTTGCGATATTTGTAATGTATTTTGAATTCCTGCTTGTCAAGAGAGTGACGGGATTCATATCTACATTCTACACAGGAATTCTTGTGACAGAACTTATATTTATGGGACTTATTGTTCCGTTTTTGTTCCCATTGATAGCCAGATACAACAATAAGCTGGGAACCACGGTGAGAAACTCACTGGCTTTGGCTATCACATATAAGGGATCATGGTTAAAAGTATTTATCGCATGGTTTGCACCTATATTTATATGCGTGAGATACCCTATTATATTTGTGAATATATGGTACCTGTGGGTTTTATTCATATTTGGTGCGATTGCATACGGAACCAGTACGACGATGAGGAAGATATTCAGACTCAACGAGAAGAAACTGGAGGAAACCGCCCGAAAAGCCGAGGAAGAGGCGAAGAAGGCAAAGGAGGAGGCTGAAGCTGCTGCGAAACTGTTAGAAGCCGAGGCTGAAGCTGAAGAAAAGAATAAAGAGGATACAGGGAATAAAGAAGACTTGGATTCGGAACAGGCATAAAGCCTGAAGATAGTGATATTTCCCATAAAAGAGGTTAAAGAGAAATCTTTAACCTCTTTTTTTATGAAAAAGTGTCACATTTATGATAATGTAATCGTTATATATAGTGAACGTTCAAAAAGACAGAATATCAAGGGGTGTTCATGGCGGGGAACACATGAAAAAGGATAGGGAAATTATGCATAATGATAAGAAAGACAGCGAATTGATAGCAGAATATTATGACAAGTACGAACAGAAGTTATACAGGCTGTCGTATGCCGTATTGGGAGATATATGGCAGGCGGAGGAGGCTGTACAGGAGACATTTCTGAAAGTCATAAGATACAGGAATATGATAAAAAGGATGCCGGAGGAGAAGAGATCGGCGTACATAACCAAGACTGCAAGAAATATCGCTGTTGATATGTACAGGAAAAATAAAAGAGATAAAGAGGCTGTGTGCAGTCTGCAGGGGGATGACGATTCCTCGGAACTTGCAGACAACATCCTGTGGAGTCATGCCGATCCGTCGGTGAAGAGCAATATGGCTGATGAGGTGGAGAACAGGCAGTTGATAACAGGCATACTTGGAAGATTATCTGATGATGATGCCCTAGTGCTCCAGCTAAGGATAGTGCGGCAGCTCAGTGTAAGAGAGACGGCTGATCTGATGCGGCTGACAGAGGCTGCGGTCCGGAAGAAATATGAGCGCGCAGTAAAGAGAGCGCGAAAACTGCTGATGAAGGAGATGATGCTGGATGGAGAATAGGAATATGGAGAATGTTGATAACGCGGACAATACGGATAATATGGACAAGCTGTCTGAACATGAATTTTCGGCAGAATACAAAGCTAAAAAGGAAAGTCTGCTCGCCGGAATGAGAGACATGGAGGAGTCCGGCAGACCGACAGGCCTCAGGAAAAGACATGGAGGAATGGAGAGATTTATCAAGGTTGCAGCACTGCTGCTGTGTGGTGTGATCCTTATACCGGTATCGATCCATGCTGCGGTCAGCGTGTATAGATTTACGATCGAGAAGAATGGTGGTTATGCAAGTGGAACGATAGAGCTCAATGACGATGGTGTTGCCACAGCTGCAGATGACACCGAGAGCACGGAGACTCTGGACGCGATGAAAAAGAGGATGGCGGAGGAAGAAGAAAATGGAACACAGAGCATAATGAAAGGAAGCGATGGTAATTCATACATGATAAATTCGGGCAAAAGATACGTGGAGATCACTCTTGATTATCTGCCGGAAGGCGTGGTTCAGGTCGAGGAAAGTAAGTATGACAGCCCGGACAGGAAAGGATATATGGGAATATCCATAGCGGCAACCCAGTGGAATGGACAGTCGAATACTGTGATAAACCGAAGCATCGAGGATGCCACAGTCAGACAGGCGGGAAGTTATGAGTACCTGTTGTTTGAGAGGGGAGGAGTTGATTGGGGATTTGATAGAGTGCTGTACGTTCCGATAAAAGAAGAGTCCGTTATTCTGACTGTGTATATCGGCTGCGATATAACGGATGAGGAGCTGGACAAGATCGTGACCGGAATAAATGTCAAGGATGCTGAGGGCGATGATCCATCTAACTGGGTCGGAGTTGACTCAACATTTTATGATGACAATCCGGATAATGTTGATACGATCCAGGTGGATGACAAGTACACATTTATAGGATTGGACGAGCCGTTTGTTGTGGATGGCGTAGAGATGACTGTAAACAGTGTGAACGTATACGATGACACCCAGGGAATAGATCCTGCGGATATGCTCTGTGTTGTGGGAGATCTCGAGGAGAAAGGTCTGGTGGATACGGACGGAAACTTTGTGGATGTCAGATGTCGGAGGATGAACGAAGCGACAGATAACAGCTTTACAAGCTGGGGAGATTATAATAACAGCAGCTTGCGGATGGTTGCGGTGGATATCACATATAAAGCGGACTACAGAGCATATCCGTATGACGATATAGTTATAGATCTTGAGAGGGGAGAAAAACTCTCGGGGGACAAGCTGGCGCCACCGGTTGACACGAATTATTATTGCGGAGATGGTGAGCCTCGTGCGAGTTATGAAAGACGGATGACATATGGAGTACCTGCGTATGTAGTAGATGACGGCACAGAGATTGCTGAAAAGAGCGTGGATGGCTACTGCTGCCTGAAGAGGGATGGCGAAGAACATTTGCTGACGGTGTATTTCCTTGTTGACGAGAGTGAGCTTGAGGATTGTTACATGCAGGTAAGTCCGAGCAGTTCAATGGCAGGTTATTATGAGTATATGACAATATATCTTGGTGAAGGAGAGTAAATATGAGGAAAAGAAGATGGATGATATGTGCAGCTTTGGTTTGCCTTGCGATGGCGTGCGGTGGCTGCGCGGATAAGAAAAAGGAAGCAAACACGGCGGTCATAGAGGGCGATGATATCAAGGAATACAGCAGCGGAACGGACACGTCCGGGGACACCGAGAAGGATGCAGATTATGATGACAGTGTGGGCGGACTTGCCAGAACACTCAGCATTCCGACCAGTGTAAATGTTGATATTCCTGTTGAAAATTGCGGAACTTTGGAGTCTGCAAGCATCAAAGCGTCGGAGATCAAGACTCCGGATGCCGATAAGATGTATACGAAGAAGTTCACCATGGGCAGCATAGGAGCTGAAGACAGGGAGACGATACTCAAAAGCATATTTGACGAGGAGGATGGAGTTTTCGAGTATCCATATGATATGAAGGACAGTGTGACACAGGAGCAGAGAGATGAACTGTTCGCTCATAAGGGTGCCGATGTGGATTATAGCAAGGATTATTTTATTGGGAAGATAGATGGAGTTGAATACATACTGTATTTTTATGATCTGTCGTGGATATCAGATGAGGGATTTTCTATCCAGCTTGCGGTGACGGATCCTGTCCCTGAAGATATGGCGGACAAGGGTGCGACATTCACAGAGTATACTTCATGGGATCCCGCAGACTTAATAACTGCAAATGAAGGTAATCCGTCGGATGTTCAGAATGATGAAACCAATATGAGTGGCATGGACGAGGATGCCGGAATGGTAAAAGCGCTGGACTACATGGACAAATGGGGCTTTAAGGATGTGGTTCCAACATCGCAGTCGGAGCTTTACCGTCAATATAGTGATGAGTATGGAGAGGTTGTAGGATATGAGAAGGATGGATACTCTGTGACATTTCAGGCGTCCGTGAATGGACAGCCGCTATATCAGCCGGATGCATTTGGCATAGACACCATCTCAAATCAGAAGAAGGCGGAGGACAGTGGTTCGTTTTCTGCAGAGAAATACTACTACACGGAGCAGTCCACATACAGTATCGCATTTACAGGAGAGAAACTTACGGGATTTACATGCACCTGGCCGATGAAGTCCGCGGGGGATATTCAGGATGCAGGGACACTGATCACCTGGGATTCTGCGGTGGAAAGCCTCAAGGGAGTCATGGAGAGCCACTTTGCGGATTATACCGGATATAATTCAGTGGAGTTCAACGATGTGAGACTCACATATTTCAGGATAAAGACAGGGGATGGCGAGTATGAGGCCATACCTGTGTACTCATTTGCACAGTTGGATTCGGATCATTCCGACACTTACCCGATACAGCTTGTGCTGATAGATGCGAGGGATGGTAGCGAGGTCAGCATGGTTCAGGACGAGGAGAGATTCCTGAATAAATAGACCACAAATGAGTTGCATATTTGGCTGTGTAATTGTGCATGTCTGCTTGACAACAGAGAGCGTACATAAGTATAATTAATTGCGATAAAATAAGTCATATTGACTATATTAGGAAAGGAAAAACATCGGTTTCGGTGTTGCAGAGGGTTTATATGGTTTACAGTGTTACGGTTACACAGCTTATAGAGAAGATGGATCTCAAGAACCATACTCCGGAGATCGATACGGATAAGATACTTATCCAGGATCCGGGTATGAACAGACCGGCAGTACAGTTTGGTGGATTCTTCGAACACTTTGATGCGGGAAGAATACAGATTTGTGGTAATGTTGAGCATGCCTATGTGGCAGCTATGCATACTGAGGAGGAAAACAAGCGCATTATGGATGAGTTCTTCTCATACAAGCCGCCATGCCTTATATTCTGCCGAGGTCTTGAGCCATATCCATTTATCATAGAGATGGCGAAGAAGCACGGGGTTCCGGTACTCACATCCGATGCGGTCACATCTGCATTTGTACATGAGGTGGACAGATGGCTGCATGTGGAGCTGGCTCCAAGAATATCGGTGCATGCGGTTCTTGTCGATGTATACGGCGAGGGCGTACTGATCATGGGTGAGAGCGGAATCGGTAAGTCGGAGGCGGCGCTGGAGCTTCTGAAGAGAGGACACAGACTTGTTGCGGACGATGTGGTTGAGATCAAGAAGGTCAGCGATGCGACTCTTGTAGGAAGAGCTCCTGACATAACGAGGCATTTTATTGAGCTCAGAGGAATTGGAATAATAGATGTGAAATCACTGTTTGGTGTTGAGTGCGTTAAGATAGATCAGAATATCGATCTTGTCATCAACCTGGAGGAGTGGAGCAAAGATACAGAATACGACAGACTCGGACTTGAGGACAATTATATGGAGTTCCTGGGAAATAAGGTGGTAAGTCACAACATACCAATCAGACCGGGAAGGAATATCGCGATCATAGTTGAGTCGGCGGCTGTAAACCACAGACAGAAGAAGATGGGATACAATGCAGCTCAGGAGCTTTATAACAGAGTTACACAGAATATTATGAAGGGCAACGGCGGTGGTGACAAGCAGTAAATGACTGCCGGCCGTGATATTACAATAAAAAGCGGAGAATGTGGAAGGAGAAAAAACATGGCTAAGTATGTATTTGGAGTTGATGTTGGAGGAACTACAGTAAAGATGGGACTTTTTACCGTTGAGGGCGAACTGCTCGACAAGTGGGAGATCAAGACCCGCACAGAGGACGGTGGAAAGAATGTTCTTCCGGACATTGCTGATTCTATAAAGGAAGTTATTGAAAGCAAGAAGCTTGCAAAGGAAGATGTTGAGGGCGTTGGAATCGGAGTTCCGGGACCTGTCAAGGAGGATGGAACGGTTCTCAAGTGTGTAAACCTCGGATGGGGAATACTGAATGTTGAGGACGAGCTGGAGAAGCTGGTCGGATATCCCGTAAAGGCTGGAAATGACGCAAATGTCGCTGCGCTCGGAGAGATGTGGCAGGGCGGTGGCAAGGGCCACAGCAATCTGGTAATGGTAACACTTGGAACAGGTGTTGGCGGCGGAATCATACTCAACGGCAAGATGCTGTTCGGCGTGAATGGTGCCGGCGGTGAGATCGGACATATATGTGTTGACGATTCAGAGACTGAGACATGTGGATGCGGAAACAAGGGATGTCTGGAGCAGTACACATCTGCAACAGGCGTGGTAAGACTTGCGGGCAGAGCTATGGCAGCTTCAGATAAGAAGTCAACTCTCCGTGAGCTCGAGGCTGTTACTGCAAAGGATGTATTTGACGCAGCAAAGGCAGGAGACGAGCTTGCACTTGAGATAGTTGATACACAGGCACGTATCCTGGGTCGTGCGCTTGCACAGATAGCATGTGTAGTTGATCCTGAGATATTTGTAATCGGTGGAGGCGTGTCAAAGGCGGGCTCCATACTTACAGATTCAGTAAAGAAGTATTTCGAGCATTATGCATTCCATGCATGCAGACAGACAAAGTTCGCACTTGCACAGCTTGGCAATGATGCAGGTATTTATGGAAGTGCATGCAGCATGCTTGGAAGGTAATTGACCTGAATGTAATTTCGGTAAAATTTACCAGTAGAATTTGTGAAAATATCCAAAGGTTTTGCGAAAGATGGTAAATTTATATTAAATTTTAATATTGAATTATAAAAGTCTTTAATGTATGATGAATTTAATGGTGATGAATAGTGCCGTAAAATCCAATATATTAAAGACTTTTATTGTGTATGTTAAGAAAAAAGCAGTTTTCTGTGACAGGGGGTGCTTTTACTTTTGTTTTAAAATACATGCACATGTGAATAAAATATAGAAGACAGATTGTATGAGGTTGACATGTCAGATTTAGATATATTGAACAGTATTCGAGAGATAACCGGAGAGAAGAATGCAAGCGCAGATGAGGTGATGAGCGCACACACTACCTTCAGGGTGGGCGGTCCTGCCGACTATTTTGCGAGTCCTTCTGATGCAGATCAGGTTGTGGGGATTATAGAACTTTGTCGGAAATGTGAGATACCGTATTTTGTCCTTGGTAATGGCAGTAATCTGCTTGTGTCGGATGCTGGCTACAGGGGCATGATAATCAATATAATGGACAATATGAATGGGATAACAGTTGATGGTGATGTGATAACAGCCCAGGCCGGGGCAAAGCTGGTGAGAGTCAGCAGACTGGCAAGGGATAATTCGCTGACCGGTCTTGAGTTTGCTTCCGGGATTCCCGGTACTATAGGCGGTGCGGTGTATATGAATGCGGGAGCTTATGGCGGTGAGATGAAGGACGTTGTCACCAGTGTCAAGGTGATGGATGCCGATGGACATATATATGATATGTCATCGGATGAACTGGATTTTTCGTACAGACACAGTGCTGTGGAGGCTGAGGGGCTCATAGTTCTTGAGGTTACCATGAAGCTGGCAGCAGGTGTGCAGCAGGATATAGATGACAGAATGAAGGAATTGTCGGATTCCAGAAGAACAAAGCAGCCGCTTGAGTATCCGTCGGCGGGCTCTACATTCAAGAGACCTGAGGGATATTTTGCGGGTAAACTTATAATGGATGCAGGACTCAGGGGATATTCTGTGGGAGGAGCACAGGTGTCCGAGAAGCACTGCGGATTTGTTGTGAACAGGGGCGGTGCAACCGCTGCTGATGTGGCAGGTCTGATCCGTGATGTACAGAAGAAGGTTATGGATCAGTTTGGCGTGATGCTGGAGCCTGAGGTGAAGATGCTTGGCGATTTCTAGCATTCAGTGAGACAGGGAGAACAGAGCATGAGATTTGTTATTGTGACAGGAATGAGTGGAGCAGGAAAGGCAACGGCGCTTAAGACGCTTGAGGATGCCGGATTTTTCTGTGTTGATAATCTGCCTATCCAGCTCATAAAAAGATTTGCCGAGATCGCTTATGATGAGCAGATCCAGGTGGATGATGTTGCTATCAGTGTTGATATCAGAAGTGGAAGGGCTTTGTCACAACTCAATTCGTGCCTGGCGGATATCAGAAGAGAGGGCATGAATTATGAGATCCTGTTCATTGAGTGTTCCAATGCAACTCTGGTAAAGCGTTATAAAGAGACTAGAAGAAACCATCCTCTTTCGGTCAAGGGTGGGCGAATAATAGATGGAATAAACAAGGAGCGTGAGCTTATCGGCTTCCTCAAGGAGGAGGCTGATTATATAATCGATACTACCAACCTCCTTGTGAGAGAGTTTAAGGCGGAGCTTGACAAGATATTTGTGCAGAATGAAGAGTATTCGAATTTCATAATTACGGTCATGTCATTTGGCTTTAAGTATGGAATACCGAGGGATTCTGATATAGTTCAGGATGTGAGATTTCTGCCTAATCCGTACTATGACCTTGAACTCAGGGAGAAAACGGGAAACGACAAAGAGATACAGGACTATGTTATGAACTGCAAGGAGGGCCCTGAGTATCTGGAAAAGTTTATAGATCTGATAACATTTTTGATACCGAATTATATCAAGGAAGGCAAAAATCAGTTGGTCATTTCCATCGGCTGCACAGGCGGAAAACACAGATCCGTCACGATAGCCAATGCTGTCTATGCCCGTTTGCAGAAGTCAAAGTATACAGTGAGGATAGTTCACAGGGATATTTTGAAGGATTCAATAGTCAAGAAGTTGTAGCATGTAATAACAGATAGTATAGCAGGTGGAATATGTCATTTTCTTCAGACGTTAAGATGGAGCTGGCAGGGAATGTTCCGGGAGCGAGGCATTGTCAGATAGCTGAGCTGGCTGCGATGATTTCAATGGTGGCATATGTGAGATATTGGGCTGGCAGACCGGCCGGGCTGGTGATAGTTACAGAGAGAAGTGTTATCGCAAAGGAGATAGCTTCCCTGATAAAGAGGCTGTTCAGATATATTCCGGACTCAAGTGTAAGAAGGACCGGAGCTGACAGCAGAGTATACAGGATGGAGATCAATTCTCCAGAGATTGTCAATACGATACTGATGACCTTGAAGATAGAAAACGAACATGAATATGAGGGACTGATACAGTGTCAGCTCATGAAGGTCAGCAGGATGGATGTTCAGCAGGATTGCTGCAGGAGAGCATATATAAAAGGAGTGTTCATGACCTCGGGATCGATCAGTGATCCGAACAAGGGCTACCACATGGAGGTGGTGTGCGAGAACGAGGGAAGGGCACAGTTCATACAGGAGATAATAAAAGGATTTGGAGTGGAAGCCCGCATAATACAGCGGAAGAAATACTACGTCGTCTATCTGAAGGATGGGGAGATGATAGTTGATATGCTTGGGATAATGGGCGCACACATATCCCTGATGAATATGGAGAACATAAGGATCAGGAAGGATATCCGTAACAATATCAACCGCAGGGTCAACTGTGAGGCTGCAAACCTCAACAAGACCGTGAGCGCTGCCGTAAAGCAGATGAATGACATTAATTACATAATAGAGACAAAGGGCATAGGATATCTGCCCGATAACCTTCAGGAGCTGGCGCTTGCCAGACTGGAGAATGAGGATGCTTCCCTTAAGGAGCTTGGTGAGATGATGACGCCGCCGATCGGTAAGTCGGGGGTTAATCATAGATTAAGAAAAATAAGTGAGATCGCAGAAGAAATGCGGGGCTGTTGATGAGCCCAAGGAGGATGTAATGATCGAAAAGACAGTTGTTGTATCAATGATGGGAGAGGCAGAGGAAAGACCTGTTGCAGTTCTTGTACAGGTTGCAAGTCAGTATGACAGCAAGGTTCACCTTGTTACCGGAGATAAGAGAATCAATGCTAAGAGCATTATGGGTATGATGAGCATGAGCTTCGAGAATGGCAGTGAGCTCACTATAGTTGCAGACGGCGCCGACGAAGAGGCAGCAGTCAATGCACTTTCAGAATATCTGACAAAAAACAATAAGTAATTTGGATGATTTATTGCACCTCGGATGTGTATGTGGTAAAATAAATTTATCAATGGACATTTGTCGGAGGAACAGGATATGGGATTTTTTGACGGATTATTAAAGAAGATACCATTCGTATCCAGATTTTCCAAAAAGAAGGAACCGGTCAACAATGTGGAGCTCCAGTTCAACAAAGCCATGAACCTTATGGACAACGGAGATGCTGAGGAATCAGTAAACATACTTGAACAGGTTGCAGACATAGGAATAATGGATGCGCAGTATAAGTCATATGGGGATGATGCTCTTCTTGCACTTGCAGAGTTTTATGAGAAGGGAAAGTACCGCAACGCAGTTGTGGATGTGGATCTGAACAAGGCTACCAAGTATTACGAGAAGTATGTGAATCAGAACCATGACGGCGATGTTATATTCAAGCTTGCCAAGATGCTTCTGGAAGTCCAGAACTTCTCAAAGGCCATCAAGTATTATGAGCTTGCAGCCACAGATTACGGTATAAAGGCAGCGTATATGAGCCTTGGTTCGATATATGAGAGCGGACTTAACAGAGTGGATGAGTATGGCAACAAGAGTGATTATGTCGTACCTATCGATCTGGACAAGGCCATGATGTGGTACAAGAAGCTCGCTGATACCGGCGATGCCAAGGCGAAGGCTTCATACGAGAGAGTTGAGTACATTAGTACCCACGGTGACAGCCTTGAGTTCGAGGAGAAGGACAAGCTGTACACGGATATAGCAGAGGCCAGAAAGGCAAAGGGAAAGGAGCCACGTTACAAGGTTATCGAGGCTTCAAGACTTCAGTATCAGTACACATATGTACATGATCAGGTTGAGGGATTCATCCACAAGCTTCCAAAGGGCTGGGTGAAGACGATCAACGAGTCAACAGGTGAGGAGTATTACGCACCAAGTCTTACATATAAGGATTTTGCAATGTATGTATATTATGACAGTGTGCCAAAGGATTCCAAGATGACTCTTGAGAATTACCTGAGATACTGTAACGATGCGTTTGACGAAGAGCTGCAGCTCAAGGCGTATGTCACAGAGTATGCAGATGGAATATGTACAACTTACTATCACAAGGACATGGAGAAGGGAATCGTGTCATTTGCCTTCTATCATGGACGTAGACTGGCATGTATGAGATTCGTGTGTGCTACAATGGAGATCATAGAGCAGTACGAGGAGATCATATTTGAGACAGCCAACTCATTTGCGTTTGTAGATCCTACGCTGGCCAGTGACCACAGTGCCAACAGAAAGGATATGCAGTATTATAACGAGGCTATATACTGCTACTACCTTGAGGATTATGAGGGCGCCATGAGAGCCGCAAAGCAGGCTCTTAAGCTTGGAAGCATAAAGGCAAGTTACCTTCTGATAGAGCTGTACTACGATGAGGACAGCCCATACAGGGATGTTGAGAAGACTATAAGTTATGCAAAGCAGTTGTTTGAGGCAACTAAGGATCCTGAGCTTGCATTCCTTCTTGGAATCGTATATGACCAGCAGCTCAAGGATTATGTGAAGGCAGTTAACTGGTATGAGAATGCAGAGCGTCTTGGACACAAGAGAGTTGCATTCTATCTTGGAAGAATATATTATTACGGTCTGCTCAGAACGAAGAGAGACGGAGTCAAGGCACTGTCTTACTTCAAGAAGGCCAGAGAGAACGGTATTCAGGAGGCTGAGGGCTATATCAAGGATCTTGAGGATCTCAAGGGAGAGGACCTTCAGACGGCTGTTGAGAAGTGGGAGCGTGCAGTGGAGGCCGGAAGCGAGTCAGCGGCTATCAAGATAGCCATGATGAAGCAGAGACAGATCTTCTACATTGCAACACCATATGAGATTGAGAAGGCTTATCTTGAGGCACTTGGTCTTGGAAGCGCCCGTGCCGGATATGAGCTCGGAAGAATCTATCAGGTACAGGAGAAGCAGGATAACTACAAGGGCGAGATCAAGAGTATCAAGTATTTCGAGAAGGCGTTCAATGCGAACTTCGATGACTGGGATAAGGAGAACTTATTTAAGGTTATTAATTACAAGGTTGAGAAGGGCCTGGCCAGCGATGAGGCGGTCAAGCTGTACATAGAGAATGCAAGTATGGGATATGTTCCTGCTATTGAGAAGCTCATAGAGCTCGTTCCTACAACTACTCAGCAGATATGGAGCCTGTACGACGCTCTTATCGATCTTGCTGAGACCGGCGATGAGTCAGCGATAGTTGCGATGAACAAGCTGGAGATGAACTATGTAGATCTCATACTCAGAGAACCTGCCAAGGGACAGAAGGTTGTGGAGAACAAGTTCTTCAGACTCTGTGTTCCAAAGGAGTGTAACGCAGTCATCAATGATGATGGCGGTACTATCAAGATGGCTGATTCCGTCGTTGAGTTTGCAGTTGCCGAGATGCCTGTCAATGCTACGGCAGAGCAGGATTACCTGAAGATCTACAAGCTGATAGTTTCAGAGTATCTGCCTGATGAGAATGCGGATGTCATCATTGCCAACTCAAGAATGATCGGATCTGCAATAAGGGCTTCAAAGGATAACGTACATACATTCAGCATCCTTCTGATAAGCTCCAAGAACCAGTACATATTTAAGTTGAGTTCTAAGGACAGACGTCAGATGATGCAGTTCAAGGATGTCGTAGTTGCAATAGCCAAGTCTCTTGTTGAGACAGGTGAGATCTACAAGGCGACAGAGGAGGGCAAGAAGAACATCGGTCTTGCATTCCTGCTGAAGGCTAATGAGAGTGGATTCCTGTCGATCGGCAAGGGCGAGTAATACAACAGGATATCAATTAGATCAGAATGATCCCGGAGGACATATCTCCTCCGGATTTTTTACCCCATAGGGATAGAGAAAGGGAGCATATTATGCCGGGACTTAACAAGAGAGAGCTCACGAGCAAGCCTTTGAGAATGGATTCCAGAATGGCGAGGGATTTGGAGAGATTATCTGATTATACCGGTTATTCTCAGAATGAGATCATTCTCATGTCCATAAAGAAATATCTCTTTGAAAATCGTGGGTATTTCCTGCGGGATATGGTTGAGGAGAAATGCCTTTCGCGCATTGAGAAGGAAGTAAGGATCATGCGTGGAGAGACCCATCTGAAGTATGGAGACATGACGGTGGATGTGGTGAAGTCAGAGAATGCAAATGGTAATATCAACTTATATGTAGCGACTATAAGACTTCGTAATAAGCTTGGAGAGATATTCTATGAGGATGTACAGGAGCTGGATATGTCGGGAAAAGACTGGGAATATTATAAGGAGTTCCTGTATGAGGTTGTGATGAAGTACATGGATATCGATGAACCAGCACTTAAGACGTATTTCAGGGAAAAATTCCTGTATGAATAGTATAAAGTGATAAAAAATCAGAGAGTGCAATGATATGGGTTTAACTATTTACATTGCAAATTTTTAGTGGTATCCTATAATAGATTTGGAAAAAGTGGTCGAATCGAGGTGAGATGCTTGTTTAGAAATGTTATGAATGACCTTGCAACATGGTATGAGACCGGAGCGGATAAGATTGCAGTTGTCCGTGGTGGCAAGTTTGTTGGCAAGACATGGGCTGTGGCTGATTTTGCCATGGGATTTTTTGAGGATCATATAATAATAGACATGGACAAGTATCCGGACTTTGCCGCATATGCAGCAAAGGAGAGGAGGCCGGAGAAGCTTCATGCCAAGCTTACAACGTCGCTTGACAAGTATGATTTCAAGGATAAGCTTCTTATATTTGACAATGCGCAGAACTGTGTGGGACTGCTCGGCAACCTTGTTGAGTATAGCAGATACAATACTGACTGCAGGATCTGTGTCATTGCGACATCCTGTGGACCAATCCCGGGAGAGGAAGAGTGCCAGGATGACATATGCGTATATGAGATGATGCCTATGAACTTTGAGGAATTCCTGAAAGCGGGAAAGGGCAGAAAGCTCTGTGCATTTATAGAGAACCAGAAGATCACACCGATGCCGGATGAGGTCAGGGACAGCGTCCAGACAATGCTTGAGACTTTCTTCGTGACCGGAGGAATGCCGGAGGCGGTGGATGAATATTATAAGACAGGAGATCTCAGAAGAGTTGATGTGGTTTTGAAGTCTATACTTGACAGAACTACTGAATATCTGATAAACTCCACTCCGAAGAGATATCTTACCAAGGTCATGGCTATATGGAACAGTATTCCGGTTCAGCTTACCAAGGAGAACAAGAAGTTCATGTATGGATACGTTGATCCGAAGGCCCGTGCCAGGGAGTATGAGGCGTCAGTTGATCAGATCGTCAGGATGGGCGTTGTGCGTCAGGTGTACAGAGTCAGGAATGGAGTGCTTCCTCTGGCAAACCAGAAGGATGACAAGTCATTTGAGCTGTATCATCTTGATCATGGTCTGCTCAGGGTCATGGCTGGTATTCTGGTTCAGGATATTGACACAGATAATGTTCTTGATATGATGGATGGAGTTATAGCAGAGCAGTACGCTCTTGCAGAGCTGTATGTGAACAGGAGTATCGGGGATCTGTATTTCTGGATCTCATCGGCCACAGCGAAGGTTGATTTCGTGTATGAGGGCGATGGAGAGGTCATTCCAGTGGATGTTCAGACAAGTCCGCACACCAAGGCCCAGAGCTCCAGAGTATTCAAACAGAGATATGACAATCAGACTTCAGTGAGGATATCTACAGATGACATGTTTGTCGATAAAGGATTGGTAAATATACCGCTATATGGTATCTGGTGTTTCTAACCGATAGCGTATGGTAGTAATTTATAGATGCCGAAATAGCTCAGTTGGTAGAGCAACGCATTCGTAATGCGTGGGTCGAGGGTTCGAGTCCCTTTTTCGGCTTCAATATTGAGGAAGGCTGCCTGCAAAAGTTTTTGCGGCAGCCTTTTGTACTCAGTGGGAAAGGACGGGATGATATGGATGCTCCAAAATGGTACAGACATTTGAAAACCATAAACAGACATAAGAGAATGGTCATGCATAACTGCTTTAAGTGCGGATTATACTGGCAGGGGCTTGTGCACGATCTGTCAAAGTATTCGTGGACTGAGTTCTCAGTCGGGGCAAAGTATTATCAGGGAACAAGAAGCCCGAATGATGCGGAGCGCGAGAGCAAGGGGTATTCAAGCGCATGGCTGCACCACAAGGGAAGAAACAAGCACCATCTGGAATACTGGGTAGACTACAGTGTTGACAGGAACTGTGTGGAGCTGGTGGGAATGCGCATGCCGGAGAAGTACGTTGTGGAGATGTTCTGCGACAGGGTGGCTGCCAGCAAGAATTATAATGGTGATAAGTATACGGATTCATTTCCGCTTGAGTATTATCTGAGGGGCAGATCCAGACATCATCTGCACCCTGAATCGGCGGATCTGCTGGAGGACATGCTAACGACTCTGGCTGAGAAGGGCGAAGATTATACATTTGACTATATAAGGCGGGAGATACTGCATAACAAATAAGGAGGAGACATATGGAGTTTACACATCTGCATGTGCATACAGGCTACAGTCTGCTGGACGGTGCGGCGAAGATAGACGGACTTGTGCGCAGGGCAAAGGAACTGGGATATGATTCCCTCGCAATAACGGATCACGGCGTCATGTACGGTGTTATAGAGTTCTATGAGACTTGTCTCAGAGAGGGGATAAAACCTATTCTCGGATGTGAGGTGTATGTCAGTCCGGGATCACGATTTGACAGGGAAGTTGGAAAGGGCGATGACAGATATTATCACCTCGTCCTTCTGGCGGAGAATGATCTGGGATATCATAATCTGTCCAAGATCGTGACCAGAGGATTTACCGAGGGCTTTTACTATAAGCCGAGGGTCGATATGGAGGTGCTGGAGAAGTACCATGAGGGAATTATAGCGCTCAGCGCCTGTCTTGCCGGTGAGGTTGCGACAAAGCTCAGAAAGGGCGACTATGACGGTGCGAAGGAGACTGCGATAAGATACAGGAATATATTTGGCGAGGAAAACTATTTTCTGGAGATGCAGGATCACGGAATACCTGAGCAGGCAACTGTGAATGCGGGGATCATGCGTCTGTCAAAGGAACTGGGTATCCCTATGGTCGTGACAAATGATTCGCACTACATCTATGCCGAGGACTGGGAGGCACATGATGTTCTCCTGTGTATACAGACTAACCACAAGGTTCAGGACGAGAACAGAATGCGCTATGAGGGAGGTCAGTTCTACCTCAAATCAAAGGAGGAGATGGCTGAGCTGTTCCCATACGCCCTGGAGGCTCTGGAGAATACACATAAGATCGCAGAGCGGTGTAATGTGAATATCGTATTTGGCGAGCAGAAGGTTCCGAGATTCGATGTGCCGGAGGGATATACCGCGGAGGAATATCTGGATCATTTGGTATATGAGGGTATGGAGAAAAAGTACGGATTTACATATGAGGAGTCCGGTAAGATGGCCGAGGGAACCCACGGCTACGAGGTCAGACAGAGAATAGATTATGAGCTGTCTGTCATAAAGAGCATGGGATTTGTGGATTATTTCCTGATAGTGTGGGATTTCATTCATTTTGCAAAATCGCAGGGAATTGCGGTTGGACCTGGAAGAGGTTCGGCGGTTGGAAGTGTGGTTGCTTACTGTCTGGACATCACGACCATTGAGCCTTTGCAGTACAACCTTCTCTTTGAGAGATTCCTGAACCCGGAGCGAGTATCCATGCCGGATATTGATATAGATTTCTGCTATATCAGACGTCAGGAGGTCATCGACTACTGCGTAAGGAAATATGGCGAGGAGTGCGTGACACAGATAATAGCATATCAGACCATGGGCGCAAGAAACGTCATAAGGGACGTTGGAAGAGCCATGGATCTCCCGTATGCGGTGTGTGATTCCCTTGCAAAGGCAATACCTGCAGAGAAGGATATGACCATAGATATAGCACTCAAGACGAGCAAGGATTTCAGGGATATGTACGAGGGCTCGGACGAGATCAAGGAGCTTGTGGACATAGCCAGAAAGCTTGAGGGACTCCCTAGAAATGCAGGAATGCATGCGGCGGGAGTGGTTATAGGCCGTGAGGCGATAGAGGAGTATGCGCCTTTGTCAGTTGGAGCCGAGGGCGCGGTGGTAACCCAGTTTGAGAAGAACACGGTGGAGCATCTGGGAATGCTCAAGATGGACTTCCTGGGACTCCGAACGGCGACCGTTGTGCAGGATACAGTCAAGCTTGTCAAGCAGACAACAGGCAAGGATATAGACATAGACAATATAGATTACGATGATCCGAATATACTTGGACTCATGGGACAGGGAAAGACCGAGGGTATGTTCCAGCTCGAAAGTGAGGGCATGAGAAACTTCATGATGAAGCTGAAGCCACAGAGTCTGGACGATGTAATTGCCGGTGTTGCTCTGTTCAGACCGGGTCCTATGCAGTTCATAGACGACTACATCAGGGGCAAGGAGAACCGTGAGCTGGTTCACTATGATACTCCTGAGCTCGAGGAGATACTTGAGCCGACTTATGGATGTATCATTTACCAGGAGCAGGTAATGCAGATCGTTATGAAGCTGGCGGGCTATACGCTGGGAAGAAGTGACCTTGTGCGCCGAGCCATGGCGAAGAAGAAGCCTGAGGAGATGGAGAAGGAGCGTCATAACTTTGTGTACGGCAACAAGGAGCTCAATGTTCCAGGATGCGTGGCAAATGGAATCTCGGAGACTGTGGCAAATAAGATATTTGACGAGATGATGAAGTTCGCGGAGTACGCATTTAACAAGTCCCACTCCGTGGCATATGCGGTACTTGCGGCACAGACAGCGTACCTTAAGTATTACTATCCGGTGGAGTTCATGGCTGCGCTGATGTCATCGGTAATTGACAACAATGGCAAGGTTGCAAAGTATATAAGTGTGTGTAAGCAGATGGGAGTTGAGGTGCTCCCTCCGGATATAAATGAGGGAGTGGCAAAGTTCTCCATAAGCAACGGCAAGATAAGATACGGACTCTCCGGTATAAAGAGTGTCGGCGGTGCTGTTGTCGACAGGATAGAGGCGGAGAGGACCAAGAATGGACCGTTTAAGGATCTCAGGGATTTCCTCACAAGGATGCCTTCAAAGGACACAAATAAGAAAACTGTTGAGGCTCTGATACTCAGCGGTGCATTTGATGATATGGGAGCAAACAGAAAGCAGATGATGATGGCTCTGCCGGCCATAGCGGAGGAAGCCGCAAGGGAGAGAAAGAGCAGGGAGTCAGGGCAGATGTCTCTGTTTGACCTGATGGGAGACGATTTTGTGCAGAGCAATCTCGTGCCTTACCCTGATGTGGAGGAGTATTCAGATCAGGAGAAGCTGGCGCTTGAGAAGTCTGTGCTCGGAGTGTATATATCGGGACATCCGCTTGGCAAATATATCGAGCTTATGCAGAGAACATGCACGGCTCAGGCGACGGATTTCGTGGTGGACACCGAGGATGACGATGAGATGAGCCGGGATCAGGGTGACGGAGATGGACAGAAGCTTCAGGACAATGCAATGTATGTCATCGGCGGACTCATATCAAGGGTGACGGTGAAGCTCACCAAGAACAATCAGAATATGGCGTATGTGACGATAGAGGATCTGGTCGGACAGGTCGAGGTTATAGTATTCCCGAGGGATTTCGAGAAGTTCAGGGACAGACTTCTGGTGGATTCCAGAGTGTTTGTCAGGGGCAGGGCGAATCTCGGTGAGAAGGAAAACAAGCTCATATTGTCGGATATGATAAGCTTTGAGGAGGCAGAAGGTGGCAAGAGCTTTCAGTCGGGGAAGCCATGGAACAACAGACAGAAGCCTGTTCAGAGCAACAGCCAGCTCTGGGTATTGTTCGATGATGTGGACGAATACATGAAGAACGAGTCTGCATTTATGTCGATCCTTGAGGAGTACAAGGGCACATGTCCGGTGTACGTGCAGCTCAAGAAGTCCAGACAGGCGAAGAATATGGGCCGGGGATTCTGTGTGGATGAGAATTCCGGCGTGGTGTACGCGCTCCAGATGGAATACGGCAAAGACAGAGTATTGCTCAGAAAAGTGTGACAGAAATACCGCAAAAGGAGAAAAAAGTGGAAGTAATTACAGCAAACAGTAATCCGAGGATAAAAGAACTTAATAAGCTGAACAAGGATGCAAAGCTCAGAAAGGACAGAGACGTGTTCGTGGTCGAGGGGATACGCATGTTCAGGGAGCTTCCGCTTCAGAATGTTCAGGAGGTGTATCTGTCGGAGAGTGCGCTTAAGGAATACAGGGATGAATTCAAGAGCATGGGTGTGCTTGATGGCAGGAATACCTGGATACTCAGCGACGGAGTGTTCGCAGGGGTGTCACAGACCAAGACTCCACAGGGGTGCATGGCTGTGGTGAAATGCATGCATTATCAGCTTGATTCCGTGCTCGGCAGGAATGACAGAGAGACATTTCTTGTGCTGGATACGCTCCAGGATCCCGGAAATATGGGAACTATATTCAGAAGCGCCGAGGCAGCAGGTGTGACCGCCGTGCTTATAGGAAAAGGTTCATGCGATCCGTACAATCCGAAGGTAGTCAGATCGACGATGGGTGCCATATTCAGGGTGCCATTTGTCATGTGCGATGACCTGCCCGGGACTGTGGAGGAGCTGAGACAGTCAGGCGTTGTGGTGTACGGAGCACATCTGGACGGCGACGATCTCTACGACATAGGATTCCCGGACAGGGTGGCATTCCTCATAGGAAATGAGGGAAATGGCCTGACGGATGAGGTGGCGTGCAGAGCCGACAGACTTCTCAGGATTCCGATGGAGGGCAAGGTCGAATCGCTGAACGCTGCAATATCGGCGACTCTTTTGTCGTATGAGGTAATGAGACAGCGAAAGAGAGACCGACAAAACTAGATCAAACAAGACAGCATATTTTTGTACTGCGTGGCATAACTTTTAAAGTATGCAAAAGTTTGTTATAACGGAGGGAGAAAATATGACTGAAAAAACATTAAACAACAATCAGGTAGTGGTGGCAGGAGAGATAGCATCAGAGTTCGTGTTCAGCCACGAGATATTTGGCGAGGGCTTCTATATGGTGGATCTCATCGTCAGCAGACTCAGCGATGCTTACGATACTATTCCGCTCATGGTGTCTGACAGACTGTTCGATGTGAACGAATCCCACATAGGGGAGCGCATCATGGCAAAGGGACAGTTCAGGTCATACAACAAGCATGAGGAGACCAGAAACCGCCTTATACTGTCTGTGTTTGTGAGAGAGATCGAGACCATCGACGAGGATGATGCTGAGGATGAGAACAGACCAAATCAGATCTATCTTGACGGTTACATATGTAAGGCACCTGTGTACAGGATGACGCCCCTTGGAAGGGAGATCGCGGATGTGCTGCTGGCGGTCAACAGAGCATACGGCAAGAGCGATTACATACCATGTATCTGCTGGGGCAGAAATGCGAGATTTGCCGGAAAGCTCCAGGTAGGAGAGCATGTGGCCATCTGGGGAAGGATCCAGAGCAGGGAGTATCAGAAGCGTATCGACAATGACCAGGTGATCAGCAAGGTGGCATACGAGGTGTCTGTGAGCAAGATGGAATGTCTTGAATGATATTTCATAAGGAGGGACCCACGTCAGTGGGAGGAATCCTTGTGAAGCACGCAGTAAAATATATGGTTGACATGGTCTGGATGCGGTGATATAGTAGCACTATCTAAGGTTAAACTGAATACAATATAGTAGAGGCGCGGGATTAATGATTAAGCAGGCTGATGCATGTGGATGCAGAAGATGCCTGACGAAAGGGAAGACCGCCGAAGTGATGGATATTCCACAGGATCTGTTGCTGGTTGTGCAGTTAAGAACTGTATGACTGTCATCTGAGGATGGAGAGCTACTTGTAAGAATGAGATGTTTTTATGGGTTGGCTTTTTGCCAGCCCATTTTTATGCTATATTGTATCGACTATTTATTTTTAAGGAGGACGACAATATGTCAATTTTTACCGGTTCAGCAGTTGCACTTGTAACACCATTTCTTGAAAATGGAGATGTGGATTATGATAAGCTCAAGGAGCTCGTGGAGTTTCATATAGCACACAAGACGGATGCCATAGTTATCTGCGGAACAACAGGCGAGGCTTCAACACTGTCACACGAGGAGCATCTTGAGTGCGTGAAGAAGTGTGTAGAGTTCGCTGACCACAGAATAAAGGTAATAGCAGGAACAGGTTCAAACTGTACTGCAACAGCAATATATCTCTCAACAGAGGCAGAGAGCTACGGAGTGGACGGTCTGCTCGTGGTTACACCATACTACAACAAGGCTACACAGAAGGGCCTCATCGCACACTTCACAGCCGTTGCAAATTCAGTAAATGTGCCTATAATCCTTTACAATGTGCCATCACGTACAGGCTGCAATATCCAGCCGGAAACAGCAGTATATCTTGCACAGAACGTTGAGAACATTGTCGGTATCAAGGAAGCTTCAGGCAATATAAGTCAGGTTGTAAAGCTTGCAAGCCTTGCAAAGGGATGCATAGATATCTACTCAGGAAATGACGATCAGGTTGTACCTCTTCTCTCACTTGGCGGAAAGGGAGTTATCTCAGTGACAGCCAATATAATCCCTGAGGATGTACACGATATGGTTAAGAAGTATCTTGACGGAGATGTTCAGGGAAGTCTTGATCTCCAGCTCAAGGCCATTGATCTCTGCAACGCACTGTTCTGCGAGGTCAATCCAATACCTGTCAAGAAGGCTGTAGAGCTTCTTGGTATGTGTGATGGAACAATGAGAATGCCGCTCACTGAGATGGAGCCACAGAACGTGGAGAAGCTCAAGAAGGCAATGGAAGAGTACGGAGTTCTCTAGGACTGTAATTATCATAGAAACAATACAGATGTCTGCGGTCTCAACTGGCTGCAGACATTTTTATTTGCCGAGGTGGATATAAACGTTGCACAATGGACAGCAAATGTGTAAAATGGAGTACATGTTGAAATATATGCGCATGTCAGCGTGCATAGACCACACAAAAGACGACAACAAATGACAAAGCTTATATATATGGAGGATAGACAGACATGGTAAAGATCATAATGCATGGTTGCAATGGAAAGATGGGACAGGTAATAACAGGTATCGTTGCAGGCGATCCTGATGCCGAGATCGTAGCGGGAATAGATGTTGTGGACAACAGGGATAACGGATATCCGGTATTTACAGACATAGATGCCTGCGATGTCGAGGCTGATGTCATCATAGATTTTGCAGCGGCTGTAGCTGTTGACAAGCTCCTCGATTACGGTGTGAGGACACAGACTCCTATAGTTCTCTGCACAACAGGTCTCTCAGATGAGCAGCTTGCAAAGGTAAAGGAGTGCAGTGCAAAGGTTGCCATACTCAAGTCAGCGAACATGTCACTGGGAATCAATACACTCATGAAGCTTCTGAAGGATGCTGCGAAGGTATTCTCACCAGCCGGATATGATATAGAGATAGTTGAGAAGCATCACAACCAGAAGGTGGATGCTCCATCCGGAACAGCTCTTGCTCTTGCTGATTCAATCAATGAGGCATGCAATGAGCAGTATGAGTATGTGTACGACAGAAGCCAGGTGAGAAAGAAGAGGGATAAGAAGGAGCTTGGAATCTCTGCTGTCAGAGGCGGCACTATAGTTGGAGAGCATGAGGTGATATTTGCAGGTATTGATGAGGTTATAGAGTTCAAGCACACGGCATATTCCAAGTCAGTATTTGCAAAGGGTGCTGTTGAGGCAGGAAAGTTCCTCAAGGGCAAGCCTGCAGGAATGTACGATATGGCGGACGTTATAGGATAGGAGCGGTTATGGAGATTTCAACCAGGACAGAGGATGGCGAGCTTGTTCTGTGCGCCAGCTCGATATATAATCAGAAGTTTTATCTGAACAAGGAATTTTCAAAGCTTCCTGATGAGATAAAGGACGAGCTTCACGCCATGTGTGGAGCGTTTACACAGGAGGTCGGAGGAATATTTATGTTGGTGTTTGACGACGCCGGCAATCTGAAGATACAGACGAGGGCACTTGAGGATGACCTGTTATTTGACGACATAGGATGCGGACTCAAGGTCAAGAAGCTGCAGAATGAAAAGAAGGAGCTGTTCCAGAGTCTGGAGCTGTTCTATAAGATATTTATACAGGGTGTTGACATTAACAGTCTTGTAAATGAATGATATAAAATAATTGGAAGATCAGGAAGGAAAAAGGGGCATGTTATTTGCTATTGATGCTGGAAATACAAATATTACGATAGGACTGTTTGACGGAGAACGCCTGGAGAAGACCTTCAGGATGACCACCGGGATATCGAGAACATCGGATGAGTACGGAGTATTTCTGCGCGACTGGCTCAGAATGAGACAGTTGTCAACTGATGTTATAGATGAAGTTATAATCGCTTCGGTTGTTCCGAAGATCATGCATTCCCTGGTGAATGGCATAAAGAAATATTTTGGAATAACACCACTCATAGTTGAGCCGGGAATAAAGACGGGGATCAATATAGCGCTGCCAAACCCGAAGCAGCTTGGAGCTGACAGAATAGTTGACGCAGTTGCGGCTTATCACATGTATGGCGGACCGGTTCTCACGGTGGACTTTGGAACTGCCACAACGTACGACCTCATCAATGCCGATGGCGTGTTTGAGGCTGAGGTCACATCGCCGGGCATAAGGCTTATTGCAAATGCTCTGTGGACGGGAACAGCCAAGCTTCCTGAGATAGAGATAAAGGTGCCTGAGACGATACTGTGCAAGGACACGATATCCAGTATGCAGGCCGGTGTGTGCATGGGCTATATTGGCCAGACAGAGTATATAGTGAAGAGAATGCGCAAGGAGTCAGGATACGACAACATGAAGGTCGTGGCTACCGGCGGACTTGGAAAGATGATATATGAGAACACGGACTGCATAGATGTGTATGATCCGGATCTCACACTTCACGGACTCAGACTTATCATGGACAAGCAGAAATAAGTCGGATTTTGCAAATTATATATTATTATAGAAGCAATGGAGAAATTTATGGATTTCAGAGATAAATTGATCCTGGCGCCGATGGCTGGTGTATGTGACCAGCCATTTCGTCTTTTATGCAAGGAACAGGGCTGTGATATTCTGTACAGCGAGATGGTGAGTGCCAAGGCAATATATTATAAAAATAAGAACACGAAGCCGCTTCTGGCTATGGATGAGCGGGAGAAGCCATTTGGGCTGCAGCTCTTTGGCTCTGATCCTGAGATCATGGCGGAGATGGCAAAGAGGATAGAGAGCAACGGTTATTCGTTCATAGATGTAAATATGGGCTGCCCTGTGCCGAAGGTGGTCAACAATGGAGAGGGATCTGCGCTGATGAAGGATCCGGTTCTCGTTGGAAGGATAGTCGAGGCCATGGCAAAAGCTATAAGCATACCGCTGACCATCAAGATAAGAAGCGGATTTGATTCAGAGCATATAAATGCGCCTGAGATAGCACATATAGCCCAGGAGAGCGGGGCTGCCGCTGTGGCGGTGCACGGAAGGACAAGGCAGCAGTATTATCAGGGACATGCGGACTGGAGCGTCATAGCCAGGGTGAAGGAGGCGTGCATCATCCCGATCATTGGCAATGGCGATATAAACACTCCTCAGGACATCATAGACATGAGGGCGCAGACGAACTGTGACGGCTTTATGATAGGAAGAGGTGCGAGGGGCAACCCGTGGATATTCCGCGATATGAAATACTACTACGAGCATGGCGAACTGCCGGACAAGCCTGACATATATGAAGTGAAGGATATGATGCTGAGACATGCGAGACTCATGGTTGAGTTCAAGGGTGAGTACACAGGTATCCATGAGATGAGAAAGCACGTGGCATGGTACTCAGTCGGAATGTATGATTCGGCAAAGCTCAGGAGCAATGTGAACCAGGTTGAGACTTACGAGGAGCTTGAGGAACTGCTCTGTATATGGGCTGACAGCGCACCTGAAAAAGTCATTGTGAGTTAACATAAAAACAAAAAATGTAACAGGAAATAAAGAATTTATTAAAAATTCTAAAGTAAAAATATACAAGATGCTAATTTGTTTCAAAAATGTTACGGTACTAAAATGTAAAATATGCACAAAAACGGCATTTTAAAATGTTGCATATTTACATTAACTGAATTAAAGATTTTATGCGAGTTGTGCATGATTTACAAAAATAGCCACTTTGCTTGACCTTTCTTTCGACAGAGATTATAATAGCGTCATGAGTTAAATTTTAACGGTTTTGTAACAATTCTGAAACCGTAAAGAAATTAAGGAGAAAAGGTTATGCAAAAGTTTTCAGATTCATCACGTATGAAATCACAGAAACTAATGAAGACATCACTGAAAAGGAACGTAAAGAAGATTAGCATAGGAGCAGTACTCCTGGCAGTTGGATTTTCATCATACGCAGTTATCGCATCAGATGACAGCATGGTTTCATCCAAGGGCAAGGGAGTGTCGATCGCAGCAGCAGGTAATACATTATACGCAGACAACACAGCAGACTATGGAGAGGCAACATCATCAGTTGCACTGGCAGATGGTACTCTGTCAGATGTCAACAAGACTGGTTCAGTAGCCCTCTCAAGCAAGAAGACAGTTAAGAAGACTTCAGCCATAAGCGGTGGAGTTCAGGAGAGCACAACAGAGGCTCGTGCAACAGAGGCTGCACAGCAGGCAGCAGACACAACAAAGTCAGAACCTACCACACAGATGAAGGTTAAGGATAAGGATAAGTCAGCAGCAGGACTTCCTGACGATCAGATATCAGTTGATCCATCAACAGAGAAGTCAACAGATGGACTTCCTGATGACAAGGTTATTTATGTGAATGGTGAGGCATCAGGTACATATCTCGGAACATTCTGGATTACGGCATATTGTCCATGTCCAATCTGCTGCGGTGAGTACAGCAACATGGATAACCCGACAACAGCTTCAGGTGCACCTGCAGTCGAGGGTGTGACATGTGCAGCGCCAAGTAACTTTGCATTTGGTACAGAGCTTATAGTTGATGGTCATACATACACAGTTCAGGACAGAGGTGGAGCTATCAATGGCAATCATCTTGATATCTACTTCTCAAACCATCAGGCAGCTCTTAACTTCGCAACAGGCTACTATGATGTATATGTAAAGTAATAAAAAGCAGAAATTGTATACAGATATATTAAAGACCCGCCGTAAGGCGGGTTTTTAAATGCAGTGAGATAAGTGTTGGGAAAGTGTTGGAAAAGTCGCACGAATGAGGCGGGCTATAGCTTGTTTTTTATAAAATGCTGTGTTATAATGCACACGATTATTTGTAAGAATACAGGTGATTCCTGAGTTTAGTACATAACGAAATGTTTAAATATATTTATTAAGGAGATTGGCAAATGGAACTTATCTACAGAAGCACAAGAAATGCAAATGAGACAGCAACAGCATCACAGGCTATACTTAAGGGACTTGCTAATGAGGGGGGACTCTTTGTACCAGATTCTATACCAGCACTTGATGTGTCTCTGGAAGATCTTGCAAAGATGAACTATCAGCAGGTTGCATACGAGGTTATGAAGCTTATGTTCACAGACTTCACAGAGGCTGAGCTTAAGCATTGTATAGATTCAGCATATGATTCAAAGTTTGATACACCGGTTATAGCACCACTTGTGAATAAGGCAGGAGCATATTATCTTGAGCTTTTCCATGGATCAACAATAGCATTCAAGGATATGGCACTTTCAATCCTTCCATATCTTCTCACAACATCAGCAAAGAAGAATGGCGTAAAGAATGAGATCGTCATCCTCACAGCAACATCAGGTGATACAGGTAAGGCTGCCCTTGCAGGATTTGCAGATGTTCCTGGAACAAAGATCATCGTGTTCTATCCAAAGCACGGTGTAAGCCCAATCCAGGAGAAGCAGATGGTTACACAGAAGGGTGACAATACATTTGTTGTTGGTATCACAGGTAACTTTGATGATGCCCAGACAGGTGTGAAGAAGATGTTCTCAGATGCTGAGCTTGCAAAGTACATGGATGAGAAGGGCTATCAGTTCTCATCAGCAAACTCCATCAACATCGGACGTCTTGTCCCTCAGATGGTATACTATGTATACGCCTACACAAGACTTGTTGCAGACGGAACCATCAAGGCCGGCGATAAGATCAACGTGGATGTTCCAACAGGTAACTTTGGTAATATCCTTGCTGCATACTACGCAAAGGAGATGGGACTTCCAATCGCAAAGTTCATCTGTGCATCAAATGACAACAAGGTTCTGTTTGATTTCTTCCAGACAGGAACATACGATAGAAACAGAGAGTTCATACTCACAACATCACCATCGATGGATATCCTCATTTCAAGCAACCTTGAGAGATTGATATACAAGATTGCTGGCAATGATGCTGAGAAGAACTCAGAGCTTATGAAAGAACTCACAACAGATGGAGTGTACACCATCACAGACGATATGAAGGCAAAGCTTGCTGAGTTCTATGGTGGATATGCAACAGAGGCAGAGACAGCAGCTACCATCAAAAAGGTATATGAGTCAGATGATTATATTATCGATACACATACAGCAGTTGCGGCTACAGTATATGAAAAGTATGTGGCAGAGACAGGAGATAAGACACCTACAGTCATCGCGTCAACAGCAAGCCCATACAAGTTCACAAGAAGCGTTATGAACGCTATAGACGCTGAGTATGATTCCAAGACAGACTTTGAGCTTGTCGACGAGCTTGAGAAGCTCTCAGGTGTAAAGGTACCTCAGGCTATAGAGGATATCAGATCAGCAAAGGTTCTCCACGACACAGTATGTGACAAGGAGGATATGCTGGCAGAGGTTAAGGGATTCCTTAATATCTAAAGCATAGTAAGAGACATAAGCTGGTATATCTGATAGGAAATAGTCAGATATAATATACGAATAAAGCATAAATACAATATTATAGATTGACAGTTCATTAGTACCATCCTGTCACTAAACAAAACTAGGACATAAGAAGATCAGAATGTCCTATTCTGGTCTTTTTTTGTGGTGAACAGTTGGATGCTTATAGGAGGAGTTATGTATAAGTTAAAGACAAAGGCAAGTTTTGACAGCGCCCATTTTTTGAAAGATTATGACGGTAAATGCAGCAATATCCACGGACACAGATGGACTGTGGAGATCGAGGTCGGTGCAGAGACTCTTGAGAGCGATACACAGAACAGAGGAATGGTGGTTGATTTCTCCAATCTGAAGAAGGATCTGAAGGAGATTGCGGATCACTTTGACCACAGCCTTATCATGGAAACGGGAAGCCTGAAGCCGGCGACGGAGGATGCGCTGCTGGCGGAAAATCTGAGGATCGTGAAGGTTGATTTCAGACCTACTGCTGAGAACTTTGCAAAGTATATATATGATGAGATGGCAGGCCGGGGCTACAAGGTCATAGAGGCAAGTGTGTATGAGACACCGAACAACGTGGCTTCTTATTGTGAGTAAATATATATGATAGGATTCCGGTGAGAAGCTGGCAGGTCTAAAAATCTGGAAGATGTGAGAGAATGGAGAATATACACCGGGAGAAAGGAAATACAGTCGTGAGCACATACAGAGTAGTAGAGAGATTTATAAGTATCAACGGTGAGGCTGCAAGAGCCGGAGAACTTGCCGTGTTCATAAGATTTGCTGGATGCAATCTTGATTGCGGTTACTGCGATACCAAGTGGGCAAATGAGGCAGGCGTTCCTTATGAGGAACTCACCGAGGATGAGATCATCGATTATGTCAGAAGAACAGAGGTGAAGAATGTAACCCTGACAGGTGGGGAACCGCTGATACAGAAGGACATAGATAAGCTCCTCCTTGCATTTGAGCTGGAGGATGATGTAAGGGTCGAGATTGAGACAAATGGAAGTGTGGATATCGCAGAGTTCAAGGCTCTTGGGGGAAATGTATCGTACACGCTGGATTACAAATGTCCATCCAGCGGCATGGAGAATGACATGTGCCTTGCAAATTATAACTATATAGACAAGAATGATTCGGTGAAATTTGTGGTCGGTTCACAGGAGGATCTGGAAAAATGTTTTGAGATAGTTAGGGAGTATGCGCTGGATGAGAAGACGAGAGTATTCATCAGCCCTGTGTATGGCAGCATAGATCCTGCGGATATAGTGGATTTTATGATCGAGAACGATATGAATGATGTGAAGCTTCAGTTACAGCTTCACAAGTTCATTTGGGATCCGGAAGAAAGAGGTGTATAAGATGGCGATAGATAAAGAGGCTATAAAGGAACACGTAAGAGGAATATTGATTGCCCTTGGAGATGATCCTGACAGGGAGGGACTTGTAGAGACTCCTGACAGGGTTGCGCGTATGTACGAGGAAGTATTTGAGGGAATGAACTACACCAATGACGAGCTGGCCGAGATGTTCGGCAAGACATTTGCTGAGGATGGAGTGGCAAGGCAGGCCGGTGACATGGTGTTTGTCAAGGATATAGAGGTGTTCAGCTACTGTGAGCATCACATGGCGCTTATGTACGACATGAAGGTGTCAGTCGCATACATTCCAAATGGAAGAGTGCTCGGACTTTCTAAGATAGCGAGGATTGCGGATATGGTGGCGAAGAGACTTCAGCTCCAGGAGAGGATAGGCTCGGACATAGCCTACGTCATATCCAAGGCTGCTGGAACTGAGGACGTGGCGGTCATGATAGAGGCACATCACAGCTGCATGACGGCAAGGGGCATCAAGAAACCGGGAAGCAAGACCATGACGACCACTCTCAGGGGAAGATTTGAGAGCGACACAGCTCTGCAGAACAAGATGCTGATGATGTACAATGCGGGAAGATAGTTATCGGTACACTGAATTGATAATGGTGAATTTGTTTATCCGTGAGCGTTATAATGCGGTTTGGAATATCATATTTGATTATATATGGAGGATGAGATCATGCAGAATTTAAAGAATAAGGATGAGGCAGTTGTAGTATTCAGCGGCGGACAGGACAGCACAACGTGTCTGTTGTGGGCACTCAAGAAGTATAAGAAAGTGTACGCCGTATCATTTGACTATGGACAGAGACATGCGTTAGAGCTTGAGTGTGCTAAGGAGATCGCGGACAAATTCGGAGTGGAGCATCACATACTCGACATGAGCCTGCTTAACCAGCTTGCGCCAAATTCACTGACAAGAACAGATATGAAGGTTGACGAAAATGCACCTGAGGAGGGCACGCCGAATTCATTTGTCGATGGAAGAAACATGGTATTTCTTACATTTGTAGCAATATTTGCCAAACAGAGGGGAATATCTGATATAATAACAGGAGTGTCCCAGAGCGACTTCTCAGGATACCCGGACTGCAGGGATATATTTATCAAATCGTTAAATACAACACTTAACCTTGCAATGGACTACGAGTTTGATATAATAACACCATTGATGTGGATCGATAAGATGGAGACATGGAAGATGGCTGATGAGCTGGGCGGACTGGATGTTATCAGAGATATGACACTCACATGTTACAATGGCATCAAGGGCGAGGGCTGCGGACATTGTCCATCATGCAAGCTCCGCAAGAAGGGGTATGATCTGTACATGAAGTACAAGGAGGATCACAAGTAAATAAGCAGTTTCAAAGGGAAAGGTTGTGTTATTGAAAGTATGAAGAATATGCTGTTCATCATGAATCCCAAAGCGGGTAGAACTACTCTGAAGAATTCTTTGGTGGATGTGCTGGAAGTGTTCTGCAACAGCGATTATGCGGTCAGGACATATCTTACGAAATCGGCAGATGACGCAGAGAGAATTGTTCAGGAGGAAGGCGCAAACTACGATGTGATCGTATGTGCGGGGGGCGATGGAACCTTGGGCAACACAGTTACAGGATATATGAAGAGCGGGATAAGGGTTCCACTTGGATATATTCCGTGTGGCTCCACCAATGACTTTGCAAGGAGCATGGACATACCGAGAGAGACGGTTGAGGCGGCTGAGATGATAGTGAAGGCAGAGCCGTTCTCCATAGATATAGGAAGTCTGAACGACAAGAACTTTGTATATGTCGCAGCTTTCGGAATTTTCTCAGATACATCATATGCAACGCCGCAGAATATGAAGAACATATTTGGGCATGCGGCATATGTATTGCAGGGGATAAAAAGTCTGGCAAATGTACCATCTTACAAGATGAAGGTTACGATAGACGGGGACGAGCAGGAAGGCGAGTTCATATTCGGTATGGTGTCCAACTCGGTATCTGTTGGAGGTTTTAAGAGTATAACCCGAAAAGGCGTTGAATTCGATGACGGACTTTTTGAGGGAGTACTGATAAGGACGATGAAGACTCCTGCAGATATGGAGAGAGTTGTCAGGGCACTCCTTACAGGTGATATGAATGAGAAAAGCATGGTTTCATTCAGGGCTCACAGGGTCAAGTTTGATGCAGAGGATCCGGTTGCATGGACATGCGATGGTGAGTTCGGCGGAGAATATAAGGAAACCAAGATACACATCCACAGGAGAGCGATAGATCTTCTGGTTGTTCAGGAAAGTGAACAGGATGAGGTTATAGAATAATAGAATCGAGGATTTTACAATGGGTAAATATTTTGGAACAGACGGATTCAGAGGCGAGGCAAATGTAGACCTTACTGTGGAGCATGCATATAAGGTTGGAAGATACCTTGGTTATTACTACGGCAAGCAGCATGAAGATGGAAAGGCACACGTTGTCATCGGAAAGGATACGAGACTTTCAAGCTACATGTTCGAGTATTCGCTGGTTGCAGGACTTACTGCCAGCGGAGCAGACGTATATCTGATGCATGTAACGCCTACACCTAGTGTGTCGTATATAGTCCGCACAGGTGATTTTGACTGTGGTATCATGATCTCGGCCAGCCATAACCCATACTATGACAATGGTATAAAAGTCATCAATGGTCAGGGCTATAAGCTTGAGGCAGCCATAGAGAATGAGATAGAGCAGTATATAGACGGAGAGCTCGGCGAGATACCATTTGCAAAGAAGGACAGCATCGGTAAGACCACCGACTACACCATGGGAAGAAACAGATATATAGGTTATCTGCTCACGATCCCAACCAGGCCTTTCAAGGGAATGAGGATTGGTCTTGACTGTGCAAATGGTGCATCATATCTGGTTGCAAAGTCAGTGTATGACGCTCTCGGAGCAAAGACATATGTCATCAACAATGAGCCAAATGGAACAAATATCAACACGGACTGCGGTTCAACACATATTGATAAGCTCCAGGCATTTGTCAAGGAGAAGGGACTTGATGTGGGATTTGCATTTGACGGTGATGCGGACAGGTGTCTTGCAGTGGACGACAAGGGCGAGATCGTGGATGGAGACAAGATACTCTATGTCTGCGGTCGTTATCTGAAGGATAAGGGCGAGCTGAACAACAATACCATCGTCACAACTATCATGTCCAACCTTGGACTTTACAAAGCACTTGACAAGAAGGGCATCAACTATGAGAAGACGGCAGTCGGTGACAAGTACGTGTTCGAGAATATGATGGAGCACGGACATTCCATCGGCGGCGAGCAGTCAGGACATATCATCTTCTCCAAGTATGCAACAACCGGTGATGGTGTCCTCACCTCACTGATGATCATGGAGACTATACTTGGACGTAAGGTCAAGCTCTCAGAACTGTTCCACAGCCTGACGATATATCCACAGCTCCTTGTGAATGTCAAGGTGTCAAGCAAGGATGCAGTCATGAACGATGCTGATGTGCTGAAACTGAACGATGAGATAGCAGCAGAGCTTGGAGACGACGGAAGACTTCTTCTCAGACAGAGCGGTACAGAGCCTGTTATCAGAGTTATGGTCGAGGCAGCCACAGATGAGCTGTGTGAGAAGTATGTATACAAGATGGTGGATCTCATAAAGGCAAAGGGATACGCTGTGGAGTAGAGAGTGGTATAAAAGCTCAAAAGATACAAAGTACGTAAATTTGTATCTTTTGGGCTTTTTTCAATTCCAGGTGGAAGCCGGAAGGACTATGTGGTAACCTGCTGCGACAGGAGAGAAGTACAGCACGACCGGTGAGGCGGGGCTGCGACAGAGAGGTGTGGATTTTCTCAAGTCTAAATAGATAAATACTTGCGAAATATACTGCTGTTGGTGAAAATGCATGAAAAAAGTGGGGTATCAGCCTGAAAATGATAGAATTTATCTGTTGACATGTTGTGGCAAAACAGATAAAGTTTTATGTGGTGAAAGATATGATTGTCGCTATACTTATGATGTGAATCACAGGTTTGTGGCAATTGCAATAATATAACATGAGAGGCATATATCTATGAACGAATGTTTAAGATCCCATTATTATGACGAGGACGAGATGCATGAGGAGTGCGGAGTCTTCGGTATCTATGATTTCGATGGAAATGATGTGGCGAACACGATCTACTATGGTCTGTTTGCATTGCAGCACCGTGGGCAGGAGAGCTGCGGTATAGCGGTGTCAGACACTGCCGGTCCTAAGGGCAAGGTCAGCTCCTTAAAGGGCATGGGTCTTGTGAATGAGGTGTACACACCTGATTCACTGAGCAAGCTAAAGGGAAATATCGGTGTGGGTCATGTGAGATATTCAACAGCCGGTGCCAGCACTATAGAGAATGCACAGCCGCTGGTTCTCAATTATGTAAAGGGAACTCTGGGACTTGCACACAACGGCAATCTGGTAAATGCTCCTGAGCTTAGACGTGAGCTGGAACTCACAGGCGCTATATTCCAGACTACAATTGATTCTGAGGTAATAGCTTACCATATAGCCAGGGAGAGAGTTAAGTGCGGTTCCGTTGAGGAGGCTGTCACTAGAGCTCTCAAGAAAGTAAGGGGATCATATTCACTTGTCATCATGAGTCCTAGAAAACTTATCGGAGCCAGAGATCCATTTGGTTTCAGACCGCTTTGTATAGGAAAGCGTGATAACGCATACATACTGGCATCTGAGAGCTGTGCGCTCGATACAATAGGTGCCGAATTTGTCAGGGATGTGGAGCCTGGAGAGGTTGTAACCATATCACCTGAGTACGGAATCCAGTCGTACAAGAACATGTGCCAGGAGCAGCATGCAAGATGTATATTTGAGTATATATACTTTGCGAGACTTGATTCAGTCATAGATGGAATGTCTGTGTACGATTCGCGTATCACAGCCGGAAGATGCCTTGCAAAGGACAGCCCGGTTGACGCTGATGTGGTAGTTGGCGTTCCTGAATCGGGAAATGCGGCGGCTATGGGTTACTCACTAGAATCGGGTATTCCATATGGAACGGCATTTGTCAAGAATGGATATGTGGGAAGAACATTCATAAAGCCACAGCAGAGCCAGAGAGAGTCCAGCGTGCGTGTCAAGCTGAACGTCCTTAAGGAGGCTGTAAATGGCAAGCGTGTCATAATGATAGATGACTCTATAGTTCGTGGAACTACGAGTGACAGAATAGTTGGCATGCTCAGGGAGGCGGGAGCGACTGAGGTCCATGTAAGGATCAGTTCACCTCCATTCCTGTATCCATGCTACTTTGGAACTGACATTCCGGACAGAGAGCAGCTCATAGCATACAACAGGTCTGTAGATGATATATGCAAGATCATAGGTGCCGACTCTCTGGCGTACCTGAAGATGGAGAGACTTCCGGAGCTCTCAGGCGGAAGACAGTACTGCCATGGATGCTTCAGCGGTCAGTATCCGATGAAACCGCCTATAGAGGACATCAGAGGCGACCACGAGGACTTCAAGAGAGGATCGGAGTCACACATAAATTAGGATTCCGAATTTCTGGTTTATGCAAAAAAAGCATGGAAATAATCTGAAACCCATGTATAATAGTTGTGTGATAAGATATAAAAGCATTTGTCAGCTGGCAGATGCGGGAGACTACAGGAAGAAAGAGGTAAAGACATGAGTAAGGACAAGTACGAAAGCCCACTGTGTGAAAGATACGCTAGTAAGGAAATGCAGTATATTTTCTCACCTGATATGAAGTTTAAGACATGGAGAAAGCTGTGGATAGCTCTTGCTGAGACAGAGAAGGAGCTTGGTCTCAAGGACGAGAACGGCAATCCAAGAATCACAGATGAGCAGATCGAGGAGCTCAAGGCTCACGCTGATGACATCAACTATGATGTTGCCAGAGAGAGAGAAAAGCTGGTTCGTCACGACGTAATGAGCCACGTATATGCATACGGTGTTCAGTGCCCTAAGGCAGCAGGAATAATCCACCTTGGAGCAACAAGCTGCTATGTAGGCGATAACACAGACGTTATCGTTATGACAGAGGCATTAAAGCTTGTCAGAAAGAAACTCATCAATGTTATAAATGAGCTGGCAAAGTTCGCAGATCAGTATAAGGATCTTCCAACTCTTGCATTTACACATTTCCAGCCTGCACAGCCAACGACAGTCGGCAAGCGTGCAACACTCTGGATGCAGGAGCTGCTCCTTGACCTCTCTGATATAGAGTACATGATCAGCCAGCAGAAGCTTCTCGGATCAAAGGGAACAACTGGAACGCAGGCAAGTTTCCTTGAGCTCTTCGGAGGAGATCACGAGACAGTGAGAAAGATAGATGGAAAGATCGCTGAGAAGATGGGATTTGCTGAGTGCTATCCTGTATCAGGCCAGACATATTCAAGAAAGGTCGACTCAAGAGTTCTTAATGTGCTCTCAGGCATCGCACAGAGTGCACACAAGTTCTCAAATGATATCAGACTTCTCCAGCACTTAAAGCAGATAGAGGAGCCATTTGAGAAGAACCAGATCGGTTCATCAGCTATGGCATACAAGAGAAATCCAATGAGAAGTGAGAGAATAGCATCACTTGCCAATTATGTAATGTGCGACGCGCTCAATCCTGCTATCACAGCCGCAACACAGTGGTTTGAGAGAACACTGGATGACTCAGCAAATAAGCGTATCTCAGTTCCAGAGGCATTCCTTGCAGTTGATGGAATCCTTGATCTGTACCTGAATGTTGTAGATGGTCTTGTGGTATATGACAAGGTTATCTACCAGTGTTTCATGAAGGAGATTCCATTCATGGCAACAGAGAATATCATGATGGATGCTGTTAAGCGTGGCGGCAATCGTCAGGAGCTTCATGAGAAGATCAGAGAGTACTCAATGCTTGCAGGCGAGCAGGTCAAGAAGTTTGGAAAAGAGAATGACCTCGTTGACCGTATCGCAGCAGACCCTGACTTTGGTATGACAAAGGAGGAGATCGTATCTATCCTTGAGCCAAAGAACTTCGTAGGTCGTGCTCCTGAGCAGACAAGAGAGTTCCTTGCAGAGGTCATTCAGCCTATCCTCGATGAGAACAAGGATATCCTCGGCGTTACTGCGGAGATCAATGTATAAAGATCTGAATTAAAATGTATATAGAGTAAACATGGCGCTGGTGCATTAGTGGTGTTGATATATCTGTTCTATTGCGGACATATCAACAAGCTTATGTGCCGGCGCTTTTTATATATTGAATGGGTGTCATTTTGCGGCGGAATGCGGATTACATGGACTGACAGACAGCTCAATTCTACGCATAAAAATTCTTGTCGTAATTTCATTAGATTTGCATTTGCTAAGGTACGAATAGGTACATTCTAAGGTTTACATTTGGAAATAGATGTGTTAGTGTGGTTAGTGAAAACTAACCTAAAAATTAATACAAAAGAGTGTTAAGGGGGCAAAAGAGATGTTGGTGACAATAGTTGCGGCGGTAATTGTTATGGTGGCCTATTTCCTTCTTCTGTATGGAATGGTCGCATTTGTACAGGATAAGAGATTTATGAGCACAGCACCGAAGGAGAATCTGGCGGTGATTCCTGACAGAAAAGAGAGATTTCGCGGAGCTCATGCGGTTGGATGGTGTATAGAAGTAGTTGCACTTCTGCTGTTTATAGGAGCTATCGTGCTTAGCGTGTGGGATGGCGTACGGCATGATTTCGGCTACTGGAAGTTCTTCGCGCGATTCATAGTGATAATGTATGTGATGGAGATCTATGATATAGGTTTCTTTGACTGGGTGCTGCTCTGTCATTCAAACTTCTTCCCGCGTTATTATCCGGAGGTCAAGGGAGTTGTGGGACCTCATATGTTCGGATACAATATGAAGATGCATGTTATGCACTTTATTATATATATTCCTATCTGCGCTGTGGTCGCCGGGGTGTGTATGCTGTTTTAGAAAAGACTAAATCTACTTAGGTTATCTTTTGATATAGTCATGATAGTTATTGAACAGCCTTGGAATGATATAGTATAATATTATCAATAATAATTGGAGGTTGATAGTATGCCAGAAATATCACTGTTTTATGGAATCAGAATAACTATGTATTATGATGATCATAATCCGCCACATTTTCAGGCAGAATATAACGGAAATAAAGCTATAATAGATATAAATGAAGCACGGGTTATAAAAGGTGCATTGCCTTCAAGGCAGTTAAAGCTCATACTTGCATGGTGCGTAATTCATCAAGATGAGTTAATGCAGAATTGGGAATTATCGAAGGATGGTTTGCCATTAAACAGAATAAATCCATTGATTTAAAAGTTATGTATTATACAGAGAGGGGGAATTGGCATGATATATGATATAGTACAGGTAGTTCCATTTGAAGATTATACAGTATATGTGTATTTTGAGGATGGCAAAATTGTATGTTATGATGCAAAACCACTACTGGATAAGAAAGTGTTTGAACCGCTTAGAGACAAAGATTTCTTTTTGAATTCATGTACAATTTTGAATGGAACTTTGGCATGGGATGTGACAGGAACGAGGGATACATCGAAATGTCTGGATATAGATCCGGATACGTTATATGAATTGGAAAATGTAAAAGATAAAATAGCATAACATAAATTGGTATACAGTAAACTATAAATAGCTGGTGTATGGACGAAACGTCTGTGCGCCAGTTTTTTTGTGCAGACAACAATACAGAGTTTGTATATGCACAGGATTTGGGTGGCTGGCGGGGCAACTATGAAAAAACTGATCAGCGTGATATAATGAGCATTGTTCGATGTATTTATGAAATATAAGGGGATATATTATTATGATGAAACTGACAAAGGAAGAACAGCACAGGCAGTGTATAAAAGAGATCAAAGCGACGTTGCTTGTGGTATTTATATGTTTTTTATGGCATGTGCTAACCGCGTTCCTGCTAAATGGCACCGGGTGGACGGTGTTCCATATGCCGGCGTGGTTTGTGGTCTCGGTGCTTGGAACAGTGGTGCTTGCGGTAATCGGTGTATTCTGGCTGCTTAAGTTTGTGTTTGTAGATTTCCAATATGAAGAGGATGAGAGTGAGGGTGAAAATGAACAGTAATCAGATATTGATCTTATCGGTTTTTCTCGGATATCTATTATTCAATGTTGTGGTGAGCTTTGTCTACAGCAGAAGGGCGGAGAAAAGTCTGCACACAACGTCCGAGAAGAAGTATTTCATAGGCGGAAGAAATATGAATGGAATAGTCCTAGCCATGACGATCATGGCAACATATACCTCCGCTAGTTCATTTATATCAGGACCGGGTGCAGCGGGTCTTACATATGGATATGCACAGGCGTGGATAGCTGCTATTCAGATCCCGGTCACATTTCTGGTGCTCGGTGTGCTTGGAAATAAGCTTGCGATAGTGTCCAGACGAACGGGTGCTGTGACAGTAGTGGGCTACTTCAAGGCGAGATACAAGAGCGATGCGCTGGTGGTCATCACGAGCCTTGGACTTATAGTTTTCTTCATAGCACAGATGATAAGCCAGTTTACGGGAGGGGCCACACTTATAGCATCCATAACGGGAATGGATCATGTGAGTTCACTTTTGATATTTGGCACAGTCGTGATCCTGTACACAGCCATCGGCGGATTCAGTGCGGTTGTCATAACTGACACGATTCAGGGAATAGTAATGTGTATCGGAACATTCCTGTTTATATTCTTTGTCTTAAGGAGCGGGGGCGGTCTTGCCGCGATAGATGCCGGTCTTCAGACAAATCTGCCGGAGGTGTACGATGACATTTTCTCGAAATACACGCCAGGAGGACTGCTCAGCTATTGGGTGCTTGTGGGATTTGGAACGTTGGGACTTCCCCAGACTGCTGTGCGCGCCATGGGATTTAAGGATACGAAGAGCATGCACAGAGCGATGTGGATCGGAGTTCTCACATGCAGCTTTGTAATCGTAGGAATGCATCTTGCAGGAACATGGGCTGGCGCACTTGTCGATACGGACAATCTTCCAACTTCGGATTATTTTATACCATATATAGTACAGAAGATCATGCCGCCTGGAATAGCAGCGATATTCCTCGCAGCGCCGATGGCAGCAGTCATGTCGACAGCGGATTCGCTCCTCATACTTGCCACAGCAGCTATAGTGAAGGATCTGTGGAAGAATTACGTGGTGGGTGATGATCCGGTGAAAAATGAGAAATACGACAAGAATGTCAAGCTGGTGAGCACGGTACTTACGATGTTGCTCGGCGTGGTGGTGATGGTTCTCACGATCAATCCGCCGGATATAATTTTCATGCTCAACATGTTTGCATTTGGCGGACTTGAATGCACATTCTTCTGGCCTCTTGTGGGAGGTCTGTTCTGGAAGAAGGGAACTAAGCAGGCGGCGGTGTGCAGCAGCGTAGGTGCGATCGCGACATATATATTTGCAACGTATTTTATCAAGATCGCTGGGATAAATGCGGTCGTGTGGGGACTGATGGTAGGTGCGGTGCTGTACTTTGGGATTGGGTTTATAACGGGAAGAAAAGGACTTGATCCGGATATTCTGGACAAGTGCTTTTGATATGTGCGCAGGATGTATGAACTTGAAAATAGAGTTGAAAGGTAAAATGGAGCATGAATGAGATAAACGACAACAAAAAAGCTATGTCCGAGGATGTGAAACAGGCACTGATAAGGTTTAACAAGGACAACATCTATGTTCAGAACCTGAAGATAGAGCTGGTCGATATGAGCCTTGGATATGTGAAGGGCAAGATGATGGTCACAGAGGATGTCCTTAATCCATATGGTTCTGTGCATGGTGGATGCCTGTACTCACTTGCGGATATAGTGAGCGGAATCGCGGCATGTACCTACGGAAAGTTTTCTTCAACTATAGATGGAACCATGACATATATAGCTCCGGCTATGAACACGGAGTATCTCATCTGTGAGGGAATCGAGATCCGCCAGGGCAAGAAGGTGTCACTGTACGAGGCAAATATTTACGATGACAAGGGACAGCTTGTTGACAAGGCAAGGTTCTCATTCTACATGATGAACCGCTCTGTTGTGGAATAGATGGGAGATGTAAGGCAAGGTGAAATATACAAATGTTATCTCAGGCAAGTTCGTAGAAAGGCCAAACAGGTTCACAGCCCATGTGGAGATAGACGGAGTTACAGAGACCGTGCACGTAAAGAACACGGGGAGGCTTATCAGTCTGCTGATACCGGGGAACACGGTCAGCCTTGAGAAGTCTGCAAATCCAAACCGCAAGACGAAATACGATCTCATAGCGGTGGAGGATCCAAAGCTTGGCTGGGTGAACGTGGATAGTCAGGTGCCGAATAAGGTGGTTTTGGAATGGCTTAAAACTAAGGATTATGACTTTATAAAGCCGGAGTATGTATACGGGGATTCAAGGATTGATTTCTATATGGAAAAGGATGGCACGAAGTATCTCATGGAGGTCAAGGGCTGCACTCAGGAGATCGGTGGTATAGGATATTTCCCGGATGCACCCACCGACAGGGGAGTCAGGCATTTGCGGGAGCTGATGAAGGCGGTCTCCGAGGGATATAAATGCTATGTTGCATTTGTCATTCCGATGACAGGGATAACTGAGGTCAGGCCAAATGCGGAAATACACAGGGAGTTCGCGGAGACTTTCTATGAGGCGAAGGCAGCCGGCGTGGAGGTGTTAAATCTCACGTGCCGGGTTACACGGGATGAGCTTGAGATAGTGGATAAGTGAGATAGGTGAAAATTATAAGGGTAAATGATAAGCAAATATACGTTTGACATGCAAGCGGCTAAATGCTAGTATAATATCAAAAGGTGCTACCGATAGACGGTTAGCCTTGATATATGAATGGTATAAAATAACCGCTCACAGTTTACCAGGCTGGGCGGTTATTTTTTTGTCTTATTCTTGCTCCTAGAGCCAACGGCATAACCAAGATTAAAGCAAGTAAGACATAAGCTGATGATGGCTATAAAAAGATCCGTTGTAAGCATAAGCAAAAACCTCCGTGATAGATTTCCATAAATGGATTTTCTATGTAAACACAGGCTACAAACTCCTGTGGTGAAGGTTAACCGCCTACCGAATAGGGTAGCACCAAATATATTATAACAAACATATGTTCGATACACAATACTGAATATACATGAGAATGAAAAATGGGCTCGGCAAACACCTGTTACGATAAGTAACAGCATTGTCATAGTGCGTATATGGACTATCAAGGGTTATGATAATAAGCTTGAAAAAAACAGGATGAATATGGTGATATTGCTAAGATTGAGGAGATAAGTTATGGCGTTTGATTTTAAGAAAGAATACAAAGGGTTTTATTTGCCGAAAAATAAGCCACAGGTCGTAACGATTCCAAAGGCGAATTACATAGCGGTAAGGAGCAAGGGCGACCCGAATGAAGAGGGCGGAGAATATAAAGCTGCGATTGGCGTTTTATATACTGTTGCGTACACTCTCAAGATGAGTTATAAGACTGATTACAAAATAGAGGGATTTTTTGAATATGTAGTCCCACCGCTTGAAGGCTTTTGGTGGCAGGATAATGTGGAAGGTGTGGATTATACAGATAAATCTGCATTTAACTGGATTTCTGTTATTCGTCTTCCTGATTTTGTAACAAAGAAGGATTTTGACTGGGCGGTTGAGACTGCGTCAAGGAAGAAAAAGATGGATTGTACCAATGCAGAATTTCTGAGTATTGATGAAGGTTTGTGTGTTCAGATCATGCATATAGGAGCATTTGATAATGAACCTGAGACAGTAGCAGTGATGGATAAATATTTGGAAGATAATGGGTATGTAAATGATTTCACTGATGAACGACATCATCACGAAATCTATCTATCAGACCCAAGAAAAACTGCACCGGAAAAATGTAAAACTGTTATAAGGCATCCGGTAAAGAAGAGATCGTGATTCTATTTTAGAAAATAAAAAATAAGGGACTTTATGGATTACACAATAAGAAGATTAAAACAGGAAGAAACCGGGATATTAGATACATTTTTATATGAGGCAATATTTATTCCGGAGGGCGTGGAGGCACCTCCAAGGGACATTATCAATCAGCCGGAATTGCAAGTGTACGTTGACGACTTTGGAAACAGAGCGGGGGATATGGCATTTGTCGCAGAGACAAATGATAAAGTTGTTGGAGCTGTGTGGGTTCGTATTATGGATGACTATGGGCATGTTGATGACGATACACCGTCTTTTGCAATCTCACTACTCAAAGAATACAGGAATTACGGCATTGGAACAGAGCTGATGAAAAGGATGCTGGAGGAGCTGAAAAACTGTGGATATAAGAGCGGTTCACTGTCTGTGCAAAAGCAGAACTATGCGGTCGGAATGTATAGAAAAGTCGGATTCCAGATAGTGGATGAGAATGATGAGGAATATATAATGGTTTGCAGGCTGTCGTAGATGGTAAGTGATTTAGAAGATATAAGTAGCTTTGATGAGAAATATGTGACAAAAATAGATGGAATTATTTCAAGACATAATTGTCAGGTGGAAAAAACGCCATTTAGAAGTAAAGAAAATATTAGTGCTGGATTTGTTGTGGTGCCGTTGTTTATGACAGTGGTATGTTCAATTGCGTTGATAATAAATGCAAGGGGATATGTATGGAATATTCAGAGCAAATAGCTTATTTTGCCTAGTCTACGAAGCGTAGAACCCGCATAGATTCACCATATTCTACGCCTCGTGGGTGTGATTGGCAATAAAATGGGGAGATAATTGAGCCAGAAAGGAGGAAAGCAGATGAACCAGATTAAAATTGGGCGATTCATCGCTGATGAGAGAAAGAGAAAGGGATATACTCAAAAACAGCTTTCTGAAAAACTTGGAATCAGCGATAAAACAATTTCAAAATGGGAACGAGGAGTTTCCCATAGTTAAAGATACCACACCAAATATGATGAACCCACGCTTATACACTACCAGCTATAATAAACCGCAAGGACAGCAATTTGATGATACTGCTGTCCTTTCTTTTATAAAATTGCAGTACACATAAAAAAGCTGTAATATGATAAATATATTTGTCCTTGTAACAATTCTCGGACATTTGCCTGTTATACTATCTGCAAAAAGCAAAGGAAGTGAGGATATGAAGCAGATTTTAATTGTCGAGGACGACAGTTTTTTGAATAAGATGTTAGCCTATAACCTGACCGCAGACGGCTACGGCGTGACTTCTACTCTAAATGCCAGAACCGCAGCCGAAGCCATCCGCCAGCGGGAATTTGATTTAGTGCTGTTGGACATTAACCTGCCAGATGGGAACGGTTTTGAGCTGTGCAAGCTGATAAAGCCCCAGCACCCGGACACCATCGTAATATTCCTGACCGCCAACGATCAGGAGAGCGACCAGATACGGGGCTATGAGGTGGGCGCGGTGGACTACATCACAAAGCCCTTTGTGATCGGGGCCTTGCAGCGAAAAATCAAAGCCATGTTCGCTATGCTGGAACACCACAAACCGGCCAAGGACATTTACGACGACGGGCGGCTGTTTCTGGACTTCTCGGAGCAGACGGCTTCCTTAAACGGCAAGCCCCTGACCCTATCCCCGATGGAGTATAAAATGCTGAACCTGTTCCGCAAAAATCCCCGGCAAGTGCTGACCCGTGGGCAGCTTTTGGAAAAGCTGTGGGATATAGACGAAAGGTTTGTGGACGAACACACCCTGACAACCTCCATCAGCCGGATTCGCAGCAAGATTGAAGCCGACGGCGGCGCGCCCTACATCAAGACCGTTTACGGCATGGGCTATCAATGGACGGGGGGCGAGGCAAAATGAAGTTTCAAAACCTATCGGTAAAGCGGCTGTTTGGCCGGGTGGCAATAGGACTTGTCCTTTCCATGTCCGGGATCACCATAGCCCTGTTTCTTGTGACAAAACAGACGGCGGTGCTGCTGACAGGCGGGGCGCTGCTGCTGTGCGCTCTTGTGGGGATTTTTGTACTGACGCAGGCGTTTGGAAAGCGGCTGTCGCAGTTTACCGCTGACCTGTGCCAGACCTTAGACCACATGATAGCCGGAAATGAAGCGCCCCAGCGCCCGGAGGACAGCGAAACCCAGCTTGCCAGAATCGGACACCGGCTGGCAAGGCTTTACCAGATCATGCAGGAGAACCGCCGCCGGGTGGACGAGGAACGGCAGGAGTTACAGACCCTTGTATCAGATATTTCCCATCAGGTGAAAACGCCGGTAAGCAATCTGAAAATGGCGACGGACACCCTGCTGGAAAAGCCTATGACCGAGGCGGAGCGCACCGACTTTATCCGGGGAATCCGCAGCCAGACGGATAAGCTGGACTTTCTCTTTCAGGCCCTTGTGAAAACCTCCCGTCTGGAAACGGGCGTGATCCAGTTGGATAAGAAGCCGGGCCGCCTCTTTGATACCGTGGCGCAGGCCATGAGTGGGATCGTGTATGCAGCGGAGAAAAAGGAAATCGCTGTGTCCGTGGACTGCCCGGAGGATTTGACCGTTTCCCATGACAGCAAGTGGACATCCGAAGCCCTCTTTAACCTGCTGGACAATGCGGTAAAGTACACCCCGGCAGGCGGGAAAATCGCTGTGTTGGTGGTGCTGTGGGAAATGTATGTAGAGATCAAAGTGACCGACACCGGCAAGGGCATTTCCGAAAGCAATCAGGCCGCCATCTTCCGGCGATTTTATCGTGAGGAAGAAGTACACGAACAGCAGGGCGTGGGCATTGGCCTGTATCTGGCCCGCGAGATCGTAACGCGGCAGGGCGGCTATATCAAGGTGATTTCGGAGCCGGGCAAGGGTTCGGAATTTTCCATTATGCTGCCTACAAAATAGAACGCGGCGGACGGCCATTTCCGGCTGCCCGCCGTAAATTTTTTTGAAATGTCCGAGCATTGTAACATTTCCCCCCGATTTTCAATGAAATTTTTTGGCCGCTGTAACATTTCGCGGACATTTGGGTTTTACAATACCCTTATCAAATATGGAGGTGATACAACTATGACATGGCCTTTTGAGAACGATACCAGCGTCATTGTAAAGAAATTAGCAAAACGCAATGTATCTTCAAATCGTATTTTTTGCTTTTTTAATGTTTTGACCATTGCGCTGGCAATTAGTTTGATTGTGGGAATCTCCTTATTCCAACAAGGCAGCAAAATTAGTGAACAAAAGATTTTGAATCAAATGCAGCAAGCTACCATCGGGGGGCTTACAGCAGAACAGATAGAAGTTCTGAAAAAAGAACCTGATCTTGAAGATATTGTACCCTATAAGCATAGTGATAGTTTTCTGATGGATGGGATCAAATTTGAAGCGGTTTATATGCCGACTGGTTTTGGAATTATAAAATCCTATGAATTAGTCAGTGGAACCTGTCCAGAACAGTACAATGAAATTGTAATTGATAAAAATGTTCAATTAGAGCTGGGGTATCAGCTAAATATAGGAGATACCATCACTTTACCAACGGCGGGGAGTAAAACAGAGGATTTCATCATTACTGGTTTTACTGATAATGTGGAAACAGGAACATTTTACTTTTATGTCTCCCCAGCGTATGCAGAACAGGGTGTGTTATTATCTGATATTCCATATAGTGCCTTGATTCGTGTAAATGGTGCCACGGAAATGGGACTTATTGATTTTGAGAATACAGTATATCGTCTGGCTTTATCCCAAGACATAAGCAGGAACCAACTTTATTTTAATAGCAAATTCTGTTCCTCACTTATTAGTGGATCAGGAATGGGAGGTGTTCTTTTAGCTACTCTTTTTATTGCATTTTCAAGCGGAATTGTCATATACAGTGTGTTCTACCTTTCGGTATCAAATCAAGTGTCGCAGATTGGACAGCTCAAAACTATTGGCATGACAGAAAAACAGATTAAGCGGATGATTCGTAAAGAGGGGTATCGTTTCTGCCTGTTCGGAATACCTGCCGGTATTACAGTAGGTATCATATTTGCATATTTGTTAGAGCCGAATGGAATAACGATTATCAATGCCATAGCCACAAGTATTTTTGCAATAATATTAGGTATTATCATCGTACAAATTTCCGTATACAAGCCCGCACAAATAGCTTCAAATATTTCCCCTATTGAAGCAACAAAATATGTTGGAAACGATCCAGAACTAAAAGAAAGTAGAGTGTGCAACAGGAAAAATCATATTCGTCTCTCACCGTATTCTTTAGCCGTATTGAGCGAAAAGCAGAATCGAAAAAAACACAATCTGACGATTGCCTCGCTTGCAATCGGCGGGATTTTATTTATGGTTGGAGCCACTTTTATATCATCATGGAATCCAGATTCCTTTGCGAGAATGGGGAATTTGGAAGATGGAGAATATTATATTACGATTAACCACAATACATTAGTCAATCCGAAACCGTATGGTATTTCGGAGTATCAAGTTGATACGCCTTTTTCACAGGAACTCATGGAAGAATTGCAACAAATCCCGGAAGTTAAAGAGATTTATGCTACGGAGAGAACCGCAGCTATTATTGAGTATCACAATGAACAATTAGAAATTCCCATTATTCCGATTACGCCTGATAATCAGGAAGAAATTTTGAAAACGTTTCCTGTTGATTGGACATACGAAACATTGGTGGAACAAGACGCTATGGTTATATTGGGAACAAGCGTACAGAAAGAAGTCTATCATACTTGCCCGTCAATAGGAGAAAAAGTGACATTACGATGGTTTGATGGAACTGAACACAGCATAGATGTTTTGATTGCCGGTACTTCCGAAAAAAGTATGAATGAGGGCTTTTATCTTCCAAAAGAAACCATAGAAAAGTTGTGGGGCGATATGGATTTAACAGCTTCCTTAACTTTGTCCGTACCTGAATATGAAAAAGTGGGTAAATCAGTAGAAAGCAAATTAAATAAAATACTGTCCCGACACCCTGATTTGGTAATGGAAACCTTACAAGAGGTAAAAGCATCTTCGGCAAATACGATTCATAATACCAGCGTACAAGTTTATGGAGTATCTGCCTTTGTCATTATGTTTAGCATTTTTAATCTGACAAACACCTTGATTAGTCGTATCAGTACAAGGAGAAAAGAATTTGGAATATTAGAGTCTATCGGTATGACAAAAAAACAGATAAAGAAAATGCTGCTGCATGAAAGTGTCTTACTGATTATTCCATGCTTGATTATTACGGTTGTGGCAGGAACCTTGATGGGTTATTTGTTAGTACGGATATTGTCTGCGAATGGATTAACTTATTTTCAATATGCTTTTCCTTTTATTCCATTACTGATTTACGGTGTCTGCTTAATAATAACACCTATTATAATTTCTGCTATCTGTCTAAAAATTCAATGCAGAAATTCGTTGGTGGAACGGATCAAAATGGCAAACTGATTTTGAAATGTCCGAGCTTTGTAACATTTCACCCCGATTTTCAATGAAAATTTTTGGCCGCTGTAACATTTCGCGGACATTTGGGTTTTACAATACCCTTATCAACAAAAGTGAGGAGGCGACGCAATGGAACTGACCCCGACCTTGATTTTGAATCTGGCGCTGCTGATCGTCCCGCCCGTTGCCCTTGTGCTGGTGTTCTGGCAATGGCTGGCCCGGCACATCCGCTGGACGGTTGCCTTGACTGCTCTCTGTGATGTTTTCCTGTTTTGGGATAAACTGTTCTACTATGAGAGCTTCGACCTGTTCGCTGTGCTGATTCTGGTACAGTTGGCGGCCACTGGCGTAGCAGCGTTCCGCATTTACAACAAACAAAGAAAGGATTGAATTTTATGAGCATTTTACAGACTATCGACCTGAAAAAGTATTACGGCACAGAGCCGAACATCACCCGCGCCCTTGACGGCGTGAACTTCTCCGTGGAGGACGGCGAGTTTGTGGCCGTTGTGGGAACCTCCGGCAGCGGCAAGTCCACCCTGCTTCACATGATGGGCGGGCTGGACACCCCTACTTCCGGCAATGTGATTGTCCGGGACAAAGAGCTGTCAAAAATGAATGACGAACAGCTCACCATCTTCCGCCGCCGCAACATCGGTTTTATCTTCCAGAACTATAACCTTGTTCCCATCCTGAATGTGTATGAGAACATCGTCCTGCCGGTGGAGCTGGACGGGGACACGGTGGATCAGAAGTTTTTGGACGAGATCGTTCACCTGCTGGGGCTGGAAGATAAACTGAAAAATATGCCGAACAATCTTTCCGGCGGACAGCAGCAGCGTGTGGCGATTGCCCGCGCCCTGATTACCAAACCGGCTATCGTGCTGGCTGACGAGCCGACCGGCAACCTTGACAGCAAGACCAGCGCCGAGGTGCTGGGGCTTATCAAGCGTACCAGTGCAGAGTTCCGGCAAACGGTTGTGATGATTACCCACAATGACGACATAGCCCGCCTTGCAGATCGGATTGTCCGCATTGAGGACGGAAAGATTGTGGAGTAAGGAGGTGGCAGGCTATGACATGGCCTTTTGAGAATGACACCAGCGCCATTACAAAGAAGCTGGCAAAGAAAAGTTTACAAAGTGAGAAGCGCCGGAATCTGATGGTGGTGATCGCCGTTGCGCTGGCGGCGTTTCTGATCTGCTTTACAGGAATTGTGTCTACTTCCCTGACACAAATGCAGCGCAATCAGGTTGTCGATACTTATGAGGCGGTCTGGCTGGGCGTAGAGGAAAACGATATTGAAACCCTGAAAGGACTGCCGGAGTTTGAGCGTGTAGGCGGCTACTATATGCTCGGTGAGGAACTTTCGGAACAAGGCTATCATGCGTCCTATGTGTATTGCGACGCGCAAATGATGGAGATTGCCAAGGCGCAGATGGAGTTGTTAGAGGGCCGGGTTCCTGAAAAAGCAAATGAAGTTGTCGTAAGCGAATACTTTCTTTCCACCTATGGAAACAATGCCAAGATTGGGGACACTGTGACCTTAGACACCGAGAGCTTTCAGGGTGATTATGTCGTTACCGGCATTATGAACAGCGTAAATGAAAAAGAAGCGAATACCTGCGCTATCATTCTTTCCAAAGCTGCCCTGACAGAATGGAATGGGTTTGACCCGGCTGGCTATCGCGCCTATGTCCATCTCAAAAACAGCGACCAGTTGGGTGAGGAACTGATAACCTCTTATTGCAGGGAGATTGCAGAGAAATATCAGCTTCCTAATCCCCGCATGAACAACAGGTATTTTACTTATGTTTCTAAGCCCTTTGATTTTGCACTGATGGCTGGCGTGATTGCCATTGTGCTGATCGGCGGCTATATTGTGATCCAGAGTATCTTCCGTATCTCCATCAATGACAAAATCAAGAGCTACGGGCAGCTTCGGACGATTGGTGCAACGCCAAAGCAAATCAGGCGGATTGTAAAGCGGGAGGGACGCAAACTCGGCAGTATCGGAATTTTGATTGGTACAGTGCTGGGCGTATGCGCTGGTTTTCTCCTGTTTTCCAAGGGATTTAACGCTGTTTCCTATGTGGTTATGATTTCCCTGACACTCATAAGCTGCTGGTTTATGGTGTCCATTTCCATCCGTAAGCCAGTAAAAATTGCGGCAGGGATTTCCCCGATTGAAGCCGTCCGTTTTACCCCGGCACAAAAGGACATCCGCAGTCGGAAAAAGAATATCAAGCTCAATCCTGTTTCAATGGGAATTGCGAATTTTAGGCGTGACCGAAAAAAGACAGTTGCTATTGTAGCCTCATTGAGTTTGGGCGGAATTATCCTACTTGTGGTATCTTCCATTGTATTAACGCGCTCCCCGGAAGCACGGGCAAGACTTTATTTTCCAGATGGCGATTATAAAATTTATCTACAATCAGAAGTGCCAAAAGAAGAACTTATGGCAGTGGAAAATCCACTGAACGAGGAATTAAAGCAGGAAATTTTATCTATTGATGGTGTCACAGATGTAATTGTAAACAGACAAACGCTTCATACAACTTTTAAGGGGGACATCAATCAGAACACTGGAAACTGTGATATGCTGACCGACCAGAATTATGCTAAGGTTGAGGCAGCATTGACGGAGGGAACGATGCCGACAGATTCTCATAGTATCGTAATTTCAGGCTCGATTGTAGATCATTATGAAGATATGGGAGTTGGTTCGACGGTTGAAATATCTTTCGGAGAGGGACAGCCATCCGTTCCTGTTACTATATCAGGGCTATTTGGCCCGGGCACATATACAGGGCAGGGGAAATTAGGTATCAATGGGGCTGTTGCATTTGCACCAGAAGTATTGTTCCACGAACTGCACCCAGAAATTACTTCATTTGACTATTCGTGGAGTATTGTAAGCGATCCGAAAAAAGCGGAAACCGTAAAAGCTGGCTTAAAAAATATTGTTGCCAGCCATAGTAACCTTGCTTTAGATGAAATAAATATACAGATTGAATATATGAAGTCGGAAGATCAGGTGGCATTCGGAAGTATGGAAGTGCTTTCATGGCTGGTATTCCTTTTTGGTGTTATCAACCTTATCAATACGACACTCTCTAACCAGATGTCCAGAAAGCAGGAAAACAGTGTTTTGCGTTCCATCGGCCTAACACAAAAACAGCTATGTAAAATGAATATCTGCGAGGGGCTGTGCTATGCACTCTTTGCAACATTAGCGACGCTGACCGTTGGGCTTCCGGCTTCCATCTTTGCTTGCAGAGAAATGAGTATTGCCATGTTTGCCGGAAATGTAGTGCCTTATCAATTCCCGGTTTTGGAAATGGGGCTGTTCATTCTGGTGTTGTTCGGAATGGAGCTGATCTTGTCTGTATGGACAATCCGCAGACAGAAAAAACAATCTCTGATTGAACAAATGCGGGCAATGGAATAACCTCATGGGATCGGCGGGGCGGCGTGTGCTGCTCCGCCTTTTTCGCCTTTTCTCAAAGAAATTTTTGAAATGTCCGAGCGTTGTAACAATTCAGCCTGTTTTTCTGTCGAAATCAAAGGCACCTCGGACATTTATAGTTCTTCCAAAAGTTTGATGATAATATTACCATTCATGGAAGAAGCAATCTGTTATTGCAATAATGCGAAATTGACGATAGAAAGTTTTTCATATCTCGGTCAGCTCAACAATTACATTACTCTGCTGATACAGCCAGTCCGTAAATTCTTTCGGGCTGGCCGTTCCTGTTTTTACAGCCTTTTTTCTCTGTAAGGCTTCTTTCTTAAAGTCGGAAAAGGAAGCCTGTATTTTTTCCAGACGGTCAGCCGGAAAGCCTGCGGTATTTTTTACCCGGTTTATTTTGTTGCGCCAGTTCTGGCATTCATTTTTATAAAGCAGGTCATAGTTATTTTCTCTTGACCTCTCGTCAAATTCCCGCTTGTTTTGAAGCGCCTGTGCTTTTCGGCACTTGTCGCTGCACAGCTCATACCGCTGGCTCTTTGCCAGAAAATATTTTCCACAGACCTTGCACCGCCGGAAGCAAAGCCCCCAGTCATTCAGCCTGTTCAGATAATAGGTAATCAACGGGTAGAGGGACGCATAGGCAGACACACATTCTTCTGTGCGCCGGTTGTCCGGGAACCAGAGGTCAAGCCGGGTATCTTCTGACGGTGCGCCTTTGAAATAAAGGCTGCCAGCTTGAAATTGTTTCGGTTTTCCTGTCTCCCTGTCAAAGCTCATGGTTTCGTTTTGGAATACCCCGGTCAGTCTGCTCATTTTATCCATGAAGCGGTCACAGGCAGCGTTACGGTCACGGGGTTCTCTGGCAAGCAGATAGCTGTTCCAGATACGGAACGCCACATACATTTTCAGAGGGTCGTTGCTAAGATATTTCTCCCAAAGAAATTCGCTTGCCGCCTGCTCCAGCTCCGGCTGTTTCCATCGGTTGGAGTGGAGAGCTTGCCGCAGCGGAGAAAGCCCGTATAAGTTCCAGTCTCTGTCCGTGTCACGCTCAAAGTTTATCAAAAAAGTTCCCAGTGGGCGTGTCATATCACAAAGCACCTCTGCGTTTTGGCTCCCGTTCAGACGGAAGCGGATCTGCTGTTCTTCCCCAATCAAAATCCGCTCTTTCATTTTCTTCCTGTCCAGCGTCAGGACAAACAAAATCCTCTCAAAACATGGCTCATGCCGTATAAACTGATTCTCCATCCCTATCCCCTGCCTTTGTTTATGGTAATTATATAATTCAGTTATATCCGTTACACTCATGGTATCGCAGAATCATTGTTTTGTCAAGGATAGTACGCTATGATGATTGCGGTTGGTAATTTCGTACCGCACAGTACCTTGACAAGTGAATGACCGTCCAAAAGGGATATGACCGGCAGGAGAAGTGACGCATTCGGCGCACCAATGCAGGGAAACACCGCAGGAATGGGGCAGGAAAACGGCTTTTGGGGAGAACGGCAACAGGAAGCATTTTAACCTATTTGATTTATGGGAGGAACAGAATGAACGATAAAAAGAGATTGAACAGCTACGAGGATTTACCGCTGGTTCTGGATGTGGCGGACATTCAGTGGATTATGGGAATTTCAAGAGCGAGCGCCTATGAGCTGGTACACACACCCGGCTTTCCAGCGTTCCGCAGGGGCAGACTTATCAAGGTCAGCAAAATTGCTTTCTTTGAATGGATGGCAAAAGGCTCCGAAACCGTACCGGGAAGCGACAAATAAGCGTGAGGTATCATTCCCTGACTTGCAATACTGCCGCACTTTCCAAAGGGGCATACAGAGGGAAAAAAACTTAAAAATGATACCGAGACGCTACATCAAAACAGCCTATCTGCGTACATCAGATAGAAACGGAGAAAGGAGCCGGTTATGGCAAGAATGAGTAACAAGCGGCGGTTGGAATGGTCTTTCTTCTTAAATGACCGCAGCCGTATCACTTACAACGAACTGTGCCGGAAATGCCAGCACGAATGTAAACAGAGCTTCCGGGCGGTTGTGGTTGACTGCCCGAAGTATCTTTCCAAGCGTTCCAAGAAAAAGGACAAGACTGCCGGAAACGGCAAAATCCCTTAGGAACTAAGGGCGCACTTCTATACATAGTCTAAAGACCATGTATCGTGCGTCCTGCGGAGCTTACCTCTGCCGCTGATAAAATCAGCAATCCGAGGTCTGCGTTCGCTTCGCTCCGACAAGGTGGCTACACCCCCTTGCGCCGCTAAAGCGGCTATCCCCTGTGTACTCGCCGCAAAGAGAAATCCGCTCTGCGGTTTTCCCTTTTCATCGGGTTTTATAGAAGCACTGACACACGGACTGTCTGCGGATGGTCTTTCTTTATCTTATCAGCAAAGGATGTGAGAACATGGAAAAATCTTTGGAACAGTTGAAGCAGGAATATGAAAAAACCACTGTCCTGCTGGAACAGGAAAAACGGAAAATGCAGCGTTTGAAAAACCGGCAGGCGTATCTGGAAAGCGGTTCCCGGAAACAGAGGACGCACCGGCTGATTACCCGTGGGGCAGCTATTGAGAGCATTGCACCACAGACAAAGGAGCTATCCGAAGCGGAATTTTATTCCCTCATGGAAAGCATTTTGAATCTGCCGCAGGCGGAGCATTTCATCCGGTCTGCCACAGAGAACCACGCCCGTATTTCCGGGCAGGAGAAAGGCGGTGACTAAGGATAGCACTTTATCATTTTTCAATCGCACAGATCAAGCGCAGCGCCGGTCAGAGCGCCATTGCCAGCGCAGCCTATCGAGCCGGGGAGCGTCTTTACAGCAGCTACTATGGAGAAGTCAGCGACTACACCAAAAAGGGCGGCGTGATCGCTTCGGAAATCATGCTGCCGCCCCATGCGCCGGAAATATATCTTGACCGGGCGACCCTCTGGAATGCTGTGGAGAACTGCGAGAAACATCCAAAAGCACAGCTTGCCTATTCCTTTGATATTGCCATGCAGAATGAATTGACGCTGGAAGAAAACATGGAGCTGGCGAGGAAGTTCGTACAGGAGCAGTTTGTGACAAAAGGCATGATTGCCGACCTTGCTTTTCACAGCCCGGAGAAAGAGGACGGCGGCATCCCTAACCCGCATTTTCATGTGATGACAACCATGCGCCCTTTGAACCCGGATGGCACATGGGGACAAAAACAGCGTCGGGAATATCTTCTTGATGAAGATGGAAACCGAATCCGGGATAAAAACGGCGATTATATGTTTAACGCTGTCCATACAACAGACTGGCATGAGCCGGAAACGCTGGAACACTGGCGGGAGCAGTGGGCGGCTGCCGTTAATACAAAATTTGAGGAAAAAGGGCTGGATGTGCGTATCGACCACCGTTCCTATGTGCGGCAGGGGCTTGACCTGATACCTACTGTCCACGAGGGAGCTAATGTCCGGCAGATGGAAGCAAAGGGCATCCGCACCGAGAAAGGGGAACTGAACCGCTGGATTAAAGCCACCAACCGGCTCATGCAGGATGTGAGGAAGAAGATCAAAGCCCTGTTTGTCTGGATGGCAGAGGTAAAAGAAGAACTTTCCAAACCGCAGACACCGAGCCTTGCCGACCTGTTGATCGCTTATTACAACCAGCGCAACGCAGGGGCATGGAGCAATAAAGCCAGAACCGGAAACTTAAAGCAGTTCGCCGAAGCCGTCAATTATCTGACGGAAAACAAGCTGCTCACATTAGAGGATTTGCAGGAGCGTCTTTCCTCTGTCAACGAAGAATTTGAAGCGTTAAGCGACTCCATGAAAAAGAAATCTGCCCGGATAAAGGAATTGCAGGAATTGATACGGGAGGGCGAGAATTACCAGCGGCTAAAACCTGTTCATACGGAATTGAACAATATCAAGTTTAAGAAACAGAGGGAGAAATTTGAAACATCCCACGATGCGGAGTTACGGCTGTTTTATGCCGCCCGCCGTATTTTGAAAGAAAAACTGGACGGAAAACCCATTGCCCTGAAAGCATGGAAACAGGAATACGCACAGTTAAAAACAGAGTATGCCGAACTGTCTCCGCAGCACAAGCCACTCCGGGAGGAAGTCATACGGCTACGGCAGGTGCAGAACGCCGTAGATACCGCACTGCGCCGGAGGGAGCAGCCACAGGCAGTACAGAGAAAGAAACATGAGATGGAGCTATGATATAATCGGCAGCTTTACCGCTACCAGTATTTTTATGGAGGGAGCATTTGAATGTATTTGAAGCGGTGAAACAGTCTGTTACCACTCGGCAGGCTGCTTCATTCTATGGAATCCGGGTGGGGAGAAACGGCATGGTCTGCTGTCCATTCCACAATGACCGCACGCCCAGCATGAAAGTGGACAGCCGCTTTTACTGCTTCGGCTGCGGGGCTTCCGGGGATGTGATCGACTTTGCCGCTTTGCTGCATGGATTGGGGAAACGGGAAGCTGCGGTCAGGCTTGCGGAGGACTTCGGCGTTTCCTATGAGAAATCCGGCAATGCGCCGCCAGATAGGAAGCGTCACAACAGGTCACAGCCCCGACAAAAATCAGCGGAGCAGAGATTTCAGGAAACGGAACGGTATTGTTTCCGGGTGCTATGCGATTATCTGCGCCTGCTGGAGCATTGGAAAACAGCACACGCCCCACAGCCGCAGGATGCCATCTGGCATCCTCTTTTTGTGGAAGCGTTGCAGAGGATAAGCTACACAGAATACCTTTTGGATATTTTGTTATACGGAGAAATAGAAGAAAAAGCGGCATTGATCGCCGCACAGGGAAAGGAGGTGTTGCGGCTTGAACAGCGAATTTCAGAGCTTGCCGCCGGAAACGCAGGAAGCGGTCAAAAGGACGATGGACACAATGGAACCGGCGCAGACACCGGCAGAAATCCGGGAAACATTAGAGGGGACGCAGAAAGGCGGCGTGAAGAACAGCATCCGAAACTGCCTGACGGTGTTCCAGCGTGACCCTCTGTTTCGCGGGGCGCTGCGCCTGAACCTTTTGACGGAGCAGATTGACATTGTGAAGCCGCTGGGCTGGGAGCGCACCAGTACCACGCTGACCGACATGGACATGAACTACCTGCTTTTGTATCTGGAAGAAAATTACGGGCTTACCAGCGAGAAAAAGGTGCAGAGCGCCATCAAGATTGTTGCCAATGAAAACCGCTACCATCCAGTCAGGGATTACCTGAACAGCCTGCAATGGGACGGCACAGAGCGCATCCGTTACGCCCTGCATCACTTTCTGGGAGCCGATACGGACGAATACACCTATGAAGCCTTGAAACTGTTCCTGATGGGAGCCATCCGGCGGGTATTCAGACCGGGGAGCAAGTTTGAGGTCATGCTCTGTCTGGTTGGTGGTCAGGGAGCCGGGAAATCTACCTTTTTCCGGCTGCTGGCAGGCAGGGACGAATGGTTTTCAGACGATTTGAAAAAGCTGGACGATGAAAATGTGTACCGCAAGCTGCAAGGGCATTGGATTATCGAGATGTCGGAGATGATTGCCACAGCCAACGCCAAGAGTATTGAGGAAATCAAGTCATTCTTAAGCCGCCAGAAAGAAACCTACAAAGTGCCGTATGAGACACATCCGGCAGACCGGCTGCGGCAATGTGTATTTGGAGGGACGACCAACCGGCAGGACTTTTTGCCCCGTGACCGCACCGGCAACCGGCGCTTTCTCCCCGTGACGGTGTACCCGGAACGGGCGGAGGTTCACATACTGGACGATGAAGCGGCGGCGAGGGCGTATATCGAACAGATGTGGGCGGAAGCCATGACGGTTTATCGCAGTGGGAAGTATAAGCTGTCATTCAGCATGGAAATGAACCGATACCTGAACGCCCACCAGCAGGACTTTATGCAGGAAGACACACAGGCCGGCATGATCTACGCCTATTTGGAGGACTACACCGGCGACAGGGTATGTTCCAAGCAGCTTTATGAGGAAGCGCTGGGGAACTTAAATTCCCCGGCAGACTGGGAGACACGGGCAATCTGCGAGATTATGAATACCGGCATTGCGGGCGGCATCATACAGGGCTGGGTAGCCTACAAAAGCCCGAAGCGGTATAAGAAATACGGTTCTCAAAAAGGCTGGGAGCGTGTCAACCAAGCTCCGCCGGAGGGGGACGGTTTTCAGGAAATCACGGAAGAAGAAGCCCGGCAAATGGAACTTCCATTCTGAAAAGCCACCGGTTGACAGTTTGGTTGACGCTTTGGTTGACAGCCGGTTGACGGGGAAAAGCCTGATATTTGGGGCATTTCTCTCCTTTGTCAACCATGTCAACCAAGAAATCAAAGAAAAAGTAAAAAGTAATAATAGAGCGCCTATGGATTGTTTTCAAAGTCTTTTCTGCCGGTTGACACGGTTTGGTTGACACGGAGACAGTCTGCGGCTGTACACCTGTCTGACATTCCCTTGTCGGGCATATTTCATTTATGGAGGTAACTGCCTATGGCAAAAAGCAAAAACGAGAGCAATAACAAAAACAGCGGCACCCTGCTTACCGAAAAAGACGGCACCCAGTATTTTGTCATGGGGAAAGTCCGTATCAAGGTATCGGAGCATTTCGCACAGGATGGGAAGCCGCTTGACAGCCTGCTGGAAGATGTGATCCAGCACGCTGCCGCCGCTTCCTGAAAAAATACGGAATAACGACTGTCAATCAGCCCACGCTTATGATATACTTGTACCAGCGAGTATTGTATAAGCGTGGGTTGTTTCTTTTAGAAGGAGGATTTTTAACCGTGAAACAACCATACAATACAACGATTTATAACACTGCACTATATTTGAGATTGAGCCGTGACGATGAATTACAGGGGGAAAGCGGCAGTATCCAGACCCAGCGCATGATGCTTAGACAGTATGCCGCAGAGCATGGGCTGACCGTTGTAGACGAGTACATTGACGACGGATGGAGTGGGACAAATTTCGAGCGTCCAAGTTTCCAAAGGATGATTGATGACATCGAAGACGGGAAAATCAACTGCGTTGTCACAAAGGACTTATCCCGTCTGGGAAGAAACTATATCCTGACCGGTCAGTACACGGAAATCTATTTCCCCAGCAAGGGAGTACGCTACATTGCCATCAATGACAATGTGGACACCATCAACGGAGAAAGCGAGCTTGCACCGTTCTTAAACATCCTGAATGAAATGCACGCCCGACAGACCAGCAAAAAGGTCAAGGCTGCCATGCACACAAGATTTGCCAATGGCGCACACTATGGAGCCTATGCACCGCTGGGCTATGTAAAAGACCCGGACAAAAAAGGTCATCTTCTGATCGACCCGGAAACACGCTGGATTGTAGAGAAGATTTTTGACCTTGCTGTACACGGGCGTGGAGCCGCCAGCATTACACGGATTCTGGTGGAGGAAAAAGTACCTACCCCCGGCTGGCTGAACTATGAAAGATACGGGACTTTCGCCAATATCTACGCCGGTGCGCCCGCAGAAAAAGCCTATGCGTGGACGATTGCACAGGTCAAGAGCATTTTGAAAGAGGAAACCTACATCGGTCACAGCGTTCACAACAAGCAGAGCAACATTTCATTCAAGAACAAGAAAAAGGTGCGGAAGCCGCAGGAAGAATGGTATCGTGTGGAAAATACCCACGAAGCCATCATTTCCGAAGAAGTGTTCCAAAAAGTTCAAGAGCTGATTGCAAGCAGACGCAGGAAACGCAGAAACGGTACGACACAGATTTTCGCAGGATTGATAAAATGTGCAGACTGCGGATGGTCTTTAGCCTATGGGGAAAACAAGCAGAACAAAAACCCATACGGGTACTACCATTGCAGCAAGAACGGACAGGGATTACGCCAGTGTTCCATGCACTATATCCGCTATGATGTACTGTATGCCTATGTGCTTGCAAGACTGCAATACTGGTCTATGCTGGCACAGAAAGATGAGGACAAGCTGCTGAAACGGCTGCTCAATGTCAGCGACAGGGAAAGGAACTCTGCGAAGAAAAAGCAGGCTGCGGAGCTGAAAAAGGCAGAGAAGCGTAAAGCCGAGGTTGACGGGCTGTTTGCTAAAATGTATGAGGACTGGTCTGCCGGACGCATAACCGAGTATAACTTCAATATGCTGTCCGAGAAGTACCAGAACGAGCAAAAGGAGCTTGAAACAAAAATAAGACAGCTTCACGAAATGATGGAAGCCGCCGTACAGACCGCAGCGGATGCTGAAAAGTGGATTGCCCTAATGAAACAGTATGTCAACCCTGTGGAGCTGACCGCCGAACTTCTGAACACTCTAATTGAAAAAATAACCGTCCACGAAGCTGTCAAGGGCGAGGATGGAAGCCGTGAGCAGGAAGTAGAAATCTACTACCGCTTCATCGGCAAAATCGACTGACCTTTCTTTTTTTACCCAACAATATCTTTAATTAAGGGAAACGGGAAATGGTTTTCCGGAAGTTTCATTACTGTTGCCGTTATGTGATGAATTAGAGATAACAGTGAATGAATTACTGTCTGGCGAAAGAGTATCTGAGGAGGATTATAGAAAGAAAGCGGAGGTTAATATGGTGAATTTAGTTAGAGAGGCACAGGAAAGCAAAAAGAAAATTATTTTGTCTGCAATGGTCGCGGCACTTACGATAGTTGCGGCATTTCCATTGTTTTTATTGTCAGGAATTCTGGAGATGGAGAATTGGCTGAGGGTTCTGCTTATCGCAATAGGGTTAGTAGTGGTATGTGGCGGAATAGTGATTGCGTGTATTCTTGATAGAGAGGCAGGAGCATTTGAATGCCCTGATTGCAACACAAGGTTTGTTCCGGATATGAAGTCATATGTAATGGGAGCACATACATTAACAAAGCGTAAATTAGTTTGTCCTCATTGTGGTGCACATAGATATTGCAAAAAGGTGCTTACAAAATAGATTTAAGGAGAGGTCATGGAGATAAAAAAGATTGATGAAGAATTTTCAGTGTGTCAGGTGGAAGCTTATACATATGCGAATCTCGATTCTGAGTATTGTTTTCTAGGAAAAACTGATGAGGAAAAGTCTCTGGTATGCCCGGTGAGTGAAGTGCCGGCAAATGTTATAAAGCGTGATGATGGCTGGAGAGCCTTCCGCATTCAGGGAGTACTGGAGTTTTCTTTGATCGGGATTCTGGCTAAGATCGCATCTGTTCTGGCGGATAACGGAATTTCGATATTTGCAGTATCCACATATAATACGGATTATGTTATGGTGAAGAAGGAGAATTTTCAAGATGCACTTGAAGTTCTGGCGGCAGCAGGGTATGAAATTGTGGATTGAGAGTTGATAAACCGAAACTTAAAACCGGGATGAGAATCAGGGAGATACTATTATGAATATTCCTCACAATAGTTTAATGGAGAAAATCAAAGAACTTGTGCGCTTATGCGAACAGATTGCATCTGATTATGGTGACGATGCTTCATGGTTCAAACAACCTGCATCAGATGAAATGATTTCTAATTGGGAAAATAAACACAATGTTTTTATTCCTGAAACATATAAAGAATGGTTAAGTTTCACGAATGAAGCACAAATTAGAAACTCATTGGCACATTTTTATGGGCCGGACAAGTTTGTTATGAACTCTGGAGACTTACCAGAAGACTTGATTGTAATTGCAGATTTAATAGGTGATGGTGAACAATTATGTTTTTCAAAAATAACAAGGAATTTTGTTTGGGTTGACCATGGTGAGTTAGAAATAATAGATGATTTTGGTGCTGTTTTAAGTGAAATAATTAGAATGCTTAAGCCCAAAAGCTGCTTATCTCCTAAAATGGAAGAATTATTAATGAATATGGTTAAAAAAAAATAATTGCTAGGATAAAAAGAAATGTATATGGATTATGATTTATTACAAAAAATATACAATATCAAGTCATTTGTAGGATATACAGATGAGGAAATGTATTGTTACAAGCAAGGAAGAATGCTAAAACGGCAGTTAATCTCACTATGGTATATGCCTATTATGAAATTGGCAGAATAATCGTAGAGGAAGAACAGCGCGGAGAACGGAGAGCAGCATATGGACAGCAACTCTTGAAGGGATTATCTGATTATTTAACACAGAATTTTGGAAAAGGATTTTCTGTTGGAAATTTAAAAAATATTCGTCAATTTTATAAGGTTTATTCTGCGGATCAAATTGGCGAAACAGTGTTTAGCCAATTCAAGGATCTTCCATCGATTAACACGGGAAGAAAATTTTATCTTAGTTGGTCACATTACTTGAAATTGATGCGAATAGAAGATGTTGATGAGAGGCATTTTTATGAAATTGAAGCTGTAAAGAATGACTGGAGCTTGCGTGAATTAGAGAGACAGTTCGATAGTGCTCTGTATCACAGAATTTTACTTAGTACTGATAAAGATAAGATTCAGAGACTATCTGTGGAGGGACAGATAATAGAGAAATCTTCTGATTTGGTTAAAGATCCTTATGTTTTAGAATTTCTGGGGCTGGAGGATAAAAGTGAGTATTCAGAGAATGAACTGGAAACGAGGTTGATCAATAATCTGCAGTCATTTCTTCTAGAGTTGGGCACCGGATATACTTTTGTAGCCAGACAGAAAAGATTTACTTTTAATGAAGAACATTTCAGGGTAGATTTAGTGTTTTATAATAGAATGTTACGATGCTTTGTTCTTTTTGATTTAAAGATAGGTTCGCTGAAACACCAAGATTTAGGACAGATGCAGATGTATGTGAATTACTATGATCGTTATGAAAAGCAGGAGGATGAAAATCCTACTATAGGAGTTCTACTTTGCCAAGACAAGGACGATTCTATGGTGGAATTGACTCTTCCAAAGGATTCAAATATATTTGCGTCGAAGTATCAGCTTTATTTACCAGATAAAAAGCTACTACAGGATAAACTGGGCGAATGGGTAAAAGAATGTGATGCAGATAAATGCACAAAATAGAAACGAGATTCAAAAGGAGCAGATTATGGTAGAGATACTATTTGGAGAAAGTTCGGCAGGCTCCATGAAAGCGGCAAAATGCGAGGATGTGGAATATAAGAATGGCCAGTCACTGTGGATACAGGGTTCTTCTGACGAGGTGATCTGTCTTGGTTTCATGCTGGATATGGGCTACATAGGTGAGGCAGTTGACAGTCAGTACCGCAAGGACTTTATCTACTCAATGTATGCCCAGAACCAGTGGGAGCAGGACGATGAATATGATAATGAACTTAAGGGACTTGGCGATGTGTATGCTGGGGAGCTTGCAAGGCTTATAAGATTTCTTGAAAATGGCGAGCCGGTAAGAATATGGTACAGCGACGCTCCGTATTCAAGGTGTGGATTTTACCATGTATGCAGCATACTGAAGGACTATCCAAATGAAGTGTCTGTTGTCACTCAGCCAGAGCATGTTGTGAAGAAAAATGTCATAGTGACATATCATAGCTGGAGCGAAGTGGCAGCGGAGGAATTTGCCGGATTTCTCGGAAATGAGAGTAAACTCACATCAAATGAGATAAGAATGTATGCGGAGATGTGGGGCGAGCTTGTACTTGAAAATGCTTCGCTTAGGGCTGTGGTAAATGGAACAGTGCTCAGTGTGTCAGAGGATTTCTATGATTTTATCATTTGGAACAGGCTGACGGACAAGCCGGTTAAGGAGTGCAGGTTGATCGGTGACATTCTGGGACAGGTTCCGATCGGAGTCGGTGACTGGTGGTATGCGGCGAGGATAGAACATTTCATAAGGCAGGGCAGGATAAAGGTTGTTGAGGATTCGGAGAATAAGTATGCACGTTTGATAAAAAGGTGTGAAACATAAAACCAACACATAAAAATTTTGCTATGTTAAAAAGACTAATGTATTGCAATTAGAAATACATTGTAGTACACTCAAGCTGAGAGGTGGTGTTATTATGGCAACTAAAACAGCTAACGTTACAGCTAGAATACAACCGGATATTAAGGAATCTGCGGAGGCGATTTTAGAAAAATTAGGAATTCCAGTATCTGTATTTATTGATATGACCTATAGACAGGTCATTTCTGCCAATGGTATCCCTTTTGAATTGAAGGTTTCAAGAGAAATTGAAACAAGAGATACTATGACTGATACAAGGTTTGATACATTGATGCAAAAAGGACTTGAACAAGCGAGGACAGATGATTCAAGACCAGCTAAAGATGTTTTTGCTGATTTGAGAAAGAGAGTATAACATTTGGTAAATACTTATGAGGTTAAGATTACGCAACAAGCACAGGAACAGATGGAAGAGATAGTTGATTATGTTTCTCGTGAATTGTTTGCGCCAGAGGCTGCAAAAAGTCTTTTGAACAAATTAGAAAATACAATAATGTCATTATCTGTATTCCCGGAGAAACACAAATTGACTGATGAGGAACCATGGAGATCAGATGGTATACGAAAAGTAAGTGTTAGTAATTTCTTGGTGTACTATTGGATAAATAAAGTAGAGAGTAGAGTATATGTTACAGCCGTGATATATGATAGAAGAGATCAGTTAGAACAATTAAAGACCATGAAGATACAGTTTGGAGATCCATAATCCTTTTTTAAATCAGGTTATGGATTTCTTTTCTTGTGACAATAGTGTTGGTCGGATGATGTTCAAATATATAGTGGCTTTTCCTCTCGGGTCATGTTAGAATCACATGTATATGCAAATAAATGTGGAAGGAAAGATTACGAGGATTAGTTCCAGGTAAACTATGGTGAAAGTATATGGAAGATATGAAGAATGGTAAGCGAAGTTCATTTTCGGGCAAGCTGGGGTACGTGCTGGCGGCGGCAGGTGCATCTGTGGGTCTTGGAAATATATGGAGATTCCCTTATCTTGCGGCAAAGTACGGCGGAGGGATTTTTCTCATAATATACATCGTGCTTGCACTTACATTTGGTTATACTATGATAGTTGCGGAGACGGCAATCGGACGAATGACGAGAAAGAGTCCGGTTGGAGCATTCAAATCATTTGGAAAGAAGAAATGGCTGTCGTTTGGCGGCTGGATAAATGCCGTTATCCCCGTGCTTATAGTGCCGTACTATTCGGTTATTGGGGGCTGGGTCATCAAATATCTGGTGGAGTATTTCAGAGGAAATGCAAAGCTGCTGGCTGAGGATGGATATTTCACCGATTTCATATCAAATGGTGTGTCAACGGAGCTGTGTTTTGTGGCATTCTGTGCATTTACACTTATCATTATATTTGCCGGTGTGCAGAACGGAATAGAGAGGGTATCCAAGATCATGATGCCTATACTGATCGTTCTGTCAGTCATAATTGCGGTATATTCCGTGACAAGACCGGGCGCACTTGCGGGAGTAAAATACTTCCTTGTGCCAAATGTGAAGAACTTCTCGTGGATGACAGTGGTTTCTGCCATGGGGCAGATGTTCTACTCGCTTTCCATTGCCATGGGAATACTCATAACATTTGGCTCTTACATGAAGAAAGATACGGCGATAGAGGATTCGACCAGAAATGTAGAGATATTCGACACTGGTATAGCGATCATGGCGGGACTTATGATAATCCCGGCGGTATTTGCATTCTCTGGGGGAGATCCGGATACCCTTCAGGCCGGACCATCACTGATGTTTATCACTATTCCAAAAGTATTCCAGAACATGGGATTTGGAACTGTCATAGGTATTGTGTTTTTTGTTCTTGTGCTGTTCGCAGCGGTTACAAGTTCGATAGCACTTACGGAGAGTGCAGTGTCAACATTTGAGGATGAGCTTGGATGGGGAAGAAAGAAGGCAACGGTGCTTGTGGGAGTTATTATGCTTGCGCTTGGAAGTCTGTCATCCCTGGGATATGGCCCGCTGGCAGGAATCAAGATCATAGGCATGCAGTTCCTTGACCTGTTCGACTTCCTCACCAATTCGGTGATGATGCCTATAGCGGCACTTCTCACAAGCCTGTTTGTGTCAAGGGTAGTTGGAATAGATAAGATAGAGGAGGAGATAATTCACGGCGAGAGTGCCTTCAGGAGAAAGAAGGTATTTGTAGTCATGATCAAATATCTCTGTCCTGTATTTGCCATCATTATCCTGCTCAGCTCTGTTGCAAATGCACTTGGCTGGATAAAGATGTAGACATGTATATAGATAATAAAGCCGCCCTGTCTGATACGCGTTATATGTATTAGACAGGGCGGTTTGTTATGCTCAGTATTTCTAGTTCTTTGTTGCGATGGTATTCAGATCTGGACTGACACTCTTGGTAGTTTAATTGGCTGTAGCTTGGGACTCGCTGACCTCATCCTGGCAGTCCGTCATAGTGCGCTCAATGGACTTAAGTGATTCATTTGTCTGAGCCACGGATTCGCTGACCTCATCCTGGCAGTCCGTCATAGTGCGTTCGATGGATGAAAGAGATTCTTTTGTCCGAGCTATGTCAGCCGGAGTGTAGCTGACCATCTCGTCATCTTGCCCGTCTATGGATTTGGAGTATTTGGCTCCGTTCTTGATATCCTCCAGAATGCCCTCGTACATGGCGATCGTCTCATTTACTCTATCCTGTGTCCACACATATTTTTTGCCACCGGATATATATGAACTACCGATGATACTTTTGAGCTCGACTTTTTCGTTCTCAAGCCATGCCTTATACTCGTCGTATGTCCACCACTCAATATCAGGAGTTGGGAACTTTTCTTCAAACTCGGCGTCGGTCATGGCTTCAAATGTCTTTCCATTATCAAAGCTGTAATATGTCTTGCCGTCATCCGGATTTATATAGGACATTATTGTCTCCGTATCAACCGTGTCTGAAAAAGTGGTATTGGTAGTATCTGTAGCTTCGGTGACCGTACTGGATTCATCGCCCTTGGCCGATGTTGCAAATACTGTCACTGTTCCGGTGACTAAGACCATCGCTACAGCGAATGATATGATAGTCGTCTTTTTTGTTTTCATAATTGCTGTTATCCTTTCTTCGATTGCGTTTCTGCTAAAGTGGTTGCAGAGTGGCATAAAACCGCCCTTTGTCTCCTCCATACTGATCAGAGCCTTTGCGTAGGACGCCCTGCTTGTGCCTCCGAAATGGTGAATCACAGCCTCGTCGCAGGATAGCTCTATGTCTCTGTTGGCGAGAAAGTACATAATCCATACCAGAGGGTTAAACCAGTGTATGCAGAACGTGGTGATCAGCAAAAACTTGGTAACTGTGTCAAATCTTCTAATATGTATAAATTCATGTCCCAATACGTAACACAGGGTATCTTCATTTTCCCAGTCAGTTTTCTTGGGCATAAGAATCACTGGATGCCACACGCCAAATGTAAGCGGTGCCGAGATCAGATCTGACTGTCGTATGGACAGCTTGCGTTTTAAATTGTGAGTCTCCAGCCATCTGCGTGCAAATGCATTTTCAACTGGTAATGATGTCTGAAATTCCCTGTAGCATCTGATATATGCCGAGATAAAAAATACCGCGCAGAGAACAAGTCCTGCCACCCAGATGATATCCCACGCTGAAATCGTGAGAGCAGGAATCTGAGATTGAGGTGCCTGGGTGGAGACAGGCCCTTGCGTATTGATCGGCATGAATCTGACAGCCGGTGTTTCATTTATGTCAGAGACTGTTTTCTTTCCCAGCAGAGAATAGATGCTAAACTTAGATGGACATGAAAATGGTATTAGCAGCCTGATGATCGTGATTCCCCACAGTATCAGGAATGTCTTTTTAGGCAATCGGTTAATTGCCAGAGCGCGAATGACTGTGATCACCATGATCATGACAGCCCCGGCAACGCTCATTTGCAGTAAGCTCATATTCATCACCTCACTCCAAATCGTTGACGATCTGTTTTAGCTTTGCGATCTCCTCAGGGGAAAGCTTCTTTCTGCCGAGAAGAGCAGCAAATAGTTTGTCGGCAGATCCGTCGTAGACCTTATTGATAAGTTCAGTTGTCTCGGCCTCCTGTACCTCCTCCTTTGGTATTATGGCGTGGCACATGAAATTAGGCTCAGAGCGTTCAATTGCTCCTTTTTTGATGCACCTCTTGATCAACGTATATGTAGTGTTCATGTTCCAGCCAATTTCTTCTTTCAGGACATCGGAGATATGTTTGGCAGTTGTGTCGCCCTCGTCCCAGAGGACTCCCATCACCTTAAGTTCTGAATCAAAAAGTTTTATATCCATATGTGTTCTCCTTCACAAACTACTGCAGTAGTATTATGCCTTTATAATACTTTTCAGCTAATAAAATGTCAATACTACTGGAGTAGTTTGAATTAAAATTAATATTTGCAGCATGGCGTGACTGATTCTGGCAGGTGATAAGATTTTGAAAGTTGACAGGATTTCTGTCCGGTTTTTATAATAATGTTTATGAGTACATGAAAGAAGGATTTTACATATGGATATAAAGAAAGTTGCTATCTTAGGAGCCGGAGCTGTAGGCTCTTATATGATATGGGGACTCTCAGAAAGAGATGACATAGAGCTTGGAGTTATAGCCGAAGGCGAGCGTCAGGCTGTTTGATGGAACAGGACTTCACTACACGATATCGGATCATATCATGGTTGATCTGTGGAGCAAATTCAGACTCAACGTGTGCAACAATCTGCCACAGGCTATCCTTGGTGCGGGAGTGGGCTGTTACAGGGACAGTGAACACATGAGGATCATAAGCGATGCACTCAAGTCTGAACTTGAGGCGGTGGCTACGGCGAAGGGGATAGACCTTTCACTTGCCGAAGGGCCATCGGTGCACGGAAGTGCGGTTCCACCTTCAGCGAGATATTCGACACTTCAGGATCTTGATTCTGGAAGGCATACAGAGATAGATATGTTCTCGGGTGCACTAGTAAGAATGGGAAGAGAGCTTGGAATACCGATGCCTTACAATGAATTTGCGTATCATATGATAAAGGCGTTGGAGGAGAAAAATGACGGGCTGTTTGACTACGAGGGCAGGGAGAATGAGAGAACCTGTGCAAGGTGATATGCTTCGACGGCTGTATTGATGGTATGTTAGTATTGATACTGACTGGTGTAAGCTTTTTTTTCATAATAAGAAAATGCTTTGATACATCTGCTAAATTAAGGAGGTATTGTCTATCATGTTGACATCACTTGCACTCATTTTCATAGTCGGACTGGCGATGGGCGCCATCTGTCAGAGGCTTAAGCTGCCGCGCATCATAGGAATGCTGGCGACGGGAATCGTTCTTGGTCCGTATGTGCTGGATCTCTTTGATCCGTCTATATTGTCCATATCTGCTGATCTCAGAAAGATAGCGCTTATCATCATACTTGTCAAGGCAGGACTGTCCCTTGACATTAAGGATCTGAAGAAGTCGGGACGCTCGGCTGTGCTGCTCTCATTTGTCCCGGCGTCATTCGAGATTATCGGATATATACTGTGCGCACCTGTTATACTTGGAATAAACCGCACAGAGGCAGCTGTCATGGGCGCGGTGCTAGGCGCGGTATCACCGGCGGTCGTTGTTCCGAGAATGGTGAATCTCATAGAGAAAAAGTACGGAACTGACAAGGCGATTCCGCAGATGATTCTTGCGGGGGCGTCCTGCGACGATATATTTGTCATAGTGCTTTTTACCACATTTCTCAGCATGGCGCAGGGCGGAAGTGCTCATGTCATGGATTTCGTGAACATTCCAATATCCATCGTGCTTGGAGTACTGCTTGGCGTGGCCGTTGGATATGGACTCTATCTGTTCTTTGAGACTTCCTATGCAAGGAAACACTGCGTGAGAAACAGCATGAAGGTCATCATCGTGCTGGGATTTTCGTTCCTGCTTATAGCGATAGAGGGCTGGCTTGAGGGAAAGGTGTCTGTGTCGGGACTCCTTGCGGTGGTGGCTATGGCATGTGTCCTGAAACTCAAATGTCCAGAGTCGGTGTCGGGAAGACTCTCACAGAAATTTGGAAAGCTATGGCTTGCGGCGGAGGTCATATTGTTCGTGCTTGTGGGTGCGGCTGTGGATATCAGATACACCCTGGCAGCAGGACTTCCGGCGCTCCTTATGATATTTGTCGCACTGGCATTTAGAACGGTTGGTGTTCTGATCTGCGTGGCACATACATCACTTACATGGAAGGAAAGGCTGTTCTGTGTCATCGCGTATCTTCCAAAGGCTACAGTTCAGGCAGCCATCGGATCAGTTCCGCTTGCGGCAGGGCTGGCATGTGGTAATATAGTATTGTCGGTTGCCGTGCTGGCGATCGTGGTGACTGCGCCGCTTGGAGCGATAGGAATAGACGGAACATACAAGCATTTGCTTAGTGAGGATAAGTGATGTTTTGCATTCGGTAGATATAGGAGACAAGTATGAATAATAAGATAAAGAACATTATATTTGACATGAACGGTACAATGATATTTGACGGAAAGTATCATGAGATAGCCTGGAAGGATTATGCGGAGAAGCTTGCTGGCAGACAGATGAGCACGGAGGAGTTTCAGCATCATGTGCTGGGGCACACGAACAAGGATATTCTGGAATACCTCATGGGAAAGGGTACGCTAACCGAGGAGAGGATACTTGAACTTACCGAGGAGAAAGAGGCTATGTACAGAGAGATGTACATGGAAGATACTGCAAACTTCAAGCTGGTGGACGGCCTAGTGGCACACCTTGACAAACTTAAGGAACAGGGGATAAATATGAACATAGCCACAGGGTCAAATATGACAAATCTCGCATTCTATTTTAAAAAATTTGGTCTTGGCAGATGGTTTGACATAACGCTGTGCGCATACGACGATGGAACCATGAATGCTAAGCCGGCCCCTGATATGTACATCCGAGCCATGGAACGCATCGGAGCAGTGCCGGAAGAAACCATGGTCATAGAGGATGGACCGTCGGGAATCCGGGCAGCGGCGGCAGCCGGAGCCGGATATATAGTGGGAATCTACGGTGACTCATCAAGAGAACTGCTTAAAGAGACAGGGCTGTGTGATGAACTGATTCCGGATTATAGAAATATGTGATAAGAATAGGGCGTGTTCAAATGGACGAACATGCTCTATTTTGCTATGATATATGGGTGTGGGGATGATTTCTACAACAACTCCATAAGTTTATTTGCAGCAACGCTCATACCACGGCGCCTGTCACTGATGATACACATGTGACGCTTTGGTATGGGCTTTTTAAATTGCAGGCGGAACAGGTTGCCGCGGTCTATATAGCTCTGGGCGAAGTCTGCCATGATGGAGCCGATGCCGAGATTTCTCATGACGAACTGGGCGATCATATCGCTGGTCGACAGCTCGAATTCGGGCTGCAGAGTCACGCCTTCATGGCTCAGGAATGTGTCGACATATGCGCGTGTGCTTGTGTCGTGTTCCAGACAAATGATCGGAAGTTCGTCAAGCTCGTGGTAATCCAGAGTTTTGCCCTGAAGATATGAGAACCTTGGTCCGGCGATGAAGATGTCCTCGATCTCCCTTGCCTGCCTGATCTCCATGTGAGGATCTGCAGGAAGAGGACTGGTGACGATACCGAAGTCTATGTTGCCTGATAGCAGATGATTTATCGTGCTGGGAGTCGGAGCATTTGTGACATGAACCTTGATCCCCGGATATAGCTGGTGGAAATGCTCCAGATATGGCAGGAGATAGAACTGCAGTGTCATATCGCTTGCACCTATACTTATCTCACCGGTCTCCATGTGGAGGAGCTGTGAGAGCTGCTGTTCACCCAGGGAGATGGATTCGTATCCCGCTGCAACGTGGGAGTAGAGGATCTCTCCGGCATTTGTCAGTGAAACGCCCTTCTTTGTTCGGATGAACAGTTCTATGCCGATCGCCTGCTCCAGAGCTTTGACCGCCTGACTTACGGCTGGCTGGGATATACACAGCTCCCTGGCAGCGGCGGATATGCTGGATGCTTTGGCGACGTGGTAGAAGATCTTGTAATATTCGAAATTTATGTTCATTTATAATTTCCTCCAGATTCGGTTGAGATTGGCAGATACATGCTAGTTTGAGTGCAAATTTAACATGTGATAAATAAGTAAAAATACATCAGGTGTGGACAAAAACAATCATATGTACAGTTTATGTTGGTTTCCGCAAAATGTAAAGATAAATATAAGATACACTTATAATAAATATAAATAATATTGATTTTACTTATGACATTATAGTGTTATAATGAGAAGGTATTGTGAGTGATTTGCTTATAAATATTATGTATAGGCAGAAACATTTGAACAGCCACAATACGGATATCAGAAAATATTTCAAAATGCTGCGAAAGCGAGGAAAAGTATTATGGTAAGAGCGGTTGTAGGAGCCAATTGGGGCGACGAAGGAAAAGGTAAGATCACAGACATGTTAGGCCAGGAGTCAGACATAATCGTAAGATTCCAGGGTGGTGCCAACGCAGGTCACACAATTGTCAATGACTATGGTAAATTTGCTTTACATACACTTCCATCAGGAGTGTTCTACAGTCACACAACAAGTATCATTGGAAATGGTGTTGCACTTAACATCCCTCTTCTTTTCAAGGAGATAAAGTCCATCACAGACAGAAATGTACCAATGCCTAAGATCCTTGTATCTGACAGAGCACAGATGGTTATGCCATACCACATTCTCTTCGACGAATACGAGGAGGAGAGACTTGCAGGTAAGTCATTCGGATCAACAAAGTCAGGAATCGCTCCATTCTATTCAGATAAATATGCAAAGATCGGTTTCCAGGTAAGCGAGCTCTTTGATGAGGAAGCACTGAAGGAGAAGATCGAGAGAGTTATAGTACAGAAGAACGTTCTTCTTGAGAACCTGTATCACAAGCCACTCTTAAAGGTTGATGATATATTCAACACACTCATGGAGTATAAGGAGATGGTTGCTCCTTATGTATGTGACGTATCAGCATACCTCTATGAGGCGATCAAGGAGGGCAAGAACATCCTTCTTGAGGGTCAGCTTGGTTCACTGAAGGATCCGGATCACGGAATCTACCCTATGGTTACATCATCATCAACTCTGGCAGCTTACGGTGCCATCGGTGCAGGTATACCTCCATACGAGATCAAGCAGATCATCACTGTATGTAAGGCATACTCAAGCGCAGTAGGAGCAGGCGAGTTTGTAAGTGAGATATTTGGCGACGAGGCAGATGAGCTCAGACGCCGCGGCGGTGATGGCGGTGAGTTTGGTGCAACAACAGGAAGACCTAGAAGAATGGGTTGGTTCGACTGTGTGGCATCAAAGTATGGTTGCCGTATCCAGGGAACAACAGACGTTGCATTTACAGTACTTGATGTACTTGGATATCTCGATGAGATCCCGGTATGTGTAGGCTACGATATCAACGGTGAGGTTACAACAGACTTCCCAACAACATCAAAACTCAAGAAAGCAAAGCCTGTATATGAGACACTTCCAGGCTGGAAGACAGATATCAGAGGAATCAAGAAGTACGAGGATCTCCCAGAGAACTGCAGAAAGTACATTGAGTTCGTTGAAGAGCATATCGGATTCCCAATCACCATGATCTCAAACGGTCCGGGAAGAAACGATATCATCTACAGAAACGCAAAGTAATTTGACCTGATTCACAGGGAAATCAAATAACAGAAAAATAACAGGGACACTTTCCAGTAAGAGATTATTAGGGAGTGTTCCTTTTGTTGTTGTAAATAAGGACAAGTGGATTAATATTCAGTTTGGAGGAATAACAAAATGTCAAAAGATGAGTATTTGATCACAGATGCACCGCTTAAAGCGCTGACAGTTTTTGCAATGCCTATGATCTTGGGCAGCTTTTTTCAACAAGTGTATAATATGGCTGATTCAATAATAGTTGGCCAGTATGTCGGATCATCTGCACTTGCGGCTGTTGGCGCATGTGCCGCTCTTACAAATGTATTCATTTGTGTGGCACTCGGTGCCGGCGTAGGTGCGGGCGTGCTTGTGAGCCGCTATTTTGGAGCCAGGGATTATAGTAAAATGAAAACAATAGTATCAACATCGCTGATAAGTTTTATGATCCTAAGCATACTTTTGGGTGTATTTGGTCTTATCTTTTCACGTTCGATGATGACGCTGCTTCAGACACCTGCTGACATACTGGATGAAGCGGTGCTGTATCTTCGTGTTTATTTTGCCGGATTTCCATTTTTGTTTATGTATAATATTCTTTCAACAATGTTCAATTCAATCGGTGAATCAAAGATACCGTTGGGCCTTTTGATATTTTCTTCTGTCTTGAATATTGTTATGGATCTTTGGATGGTGGCAGGCCTCGGCCTTGGCGTTTTCGGTGCAGCCCTTGCAACTCTCATTGCTCAGGGAATATCCGCAGTGTTTTCACTGTTGATTTTTCTTTGGCGGATGCGTCAATATAAAGGCCGTTTTGATTGGTTTGACAGGCACGAGTTACATTCCATGCTTAGAATTGCCGTACCATCGGTTCTTCAGCAGTCCACAGTGTCGATTGGTATGATGATCGTTCAGGCAGTTGTAAATCCATTCGGCACACAGGCGCTTGCAGGTTACTCAGCAACGATGAGGGTAGAGAATGTTTTTTCACTGATATTTGTATCCATTGGAAATGCAGTTTCACCATATGTTTCTCAGAATCTTGGTGCAAAGAAAATCAAACGTATCAAAAAAGGATATCGGGCTGCGCTGGTGTTGGATATGTGCTTTGCGATCATCGCATTTATAGTCATTGAAACACTGCATACTCAGATTTCATCTTTATTCCTTGGCAAAGATGGAACCGCTTTGGCATATCAGGTGTCTGGGGGTTATATGAGATGGCTTGGCTACTTTTTCATTTTCATGGGAATCAAGATGGCAACCGATGGGGTTCTTCGAGGACTTGGGATCATGCGCCCATTTCTCATTGCAAATATGGTCAACTTAGCGATCCGTCTGTCAGTTGCCCTGATTTGTGCGCCCCGTTTTGGTATCGAATTTGTCTGGCTTGCGGTGCCGGCGGGATGGCTTGCAAACTTCCTGATCTCTTATATGGCTCTCAGAAAGTCGTGGCCGGTTGATAAAACAATTGGCGAATGATCGGTTTGGTGCAAAGGAATGTCTGTTTTGCAATAGTACCGGCAATCATTGAGGAATACATCTTCCGGGTGTGATACTCGGAGCTTATCTGAAAGTGGAGATGATGGCGGCGGTTCTGATTAGCAGCCTACTACAAAGCATTGGATTTAAGATGGTATGGGTGATACAATCTAAAATGTAAATGCTTTGTTTAACTATAGGGGCTGATGGGAATGCGATTGATTTATTATTCTTGGATATTGATTTGATTACGACCAGCGGCGTAGATATAGGACAGTATATTCGGCATAGACTGAATAATTACAGCATGGAGATTGTGTTTATGTGTCTTCTGAGAAGGATAATGCAGAGCCGGAATGAGCAGCAGATAGTGCCGAGTGTGGCTCTGATAATTGTGCCGATTATCAGTATATGGTCAACTGCGTAAATCAGGGAGACATTTCCTTACCACCAAAGATGATTCGTATAATCATGGCATGGGTTTACAGAGAGTACAGGATGTTGTGAATCAAAATAATGGCGAGATACAGTTTGAAGCCACTGAAAATACTTTCATAGTCAGAGTTATATTGTTCAATTAACGTAAAGGGGGTATCGTACATCTGTTGTGTGCGAGAAAGAGAAATGGGAACATTGGAAGTGGACAAGAGTCTTAAAGCGGCGTTTAAGGAAACGCTGGAACCGCATGGGTTCAAGAAAGTAAAGGGGAGGTATCCGCACTTTGTGAGGATGGCAACTCCCGAGATTATTCAAGTAATTAACTATCGGCTGGAGCAGGCTCTGTCGCCGCAGTTGGAGGAAAAACGGTTTGAAGTATACTGTGCGGTCGGCAGTATATACCGCCCGGAAATCAATCTGAACCGGTCTGTGTATGCCAGTATGGACTGGATACATACTACGATGCCTCATATGTACATGAAGGCAAAATGCAATGAAATAACGGTGTATGAGAATGAACAGCCGGGGGTTGATTATATCATCAAAAAGGGAGATGAAGCATCTCTTAGGGAACAGATTGCGTTTGCCATGACAGGAATTGAGCATTATGTAATTCCGGCATTTGACAAGGTGGTGGATTTAAAGACATGCGTAGATTATCTAGAGTTATATGATTCTATGTGCTTAACAGTATGGAACAGGTATCAGTTTGAAAATAGCGAGGAAGCTTTAATTTTACCAGCCAAATATCCTAATCAAGAAAGCTACAAGGAGAATGTGCTGAATAAGTATGAAGCAATAAAGGAAAGAGTGTTTCATGATATTGATGAAGGTAAAATGTTGAGAGCGGATGGAGAAATAAAAATGCTGCGCTGTAAAAAAAGAGCTGATGATACAATAGAGCGATACGAAAAATTTTTTACAGATGAAGAAACTAAAAAAGAACTTGTACGATTAAAGGCAGAGCGTGCAGAAAAAAATATAAATGCAATACGTGCGATGGGAATCGAAGTGTAAAAAACGAGGGTAAAAAGAAGGTTGGCTCTGAACAGTTACATTAAATTTAACGAAAAGGGGGTATCGTACATCTGTTGTGTGCGAGAAAGAGAAATGGGAACATTGGAAGTGGACAAGAGTCTTAAAGCGGCGTTTAAGGAAACGCTGGAGCCGCATGGCTTCAAGAAAGTAAAGGGGAGGTATCCGCACTTTGTGAGGATGGCAACTCCTGAGATTATTCAAGTCATCAACTATCGGCTGGAGCAGGCGTTGTCGCCGCAGTTGGAGGAAAAACGGTTTGAAGTATACTGTGCGGTTGGCAGTATATACCGCCCGGAGATTAATCTGAACCGGTCTGTGTATGCCAGCATGGACTGGATAAATACTACGCATCTGGATATGTATGTTAAGGCGAAATGCAATGGCATACCAGTGTATGAGAATGAACAGCCGGGAGTTGACTATATCATCAAAAAGGGAGATGAAGCATCTCTTAGGGAACAGATTGCGTTTGCCATGACAGGCATAGAGCATTATATAATTCCGGCGTTTGACAAGGTGGTGGATTTAAAGACATGCGTAGATTATTTGGAGTTATATGGCTTTGATGAGTTAGAAATTAATAGAAGAACGGAATGTAATGGAGATGTGTTTATTTTGCCGGCAAAGTATCCGAATAAAGAATCCTATAGAGTGAAAGTGCAAAGTGATTATCAAGAGATAAAAATGGAATTAAAGCAAGACATTCTAGATAATAAAATTACGGAAGAAGAAGGAGAGCGGGAATTGACTTGGTATGAAAGGCGGTTTCGTGACAATATTGAAAGATATGGGAAATTTTTTGAAGATGAAGCAACCCAAAAAGAAGTTTCGCGGTTAAAGGCAGAGCGCGCAGAAAAAAATTTAAATGCAATACGTGCGATGGGAGTCGAAGTGTAAAAAACTAAGGGAAAAAGGGAGTAAGCATATGAAATTAAAACAAATGACAAGAAGGATTATTGCTGTAGTGCTGTCAATATCAATGTTATTGACAGTGTTACCGACGAACTGCAGCGTAGCTTTCGCAGAAAGTGGAAATTCAGGAGAGACGATTCTTGCATCTTTGACAGATGAGATTTCAAGTATGGGCGAGGCATCAGCGGAAGCGTTTGCCGATTCGACCGCAGAAGCCAGCGTGCGGGCAGGGGATTGGAGAACGGCAATTTATGTAGACCGTTTGGCGTGGAATAAATTTCACATAGAGGTGCAGAAAGATATAGTTACAAAATATAAAACAAAAGTAAGTACATCAGAATCGATAAAATCAGAGTATAGTATAGAATTTGTAGATAAAAACGGAAAAAAACTGGCAAGACAGGAAGAGCAGATATTGCTATAGAGGAAAACGAAAAGACTCATGTATGGGAAGTAAAGCCTTATTCCTATTCCGTTGACCCAAAGAAGTCGTCGGGAGAAGCACAACTAAAAAATTATGTTTTCTCGGCGAATTGTACAAAAGCCTCAGATTATATAAAAAACGGTACTGTTGATAAGACTAAGGCAACCCATTTTACCGGTAACACATCCATCATTTCGAGTAGTAGCTGTACATTTTCGATAAGTGATACAGTATCTTACGTCGTTACCTATACCGTTCAAAATAATGGTTTGATCTTATATAAATTCAAAAGATACGAAAAAAAGAAAGAACCAGAGCCGGAGCCTTCGCCGGTGACAGTTAGTGTGCCGTCAAAGAATAAAACAGAATCATATACTGACACTCAGGACTATGGAAACAATGATCAGACTGACAAACCAAGTGGTGAAGGTTTGGTTGCAATCGATCCATATGTGTATTTAACGCTCGTAGCAACTGCTACGACGCTTCAGGCGGCAAATGTGGCAATAAACAGAAATCCGAATACATGGAATTCGGTATCCGAGGCTATTATTGCTGCCTGCGAGTCATTTAAGACAACGGTAGCAGCAAATCTGCCAAAAGTATTAAAAGTGGCAGGGGTGGGTACTGTGACGACAGCGGGTGTTGTATTGGTACCGAAAACAAATGCGTACGCTCAAGAACTACAAAATGCCCAAGACGATTTTATGACCGCGGTGGAGATATATTGTGGCGAGGATATGGCGGAAGACGTTAGCGATGCAATTCAAAATGGAGATGAAGACGCATTAAACGACATTACAGACAGTCTGCAGGATTTGGCGGATGAATATGACCAGGCTGGAAACGCTCAGCCGCCAAGAGATCCGCTGGTGGTAGATTTGGGAACAGATGGCATCGAGCTGTCCACGCTTGCTGACGGCGTGAAGTTTGACCTCGACAACAACGGCTTTGCAGAAAAGACGGCATGGATTGGCAACGAGGACTGATTTATAGCACTTGACAGAAATAAGAATGGTAAGATTGACAATGGCGGAGAGTTGTTTGGCGATCAGGTAACGCTGTCAAGCGGAGCATTGTCGTCTTCTGGTTTTGAGGCACTTGCAGAATATGATATCAATGGTGATAAGGTAATAGATAAAGAGGATGATGTTTATGGGCAGCTTTTAATCTGGATTGATAAGAATCATAACGGTGTTTCAGAAATGACTGAGCTTTATTCATTGGAAGAAACGGGAATCACATCGATTGGACTGGAACATAAGGAAACAAGCGTGTTGGATGAGACGACCGGAACATTGATAGCGGAGACGTCGGAGGTTGTGCTGGAAAATGGAAAGACAACGGAAGCAAGTGAATTCTGGTTCCCGGTGAAAACATCAGATACGACACATGGAGATATCAAAACAACAGGAAATATTCCGAATATTTATCAGGCGCTGGCGGAGGATGAAACCGGCGAATTGGCAAAATTGGTGTATACATTTGTAGAATCCAATGATATAGCAGAAAAAAGGTGCTGCATAAAAGAAATTTTGTATTTCCTTGCAGGTGCTTCCGATATTGAAGCAAACAGCAGAGGCGGTAATATCGACGCCAGAGATTTAAAGGTAATTGAAGAATGTATGGGACGAGGATTTGAAGGTGTTGACGGCACTTGTCCAAATGTCAATGCAGCGGCTATTTTAAAAGATATTTATGGTACGATAGAGGATGGATATTATAACATGCTCAACCTGAATTCCAGCTTGGGCGGATACTGGTATAGTGTTGTAGAATATCAGGATGAAGACGGGAAAGACAATCTTTTGCTGAATCTTCCGGTTGCACTCATTGATGAAAAGATTTCAGATGGCGAGGATGTTGATTCTATTTTGTATGACTTCTGTCTGTATCTGGCATGGTATGATGAGATGCATCAATCGGAGATGCTTTCTGCATGGAGTGAGCATTTTTCTGCAATATCGACTCATTATGCAGAGGTGATTGAACTGGCAAAAACCGGATATGTATATATTGGAACGGAGAAAGCGGATCGTTATAGCGGTACAAATCAGAATTCATATATATTTGGAAAAGCAGGGGACGACCAGTTGAGTGGTGGAAGCGGTTCGGACCGTATATATGGAGAAGATGGTTCAGATAAATTATACGGAAATGCCGGAAATGATATTCTTTCCGGAGGCTCCGGTGATGATTGTCTGGATGGAGGATCCGGAAATGATATACTCTATGGTGGAAACATCGGAGATACTTCTGAAGATGGAGACGATGAATATGTATTTTCTACCGGATATGGTCAGGATATAATTGTTGACTATGGCGGAAGCAACACGATACGGTTTACGGGTGTATCAAGCAAGGATATACGAGTGAATGGAGTAAATGAATATGACGCAGAGATTCGCATTCAGGGAACGAATGATACGTTGACGCTGAAAAATTTCTGTAAAGATGAAGCGTATACAGACTATACATTGATATTCCGTGATAAAAAAATACACTGCTTGGATGAAGACAGTCCGTTTCATTATATCTATGGAACCGAAACGGAAGATTCATTAAAGGCAGTAGTAGAAAATAGTTATATGTATGGGTATGCGGGGAATGATACGATTATCGGAAGTGCAGAAAAGGATATCATTTATGGAAATGCAGGAGACGATCAGATAGAAGCGGGAGACGGCGCTGATACAATCTATGGCGGAGATGGAAAAGATCAGATCAAGGCTGGAGATGGCGATAATATTTTATTCGGCGGTGCAGGTGCGGACATCCTCTGTGGAAACAAAGGAAATGATTATATGTTTGGAGAAGAAGGCGATGATACATACATATTTGATAAAGGCGATGGCGTGGACGTTATAGAGGATAACTCCGGCACTTCGACGATTCAGTTTGGCGAAGGAATTCATTTGAACGATTTGACGGCGATGAAAGTTGGAGATGATTTATTCTTTTTGATTTCGGGTACAGCGGATCGTCTTGTGGTTACCGGATATTCCGACAATCCAGAACGTTTCATTGTTTATGTTGGGGAAGATGAAGTTGATGTCTCAGATATTCTGACAAAAACGGATGCTGCGGAGCTGCCGCAGATTGACGGTGAAACGGATTCTTCACCTGATGTAACAGAGGAGATACCGCAGATAGCAACGCCAACGGATGCGGATGCATCAGATGATGCGATGGATTCCTCTGCTCAGGCATCAGATAAAAGTGACGTTTCAGACAATGTAAACATTATTTCCGGTACGGAAAACTCAGACGCAGTCTTTGCAGAAAACAGTAAAAATTTTATTTTTGCAGGGGCAGAGTATGATTATATCGTCGGCGGAAGCAATGTAGATTATATATTTGGTGATAGAGATGTAGACCGGATATTGGCAGGAGACGATGCAGATGTGGTCTATGGCATGGATGGAGATGATCAGATCTTTGGAGAAAATGGAGATGACATCATAAGCGGCGGAGCAGGCAATGATTATGTAAGTGGCGGAGCAGGCAATGATGTTGTGATTTCACAAAGCGGGAATGACTTTATAGATGGCGGAGCAGATGATGACACATACTATATATCTCCTTCCTGCGGAACGGTAACAATCAAGGACACCGAGGGGAAGAATACAATCGTGTGTGCAGATGGGTTGGAATCTACGAAGATAAAAGCATATCGGTTAGATTGGAATGATTTGCTTATTGTATTTGAAGGCACAGAAACATCTATTGTGATTAAGAATTATTGCATCAATGAGGATGCTCGTGGGTTCCGGCTGATATTTGAGGATGGTCTTGTAGAATATGCAACTGCTTCCGGCGGCGTACTGCGCACAATCAATGACTGGGAAGGAACAGAATACCATACCAGTATATATACTGATGGAACGACCATTGTTGCGGAAAACGGCGACGATCAGTTAAACGGCAGCGAAGCTTCGGATAATCTTATTGGAGGCGACGGAAATAATAGAATTGCCGGAAACGGCGGCGATGATTATCTGGATGGCGGAAAGGGAACGGATATGCTATACGGCGGTGCCGGAGCGGATGTATATATCTATCAGAAAGGATATGGTATGGACACGATTTCGGATGCACAGGGTGAAAATATCATAGAAATAACAGGCTACGGAATTTCAGATATAAAAGCTTATAGAACAAACTGGAATAATTTGACGATGATTCTGGATGGAAGTGGTGAAGCCGGTTTGAGTGATTCAGGAGCTGATAAGCTCATCATAGAAAACTTCTTTGTTTCGGATGCCAACCGCCAGTATAAGGTGATTTGTGACGGCTCCGTATTTGGAATTACAGATTTTGGAAGTCCATGCAGGACATTGTATGGAACTGCCGGAAGTGATTATATGTTGGGATTTGATGGCGGACGTATGACATACTATGGTTTGGACGGCGCGGATACGTTAAATGGTTCGGATGGTACAGATGTACTTTATGGTGGTACTGGTGATGATAGGATTTTAGGCGGAAATGGAAATGACTGCCTGCTTGGAGAAGCCGGAAATGATTATTTGGAAGGCGGAGCAGGTAATGACACATACTATTTTGGCATTGGGTATGGGACGGACAGTATCAGCGATAACAGTGGAATCAATGAGATTATCTTTTGCGAGGGCTTGAAATGCGAAGACATTCTTGTTGAACGGACGAACTGGAATGATTTAACGATTCGTTTTGCGGGTTCAGAGGATGCACTTGTGTTGCTGGGGTATTTTACGTCCGATGAAAACAAAAAATTTAATCTTGTCTTTTCGGATGGAGTAAAATACGAGTATGATGCGCAGGAGAATCCGATTTTACAGGAATTGAGCATGGGAGAATAAATAGAATTTTATTGCACGGGAAAAGGTCATCTGGTTTCTTGAAAACCAGATGACCTTTTTTGAAAAGCAGAAAGGCTTCTTGTCCTTTCATTAGTATATTCAATTTAAAGTCAACTATAATTATTTATCCTTGTTATCAGCGTCGATCACTGACTTGATCTGTTTCATAAGAGAGTCATAGTTGTCCTGATTGTCGATTCCTCCAAGCATAGGTTCTCCGACAATATTGCCATTTCTGTCGACTAGTATGGTTGTAGGAAATGCCATGATGTCGGAGGCATACTTGCCTATACTTGAATCAGAGTCAATGGAGATATTGCGGTATTTTGCACCCTGGCTGTCAAGAATGGCTGCGGCTTCCTTGATAGCATCTTCGTTTCCGTCAAATGTCTCTGTGTTGATACCTACTACCTCGCCTCCCATCGATTTGATGGCATCGTTTAATTCATTAAGCTTGGATAATTCTGCGACACAAGGCTTGCAGCCGGTAAACCAGAAATTAACGACAGTTACTGCATTATTGGAAAACAGGCTTTCGTCAACAGAATTACCATCCAAATCCTTGCCGGAGAAACTCTTGAAAGGTGTGATTTCTTCGGAACTGTCGTTCTGGTCGGTGCTCTCTGATCCTGCGTTTTTATTTTCGATTTCATCTATCTGCTTTTCAATCTGTCTGATGGTTTCAATATCATCGTTAAGTGTTTTCAGTTCATCATCTGTAAAGGATTCCTTGTTTGATTCAACGGTGCCGGCCAGATAATCGGCATAATCTCCGTTTGGATCAGCGCTGCTTTTATTCATCATGCCAAATACCTTGTTCCATACTTCCTGGTGATCTGAAAAGATCTGGTTCTCCTGCTGATATAAATCATCCAGTTTCGTGTTGGAATTGTCCGCAGCTTCAGTGGTGGCTTCTGTCTGGGTTTTTTGTGAACTCTCAGTTGTGGCAGATCCTGATCCGTTACATGCCGTGAGAGATAATGCTGCACAGAGAGTGATAATAGATATTAATGTTCTTTTTGTTTTCATAAATAATTGCTCCTTTAAATAATATTAGTGTGGTTGATTGTTACATGTTGGTTTTGGAAGCTTGCTTATGTCCTTTTGGGGAACATGGCTTTCCCATAAACTGATAGTGGATCGCATCTTTTGGACATGCCTTCATACATGCTCCGCATCGTATGCATTCCGGATGATTTGGTGTTTTGCATACATCTACATCCATTTTGCATGCCTTTGAACACTTACCGCATCCGACACATTTGCTGCTTTCAACCTTGATACTCATAAGGCTGACCTTGTTGAATAATGAGTAGATTGCGCCGAGAGGACAAATCCATTTACAGAAGGGTCTGTAGAACAGAATACTCAGAACGACAACTGTAATTAAAATAAGGCATTTAAATGAAAACAGCTTTCCAAGTGCAGAGCGTATAGCTGCATTTCCGAGTGAAAGTGGTATAGCCCCCTCCAGAACACCTTGTGGACAAATATACTTACAGAAGAACGGGTCTCCCATTCCTATGGAGTTCGTTACAAGCATCGGCAGAAGTATAACGAAAACAATAAGGATTATATATTTCAGGTATCTTAGTGGTTTCAGCCTGGCTGTGGAAAACTTTTTCCCGGGAATTTTGTGAAGCAGATCCTGAAACCATCCAAATGGACACAAAAACCCACATATAAATCTTCCGAGGATCACACCGATTAAAATGAAAAAACCGGTTATGTAGTAAGAAAATTTAAATTTGGATGATCCAACGACCGCCTGAAATGCACCAATGGGACACGCTCCTGTTGCAGCAGGACAGGAGTAACAGTTTAGTCCTGGTACGCATACTGTTTTTGCTTTGCCCTGATAGATCTTGCCTTTAAATAAATTGGGGATGTGAATATTGGTAAGCAGCGTGGCTGCTGCCTGTATCCATCCGCGTATTCTGGCTGTTTTTTTTGACAGTGATTTGTTCTTATCCAATTCCTACACACTCCAGACATAATTTTATTGCTTTGCTGAGCACGGCAGCCGCTTCACCTCTGACTGCACCATAGCTGATCATTGCCATACCCGTGATGAGTAAAATGATCTGAGATATTTTCCTGTACTTCAAGTTATTGCAGCTCCTTTCATGATTGTGTTTGTTGACCAGCTGACTTGGATATTATACAATAGCTGTTGTAAAATTTTTGTTAAGAAGGATTTTTGTTAAGAAACAGGTGACAGTTTTGAGATTATTGATAGTTGAAGATGAGAAGCAGATATGTGATATGGTTGCGAAAAGCCTGTATGATGTCGGGTATGAGGTGGATACCTGTTATGACGGAGAAGAGGCTCTTGAATGCATTCTGTCAGAGGAATATGACCTGATCGTTCTGGATCTGAATCTGCCGGGTATGGATGGAATGGAGATTTTAAAGGAACTCAGACAGCAAAATGAGGAGACAAAGGTTATCATATTATCTGCGAGGGGACAAATTGCGGATAAGGTTGAAGGGCTGGATGCAGGTGCAAATGATTATATGGAAAAACCATTTCATTTGCAGGAGCTTGAGGCGCGTATCAGAAGTCTTACAAGAAGAAAATTTGTACAGAAGGATGTATGTCTGGAAAGTGGTGGGATAAAGTTTGACACGATAAAACGTGAGGCATACGCAAAAGGAGAAAAGGTTCCCCTTACAAGAAAAGAAAATGGAATCCTGGAATATCTGCTTCTTAATCTGGGCAGACCGGTAAGCCAGGAGGAATTGATGGAGCATGTCTGGGATGCTTCGGTTGACAGCTTCAGTGGAGCGATCAGAGTACATATGTCTTCGCTGAGAAGAAAGCTTAAGGCAGTGCTTGGATATGATCCGATTTTGAACAAGGTGGGAGAGGGATATAAAATACGAGAGGAGTCCGACAGATGAAAAGAATGTCGCTGCAGTGGAGGCTTACCTGTATAATCACATTATATATTGCGCTTATATGTGGATGCCTTACTTTGCTTGTCTATAAAAATGGCGTGTATTATATTGATTCTCTGCAAGAAACCGTTGATGCCCAGGGAGATGATAATGGGAGCGGTACTGATGAAATATATATCAGTATTCCGGAGGATAAGTGGGATGAATTTGCAAATGACTTTTCTGTTAAGGTGTACAATAATAAGGCAGATTACAAGAAAAACAGCCTGATAATTTCTGCCTTGCTGGCCCTGCTTGGCGGAGTAGCTACATATTTTATAAGTGGGCATGCACTAAAGCCTATCAGTGAGTTTTCTGATAAAATTGAAGAGGTACAGGCACAGAATCTGGCGGATTCACGAATAGAAGAAAACAATGTTAAAGAACTGAACCAGCTCAGCGTTTCATATAACAAGATGCTTGAACGCCTCTCGGATGCATTTGAGATACAGAGACAGTTTACTGCAAATGCAGCACATGAGCTCAGAACTCCACTGTCTTTAATGCAGATACAGCTTGATTCATATAATTCTTCCCGGCATCCGGGAGATGATGAAGTCACTCTGCAGACGATAAAGATGGTCACTGAACAGAATGAGAGACTCAGCAAAATGGTAAAGACACTTCTTGATATGAGTGAGCTTCAAACTGTGAGCCGGGATGATAAAATAATGGTCGACGCGCTTGTTGATGAGGTATTGGCGGATCTGGAACCTCTTGCACAGGAAAAGGATATAGAACTTATTGGAGAATGTACGGATGTAACGATGATAGGAAGTGACATCCTTATTTACAGGATGTTATACAATCTTGTTGAGAATGCTATAAAATACAATCACGCAGGAGGACGGGTTACAGTGACAGCGCGTCAGAAGGAAAAACACGTTTACCTGTCAGTAGAGGATACCGGAAATGGTATCCCGGAAGAACTGAAGGATCGCGTGTTTGAACCTTTCTTTCGCGTGGATAAATCCAGAAGCCGTGAGCTTGGCGGCGTAGGACTTGGACTTGCTCTTGTACGTGAGATCGTGATAGTGCATGATGGTAATATTGCAGTTAAGTCTAATCCGTCTGGAGGAACGATTTTTGAAGTCGTTTTATAAAGTGAGCATTATATTGTTGCCGTTGCGGATTTGGCACGGCTAATTTTATTTTCCCCAAATTTTCGTCTCAGCTGTTTCATAACCCACAGGTACGCAGGTATCAGGAAGAGATCAGCACATACCCATGCAAGCGGACTTCCTAGTGATACGCAGATGAAACCGAAATGTGGCACCAGCACGAAACCGGCAACAGAACGGGCGATCATCTCACATATTCCTGCAAGTATGGCGAAAGTCGAGTAGCCAAGCCCCTGTATCATGAATCTTACGATATTCACAAGAGCCAGGAATATGTAGAATGCTGCGTTGATAACCACGAATTCATATATGTAGCCGATAAGCTCAATCTGTTCCTTCTTTACAAAGAGAAGTGCAAGCTGCTTTCCGAACACGATGGAGAAAGCCAGAGCCACGAGGGCATATATGATTCCCATCTTGATACACGCCTTAAGCCCCTGATCAACACGGTCAAGACGCCTGGCACCAACATTCTGACCTCCGTACGTTGCCATGGTGGAGCCCATTGCATCGAAAGGACAGCACATGAACATGGAGATTTTGCTTCCTGCTGATACGGCTGCAACATATGTTGAACCCATATCATTGACTGCGGTCTGTAGAATGACACTGCCTATGGCTGTTATGCTGTACTGCAGTCCCATAGGCAGACCCATACCGCAGAGCTTCAGGCAGTGGCGCATGCTGAATGTCCAGTCCTCTTTACTGAATTCAAGGTATTTAAGCTTCTTTGTCATGTATATCGTACATATGATTCCTGACACTGCCTGTGAAGCTACTGTGGCAACTGCAGCTCCGGCGACGCCCATAGGAGCAACAAGTATAAGGTCAAGTATGATGTTGACAAGTGATGAGCCCACAAGGAATATGACAGGTGTGATACTGTCTCCGAGTGATCTCAGTATTCCGGCAGTCAGGTTGTAGAGAAATGTTGCAGGAATGCCCAGAAATATTATAAATATGTATATGTATGCGTCATCAATGATATTCGAAGGTGTTCTGAGAGCCTTGAGTATCTGCATTGTGAATATACTTACGGTCACAGTTATAACAGCAGCCAGTGCAACGGATGACCATATGCTGTTGATTATATAGGCTTTGAGATTCTTGAAATCCTTTGCTCCATAGGCCTGGGCAACAGGGATTGCAAAACCGTTGCAGATTCCTATACAGAAACCGAGTATCATGAAGTTGATGCTTCCGGTGGAACCCACCGCCGCCAGCGCGTCCGTTCCAAGTTTCTGCCCGACTATGACAGAATCTACCATATTATAAAACTGCTGAAATATCAGACCAAAGAGAAGGGGCAGACCAAAGTTCAATATAAGCTTTGAAGGCTTTCCTTCAGTGAGGTCTTTTGTGCCACTGATGCGCGCAATAAAATTCTTCATGTGATTCACCTCTCAAAAATCCAGTTGTTTGTGCATAAATTGCTTGTTTTCACGATATCGTGTATTTGCTAGTTAATCACCTTTTAATGATTTTATATATGGAAAAAAGGTGATTAAACGTGGTAAAATGTAAACACTTTTGTAATGCTGAAAACTTGATATATATTAGCCTCTGAACTAATATAAGTATAGTCGTAAAAGTGATGAAAAAAGAGAAAATAATTGTGCATAAAGCGCATGGATACAACCCGGGATAATATCGATAACGACAATGACCTGGCGGGGGATATGGAATGAGCAGAGATAGCGATAAAAAAAATAATAAAAAAAAGAACGATAAAAAGATTGGCAAGAATAATAAAACGGGCAGAGAAGAAATCAGGAATATAAATAGTATGAACGGTGGCACAGCAAAATCTTACAGGCAGAAAGTTCTTGTGAATCAGGCAGGAAAGCTAGTGGATGAGCTTGAGCGGGCGAGACGAGAGGAGCAGGAGTCCCAGATTGATGGAATAATCAGACAGAAGGTTATCAAGAGAAAGAATACCAGGGCTGCCTATCGTATTGTGGGAATAGTATTTATACTGATTGGAATCGCGTGTATGTGGTGGGCCATGGGAGGTCACTACAGGTTTTTGAAGGCGGCGGTTTCTATAGCAGCCATGGCATATGGGTTTTATATTGTAAGGGCGTCATTCAGGAGTGCAGCATATGATGCTACATATTTGTTTGGACAGGACAGGATAACGATACTTCAAAAGGGTGGAAGTAAGATCATACCATACGAAGCAGTGACGGGTTATACAATGATAGAACCAGATCCCGAGATGAAGTATTATATTTTTAAGTTCGACAGGGGGAAGGAGAGTTATGTAGTGCCGTTTGCCGGGGCGAAGGCAAAATGTGAATCAGTGTACAATATTTTCAGAGAGAAGGTAAGAACAGATGAAAAAGAAAATTCTTGAAAAACTCCAGAGTACGGATGGTTTTGTATCAGGACAGGAATTATGTGAGCTGCTGGGTGTGTCAAGAACCGCAGTGTGGAAAAATATACAGGCTCTGAAAAATGATGGATATGTCATAGAAGGAGTTAATAATAAAGGCTATAGGTTGGTTAGCGTTCCTGATGTCATGTCTGAGGAAAATATATCGAGGCACCTCAACACGAAGACATTTGCAAGAAAACTCTACTACTATGATGAAACTGATTCAACAAACACCCGCGCTAAGATAGTTGGTGAGACGGATCCTGTACACGGCGCATTGTTTGTTGCAAATGAGCAGACGGCAGGAAAAGGCCGGAGGGGACATAGCTGGAATTCAGATAAGGGAACAACGATATCCATGTCGTATCTGCTAAAACCGGATATAGATATCTCGTGCGTATCCAGGATAACTCTGGTGTCGGCGGTTGCACTTGCAAGAGCATTCGGCAAAGTGGATGGTGTCAAGCCTCAGATAAAGTGGCCCAACGACGTACTTTCAGATGGAAAGAAGCTTGTCGGAATACTTACAGAGATGAGTTCAGAGGGAACTGATATTAGTTATGTTGTCGTGGGAATTGGTATAAATGTATATAACCAGAGTTTCCCGGAGGACATTGCGGACAAGGCGACATCAATTCTTCTAGAGAACGGCAGGGGATGTGACAGGTCATGGTTCATAGCGCAGGTGTCAAATGAGTTTGAAAAACTATATGATGAGTTTGTAAAAAATAAAGATCTGGGATTTCTTGTTGATGAGTACAACAGTTATCTTGTGAACAAGGATAAGCAGGTATATGTCATAGAGGGAGATCAGAAAACTGAGTATACAGCCTTGGGACTTTCCCCGGATGGCGGACTTCTTGTCAGGGGTGCTGATGGAGCTGTGCGCGATATAATATCAGGTGAAGTATCCGTCAGAGGCATATATGGATATGTATGATATATGATAAAGTATAATGTGTATGAACAAAGTCCATATCTGTTTGTGATGACAAGCTGCGGATCGTGTATTGGAGATAAAAAGTCATTTGCATGTCAGCATATGGGGCTAAATAATATTAATAAATGGCAGGCATGATTCAAAAAAACTAGAAATATAGCCCCTTATGGTTTATAATCGGCAGTGGGTATATAACATAACTTAGAAAATTCAAAGAACTATAAAAACATTCAAAAATAAAATTCAAAAAAGAAATATAAAAATGGAGGACATAAACATGGAAAAGATTCAGATGACCACACCACTTGTAGAGATGGATGGAGATGAGATGACCAGAATTCTCTGGCAGTATATAAAGGATGAGCTTATTTATCCATTTATCGATCTCAAGTCAGAGTACTATGACCTTGGACTTGTACATAGAAATGAGACAGATGACAAGGTAACATTTGACTCAGCATACGCAACACAGAAGTATGGCGTAGCTGTAAAGTGTGCAACCATCACACCTAATGCTGCAAGAGTTAAGGAGTACAATCTCAAGGAGATGTGGAAGAGTCCTAACGGAACTATCAGAGCAATCCTTGATGGTACAGTGTTCAGAGCACCTATCGTAGTAAAGGGAATCGAGCCATGTGTTAAGAACTGGAAGAAGCCTATCACCATCGCAAGACATGCATATGGTGATGTATACAAGAGCGTAGAGATCGATGTTCCAGGTCCTGGAACTGCAGAGCTTGTATTCACAGGCGATGACGGACAGGTTATAAAGGAGACTATACATAAGTTTGATGGCCCTGGTGTTCTTCAGGGACAGCACAACGTGGACAAGTCTATTGAGAGCTTTGCAAGAAGCTGTTTCAAGTATGCGCTTGATACCAAGCAGACATTGTGGTTTGCCACAAAGGATACCATATCAAAGAAGTATGACCATACATTCAAGGATATCTTCCAGGAGATATTTGATGCAGAGTACAAGGAGCAGTTCGATGCAGCAGGTATTGAGTACTTCTACACACTTATAGATGATGCGGTTGCCCGTGTTATGAAGAGTGAAGGCGGTTACATCTGGGCATGTAAGAATTATGATGGAGATGTAATGAGTGATATGATCTCATCAGCATTTGGTTCACTTGCCATGATGACATCAGTTCTCGTATCCCCTGATGGAAAGTATGAGTACGAGGCAGCACACGGAACAGTTATGAGACATTACTACAAGCACCTTGCCGGTGAGGAGACATCAACCAACTCAGTTGCAACTATCTTTGCATGGTCAGGAGCACTCAGAAAGCGTGGAGAGCTTGATGGAATCCAGGCGCTTCAGGATTTTGCAGACAAGCTTGAGGCTGCAACCATCAAGACCATAGAAGATGGCAAGATGACAAAGGATCTGGCTCTCATCACAACACTTGAGAACCCAACAGTCCTCAACAGTGAGAACTTCATCAAGGCTATCAGAGAGACTCTTGAGGGAATGCTCTAAGAATGAAATTGTGTAACGGGCTGATTACAGACGTTGCTTTTAACGGGATATCACCTTTATTCATACAAATGGATAAAGGTGATATTTTTATGCCATTGTGTAAAATGTGGCATTGGGTTAAAATAGCTTATATAGCATGCCTATAGCAGCATGCATATAGTAGTTTGTCTATCTGAGTGTAGCGTATAAGATAATGAGGAGTTGCATTTATGAGAATTGAGCATGTTGCGATGTATGTGAATGATCTTAAAGCTGCGAAGAATTTTTTTGAGAAATATCTGGGAGCATCAGCAAATGAGGGATATCATAATAAAACGATGGACTTCCGTTCATATTTTCTCACATTTGATGATGGCGCAAGGCTTGAGATAATGAACAGGCCGGGAATGGATGATCCTGAAAAGACACTTAACAGAACCGGATTGATACATATAGCATTCAGTGTGGGAAGCAAAGAAAAAGTTGATGAGCTTACCAGACAGCTTGCGGAGGATGGCTATGAGGTGATAAGCGGACCGAGGACGACAGGCGATGGCTATTATGAGAGCTGTGTGGTCTGCATAGAGGATAATCAGATAGAGATAACAGTATAGGAATGACAGAATAGGAGGTAAAAGACAATGGATAATCAGGTATTAGAGGTAATAAAAAAGAGAAGCTCAGCGAGAGCATACAGTGATGAAGAGATTACGAAGGAACAGATTGAGAAGGTCATCGAGGCCGGGCTTCAGGGACCTACAGGTATGAATAAGAAAGAGATACATTTTACAGTTGTCAAGGGGAGTGCTCCAATTCTGGAAGAGCTTGATGAGGAAAAGAGGGCACTTCGCGGACAGGATAAGCAGCCACACAATTTCTATTATGAGGCTCCGGTGCTCATATTCTTAAGCGCTGAGGATGACTTCAAGTGGAGCAAGGTGGATTCAGGAATTGCAGTTCAGAATATGGCTATAGCGGCAGAGAGCATGGGGCTCGGAAATCTGATAATCGGCTGCGTGTATGATGCACTTCACGGGGAGAAGAAAGCATATTTTGACAAGGCACTTGCAATACCGGAGGGATATTCATTTCAGATAGCTCTTGCCGTTGGACACAGGACTGACAACAAGACACCACATGATTACGATGCTGCTGTGCAGGTAAGTTATCTGTAGTATATACGGGGAGAATATTGTATATGGGAAAACTTGTGATGGGGTATTGGGACTGCCCTTATTGTAGTACGAAACATATAGAAGGAACGAAACGTGAGTGTCCGTCCTGCGGAAAGCCGAGGGGACAGGAAGTTAAGTTCTATATGGATGGAGTGAGGTATCTGTCTGAGGAGGAGAGCAGGACAAAGGGGAAAGGCGCCGACTGGTTATGCGATCACTGCGGCAATTACAATTCTGCCCTTAACACGCGGTGAAGCAGCTGCGGTGCTGAACGAGGTGCGAAGGATAAGGCGTATTTTGACGTCAGGAAAGAGCAGGACGCAAGGAATGCCAGAAATGCATCCGGTACAGGAATGGCTGCCGGCGTACAAAACGGAGGCCAGGGCAATCGAAAAGGTGGACATTCATTTAGAGCGTGGAAGATAGTGCTGATCGGCATGCTTGTGATAGCGGCTATAATCGGACTTACAGCAATCATAACCATGCCAAAGAAGAGAACAGTCACAGTCAAGGATATGACATGGAAGACCAGTGTTGATGTGGAGAAATATCTCCTGTGTGATGAAGACGACTGGGAACTCCCCGAGGGTGCCACGCTAAAGACCACGAAACAAGAGGTGCACCATACTGAACAGGAATATGTTGGTGAGCGTGAGGAGACCTATGATTCATATGAGGTGATAGGTTCCCATGTGGAGTACAGCTATGAGGACAATGGAGATGGAACCTTCTCTGAAGTTGCAAATGATGTGGACGATTATGGATATGTGACGAGAACGAGGTCTGTTCCGGTGTATAGAGATAAGCCTATATACAAGACGAAGTATTATTATACAATATGGAGGTGGAAGTACAACAGGACGGAGACTGCGGAGGGCGGTGGAAAGACACCGGAATACCCAGATCCCCAGCTCACAGACAAGGAGAGGCTAGGGGAAAAATCAGTTGAATATGAAGTCACATGTGAAGTGAAGAATAAGGAAAAGACATATAAAGTTGAAAAGTCTATATATGACAAACTTGACATAGGCGAGACATATAAAGTCAAGGCTGACTCTGAGGAGATAGTGAGTATCATAGAGTAGAGACTTGAGAATGCGGAGACGGGCAAAAGTGACAAAGCAGTCAAAGTCTGGTAAGGATATTCAGATATTGAGAGACCATTCTGACCTGCCTGGCTCATCCCCGGATGGATAAGACATAGTGAAAATTATGTCGAATCTGTTCGGGGATTTTTTTATTATAACGAATATGCAGCTCATAGCAGTTATATGCTGCAAAGCAGCTCTGCAACGGAGCTAATGGGGGATTTTGGTGTGATATGTTTTGACACACTGTGTGCACAGACACATCTTCACAGTAACTTTATCACAAAGACACTCAGTGCAAATTCCAACTCGGGACTCAGAAATTCGTATGGAGTATATGAGAAATTCTACTTTGAAAATGTGGAACGGATGTGTGGCTGTGTGTCGGATGCAGGAACAGTGATAGCACCGGAGGCGGCGGTAAATCTCGGACACAACTGGGATGGTTGTGTGGTGAGTGAAGTATTCTCAAATGGCGGAGAGTTTCACAGAGTACCGGGAAATAATTTCCCGGATGAAGAGCCAACGACAATTGAAATAGGACATAGAGCTGGGCTACAGCTTGGTCGTGTTCAGGAGATAGTCAGGCTTAGCAGACGCTTCAACAGAAGTGATGATGAGATAATTTAAATAGAGTTACAGCACCGCCATGTATGCAGCGTTTTACATGGCGGTGTTTTGCGTAATACAGGTAAAAATGCCCATAGTCTTGCATAATATCCTGGGATGTGATATATTTTAGAGGAATTTTGTGGTACAAAATACCATGGCGGGAGAATGTGTTTACATTATTTGACACAGAATAATAAGAAGGCACATTCTTTATTTTTGCTCATATAAGATAGGAGAACAAGAACATGACGATAACTGATGAGACAATTGATTATGTTGGAATACTTGCTAAGCTTGAGCTCTCCCCTGAGGAGAAGGAGCAGGCAAAGAAGGATATGTCAGACATGCTTGATTATGTCAGCAAACTGAATGAACTTAATACAGATGGTGTGGAGGCTATGAGCCATACATTCCCATACAACAATGTGTTCCGTGAGGACGTTGTCGTAAATGGAGACGACAGAGAGAACATGCTGAAGAATGCGCCTGAGCAGAAAGACGGATGCTACAAGGTGCCAAAGACATTTGACTAGGAGGTAGGCTGAAGTGAATTTAATGGGTATGACGGCTGTAGAGCTGGGAAAAGCTATTAAAGATGGACAGGTGAGCGTAGTTGAAGCGACACAGGCCTGTCTTGACAGCATCGAGGCGTGCGAGAAAGATTACAATAGTTTTGTCACGGTTGATCGTGAAGGAGCACTTGCCCAGGCTGAGGAAGTGCAGAAGAAGATAGATGCAGGAGAGCTTAGCGGTCCTCTTGCAGGAGTGCCGATAGCAATAAAGGACAATATGTGCCAGGAGGGTGTGCAGACAAGCTGTTCATCCAAGATTCTGTCAAATTTTGTTCCGACATATACTGCTGAGGCCGTTGTAAAGCTCAAGGAAGCAGGAGCGGTCATAGTAGGGCATACCAATATGGATGAGTTTGCCATGGGAAGCACAACGGAGACATCATATTTCGGCGAGACAAGAAATCCATGGGATACAGATAGAGTCCCAGGCGGTTCATCAGGTGGATCAGCGGCAGCAGTTGCCGGTGAGGAGGTACCATGCGCCCTCGGCTCAGATACTGGTGGATCTATCAGACAGCCGGCTTCATTCTGCGGTGTTACCGGAATCAAGCCAACATATGGAAGAGTGTCAAGATACGGACTTATAGCATACGGTTCATCACTTGACCAGATCGGACCACTTGCGAAGAATGTTGAGGACTGTGCAACTATCCTTGAGATCATATCACAGTATGACAAGAAGGACTCAACATCAGTGAACAGAGATGACAATGATTTCACAAGTGCACTTGTGGATGATGTGAAGGGGCTTAAGATCGGACTTCCGAGAGATTATTTCACAGAGGGACTTGAGCCTGAGATAAAGGAAGCTATATATGGTGTTGCTGAGGCGCTCAAGGCAAAGGGTGCAATAGTTGAGGAGTTTGATCTCGGTATGGTTGAGTATGCTATCCCTGCGTACTATATTATAGCATCAGCAGAGGCAAGCTCTAATCTTGAGAGATTTGACGGAGTAAAGTATGGATACAGAACATCAGAGTATACAGATCTCCACAACATGTACAAGAAGAGCCGTTCGGAGGGATTTGGCCCTGAGGTAAAGAGAAGAATCATGCTCGGTTCATTTGTACTGAGCTCAGGTTACTATGATGCGTATTACGTAAAGGCTCTCAAGGCAAAGGCTCTCATCAAACAGGCGTATGACAAGGCGTTTGAGAAGTATGATATCATCCTCGGACCTGTTGCTCCAACAACAGCACTTAAGATGGGAGAGTCACTCTCAGATCCTATCAAGATGTATCTGGGCGATGTGTACACTGTCCCTGTAAATCTTGCAGGACTTCCGGGAATATCACTTCCATGTGGAACTGACAAGAATGGAATGCCTATAGGTGTGCAGATGGTTGGAGACGCATTTGACGAAAAGACCATTATCAGGGCAGCGTATGCATTTGAGCAGACTAGAGAGTACAAGAGACCTGCACAGGTTTCAGAAAGGGGGCTGTAAGAGATGGCAAAGACATATGAGACAGTCATCGGACTTGAGGTTCATGTAGAGCTTGCGACTAAGACGAAGATATTCTGCGGCTGCAGCACAGCATTTGGAGGAGCTCCGAATACACATACGTGTCCTGTATGTACAGGAATGCCGGGCTCACTTCCGGTACTTAACAAAGAGGTTGTGAATAAAGCGATTGCGGTTGGTCTTGCAACAAACTGCACTATCACACAGAATTGCAAGTTTGACCGAAAGAACTATTTCTATCCGGACAACCCACAGAATTACCAGATATCACAGCTCTACTATCCAATATGCAGGGACGGTAAGGTTGAGATAGAGGTTGACGGAGTTAAGAAATATGTGAGGATCCATGAGATACATATGGAGGAGGATGCAGGTAAGCTTGTCCATGATCCATATACAGACAGCTCACTTGTGGATTTCAACCGTTCAGGTGTGCCTCTTATAGAGATAGTATCTGAGCCTGACATGAGATCTGCGGAGGATGTAATAGCATATCTTGAAAAGCTCAGGGAGACGATACAGTATCTCGGAGCTTCAGACTGTAAGCTGAATGAGGGATCCATGCGTGCTGATGTCAATCTTTCGATCAGAGAGGTTGGCTCAGAGGAGTTTGGCACACGTACAGAGACCAAGAACCTGAACTCATTCAAAGCCATTGCCAGAGCCATAGAGAATGAGAGAGAGAGACAGATCGATCTCATCGAGTCTGGTGAAAATGTTGTCCAGGAGACAAGAAGATGGGATGATACTAAGGAGTATTCATATCCTATGAGATCCAAGGAGGATGCACAGGATTACAGATATTTCCCTGATCCTGACCTTGTACCTATCCACATCAGCGATGAGTGGCTCCAGCAGGTAAGGGATGCACAGCCTGAGTTCAGAGACGAGAAGAAGATAAGATACAAAGAGGAATATGCGATTCCTGACTATGATATAGACATCATCACGGCCTCCAAGAAGCTGGCAGATCTGTTTGAGGATGCCATCGCACTGGGAGCACCTGCAAAGAAGGTTTCCAACTGGATCATGGGAGAGACCATGAGACTGATGAAGGAGAACAGTGTTGATGCGGAAGACCTGAAGTTTTCAGCGGAGAATCTTGCGAAGCTCATCAAGCTTGTTGATGACAGGGTTATCAATGGCGGTGTTGCAAAGGAAGTATTTGAAAAGATATTTGCAGACAATATTGATCCTGAGAAGTATGTCAAGGATAACGGACTTGCAACTGTTCAGGATGACGATGCACTTAAGGAGGCATGCCAGGCAGCCATAGATAACAATCCAAAGGCTGTTGATGATTACAGAGGCGGCAAGGAGAAGGCTCTCGGAGCACTTGTCGGACAGGTTATGAAAGCTATGAAGGGTAAAGCAGATCCTGGATCTGTCAACAAGATGCTTAGGGAGATGCTTTAATATGGAAGAAAACAGAAGAGTTAGAAAGAGGGATAGGTACAAACGTCTCATAACAGTGGGTGAGGCCTGTGTACTCATTGCTGTGGAGCTGGTGCTGTTTGGACTCATGTGGTACCGGGATTATGAGGTAACGCTTACGCTTCCGTTCTGGAGAAGAGGAAACTGGGCGGTTATCGGAATGTATGGAATCATCATCATACTTTTTACCAAGCTATATGGTGGTTACAGAGTCGGATTCTTCAGACTGCTTGATATAGTATATTCACAGCTGTTGGCACTTGTGTGTGCAAATGTGGTTGGTTATTTACAGCTTTGTATAATCTGTCGTGACTACGTAAATCCTGGACCTTTGCTCGAGGTTACCGTACTTGAGGCAATAGTCATCCTGATTTGGATATTTGCCTGCAGATTTCTTTATGCGAAAATGTATCCGCCAAGGCATCTGCTGTTGGTATATGGATATAAGACTCCGATGGAGTTTATAGACAAGATCAATGCCCGTAAGGATAAGTATGTAATAGAAGACAGGATACATGTAAGTGAGGGCGAGCAGGCAATTAAGGAGAAGATACTCCAGTACGATGGAGTAATCATCTGTGAGACAAAGGCCTATATCAGAAATGAGCTTGTGAAGTATTGTTTCGAACATTCCATAAGATCATATGTTGTGCCAAAACTTTCCGATATAATCATACTCGGCGCAGAACCGATACATTTGTTTGATACACCTATCCTGTTGTCAAGAAACCAGGGGCTTACAGGAGATGACATGATCATCAAAAGGATCATGGATCTTGTGTGTGGATTTATATTGCTTGTCATAGCATCGCCATTTATGCTCATATCAGCACTTTCTATATGGCTTTATGACAGAGGACCGGTTTTCTACAAGCAGGACAGACTGACGCTTAATGGTAAGGTGTTCAAGATCATAAAGTTCAGAAGTATGAAGATGGATTCAGAGGCCGGTGGTGCACAGCTTGCCAAGAAGGATGACGACAGGATCACTCCTGTTGGTAAGGTGCTCAGAAAGCTGCATCTTGATGAACTGCCACAGCTTTTCAACGTACTCAAGGGTGATATGTCACTTGTCGGACCGAGACCTGAGAGACCGGAGATCGCCGAGCTTTATAAAAAGACATTCCCTGAGTTTGACTACAGACTCAAGATGAAGGCCGGACTTACGGGATATGCACAGGTTTACGGCAAATACAACACAACCCCTAGAGATAAGGTTAAGCTGGATCTTACCTATTATGAGCAGTATTCAATATGGCTTGATCTCAAGCTGATGCTCCTGACGGTAAAGATCATGTTCCAGAAGGAGACATCAGAGGGAATCGCATCAAATATGACCACGGCACTCAGGGATGGCGAGAAGGTACAGATACCTTCACCTGTAAATATGAAGCCGGAAGGGCTTGATGAGTCTGAGGATGCATTCTATGACCTCGGAAAGAATGTGCAGAAAACAGATAAATAATAAGCGATATATATCGATGTAGGTGTGTGTGATGACTGGAGAAAAAGTATCGGTGATAATTCCGGCGTATAACAGCAGCAGAACCATTTATTCTGCGGTGGATTCAGTTATGAAGCAGGGGATTCCTGTGGAGGTCATAATAGTTGATGACTGTTCGACGGATGATCTGACAGGAGCACTTGATGGATACGCGGAAGATGACCGTGTGAATATCATCAGAAATGAAAAAAATATGGGAGTTGCAGCTTCGCGTAACCGCGGGGTCGCGGCTGCAACTTGCAGATACGTTGCATTTATAGATTCGGATGATCAGTGGCAGCCTGATAAACTGGCTAAACAGTTGAAGCTTATGGAGCAGACAGGTGCGGTTCTGTGTTCTACGGCCAGGGAGCTTGTGAACGAAGACGGATCCAGAACGGGAAAAGTGATCGGAGTTCCTGAAAAGGTCACCTATAAGATGCTGCTCAGAGGAAATGTGATCAATTGTTCATCGGTTGTGATGGACAGACAGGTTGCACTCAGATATCCGATGGGCAACGACGATATCCATGAGGATTATATTTGCTGGCTGCAGATACTGAAGGAATACGGAAGCTCGGTTGCGATAAATGAGCCGTTGCTATTATACAGACAGATGAGAAACAGTAAGTCTGGTTCAAAACTGTCGTCTGCAAAAAAGACATTTGCCGTATACAGAAAAGTTGGATATGGAGTTACAAGAAGCTGCTTTTACTTCATGTGTTATGCGGTAAATGGTGTTGTAAAATATCTGTTCTGATAGGAATAAATTATATGGCGGAGAAAAGAAATGACGGATGACAATAAGAAGAGAGGCCCGGGAAGGCCGACGGAAAAGAGAAAAGATACGATCCTGAGACTTAGGATAGATACAGATACTCATCGGAAGCTCAGTGAATGTGCGGCGGTGCGACAGGTATCTATGTCAGAGCTTGTCAGGGAAGCGATAGATGAGATATTCCGAAGAGAAAAAGAAAAACAGCAGAAAAATGAGGCAGAATAAAAATAACAGGTCGATGGCATATACCATCGGCCTGTTATTTTGTTATATATTCATGGATTAAAGTGTGTAGCCGTTCTTTTTGAGGAGCTCTCTGGCTGAGTCTATAGAATCATTTCCTGTAGCATTCTTTATAGGAGCAAATTCCTTCTCTCTGTCGACCTCAAATGGAAGACATGTTCCCATATAAGCGATCATATCGAGAGCCAGTGTCTCAAATTTGTAGCCGTTTGGCTCTGATGGCTTGACGATCTCTCCATCCTCACCGACATAAGGGATAGCCTTCTTGACGATGTGGAGAGGCATACTTTCATTCATGATCTTCATCAGTCTGTCAACCGGGAAAATATAGTTTAATGTAACTCCATAGTTGTAAGCGTAATCGCCGTTGGCATCGCGCTCATCACGCATGGCATCTGTGAGTTCATAATACTCGACGATATATGGCTTTCCGTGGTTAGTACACAGGACGCCAACCTTCTCGTCCGGGTATGCTTTTTTGACAACCTTTCCGCCGGAGAGGAAGCCCTCTGTGAGAACTGCTCCGAGGAATACTGGGTCTGCGATTCTCTGAAGTACATTGTCAACTGAGAATACATTTATATACTTGATTCCGTATTTCGTGAGCTTGTCGAGGTGGCCTGCCTTGCAGAGGGATGAGAACCATCCACCGTTGCCGTTAGGAGACATGGCAACCTTTCCCTTCTCCTCGAGATATATCTTGCCGTTGAAGTCCACTGAAGGAACCATTTCCTGTTTAAAGAAATGAACATATTCAGGATTGTAACCGAAGTAGTCATGCTCTTTGAAGAATGATGTTGTGTCATCGTGGTTCTTCTCATTGGTCATGATGAAGAAATGGATCCAGGTATCTGCCATCTTCACAATATCGAGGGTGTGCTCGATGAGAAGCTGGAATATAAACATATCCTTGGTGACACCGACGTTGAAGGTTCCCTTAGGACCGGAGAATCCAAGACGGGTGCCCTGACCACCTGCCAGGAGGACCAGTGCCAGATTGCCAGCTTTGATGGCTTCAAGGCCTGCGTTCTTGTATATATCATACTTTTCTGCAATGCTGTCCATCTGGAGAGCTGCAACGGGAGCAATATCAGAATCACTTCCTGATGAATTGTGTCCGATCATATCGATAAGTGAGAAATCAATTTCACTGATCTGGTTCAGGAGTGCTGCCTGTTCAGCCTCGCTGAGAGTATCATAATACTTTAATAAGTGTAGCTGTCCTTTTTCTTCGAGAAGCTTGTAAGCGTTTTCGTAATTCATAAAAATCTCCTTAATAAATGTGTAGTTTGTATTTATTTTCTCTATCCGTGTATAATTCCTAAATTAATGATATTTCTTCTTGATCTCAATAGTGTCTGTGAATACCTTCCAAATGTCCTTGATCTTGATCCTTCTTCCATCTGCTGCATCATCCCTGCTGTAATTCAGGACGATAGGAGCTTCGGATATCGAATATCCCTGTCTGTGTGCAGCCACAAGGATTTCAATATCAAAGGCATAGCCCGATATGGAAAGGTTCTCGGCAATCGGCTTTATGACTTCTGCTTTGAAAAGCTTTATACCGGTCTGGGTGTCATGGATACCAAGATGAAACAGCATTTTGAGTATAATATAATAGCTGTAGCTCATGACTTTTCTAATAGGAGGATAATCAAGCTTGGATTCAGGGTGAAGCTTTGATCCTATGACTATGTCAGAACCGGTGTCCCTCATCTGCTTCATAAATGGCTTGAGAAGAGATGGACTCAGTTCAAGGTCTGAATCAAGGAATGCTATATATTTGCCGGAAGCTTTGGCAATTCCGGTTGTGATAGCATGTCCCTTTCCCTGATTGACATCATATCCTGTATCTACAATATGAGAATCCATTTCGGCTGCCTCGGCAATAAGTTTGCCTGTGGAGTCCTTGCTGCCGTCATTCACAGCGATTATTTCATAACGATGAAGAAAACGGCTGAGTATTCGGCTAGTCTCAAGAAGATTATCTTTGATGTGCTGTTCTTCATTGTAGGCGGGCATAACCACCGACAAAGTAATATTGTTATTATCCATTTCCTGCTCCTTAAAAAATAAGCATTGATATTTAGACATTATTAATACGAGTATACTTTTTTATACATCATGTGTCAAATAAAATAGTGTTAATATGAAGGTGTTTATACTAATTAAGATATAATATATGTTGTAAAAGGAAAAAATATAATGTATTATAGAGCGAGGTAACGACATTTTTAGATATTTGAAAAAGGAGTTCCAATGGATAATAAGAAGAAAAATGGAATGAGATCCAGGTACGATGAGGACATGGATTGGCTGGATGACGATGATGATTATCTTGATGATGGTGGATTGATAGGATCATTGTTGTTCGGGGATAAAAAGAAGAAAGAAAAAAGGCGTGATCATGAGCCGGAGAGAAAGGCTGATAAGAGACCGGAAAAGAAGCCGGAGAAGAAGCCGGAGAAGAAGCCGGAGAAGAAGCCTCAGAAGAATATTTCCAGACCTGTGAAGCCGGAAGAGGATTATGACGAGTATTATCACGAGGACAGCAGGGCAAGAAGAGTGAAGAGTGAGGCCCGGGCAAAGCAGAGACAGACCGGACAGCCTGTAGCAGACAGAGCTGTGGACAGAGGTCCGGTGAAGAGGACACAGGGCCCTGTACCGAGGACACAGAGCAATCAGAGTACCGTGCAGAGACCTTCAAAATCTGCACAGAGACCACGCAGGAGTATACAGAGCACAGGAAGCTCATCTGTGGACAATCTGCTCAGAGAAGTTGACAATATTGAGACAGATGTGCAGACAAGACATGAGGAGCTTAGACGTGAGGCGTGGGAACGCACCCAGAGAAATGTTGCAAAGGCAAAGGCTGAGGTTGAGAGGCTGGAGCTCGAGAGAGAGCAGAATGCCCGCGAAGAGGCAAGAAAGCTTAAGGTTCAGCAGGAGCTTGAGCGCCGCCAGCAGATGAAAGAAGCTGAGAAAAAGGAAGAGCCTGTTGAGGAAGATAACAAGATCACTGAGCCGCAGGAGAATGATGCGGAAGTTGTAGAAACTGCCACACAGCCAGTAGAAGAGCATGAACAGAAGACTGAGCCGGCAGATATTCTGGAGAAGAATACGGAGCCTGTCCTTGACGATGAGGTCGAGGAAGCTGCAGAGGCAGAGCCTGTGGAAGAGGCTTCGACAGTATCATCCCGAAGAACAGATGACATGCTGGACATGGATGAGCTTGAGCGTATAGAGAAGGATATTGACGAGGATAAGCTCAGTTATTCGGAATCAGATACGGCTGATCTGGGACTTGAAGACATAGGCAAAGCATTGGGCTTCGATGAAGTGGAGCTTGAGGATGATGAGGAAGAGCCTGAGGAGGACGAGGAGTCAGACAGCGAAAAGTTCTTCAGGGAGAACCTTCTCGATGAGGCTGATCCAAAGGTTGTCAATCCGGAGAGAAAGAAGCTTAACATTAGTACAAGGGTGTGGGCGATAGCGTTCTTTGTCCTACTTGCACTGTTTATACTCATATGTATAATATATGTCAAGAATTATGCCAGAATGAAGTACAATGAGATGGATATCAATGAGATAAGTGCAGATCAGATACTTGTCAATGACGGTGTCAAGGATGCGACCAAGGGATATCGTGCCATTGCACTCTACGGAGTGGATTCCAGAGATTCGAATATGAATGAGGGAACTAACAGTGACAGTATAATGATAGTGAGCATCAATGAGAGCACCAAGGAGATCAAGCTTGTATCTGTATACAGAGATACTCTGATGGAGATAGCAAGCGGTTCCATGGATACCACACAGAAAGTGAATTACGCATACCAGCTCGGCGGTGCGGTTACAGCCATCAACACACTGAATACCAATCTCGACCTGAATATCACAGATTATGTGGCAGTTGATTTCAGTGCAATGGCAAGTATAATCGATGCTGTTGGAGGCGTTGATGTCAAGGTCATTGATGAAGAGGTGAACAACTTCAATAAGAACCTTGCAGAGCAGATAAGCCTGTCAGGCAAATATTCATCAGGAATAACTGAGGCAGGAGAGTATACTCTTGATGGACAGCAGGCAGTTGCATATTCAAGAATACGATCCACTGGCCAGGGAGATATAACAAGAACCGAGAGACAGAGAATAGTCCTCATGAAGGTTATAGACAAGTTGCTCAGTGCAGACACAGGTTCACTTGATTCATTTGTTGATGTTTCATTTAAATGTATATCAACAAGTCTTAACAAGGATGATATACATGCTCTTGTCAAGGATGTGGCTGGATATAAGGTTGTAGATACCGCAGGATTCCCATTTGCATATGAGGCAAAGGAACTCTCGGACAAGGGTAACTGTCTTGTGGCTGCTGATATGGCATCCAATGTGGAGGCATTACATGAATATCTGTATGGTGCTGACAAATACGTCATATCAGGCACAGTAAAGCAGATAAGCAGCAATATAGAGAGCATATCAGGTGTTAAGGCACAGAAGGTCAAGGTGACGACGGAGGCTCCGGGTGATGGAATATCAGATGGAAGCGACGAGGATGGAGATCTTAGGACGATAACAACTCCTCCAAAGGGAATGATCGTCGAGGAATAAAAAACTAAACATAATAATTAAGCAAGGAAGCTTCAGATATGGGGCTTCCTTTTTTTATGCATCGGAGACATTGAGATATGAGACATCCGATGCTTAAAGGAAGGCTACAACATAAAGAATTGTATATACATTACAGAGCATTGTTTTCAAATCGAAAACTGTCAGATAATTTATTGAAAAAAGTTGTTTACAAACAGTGTAAATGGTAGTAATATATCAAAAACGATAAATGACTTGAGAAAAATACAGAAATAGCAATATTTACTTGAGAAACAAAAGCTAAAAGCAAAATATCGTTGAGAATAACAAAAACATGGAAAGGACGGAACAGGACATGATTGAGAATAAGAGAGCAGAGAATACCGGATTATACGACCCAAGCTTTGAGCACGATAACTGTGGTATCGGTGCCGTTGTCAATATCAAGGGTATAAAGACACATGACACAGTGAACAATGCACTCAAGATTGTTGAGAATCTTGAGCACAGAGCAGGAAAGGACGCAGAGGGCAAGACCGGAGACGGTGTAGGCATACTCCTTCAGATATCACATAAGTTCTTCACCAAGGCTTTAGCAGAGCTTGGATATGACCTTGGAAAGGAAGGCGATTATGGAATAGGAATGTTCTTCTTTCCACAGAAGGAGCTGGCGCGCAAGCAGGCTATGAAAATGTTTGAGGTCATAGTGGAGAAGGAAGGACTGGAGTTCATTTGCTGGAGAGAGGTTCCTACAACACCTGGAATCCTTGGCAAGAAGGCAATAGATGTCATGCCATGCATCATGCAGGCATTCATCAGAAGACCTGAGACAGTGAAGGCCGGTATGGACTTCGACAGAAAGCTCTACTTCGTCAGACGAATATTTGAGGAGAGCAATGATGACACGTATGTTCCATCACTTTCCAGCAAGACTATAGTATATAAAGGAATGTTCCTCGTCGGTGAACTCAGGAAGTTCTACAACGACCTTCAGGATCCAGACTATGAGTCAGCTATAGGACTTGTTCATTCAAGATTTTCAACGAATACAACACCATCATGGCTCAGAGCTCATCCATACAGATATCTGTGCCACAATGGTGAGATCAATACAATAAGAGGAAATGAGGACAAGATGATCGCCCGTGAGGAGACTATGGAGTCGACCATCATGCAGGATGAGATGTACAAGGTTATGCCTGTTCTTGATCCGGATGGATCGGATTCAGCAAGACTTGACAACTGTCTTGAGTTCCTTGTACTGAATGGAATACCACTTCCTATGGCAGTCATGATCACGATCCCTGAGCCATGGGAGAACGACAGAGCCATGAGTCAGGAGAAGAAGGATTTCTACCAGTATTATGCAACCATGATGGAGCCTTGGGATGGTCCTGCTTCTATATTATTTACAGACGGTGAGCTCATGGGAGCAGTCCTTGACAGAAATGGACTTAGACCATCGAGATACTATATAACAGATGATGATTACCTTGTACTTTCGTCTGAGGTCGGAGTCCTGGACGTTGATCCATCCAAGATCGTGAAGAAAGACCGACTCAGACCTGGTAAGATGCTTCTGGTAGATACAGTGAACGGACGTCTTATCTCAGATGAGGAGATCAAGGAGAAATACGCGCTTGCAAAGCCTTACGGAGAGTGGGTAGACAGCAATCTTGTACATCTCGCTGATCTGAAGATCCCGAATATCAGAGTTCAGGAGTATACAGACGAGGAGAGGGCAAGACTTCAGAAGGCATTTGGATATACCTACGAGGATTTCAAGAATACCATATATCCTATGGCAGAGAAAGGTGCAGAGGCAATCAGTGCCATGGGTACTGATACACCACTTGCAGTTCTCTCGAACAGCCACAAGCCACTGTTTAACTTCTTCAAGCAGTTATTTGCACAGGTTACAAACCCACCTATCGATGCGATCAGAGAGGAAGTTGTCACATCCACATCGGTATATCTCGGAAAGGACGGAAACATCCTCGAGGAGAAGCCGGAGAACTGTCATGTGCTGAAGATCAACCATCCAATACTGACAAATACGGATCTTTTGAAGATCAAGAATATGAATGTACCGGGACTTAAGGTTGCGACACTTCCGATTCTTTATTATAAGAACACATCCATGGAGAAGGCTCTCGACAGACTGTTTATCGAGGCCGACAAGCTCTACAGGGACGGCGTAAATATCCTCATCCTCTCAGACAGAGGTGTGGATGAGAACCATGTTGCAATACCATCACTCCTTGCAGTATCAGCTATGCAGAAGCACCTGGTAAGAACCAAGAAGAGAACAGCGGTTGCGATCATCCTTGAGAGTGCTGATCCAAGAAATGTTCACCACTTTGCAACACTTCTCGGATATGGTGCATGTGCAGTCAATCCATATCTGGCAATAGAGACGATCAAGCAGATGGTAGATTCGCATCTGCTGAACAAGGATTTCAATGCGGCTGTCGATGATTACAACAGTGCAATATGCCACGGAATAGTAAAGATCGCATCCAAGATGGGTGTATCAACGATCCAGTCATACATGGGATCACAGATATTTGAGTGTATCGGTCTTTCAAAGGACGTTGTGGACAGATACTTTACAAATACAGTAAGCCGTGTTGGCGGTTCTGGTATAAAGGAGCTTGAGAAGACAGTTGATGATCTTCACTCATCAGCATTTGATCCGCTTGGACTTAACACAAACCTTGCCCTCACAAGCATAGGAGCACACAAGTTCAGAAGCGGCAAGGAGGAGCACCTGTACAATCCTGTTACTATACATCTTCTTCAGGAGTCTACAAGGCGCGGCGATTACAAGCTGTTCAAGCAGTACACAGCAGCGCTCCACGATGAGCAGAAGCCATTCCACCTGAGAGGTCTCATGGACTTCAAGTTCGCTGACAAGCCGGTTCCACTCGATGAGGTCGAGCCTGCAAGCGAGATTGTGAAGAGATTCAAGACTGGTGCCATGAGTTACGGAAGTATATCACAGGAGGCACATGAGTGTATGGCAATCGCCATGAATGAGTTGGGCGGCAAGTCCAATTCAGGAGAGGGCGGTGAGTCGATAGAGAGACTTACGATCGGCAAGGATGGCAAGAACAGATGCTCAGCCATCAAGCAGGTTGCATCTGGAAGATTTGGTGTCACATCGAGATATCTTGTGAGTGCCAAGGAGATACAGATCAAGATGGCACAGGGAGCAAAGCCTGGTGAGGGTGGACATCTTCCTGGCGGAAAGGTATATCCATGGATCGCAAAGACAAGACTTTCAACACCGGGGGTAAGCCTTATCTCTCCACCACCACATCACGATATCTATTCGATAGAGGATCTTGCACAGCTCATCTACGACTGCAAGAATGCAAACCGTGATGCGAGAATATCAGTAAAGCTTGTGTCTGAGGCTGGCGTTGGTACAGTAGCTGCCGGTGTTGCAAAGGCCGGAGCACAGGTCATCCTGATCTCAGGTTACGACGGAGGAACAGGTGCAGCACCTAACAACTCCATCCATTACGCAGGACTCCCTTGGGAGCTTGGACTTGCAGAGACACATCAGACACTTATCATGAATGATCTCAGAAATAAGGTCATCCTTGAGGCAGACGGTAAGCTGATGACAGGCCGTGACGTTGCGATAGCTGCAATGCTCGGAGCTGAGGAATTTGGATTTGCAACAGCACCGCTTGTAACAATGGGTTGCGTCATGATGAGGGTATGTAACCTTGACACATGTCCTGTCGGAATAGCAACTCAGAACCCAGAACTCAGAAAGAGATTCAGAGGTAAGCCTGAGTACGTGAAGAACTTCATGCTGTTCATAGCAGAGGAGCTTCGAGAGTACATGAGCAAGCTCGGCGTCAGAACAGTTGATGAGCTGGTTGGACGCTCAGATCTCCTGATGAGCAGCGACAGAGCAGATGAGAGAAATGTAATCCTTGATAAGATAATCAATAATCCATATATGGATATGCCACAGAACAAGGTAAAGTATCACGAGAAGAATGTCTATGACTTCCAGCTTGAGAAGACAGTAGATATGAGAATTCTCATGAAGAAGCTTGGACCTGCACTTGAGAAGGGACAGAAGAAGAGCGTTGAGCTTGATGTGGTCAACACAGACAGATCTGTTGGAACGATATTCGGTTCAGAGATCACAAAGAAGTACGGCGAGTCACTTGATGAGGACACATACATCGTCAAATGCAACGGCGCCGGCGGACAGAGCTTTGGAGCATTTATTCCAAAGGGACTTACACTTGAACTGGTGGGCGACAGCAACGATTACTTCGGCAAGGGTCTGTCAGGTGGTAAGCTGATAGTTTATCCGCCTCGTTCAGTTAAGTACAAGCATGAGGATAACATCATCATAGGAAACGTTGCACTGTACGGTGCCACAAGTGGTAAGGCATTCATCAACGGTGTTGCCGGCGAGAGATTTGCAGTTCGTAACTCTGGTGCCACGGCGGTCGTTGAGGGTGTTGGCGATCACGGATGTGAGTACATGACAGGTGGTAAAGTAGTAGTTCTTGGAACAACAGGCAAGAACTTTGCAGCCGGAATGAGCGGTGGTATCGCATATGTACTTGATATGGGCAACGATCTGTACAAGAGACTTAACAAAGAGATGATATCCATAGAGGCTGTGACAGACAAGTACGAGGTGAGCGAGCTGAAGCAGCTCATCATGGATCATGTAAATTATACAAATTCAGAGATAGGCAAGAGGATTCTTGAGGACTTTGAGGGATATCTTCCAAAGTTCAAGAAGATCATACCAAAGGATTACAAGAAGATGATGAATATGATAGTTGCATTTGAGGAGAAGGGCCTGAGCCGCGAGAAGGCAGCTATCGAAGCATTCTACAAGGTTAAGAACGGAGGTAAGTAGGAATGGGAAAACCAACTGGATTTTTAGAATATGAGAGAAAGACAAGCGCAGAGCTTGCTCCTAAGGACAGAATCAAGAATTTCAATGAATTCCACACTCCGCTTAGCCGTGATGAGCAGAGAAAGCAGGCTGCAAGATGTATGGACTGTGGCGTTCCATTCTGCCAGGCAGGTATGAACATATGCGGAATGACATCGGGCTGTCCGCTGAACAACCTGATCCCAGAGTGGAATGATATGCTCTATAACGACAATCTTGAGCAGGCATTTGCAAGACTCAGCAAGACCAACTGTTTCCCTGAGTTTACAAGCCGTGTGTGCCCGGCTCTCTGTGAGAAGGCATGTACCTGTAACTTAAACGGTGATCCAGTGTCGGTCCGTGAGAACGAGAGAGCCATCATAGAGTATGCATTTGCAAATGACCTTGTAAATGATAAACAGCCAAAGGTTCACTCAGGCAAGAATGTGGCAGTCATAGGTTCAGGTCCTTCGGGACTGGCCGTGGCAGACCAGCTGATCGGCAGAGGCCACGACGTGACTGTGTATGAGAGAAGTGACAGACCGGGCGGACTTCTCATGTATGGTATCCCAAACATGAAGCTTGAGAAGCAGATCATAGACAGAAGAATAGATGTCATGAAGAAGAGAGGAATAAAGTTCGTACTGAACACAGAGGTTGCAACCGGAAAGGCATCTGCGAAGGCTGTGTGTCCGAAGGATGATCAGATGACAGGTTATCTTAAGAACAAGAACCTCAAGTATGTGAAGGCTGAGGATCTGCTCAAGGAATACGACGCAGTTGTGCTTGCCTGTGGTGCAGCCAATCCAAGAGATATAAAAGCACCTGGAAGGGATGCAAAGGGAATCTATTTCGCTGTTGATTTCCTCAAGACTACGACAATGAGCCTTGTAAATTCGGGCTTTGCTGACAAGCAGTTCGTGAACTGTAAAGGCAAGAATGTTCTCGTCATCGGTGGTGGTGATACAGGAAATGACTGTGTGGGAACAGCAGTCCGTGAGGGCGCTGTCAGCGTTACACAGCTTGAGATGATGCCAAAGGCACCTGATACAAGAACACCAGACAATCCATGGCCAGAATGGCCGAAGATCTGCAAGACAGACTACGGTCAGCAGGAGGCAATAGCAGTATACGGACATGATCCTAGAATATATGAGACTACAGTCAAGGAATTCATTAAGGACAAGGACGGAAATGTCAAGGCAGCCAAGTGCGTGAAGCTCGATTGGAAGAAGAATCCTGAGACAGGAAGAATGACTATGACAGAGATAGAGGGAAGCGAGTATATCGTTGACTGTGATGTGGTACTCATCGCAGCCGGATTCCTCGGATGTCAGACATATGTGGCAGAGAGCTTTGGCGTGGAACTCAACGAGAGAACAAATGTCAAGACTCCATGTCCAAACTCATATACAACAAATGTTCCAAAGGTATTCGTAGCCGGAGACATGCACAGAGGCCAGTCACTGGTCGTATGGGCCATCCGCGAAGGCCGCGAGGCAGCCATGGCAGTAGAAGAGCTGCTGCTTGGATACACTAATTTGCAGTAGGATATATAAAATAAAAAAAATATCCCTAACACCACAGATATTGAGGTGTTAGGGATATTTTATTCTTTAAAGCAGGTGGTTTACCGGCAGGTACATAGGAAGTCCATCCTTGTACTGAAGGGAAACCTCGCCGATTATAAGAGGTCTGAGATATGCTTCCATCTCAGGTGTGACGTCATTCTTCTCAGGTGTGATCCACTCAAGCGGAATTGTCTTAGCCTGGTTGGCGATGAGAGATACATTCTCAGGTTCAATGATCCACTGGTATGGATCGTTAGAAACTCGCTTGATCGTGGACATAACAGCAGTCATTCCCTCGGCGGCGTATTTTACAGCAGCCTGGCCAAGTGCAAATGACTCGTTGATATCTGTCCTTGAGGAAATATGCGCTGCACATCTCTGGAGGACATTGAGCTCGATGGAACGAACCTTTATATCCATTCTGTCCTTAACAAGACTCTCGAGAGCCTTGCCGGTTCCGCTGAGCTGGGCATGTCCGAACTTGTCTGCCACAGCAGAAGTTGCGCTGATGTAGTTGCCATCCTTATCATGTATACCCTCAGATACGGCCACGATGACACATCTTGAAGTCTTTAATACATTTTTGATGTCCTCTATAAACTGATCCTCATCGAAGTCTACCTCAGGAAGATATATGAGATGAGGAGCAGGACTGTAGTCATTTCTCGCCAGACAGGATGCAGCGGTGAGCCAGCCTGCATCACGGCCCATGATCTCCACGATGACAACACTTGGTATCTGGTAGATGTAAGTGTCGTGGGCAATCTCCAGCATGGTGGATGCAACATACTTGGCTGCAGAGCCAAATCCCGGAGTGTGGTCGGTATGGCACAGGTCATTGTCAATGGTCTTAGGGATGCCGACGATCTTCACATCCGATCCGATCTTCTTTGCATATTTGCTGAGTTTATCCACTGTATCCATAGAGTCGTTGCCGCCGATATAGAAGAATGCGGCAACCTGATATTCCTCAAATCTGTCAAATATTATCTCATAAGGTTTTGAGTCAACCTCAAAATCAGGAAGCTTGTATCTGCATGAGCCAAGGTACATTGCAGGGGAGAGCTCCAGAGTATTTACCAGAGGAAATTTTGAGAGGGCCATGAGGGACAGATCTATGAAATTATTGTCCAGCACTCCCTGGATCCCGTGAATTGCACCGTAAACTCTGGTGAATTTGTTGCTTTTCTTAACTCCGTCTATGACACCTGCCAGCGAAGCATTTATCGCTACGGTAGGACCTCCTGACTGAGCTACTATACAGTTATCTTTCATTTTGTAAATCTCCTTTGAAAGGTTTTATTTTATTCTGGACTGCGCAGGAGTATGGTTATCTTTTTGCGGCCATAAACCATAAGTGCGTCCTTGATTATATCTTTGTTGGCATCGGTTGTGTGTATCTCAACAGTGTCCAGAAGCTTTTCGACATATGAGCACCAGAGGTCATAGATGATTTTCTGGTTCTTCTCACTGACAGGCGGAAGTGCAGCCTTTGCCTTTTCCAGATCGCAGTCAGCATCTGTCATGTAAATGAATGAATCAGGTGTGAGTGCTTCCTCACCGTATGCTGCGACAAATATCTCTTCTGTCCTGACAAATCCACAGTCATACATCTCAACTATGAGATCGTGGATACATTCATCGATATTATCGAAATAGTGGTAGTAACGGAGCAGATGAGCCTGATTCTCGTCCTCGATGTCATCACGGTTTATCCAGTACCCCTTGCTCTGGCTCTGTTCCTCCCTGATAGCCTCTTCCTGCATGAGATCGAGATCTTTCAGTGCCTCCTCGCGCTTATCGGCAAGCTTTCTTCTGACATACACCACAGTGATGACTATGAGTGCAAGCAGAAATACTCCGAGCAATACGCCGAATAACATTTGTAAGCTGGTTTTATCCATTTGGTGAACACCTGCCTTTCATGTTTGGAAATAATTATAAATTCCCATAAGTATCTACATTCTAACACAGGTAAGATTGGTATTTCAAGAAGGCATATAATGTCAATTGTAGTGGTTAAAGTTCACGTGAAAAATTCTTGCAAGAGATGTAAAGGTAAGGTATAATGTGCTCATAGCTGAGATGTATTAAGTCTCTTGTGATTTTGAACCTACATTTGAATAAACGGGATTCCTATATCATTGTTATTGAAGTCAAGCCTCGTTATATAAGTTCTAGTGGAAGGCAGATATACAATTGCGGTTGCCCACCTAGCGCTGCTAGGACTCAAAAGCAAGGGCGCATTTCAGTTTATTACACAAGATGAAGAAGCAGCATATATATGCTGCTTTTTCTCTGTATGTGGATATATTTGCGGAGAAATGGAGACAGGGGAATGCGAATAGATCAGCGGAAGAAATGGTATCAGAAGATCAAATACAATAAGAATTTTAAGATAGTGAGTTTCATAACCATAATTCTGGTATGTTTTGTCGGATATATGATGATAACAGGTAAAAACAGAGTAGGCGAAGAGACTGATGATAACAACGATGGCAATTCAGTGGAGACCATAGTTATAGAAGCTCCGGATGATCCGGTGGGAGATCTGAAGCAATATGTTGAAGCCGACACGGACAGTACAGAGATCGCGGAGTATGACTACACAATTCAGGGAGCAGGAACTGTGGCTTCAAAGAAGAAAGAGGATAAAGGCAGCAGATCGTCCGGTACCGACAGAACCAGCGGGGGCAGCGGCTATGGCGGATCGTCAGTCGTTATATCCGGTATGGAGAACAGTGTCAGGGTCATCCTGACAAATGGCGGAGATTATTATCAGAGCTATGTGGAATTTACCTGCAGTACAGGATTTAACGTGACGAGCGATGGCAAGAAGAAAACCTACAAGGCGGATGAATTTGTATCACTTGGCAGCGACAACAAGGCCTCATCCATCATAGTTGAGCCTGAGAGTTCGGATGGAATGATAACAGTATCGAGTCTCAGCAAATCAAGCGGCACCCCGAGGTATCACGGAGCCCTTGAGATAACAAAGGATTCGTCGGGATACATGATCATCAATCAGGTAGATATAGAACAGTATCTGTATGGGGTAGTGTCAAGTGAGGTTTCATCGAGCTACAGCCCGGAGGCGCTCAAGGCTATGGCAATCTGCGCCAGAGGATTTGCATATAGAAAGCTTGGAAGTAACTACAGGGGATACAATGCAGACCTTGATGACACAACATCGTGCCAGGTCTACAATAACTTCCCTGAGACGGGAAATTCCATAGATGCAGTCCAGTCCACATCCGGAATTGTACCTACATATAATGGAGAGATCATAAATGCTGTATATTTCTCAACATCGTGCGGAACGACTACCACGAGTGACCAGGTGTGGGGCGGAAGCATGCCATATACCTGTACACGTATTCAGAATACGGCGCTGGACATCCCATATTTCAGCGATGAAGCGGCATTCAGGGATTTCATGGATGGCAAGACGGACACAGATGTGGTTGAGAGAAATCTTCCTATGTACAGGTGGACGGTTACATACACAGAAGATGAGATGAGAAATGCGGTTGAGACCGGCCTTTCAAGATGCTCGGATGTGTCTGCGACATCGGTTGGCAAGATCAAGTCAATAATGGTGACGGGAAGAGATGACAGTGGACTTGTGAAGGAAGTTACGATAACAGGCGACAAGGGAAGCGTGGTAGTCAGCGGCCAGAGCAATATCCGAGTTCTGTTCGCCACGGATGGCAAGGCTATAACAGAGCAGGATGGATCAGAGCTCACGGGCTGGACAGGCGTTCCAAGTAATTTCTACTATGTAAAGAAGGATAATGACACAGGACTCTACACACTTAAGGGCGGCGGATACGGACATGGAGTCGGAATGAGTCAGAATGGTGCAAATGAACTGGCAAAGCTGGGATATACTGCAGCACAGATAATCAGCCATTATTACAATGGAGCAGTTCTCAGTTCAGTTGAGAAGTAACGGAGATAATCACTAATTATGAAATTGAAGAAGCGCATAGTGCTCATATACCATAAAGTCAGATTGTTTATGGCAGAGATGAATAAGGATCAGGTGGCGGCATTTGCGGCACAGTCTGCTTTTTTCCTGCTGCTGTCACTGTTTCCACTGGCGATGACGCTGCTTACATTTGTCAAATATCTGCCATTCACTGAGACACAGATACTTGAGATAATCAGAGATCTGTTTCCTGAGGAGATAAACTCCAATTTTGAATTTATGTTTGCAGAGATTTTCAACAGCAAAAGCTCACTGCTTGCCACCACAGCATCCATATTGCTCACCGTGTGGTCGGCATCAAAGGGAACGATGGCTATAGGCCGCGGACTTACTTTCATGGCGGGCAAGGAGGACAGCGTCAATTATTTCCTCAGAAGAGCGATACACACTCTGTATACATTGATATTCTGTGTGATGCTGGTGGCGGTTATGGTCATATATATCCTCGGCGATGTAGTTGTGTCAAAAATGCTGGTGCGGCTGGATTCGGTGGAGAGATTCCAACTGGTGGATACCGTTGCGAATATCCTGTCGATCGTCAAGATAGCATTTGCCCCTACGGTTTTGTTTGGGGTTATGATCGTGGCATACTGGGCATTGCCGGTTGAGCGGGTGAGGATCAAGACCGCTGTGCCGGGAGCTGCATTTACGACCATACTCTGGATGCTTTTGTCATTTGGCGTATCAAGCTATATCAATATAGTGGGAATCAACACATATATGTATGGAAGCCTTGCAAGTGTGATATTGCTTGCGCTGTGGCTTTACATGTGTATGTACGTCATGCTGATAGGCGCAGAGATCAACAAATTCATGGATAATGGAATCCGGGGAATAAGAAGGCGTGCGCACAAGGCTGGGCGTAAGAAGAGACGACTTGAGAGGAAGAAAAAGCGTGCGGAGAAGAGGCGGATGCGAAAAAATCGACATTTAAATATGGACGAAGAAGTTGATGTAGAAGTAGATAAATGAAATAAAAGTAGAGTGTATTCAAGTTAAAGAATACTGCGATTGAGACGCATAGTGGCTCATATAAAAATACAAGTAGTAAGCGGGTAAAGAAAACAATTTCTATAAATGTAAGATATTACAGTGCATATTATAAAATAAAAGCCTCCTATTCTGGTGGGGTGGCAATTGATATTTTGGTAACTAAGGGGGCAGTCACAGCAAGTCTAGCAACAGGGTATACATTGTCTACGCTTCTTTCAGATATAATAAGTAACTATGGAAGTACTGATATTAGGTCTCCTGGTATTGAAAACTGGGGATATAGATTTAAATATGTAACAAATAGCAGTAAAGATGGATTTGATATTTATTTACTTACGTATAATAGTAAAGGAAGACTTGCAGATACAAAGAAAATAAAGAGTGAAAGATATAAAGCAATTTTGATATAAAAAGGAGAAAATATATGAGAGAAAAAAAAGCTATACTTCTGTTAGTACTTAGTGCATGTTTGTTTGCAATCGATTTTATCTTAAAAGGAGATTTTGATAAGGTGATGTTTTATATAATCTTATTGATAGGCTGGATATTACTTTTGGCATCAATTGCTTTACAAATAAAGAAAAAGAAACGGGAAGATGATTAAATAGGAGTATGGTACTCGTAAGGTTTATTTTCACAATCAAGTTATATAATATTTCTGAAAATTGAATTGTTGTTGATCATGACAGTATGACAAAAAAGATGTTGACTAACACCCACATGTAGGTATATTATCTCTACAGGCAGTGACGATGCAAAAGATACGTATGTCGCCATCAGAGAGACTAGGTCAGCGGCTGAAAGCCCGGTCAGGTAAGAGTGCGTATTTAATTTCACATCAGAGCCACCACGGCTGAAGGATTGAAGATATCTGTTTTATCAGATGACAGATGTTGGTCTGTGTAGGGTGTGGCGTGTGACGTGCGACAAACGTCTAATGAGAGTCAGACATGGACAAGATACATAGAGTGTCTGGAATCAGGGTGGTAACGCGGATATAATTCGTCCCTAGTATGTATAACATGCTAGGGACTTTTGCGTTTACAGGGTGACAAGCGGCTGCGATGCGCGAGCTTGCTCGCATGCATCAGCAGACATTTGTCACCCGCGCGCGACATGAAACACGGAGCCCGGGAGGGCGGAGTGTGAATGCCGTGCAGGGATTGAGAGAGCGCGCAGCGCGAAGCAATCCCGGTAAACGCAAAAAAGAGGAATGAGCGCATAGCCCGATAGGGCGGAGCGCGAATTACTGTAGGAATTGCGGAAGCCGTAGGCGAGCAATTCCGTGACTTATATATGGAAGTAATTAATATAGGATCCACATTGAAATCCCTATAAATAGAAAAAGGAGAAACACGATGAGAGACAAGTTGGAAGCCATCAAGGCAGAGGCTCTTGCCAAGATCGAGAGCGCAGAGGTTGTATCGACACTTAACGATGTGAAGGTGGCGATACTCGGTAAGAAGGGAGAACTCACACAGGTTCTCAAAAGCATGAAGGATGTAGCACCGGAGGACAGACCAAAGGTAGGTCAGATGGTAAATGAGGCACGTCAGGCCATCGAGACAGCCCTTGACGAGAAGACAAAGGCCATCAACAGAGCGCTCCGTGCAGAGAAGATGAAGAGAGAGACAATAGATGTAACTCTTCCAGGAGTGAAGAAGCTTACAGGACACAGACATCCAAACCAGATAGCACTTGAAGATCTGGAGAGAGTATTCATCGGTATGGGTTACGAGATAGTTGAGGGACCAGAGGTAGAGTACGACAAGTACAACTTCGAGCTGCTGAACATCCCTGCAAATCACCCTGCAAAGGATGAGCAGGATACATTCTATGTTACAAAGGATATCCTCCTTCGTACACAGACATCACCTGTTCAGGCAAGAATCATGGAGAAGGGCAATCTTCCGATCAGAATCCTCTCACCTGGACGAGTATTCAGAGCTGATGAGGTAGATGCAACACATTCACCATCGTTCCATCAGGTAGAGGGACTTGTGATAGACAAGGGAATCACCATGGCTGACCTCAAGGGAACACTGGCGCAGTGGGCAAAGGAGTTCTTCGGTGAGAACACAAAGGTCAAGTTTAGACCTCACCACTTCCCATTCACAGAGCCATCAGCAGAGTGTGATATCACATGCTTCAAGTGCGGTGGCAAGGGATGCCGAGTATGTAAGGGCAGTGGCTGGATAGAGATCCTTGGCTGTGGTATGGTTCATCCAAAGGTTCTCCGCGACTGTGGAATAGATCCTGAGGTATATTCAGGATTTGCATTTGGAATCGGACTTGAGAGAGTAACACTTCTCAAGTATGAGATAGATGACATGAGACTTCTCTACGAGAACGACATGAGATTCTTAGACCAGTTTTAATTGTGGGGACGCTGCTGGACGATGGAGGTATTGAAGTCACTTAGATTGACCCATTGTCAACGCAGAACGCTTCCGCTCGTTTCGCCCTGCAGCGGTACTAAGGTGCCGCTGGAGCGCCACCTAAGGACCGGCGGGCTCAAATGTCTGCTTATGACAAATGGGTCAGTCTAAGCGGATTTAAATGTGTCGAACGTCTGGCAGCTGTCTGCTGATTGACGTAATGTAGTAGAGATTCAATGAGGTTTATGTAGAAAGTAAGATTACACAATTAAAAGGAGAATAGAAGATGAATACACCAATTTCATGGATAAAGGCATATGTTCCTGATCTGGACGTGACAGCTCAGGAGTTTGTAGACGCCATGACTCTCTCAGGATCACATGTAGAGGGTTACGAACAGAAGGATAAGAATCTTGACAAGATCGTTGTCGGCAAGATTCTCACTATGGAGAAGCATCCGGATGCGGACAAGCTTGTAGTATGTCAGGTAGATGTTGGACAGGCGGAGCCTCTTCAGATCGTGACCGGAGCAAAGAATGTAAAGGTCAATGATCTCATCCCACTTGTACTTGACGGTGGTAAGGTTGCGGCAGCACACGGCGATAACAATGAATACCCTGACGGAATCAAGATCAAGAAGGGTAAGCTCAGAGGAGTTGAGTCAAATGGTATGATGTGCGGTATAGAGGAGCTTGGTTCATCAAGAGACTTCTATCCGGAAGCACCGGAGGATGGCGTGTATGTATTCCCGGTGGAGTCAGGTGTGAAGCCGGGCGATGACGCTGTGAAGGCACTTGGACTTGACGATGTTGTTGTCGAATACGAGATCACATCCAACAGAGTTGATTGTTTCTCAATGATCGGTATGGCAAGAGAGGCAGCAGCTACATTTGACAAGCCATTTTACCCACCAGTGGTAACAAAGACAGGAAATGATGAGGACGTCAATGACTATATATCAGTAGAGGTAAAGGATCCTGACCTCTGCCCTAGATACACAGCAAGGGTTGTCAAGAACCTGAAGATCGGACCTTCACCAAAGTGGATGCAGCAGAGACTTGCTTCACAGGGAATCCGTTCGATCAACAACCTTGTCGATATAACAAACTACGTTATGGAAGAGTACGGACAGCCAATGCACGCATATGATCTCAGCACCATAGCCGGCAACAAGATCGTTGTCCGTCGTGCAAATGACGGAGATACATTTGTAACACTTGATGGACAGGAGAGAAAGCTCGACCATGACGTTCTGATGATCTGTGACGGTGAGAAGGAGATCGGTATCGCCGGAATCATGGGCGGCGAGAATTCCATGGTAACAGACAGTATCGATACACTGCTCTTTGAGGCAGCCTGCTTTGATGGAACAAATATCAGACTTTCATCCAGAAGGATCGGTCTTGCAACTGATGCGGCAGCCAAGTTCACAAAGGGACTTGATCCAAATCTTGCTATGGAGGCAATAGACAGAGCGTGTCAGCTCATCGAGGAGATGGGCGCAGGTGAGGTAGTCGGCGGAGCTGTCGATGTATATCCAAATCCTGTACAGGGCAAGAAGCTCCCATTTGAGCCAGACAAGATGAATGCGCTTCTCGGAACAGATGTTGAGCCTGAGAAGATGCTGTACTACTTCGGCAGACTTGGACTCACATACGATGCAGAGACAAACACACTGGATGTGCCAAGCTTCAGACAGGATCTGAACTGCATGGCAGATCTGGCAGAGGAGGTTGCAAGATTCTACGGATACGACAACATTCCTGTATCACTTCCAAGAGGTGAGGCAACAGTTGGTAAGCTCCCATACGACCAGATGATCAATGCCATCGCAAGGGATGTCCTTGAGGCAAATGGTTTCTCTGGCGGCATGTGCTACTCATTCGAGAGCCCTAAGGTGTTTGATAAGCTGCTACTGCCTGCTGACAGTGAGTTTAGAAAGACAGTTACAATAGCAAATCCTCTCGGTGAGGACTTCAGTATCATGAGAACTGTATCACTGAACGGTGTTCTCACATCACTGGCAACCAACTATAATAGAAAGAACAAGGTTGCAAGACTTTATGAGTTCGGAAATGTATATCTTCCAAAGTCACTTCCACTCACAGAGCTTCCAGAGGAGAGAATGAAGCTGACTATCGGTATGTATGGTCAGGGAGATTTCTTTGATCTCAAGGGAGTTCTCGAGGAGCTTACAGACAAGGTTGGTCTCAAGGGACAGGTGACATACGAGCCTGAGTCAGAGTACACATTCCTTCATCCGGGCCGTCAGGCAAAGCTCAAGAAGGGCAACCTGACAATTGGATTTATCGGACAGGTACATCCTGAGGTATGTGACAACTACAACCTTAAGGGTGAGGTATATGTGGCAGTCATCGATATGCCTACACTGGTTATGCTTTCAAACTTCGATACCAAGTACGAGGGAATCGCAAAGTTCCCTGGAAGTACAAGAGATTTGAGTCTTGTTGTGGACAAGGAAATATTTGTCGGACAGATAGAGGAAGTCATAAAGAAATGTGGCGGCAAGCTGCTTGAGAGCTACAAGCTCTTTGATGTATATGAAGGCGAGCAGATCGCCAAGGGCAAGAAGTCAGTAGCCTACACCATGACATTCCGTGCTAAGGATAGAACACTTGAGACGTCAGAGGTCGATGGAATCATTGCCAAGATCCTCAAGGAGCTTGGAAAGCTCGGAATCGAGATCAGAGCGTAATAGGCGCTATCCTTGAAATATTTGTGATAGTAGTATAATATGTAACTGTTTGGCGCGGAGATATTGTATATATCCAGCGTCAGACAGTTATTTTTGTGTGAATAAATATGTGAGGAATTACGATATGATGAAATTAACAGACTTTTACTATGATCTGCCACAGGAGCTTATAGCACAGGACCCACTCCTCAAGAGAAGTGAGTCACGTCTCATGGTCCTGGACAGAAAAGATAATACGATAGAGCACAAGCACTTTTATGATGTGATAGACTACCTGAATCCGGGAGACTGTCTGGTCATCAACGATACAAGGGTTCTTCCGGCGAGACTTATGGGCGTCAAGGAGGATACGGGAGCATCCATAGAGGTTCTTCTTCTGAAGAGAAAGGACGACTGTACATGGGAGACTCTGGTAAAACCGGGCAAAAAGTGTAAGGTGGGTGCTCGTATAGTATTTGGTTCAGAGTCAAATGAACCTGACCCTGAGACAGGACTTATAAAGGGCAAACTTGTTGGTGAGGTCGTCGATATAGTTGAGGAGGGCAACAGACTCATCAGATTTGAGTTCAATGGAATATTCGAGGAGATCCTTGACGAGCTGGGACAGATGCCACTCCCTCCATATATCACACATAAGCTTGAGGACAAGAACAGATATCAGACAGTTTATGCAGAGCATGACGGTTCTGCGGCAGCACCTACCGCCGGACTGCATTTTACAACAGAGCTTCTTGAGCAGATCAAGGCAAAGGGAATAAAGATCGCGCATGTAACACTTCACGTCGGACTTGGAACGTTCAGACCAGTGAAGGAAGAGAACATACTAGATCACCACATGCATTCTGAGTTCTGTATCATAGAGCAGGATGCTGCTGATATGATCAACGAGACAAAGGCTGCAGGCGGAAGAGTTGTGTCCGTTGGAACGACAAGTACCAGAACTCTTGAGTCTATGTCGGACGACGATGGAACAGTTCATGCAGGCAGCAAATGGACGGATATTTTCATTTATCCGGGATACAAGTTCAAGGTTATTGACGCGCTCATCACGAATTTTCATCTGCCTGAGTCAACGCTTCTTATGCTTGTTTCTGCGCTGTACGACAGGGAACATATACTTGAGGCGTACAAGGTGGCGGTTGAGGAGAAGTACAGATTCTTCTCATTTGGCGATGCTATGCTGATAAAATAGCAGAAGAATCAGGACGATTAGAATAAAGGCATGATGTAATAGGGGTGCTGATAATTTTTATATACTCTGGATGGGACTTATATCCGGAGAGGAGACAGATATATGGGAAAGAAGATATGCGTGGTATTCCCGGGAATCGGGTATCACACTGATAAACCATTACTTTACTACAGTAAAAAATATATGATGGCACATGGATATGATATTGTTGATGTGACATACGGCAAGCTTTCGGGACATCTCCCGGAGGAGATACAAAAGGTATTTGATGATGGCTGGAATAAAGCGGTAGATTGTCTGAAGGATGTGGATTTCTCTGAGGCTGAGGATATAGTCTTCCTGTCTAAGAGTATAGGCACGGCTATATCTGCAAAATATGCGGTGGAGAAAGGACTTAAAGTAAGAAATATATATTTCACACCACTTGAGATTACCATGCAATATGCCAATTCAAATGGCATAGCTTTTCACGGAACGGCGGATCCGCTAGTGAACACGGGTGAGATAACCAAACTTTGCGAGGAAAGACATATACCACTCTACAGATATGAGGGTGGCAATCACTCAATAGAGACAAAGGATATTCTATGGAACATAAAAACGCAGAAAGATATAGCGGAAAAGTATATAGATTATTTGAACTTCTAGGACATACAGAGGGGCAGTTATATATTGCGGAGATAGCAGTGCTCATAACACTGCTTATCGGCACGGCGGTATATATACTGCTCCTTCGTGTCCTGCCAGATACATCATGGCTTGAGGGGTGTCAGATACGCCGGTTTACAGGGGTGATATGTCCCGCATGCGGTACGACAAGGGCTGTACTTGCCATGCTCCACGGACATATTCTGACGGCTATGTATTACCATGTGGCGACTGTGTATCTGGCGTGCATCTGCATCATATATTTGGTGGGCAATACGATCAGGCTTGCCACAAATGGCAGGACACCGCTTGTGAGATTCCGATTGTGGTATGTGTATGTGTGGCTGGGGTTATTTGTTGTGTCTTACGTGGTGAAACTGGTGGTGCCGGGATACATTATTTAAGCCTTCGTACAGTATTGAGTATGGAGGATGGCAGTGTGATGGAGATTTCCTTTCGTGGAATTACAGTGTCACAGCTGGAAGCAGGCTGGTGGCAAATATAGTAAAGCAGCTTCTCAGCTGGGGAGATACATACACACTTGATATCTCAGATCCGTGTGATGAGATCATGGCACTTATGCTGGTGATAGCTATTGATGCGGTCAATTGTTCGCAGAATAATAATTAATTTTTTAGAATTTTATATAAACATGAAGAAGATAGGAATGTATGAGGAGACAGGCAGGAAATAGTCATGAATAAGATACCAAAGTATGTTGTTATCATAGCCTGCATATTGGTAATGGTGGTGTTGCTGCCATTAGGTTATGTTAGATATAAGACGCGTTACGAAGCTGAGCAGATAAGTGTGTTAACGTCTCCGGATGGTGATTATGAGCTTGTGATCTATTCTGTTGGTGACCCGGATTTTCCATTTGGAGCTGCCCATGGAAGACTGGTGCTGAAGGGCAAGGAGAAGACGGTTGCATATAGGTCATTTGAAGTGGCAAATGATGGTGCAAGATTTGACGAAAGCGATCTAAAGACGACATGGTATATTGATCGTGTGGAGGTGGTAGTGTCTGGCTCTGAACAGCGTGACGAGCTTGTGACCATGCGTTTTAATGGGCAGACCAGCAGTAGACGTCTCACGACCAGATATAGAAGAGAAGATACGGATATAGAAAAAGACAGCGAACAAGACTCTGCGATAACGGAAAAAGCTTCGGGTGACAGCAGGGAGAATGCAGAGAGCTCCACTGATTCCTCTGTTGATCCTGATGTAAATGATCAGCCAGAAAATAAGGAAATTACAGTCGGGTATCAGGCGATCTTTGAGAAATATTCAGATGCCACAGCTGGAAAATTCGAAGTATATTACGGCGCCTCGGAGTCATCATCAAGATGTATATTGTCTGAAAGTGATACTACAGTGGAATACATTGTATATGATGGCAAGTCAGAAAATGATAAGTGCGGTCTGTATGTAAGGTATCGTACTGAAAAAGGCGGTGATGGAACATATGATTATGGCAGCGCCGAAATAGAAGATATCTATGCATATGTATTTTCCAGTGGAGAAGTGATAAGCAGTGGAAAGACAAACTGGGAAGATACTGGAACTGATGAGTTTGAGAGGGCAACGGAGTAAGCTGTTGTGAATAGTCCATGAACTGTGGTAAAATGAATATTGGACAGAGCAGGATATCATTAAATTATTAGGATAAAAAGTAACACAAATAAAGGCAACACAGCTGTCTGGTAGGATGCAAAGCATCACAGACTGTAGTGTCGCCTTTATTTGTGCTAAAAATAATCTTTATATCTTTAACGTTCCAGCCCACCCAGATCATCATAAAATCCCGGATATGAGATGTTCACGCACTCGGCTCCGGTGATCTCTGTATCGCCATCAGCGTTAAGTCCTGCAATGGCAAAGCTCATGGCGATTCTGTGGTCCAAGTGACTGTCGATCACTGCACCGTGAAGAGGCTTTCCACCGCGTATGATCATTCCGTCATCGGTTGCAGTTATGTCTGCACCCATGGATGAGAGGGCGTTTACCATGACATCTATTCTGTTGGATTCCTTGACCTTGAGCTCCTGGGCATCCCTGATGATGGTCTCACCGTCTGCAAAGCATGCGAGAACTGCTATGGCAGGGATCTCATCTATGAGCTTTGGTATGATGGAACCCTCAATGACACAGCCCTTGAGACTTGATGTCCTGACTGTTATGTCAGCGGTTGGCTCACCGCATCCGCTCACTACATTGGAGTATTCCATATCGCCGCCCATTGCCTTGATTACTTCAAGTATTCCGTCTCTGGTCGGGTTGATTCCAACATTCTTGATGGTGATGCATGAGTTCGGAGTGATAAGTCCTGCAACAAGGAAGTAAGCAGCTGATGATATATCTCCAGGTACAAGTATCTTCTGTCCAACAAGATTATCCACAGGCTTTACGGTAGCCGTAGTTCCCTCTGCTTTTATATTGCCGCCAAATGACTCAAGCATGAGTTCAGTGTGGTTTCTTGACACATATGGCTCGGTGACACTTGTCTCGCCGTCTGCATAGAGTCCGGCAAGGAGTACACATGACTTTACCTGTGCTGACGCGACAGGTGAGTTGTAATGTATTCCATGGAGTTCCTTTCCGTTTATAAGGAGCGGTGCACAGTCATTTCCGAGTTCGGATGTGATGTCGGCACCCATTATGGAGAGAGGCGTCATGATTCTCTTCATAGGGCGCTTACATATAGAAGCATCACCTATAAGCCTGCTTGCAAATGGCTGAGCGGCAAGTATACCCGATATAAGTCTGGTGGTTGTTCCGCTGTTGCCGACATCGAGTGTGCCTTCAGGCTTTGACAGTCCATGCAGTCCTTTGCCGTGTACAGTAACGACACTGCCGTCGTAATCAATGTCTATACCCATCTGCCTGAAACAGTTCATGGATGATATACAGTCTGCTCCATTTAAAAATCCGTGTACCTCGGTTATTCCATCTGCGATTGAGCCGAACATGATGGAACGGTGGGAGATGGATTTGTCCCCCGGTATTGTTAGCTCTCCGTTAAGTGATTTTACTCTGTTGATCTTCATAAATTCTCAGTATTCCTTTAATCTAGTGTAATATGTCTGGTTAAAATATTTTATTCTCCGGCTCTTAACGGTTATAAATCTTATAGCCTGCGGCCTTTAGCACATCCTGCGCATTCCGTCTTGCATCAGCATCGTAGAATGAGAGTCTGAGAACCCCTTCCTCATCCTCCCGGTTGTGGGAGACTCCGATGTTCTTGAGGCTTATCTTTGCCTCTGCGATAAAAGCTGTCACCTCTGCCAGCGCACCAGCCTCGTCAGGGATATCTACAAACAGTTCATGGTGCATTCTTATGACACCGCTGCTGTTGTTAGGAATGGAATCTCTGTAATCTCTGGCGGATGCAAAAAAAGCATTTATCCCAGCCGCATCGCGCTGCTTAATATGATAAATCATTTTGTCTATAAGCTCAACATATTCCTGAAGACCGTTTACGATATTGTCAGGATTTGCCAGAAGAATGTGCTCCCATACCACCGGATTGGAGGATGCGATCCTGGTTATATCTTTGAAACCACCGGCTGCCAGTGATTTGAAAATATTGTCCGGGCTGTCTGCCGCTGCGACAAGGTTGACCAGTGAGGCGGCTATGACGTGGGGCACATGACTTATGTAAGAGGTTATACGGTCGTGCTCAACAGGTGAGTATGTGATCGGTATTGCGCCCAGATCTCCGATAAATGTGGAGAACTCCTCAGTCTTGCCCGGCAGAACTCCGTCTGCAGGTGTGATGAAGTAATAGGCATTCTCTATGAGCCTGTCGGTGGCCGCCTCATAGCCAGATCTCTCAGAGCCGACCATAGGGTGTCCGCCGACAAAATACCTGGCAAGCCCAAGCTCCTGGACTGCTTCGTATATGTCGAGCTTTACGCTTCCGACATCAGTCAGTAAGGTGCTGTCTGTAAGGAATGGCCCTAGCTGGCGCAGGTATTCTATATTATAGTGGACCGGTGCGCACAGAAAGATATAGTTACATTCTGCTATGGTATGGATATCATCTGTATATTCAGTCAGTGTCCCATCGGAGACAGCTTCCTTGAGTGTAGATAGATTATTGTCAAAGCCGACTATTCTGTAATCAGGGAAAATGCGGTGGATGGATTTGGCAATAGATCCTCCGATAAGTCCCAGACCGATAAATCCTATTGAAAAATCATTCATTTTACGTTCTCCTTTAACAGTTTGACGCATAAAAGCGTTAAAGTATCTATTGGCGATTATACAGCCTTTTGAATGACAGGGCAAGAGAAGATTCACATTGCGATAAAAAAACTTGAATATCAGATGTGGATATTAAGCTAAAATAAGAAGTAAGGGAATTGTATAAGCTGAAGATTTGTACTAAAATCTTTGTGGAGAACGCAGACGATGCACATAAGAAAGTATACTGATGTGTGCGTTTGTCGACCGACCATTATAAGGAGGATAATTTATTATGATAGATACACTTTGCAGACTACTTGACGCCGGTGTCACACAGTTTCATGTAGTGAAGGAATGTGAAGCCATGCTGCAGGATCACGGTTACATGGAGCTAGATATGGGAGAACGCTGGGAGCTCACGGCCGGAGGAAGATATTATGTGAAGCCATACTCATCTATGATGGTGGCGTTTGCCGCAGGGGAGATGCCTGAGTATGGCAGGCTGAATATCGGCCTTGCACATACAGATTTTCCTATGCTCAAGATCAAGACTCAGCCGGATATGAACAGAAGCGGCTACCAGACACTGAATGTAGAGCCGTACGGCGGACTTATCAAGGAGACATGGTTTGACAGACCGCTTGGAATCGCGGGCAAGGTCATGGCGCAGACCACGGATCCGTTCAGGCCGAAGACGTATCTGTATGATTCAGAGCGTGCCATGTGCATAGTGCCAAGCCTTGCACCGCATCTGAGAAAGGATGCACCCGGGGAGAAAATGAATGTGCAGAAGGAGCTCATACCTGTATATGGTCTGGATGGTCAGAAGGTGAAGGACAAAGATATATTACAGTATGTGGCAGATGACCTTGGGCTTTTGAAGAACGATATTCTTGATTATGATCTATACCTGTATAACATGGATGGAATGGAGATAGTTGGGGCAGATAAGGATATGATAGCTTCTCCGAGACTTGACAATGTAACTTCCGTGTCAGCGCTTGTTGACACCATGTGCAGAGAGACAAATGGCAATAATACAAATGTTATAGCATTGTTTGACAATGAGGAGATAGGCAGCAGATCGAAGCAGGGAGCAGATTCAGTGCTTCTGTCAGAGATAATAAAGCGAATCATGGAAGGATTGGACATTGGGGATGGAGCAGGAAGACGCCTTATGAGAGATGCATTTATGCTGTCACTTGATGTGGCGCACGCAACCCATCCCAATTATTCAGAGAAAAGTGATCCGACAAATCAGATTGTAATGGGGCGCGGAGTGGCACTCAAATCAAGTGCGAGCCAGAGATATGTGTCTGACAGTGAGGCATCTGCGGTTATCATGGCTCTGTCGAGAAAACATGATATAAAGATACAGCGACAGGTGAACAGATCGGGGATGGCAGGAGGACAGACTCTTGGTCCTATAGCTTCATCTTATCTGCCGGTCAGGGCTGTGGACATGGGAATACCTATACTGGCTATGCATTCAGCGGTGGAGCTGGGAAGTGCGGAGGATTATGCCCAGCTTGAGAAGCTGTGCGGGGCCGTATTTGGAATGTAGTATGTTGAAATCAGGTATTTGAGCAATTTACTTGTGCAGTTATTACGATTGTGTTACAATAAGATGATGTATTTTTAACTTCAATAATCACTTACGGAGGATACTCATGAAGAAGAAACATTTAAAATATGCAGTGCTCTGCTTTGGACTTGCTTCCATGCTGGCATTTGCCGGATGCGGAAGCAAAGGTGACGATGCTACTACAGCCAATCCGACGGAGACAGAGGCGACCACAGAGGCAGTGACGGTGGCGACTACGGAAGCAACCACTGAGGCACAGCCGGAGAAGGACAAGGATGGCTTTACAATATGTAATGACAAAGTAAAGACTCTTGACTATGTGAATGTCAGAACGAGCCCATCAACTGATGGAGAGATATATCAGGAAGTTGCAAATGATGTTGAGCTGGACAGAATCGGTTATAACGATGAGTGGAGCAAGGTATCTATAGATGGTGGGGAATATTATATATTCTCAGAGCTCCTTGAGGTCGTAGGCGGAGGAGATAAGTCTGATGCATCGACTGAGGCGACAACAGAGAATTCATCGGATGCATCCACAGAACAGGGAACTACATCCAATGTTGGTGAGGGCAAGATGATAGTTATAGATGCCGGACATCAGCAGAATGCAAATGAAGAGACCGAGCCGATAGGCCCTGCTGCTACAGAAACAAAAGTAAAGGCAACTGTTGGCAACACAGGTGTATCAACAGGAATAAAGGAATATGAGCTGAATCTTCAGATCGCACAGAAGCTTGAGGCAGAGCTCACATCCAGAGGCTATACAGTTAAGATGATCAGAACATCGAATGATGTTGATATAAGTAATGCGACGAGAGCAGAATATGCGAACAACCTTAAGGCAGATGCAGTTATAAAGATCCATACAAATGGATCGACAGACGGTAATGCGACAGGTGTGATGACAGTATGTCAGACATCATCTAATCCATATAATTCAGCTATCTATGATCAGTGCAAGAGTCTTGCCACGGATGTTTTATCAGGACTTCTGGCTTCCACAGGAGCTAAGAGCGATGGAATATGGGAGACGGATACCATGAGCGGAATAAACTGGAGTACAGTTCCGGTAACCATAGTGGAAGTTGGCTATATGACTACAGCATCTGAGGAGGCACTTCTTGTAACAGACGATTATCAGAACAAGATCGCCAAGGGAATAGCAGATGGCCTTGATAAATATATTACAGAATAGAAGTCAGTAACATAAATAAAAACAGAGAACAGGATTTCCTGTTCTCTATTTTTATTGTGGCATATCGAACCGGAGAAGACTGACCTCTTCTTCCGAGAGACTTCTGTAGGCACCTGTTGGAAGCGATTCGTCTATCTTCAGCTCACCCATTGCAATTCTTCGCAGAAAAGTAACTTTCATGCCGACGGCCTCAAACATTCGCTTGACCTGGTGAAAACGTCCCTCTGTTATTATGAGTTCGATCTCCGATCTGGCAGCGGTGCTGTCGGAAGATAATATGCGCAGATCTGCGGGCAGTGTAGGTTTTTCATCTCCGATATCCACACCTGTGGCGAAAATGTTTATGGTATCATCTGTTACATATCCGTCAATCTCTGCGTAATATGTCTTGGGAATGTGGTGTGCAGGAGACAGAAGATGGTGGGTCAGTGCTCCGTCATTTGTCAGAAGTAGAAGTCCTTCTGTGTCTATATCCAGCCGTCCCACGGGTGACAGGTCTTTTGTATTTTCTCCTTTTAGCAGATCGATAACGGTCTGATGCACGTTGTCTTTGGTGGCGCTTACACACCCCGCAGGTTTGTTCAGGATGAAATATCTGTATCTAGAATAATTCAGAATCCTGCCATTATATTTTATAGTATCGTTGTTCTCATCTATCTTTACATCTGAGGATTTAACCGGGGCACCATTGACGGTGACAGTGCCTTTTTTCACATACTGCTTTACCCGACTGCGGCTGCCGATCCCCATTTCAACTAGAAATTTATCAAGTCTCATAATGTACTCCTTTAGTTGACTGTATGATGTCATATGATACCACGAAAATGCGCTTTTTTCAGCAGAAAAGTTAAATGTTACAAAACACAACATGTCGTTACAAACAGTTGTGTAAAACCACTAGAAATTGGTATTTTTTTGTCAGAATCAGTTGACACATGCACATGTGTAGTGTATTATATTTAACAGAAATGTAACAAATGCGGTAACTTTGTAAAATTTAGATTACGAAATACTACATAGAAAATAGCTTGGATTAAGGGTAAAAGAGGAAAAATTGATGACTAGATCACGCAGTAAGTTTGGAAGATTTGTAGATCACATGAGAAGGAATGTTCTCAGTTATAAATATTTAAGACATAACATTTTGATGACAGCACTTGTGGTTGTAATGGCTCTTTGTGTATTTGCTGTCATAAGTTTTGGAGAGAAGGCTGACCCGCTTGCGGATGAATTATATGCGAATGATAGTGTGACTATCAACAAGAGTCAGGCAGTGATGATGGCAGACAGCAGTGTGCAGCTTGCCATCGACGCAGTGGTGCCTGCAGGAAGTTCAGTATCGGCCAACGATACGGCCAGAGTTGCCAGCAATGCATCAGGTAGTATACAGTCTGTGACTTCAGCGTCTACCGAGGCAGTGACAACAGAGGAAGCGACAACAGAAGAGACCCCTTCAGAGGTGCTTCCGGGCGTAACAGCATCAGTGATATATGATGGTGTGTATGTCCATACAGAGCAGTCATCAGAATCAGATATCATAGCTACAGTGAACAGTGGAGAGATGTTCGACGTTGTATCACAGGATGAGAGCTGGATAGGAGTTCAGTTATACGATGGCTCGATCGGATATATTTCAACAGAATATGTAAGTGTGGATGCCTCACTTCAGTAGTAGTGTATATGAGTACCCCTCACCCAGGTACAACACAGTAAGACAGAAAAAGCAGGCCGCATGTCATTCAAGGATGGCGTGCGGCTTGCTTTTTTAGTGTTGTATTGACTGTTGCTCAATTGGTTAGCTTTTTGTAGTAGAAGCACGCCAGCTGTGTGCGGTCTCTCAGCTGCAGCTTGTCAAGGATGGAACTGATATAGTTTCTCACTGTACCCTCGCTCAGATACAGGCTTGATGCGATTTCTTTGTTATTCAGTCCATCTGCAACAAGTCTGATAATATTCATTTCCTTGGAACTGAGTTCGTATTCCATTCCGGCAAATGGCGATGGCTGGACATCTGATGAGGTAGTGTCCATATGTCCAATAAGATCAGGGAGCTTTCCAACTATCTCATCCCCGAATACAGTCTGTCCATTGTATACTGCTTTTACTGCCGGTGCGATGCTCTCAAAATTCTGCTTCAGTATATATCCCTTTGCCCCGATACTCAGTGCTTTGATTATATATTCGTCATCTGAAAATGTTGTCAGGAGAAGAATGCGGGCATCCGGGTGAGAGACCATGATATTCTCAGAAGCCTCAAGGCCATTTATGTTCTCCATGCGGATGTCCATGAGTAGAACATCCGGTTGATATTCTTCGTACAGTCTGATCGCATCAGCTCCACTGCCTCCTGTGGCGGATACCTGTATGTCGTCGCAGGCTTCGAGTATGGTCTGAAGTGACAGTGCCACCAGTTGGTCGTCATCTATTATAACTACATTCATTTGTCGGTTTCCTCCTATTTATAATCAGGATATTTTGCATATCTGTTTGGAATTCAGTCTGTAAAATCTCTTTTCATGATATTGATCAATATGGAAAATCCGTCGTCGGTTGATATCTTCATTGTGCCTCCAAGTTTGTTTACTCTTTCCTGGATACCATTTAAGCCCATCCCGCCAGAAGCGCTTCCTTGTGCCGGGGATAGACCGGAGCGGATGTTCTGTCCATTGTCTGTTATATACAGTTGATAAAATGCCGGGTGTTCCCGCACGCGGATATCCATATGGTCGCCGTTGCTGTGCTTCAGCGTATTGTTAATGGCTTCCTTTACTATGTTGATGAATGAGTATTTGATCTCTCTTGGAAGCTTATCTGACATGTCGTAATCCATGTAGATGTCCATGTCGCTGACGTTGTTGATCACATCATATAGGGCAGTGCGCAGGTCTATGGATTCATCGTGTAGATCGTGGACACTTTTTCTCATGCTGTCCATTGCGGTATCCAGCGTAGATTGCAGCTGTGCCAGGGGCTTATCAAGACGCTCGTCTTTGTTGATAACTTTGATGGCACCGGTCTGAAGTATGGATCTGGTGAGCATATGACCGACATTGTCATGAATCTCCCGGGCAATCCTGTTTCGCTCTGACAGGGTGGCGGTGAGCACCATGTTGTCCTGATTTTCCAGCAACTGGCGTGTGTTCTGTGCAACCAGCATGTCGTGTTCTGCAGTATTGTCCCTCATGGCAAGAAGCTCAGCCCTCAGCAGATTTATCCGGCAGCAGTACACGCTCATAGCAAATGAGAATGCGATGAGGCATATCTGCGGGAGAACTGACATCAGAGGATAGTTGACGCACATGTATATGGATAACAGGACAAGTATGACTGGTGACAGCCGTTGTCTGTATCTGTACATGTCGTAGCTGACTATGGACACGAACATATAGACTGGGTGCAGCCAGAATGCGGATATAAGATACGCGCATACCAGTGTCTCGCATATGTATGGATATATTCTGCTGTGGTTCTCGGCGCCCTTCGTGGTGGCTCTGTTCACTGCGGAGATCCCGGAAAGTGCCGGATAGACCGCACCGGCAATGAGCGACAGGAGCAGTGCGATGATGATCCGGGTGTCCGTGGCAGTATTATGCGCATATATCATGACAAATGCTGAGACCAGCAGGAGTCCTTTGTTGATGAGATGTTTCATAATTATTCTCCATAATGTAGAAAATGCTGTAGTATATATCGTGCTGTCTGAATAGCCGTGCCAGGCAGTGTGTGCAGACTAGTGTAATAATTATTATAAATAAATATGAGGGAAAAAGAAATATGACAAATGTCACATTGTGAAGATGACGTTGTTCACTGTGAAAACAGATCAAGGGTGTATATAATGAGAGCATGTAATAAAGAATGTAGCATGCTGATGCGTGCAGACTATCATGTTATGAACGACACTCATAAGATAATGAGGGTCAAAAAACAGAATATCAAAACAGGAGGATATATATGAGTAATTCAGAAAATGCAATAGAGGTTACCAATCTGGTAAAGCGATATAAAGATCTACTGGCGCTGGATCATTTCAGTTTGACGGTGAAGGCGGGGGAGATACTTGGACTCCTTGGACCAAACGGCTCCGGCAAAACGACAACTATAAATTGTATACTGTCCCTGCTCACATTTGACAAGGGCGATATAAAGGTATTTGGCAAAGAGATGAAGCCCGACAGCTACGATATCAAGAGAGAGATCGGAGTTGTAATGCAGGATGTGGCGGTGTTCGATGAACTGACTGTATATGAGAATATTGATTACTTCTGCGGCCTCTATATAAAGGACAAAGAGAAGAGACGCAAATGTGTTGAGGAGACAATGGATTTCGTGGATATTGCGGATTACAGGAAATTCCTTCCAAAGAAGCTATCAGGAGGCCTTCTCCGAAGACTGAATATTGCCTGCGGAATAGCGCATAAGCCAAAGCTTATATTTTTCGATGAACCGACAGTTGCGGTCGATCCACAGAGCCGCAACAGAATACTTGAGGGGATAAAACGTCTGAATGAGGAAGGCGCGACTATCGTGTACACCTCTCATTATATGGAGGAGGTCGAGCAGATCTGCGACAGGATAGTCATCATGGACAAAGGTAAATCTGTTGCAGTCGGAACAAAGGATGAGCTCAAGAAGATGATCAAGAATACCGAGACCATCAAGGTTGAGGTGCTTGGACTTACAGGCGAGCAGATGTCGGAGCTTCACAGTCAGCCACATGTGTATGAGGACGAATATAACGGAGGCATGCTGACACTTAGATATTCTGGTGGAAGACACAATCTGGTGAGGCTTATGGAATCTTTCAAGGAGCACGACATATCATTTGGCAGGGTAGTCACGGAGCTCCCAACACTCAATGATGTGTTCCTGGAGATCACAGGCAAGGAACTCAGAGACTAAACGAAATTCAGGGCAGAGATATGAGATCGTTGAAATCGTATTGTATATGGAAACTTGAGATGAATCAGGATTAAAGGAGAAAATTATGTTTATACGGGACTTTTTATACACCATAAAGATCATGGTCCGAGGCAGGGTGTCGATCTTCTGGACACTGGTATTCCCGCTGCTTCTTGCAACATTCATGTACATGGCATTTGGCAACATATATGAACAGGATGAGATGTTCAGGAATATCAAGGTGGCAGTGGTCACTGAAGATGAATCGATAAATGGACTTAATTATATGCTGGATGCGCTGTCGGATGGCGATGATGCCCTTCTGTCGGTTACGAGAATGAGCGAAAGCGATGCGGAGATGTCACTGGCTGATGAAGAGGTCGAGGGCATCATATATACAGATTATGTGAGACTTACAGTTGCAGAGAGCTCTGTCAATGCGAGCATACTTGAGACAGTGCTCTCTGAGTACAAGCAGTACGAGCATGCACTTAAGGATATATATAAGGAGGGCACCGAACCTAAGGGGGGGATGGCTTCTGATGGCATTGGACTCCAACAGTATATGTCTGGGACTTCCGGCGTGGATGATATGTCGGACCTTGTGGAAAAACTCTCAGAACAGAGATCATATTATACAGAGAAGGCCAGCACTGAGGGCAGCCAGAATGTGTATAACAATTATTTCTATGCCATATTTGCCATGAGCTGTCTGTTTGCATCACTTTCATCTATAGAGATGATGAGCAATCTTCAGGCAAATGTGAGCGCTACGGGAAAGAGAAAAAATGTGTCCCCACAGAGAAAAATGACATTTGTTTTGGCAGAATTTGCTGCGCTGCTGCTTATACATTTTGTGGTCGAGGTCATAAGCTTTATATACATGTCCTGCATAGGAGTGGATTTTGGCGACAGAGTATGGGAGATCCTGCTTACTCTGTTTGTGGGCTGCTTTATCGGTCTGGCAATAGGAGTCATAGTTGGGGCTATATCAAAGCTTGCTGAGGGGACCAAGATAGGTATTGTGATCGGAATATCCATGGTGATGTCCATCCTTTCTGATCTGTGTATAAACGGGATAAAGTATGAGATACAGCAGCACGTGCCGATTATAAATAAACTCAATCCCGCGGCTCTGATATCGGATTCATTCTATGCGCTGAATGTTTACAGTGACCACCAGGTTTTCACTGAGAATATCGTCATAATGACTATTGAGGCTGTGGTGCTCATAGCAGTTGGGATTCTCATGGTAAGGAGGAACAGATATGCAAGTGTTTAAATCTTTTTTCAAGGTTTTGAGAAAATATGTTGGGCAGATGATCATGTATGTGGGAATCCTGTGTGGAGTCATGATTGTGTTCATCAATGTGGGAAACACAGATCCACAGAACTATTATAAGGATAAAACGGTCAAATATGCGGTGAGCGATGAGGATGGCAGTGAGATGAGCAGAAAATTGATGGCTTACCTGAGTGATACGCAGCAGCTTGTAGATGGCGTTGATATGGACGAACGAGGTATTCAGGATGCTCTCTACAACAGGGCGGTGGAATGTGTGATCAGGATACCAGATGGCTTTGGCGATGCATGGGCAAATGATACTGCGGATGGTCTGCTTGAGATAACGACTATCCCCGGAAGTCAGGCGTCCATGCTGTTTGAGACAAGGCTTGACAGCTACATGAATATGGTGTCTCTGTACAAGAGGGCCGGAGATGATGTGAACGATGCCGATAAGAGAGCGAGGATGGCACTTGAGCAGAAGGCTGAAGTCGATATGGCTGAAGGAAAGACCTCAGGACATTCCATGTTATATAATTTTTACAACTATCTGGGGTGGGTCATGATCTGCGTTATGATAATTGGGGTAGCGCCTGTTTTGCAGGTATATAACAGGAAAAAGCTTAGAGCGAGAATAGAGTGCTCATCATACAAATTTTTCAGGCTGAACAGGGAACTTGTCCTGGGGATGATGTTTACTGGATGCGTATTGTCTGTAGTATTTATAGTACTTTCCAGAATACTTATAAAATATGATATAGTCTCAGCAAGGGGCGGAATGTTCATACTCAATATGCTGGTGTATGCCTGTGTAGCACTCTCGCTGGCATTTCTAGTTAGCAAGCTTACCCAGAGTGAACAGATTCTTTCCATGTGTGCAAATGTCATATCACTTGGAATGGCATTCCTCTGCGGGATATTTGTGCCGAGAGAGTTCTTAAGTGACACTGTGATGGCGATAGCACATTTCCTTCCAGCATATTGGTACGCAAATGCAACGGATGCCATCGACAATTTCGCATCCGGCAGTTCGGTGTCAGGCATATTTGTAAGCATGGGAGTGCAGATGCTATTCGCCGTACTGTTCATACTTGTTGGAGTGATCGTTGACAGGTACAAGACCGCCGGCAGGGCTATGGCTTAGAAAATACACTGGAAGTTATGAGGCATGGTCTGTTATAATGTTCTTTGGAGGGAGTATAGGAGGAACGAGAAAGTGCTTAAAAAGAAAGTGCTGAAACAGAACAACTTACTCAGACTGCAGAAGAGACTTGCAGTGGTTATGCTGGCCCTTACACTTGGACTCGGTACAGGGTGCGGCAAAACAGATGACGGAGCGGACGGTGCTGCGTCGTCAGAAGCAGAGACTTTGGCGGATGGTCAGACAAACGATCAGACAGATGCCGGAGCATCAGAAGAAGATGGACAGGAGTCAAAAAAAGCTACGGAAGACAAGGATGAGCCTTATGTAGAGGGAACATACTCAAGTGATTCGTATGACGTGGCGGAGTTTACGGCAGAGACTCGTAAGAAGACCGACGAAGAGGGTAATCGCGGTGTGTATTACGAGATATTTGTCAGATCATTTGCCGATTCAGACGGCGATGGTATAGGCGATCTGAATGGCATCACGGAGAAACTTGACTATTTGCAGAAACTTGGAATCGACGGGATATGGCTCATGCCGATCACTGCATCCGATACTTATCACGGGTATTCGGTGACGGATTACATGACGGTGAATCCCGATTACGGAACAGAGGATGATCTTAAAAGATTGCTTGATGAGGCACACAGCAGAGGCATGAAAGTCATCATGGATCTGGTCATCAATCACACCAGTATCAATCATCCGTGGTTTCAGGCTGCAAAGTCAGATGAGAACAGCGAGTACAGAGATTATTACAGGTGGGTGTACAAGACCGACAAGAAAGACTGCAATCATCTCCTCGACAAATCAAGCTGGGGAGATATGGTGTGGCACCAGGAAGGAGACTTCTATTATTATGGTGTGTTCGGCGCGGATATGCCGGATCTGAACTATAACAATCCGGATGTTAGACAGGCTGCGAAGGATGCCGCCGGTCATTTTCTGGAGCTTGGTCTTGATGGTTTCCGTATGGACGCCGCAGTTCATATCTATGGGGCGCATGAGTTCAAGCAGCAGGAAGATTCTGAAGCGGCAAACATCACCTGGTGGAACGAATTTGCCGGTTACTGCGAGAGCATAAATCCTGATGTATACCTGGTGGGTGAGGTATGGCAGGATGACAAGGTGCTGGAAAATTATGTCCAGCCATTTGACACGAAGTTTGATTTTGCAATTCAGCAGAAGATACTGAACTGCGTACAGAAAGGCATGGCGGTGCCAGGATTTGGCGATTCTCTTTCCGTGGCGATAGAGAATATACAGAATAAATATGACGGCGTGGATGTCAACTATCTGAATGGAGTATTTGGAGCAAATCACGATCAGGACAGGATAGCATCGTCGGTGAACAGTCTGGATAAGGCGAGACAGATAGCAGCGGTATATATGACACTTCCAGGCAATCCATATATATATTATGGCGAGGAGCTTGGAATGTACGGCAGTAAGCCGGATGAGATGATAAGGACGCCTTTTCTTTGGGGAGGTGACAGTACATATAATACGTCGTGGGAAAAGGACGATCAGAATGCAGAGACAAAGGGACTTGACCAACAGATGAAAGATCCGGATTCAATGTATTCATATTACAAGACACTTATAGCGCTTAGAAAAGACAATCCTGCCCTTATGAAAGGAAACTATAGAGCGGCAGCGCTCACAAGCGACAGTGTGATAGCGTACTTCCGTGAGGCGGATGGACAGAAACTGCTAGTGGTGCACAACTTTGCAGAGGGCGATCAGACGGTATCACTTGCTGAGTGCGGAGACATAACAGTTACAAATGTACTTTATTCAAGTTCTGGTGAGACAGGTGTGTCAGACCTTAGTTCAGTGAAATTAGCTGGAAATGAGAGCGTGGTGCTGGAACTTGGTGAGTAGATAAAAAATTCCAATTTAAAGGAGGCTCTTCATGAAGAAAATACTAATAACGGGTGGTACAGTATTTGTAAGCCGGTATGCGGCGCAGTATTTTGTGGACAAAGGCTATGAGGTGTATGTGGTGAACAGAAATTCAAGACCGCAGGTTCCAGGTGTGAAACTTATAGAAACGGACAGGCATGACCTGGGAGACAAACTCAAAGACATCTATTTTGATGTTGTGGCGGACATAACCGCATATAATGCGGAAGATATCACAGACTTATGTGACAGCCTTGGTTCATTTGGTCAGTATATCATGATCAGCTCAAGTGCAGTGTATCCAGAGTATGGAGATCAGCCATTCCGTGAAGATTCAGAACGGGCACTCAACAGATACTGGGGGTCATATGGTACGGATAAGATTGCTGCGGAGGATGCATTACTTGACAGAGTGAGTGATGCTTACATACTCAGGCCACCATATATTTATGGACCTATGAACAATGTATACAGGGAGGCTTTTGTATTTGACTGCGCCAGGGCGGACAGACCATTTTATCTGCCCGGAGATGGTGGAATGAAGCTGCAGTTCTTCCATGTGAAGGATCTCTGTATCCTGATGGAGAGAGTAATAGAGGAAAAGCCGGAGACTCATATCATGAATGTGGGAAATGTGGAGCAGGTCACTATAAAAGACTGGGTGACGATGTGTTACGCCTGCTTTGATAAGATCCCTGCGTTTGTAAATGTCAGTGAGGATATAGAACAGAGAAATTATTTCAGTTTTTATAACTATGAATATTATCTCGATGTGCAGCAGCAGAACAAAATATACCCGGAGACAATATCATTGGAAGATGGATTGAAAGAATGCGCAGAGTGGTATGTGGAAAATGAATCAGAAGTTGGGAAAAAGTCATATATGGAATATATAGACTGTAATTTAAAATAATGTACGTTGGTGCAGCGATATTGTAAATGATATGTATTTAGGGAGATCTGGAGCTTCGGCTCCGGATCTTTTTTTATAGATATACATTCAAATATCGTCGAGATATACGATGTGTATAAATTTTATAATGTATGAATAGCTAGAAGAATCAAGGGTTTATGCCACTTGTAGTTATTGAAATAAAGCGTTTAGGGGCAGAAAAGGGGCAAAATTTAAAAGACGACCACTCAGGTTCAACTGAATGGTCGTCTTTCTTAATTGATAATAGATATGGAATCGACAGCGGCATTATCTTTTTGTATCATCTTTTGAGTGATGTGAATATATATTGCTTTTGTTATTTTGTCATCGTGATGTCCCAATCGGCGGGATATCTGTTCTGCTGACATAGTTTCTGCCAGAATCGATGCGTGTGTGTGCCGCAGTTTGTGCGGAGTTATCTCTCTGCCAAGAACTTCAGAGGCGGCTGTCTTCAAGTGTAGGTTATAGGTTCCATAGGAAAAATAGCCGCCTGTCTTCAAGTGTGGCATAAAAAGTGTGCTTTTAATTCCATTTTCAAACATAGCCTCTTTGCGCCATAGCCGCAGCTTTTTGATGAGTGTGAGCAATTCCGGTTGTATATGAATATCTCGAATCGAGTCCTTGGTCTTAGCGGACGTAGCATGCTTAGTAGAGGGATAGTAAGTCTTTGTAATGTGGATGGTCTTAGACTTGATATCCACATCTGAATCTTCAAGTGCCACAAGCTCCCCAATCCTCATGCCTGTAAGAATCAGAAAATAGGATATATAGTAGTCCTGCCAGTGGTTATTGTCTATAAAGTAATTAAGTAATTTTGTTATCTCATCATGTTCCAGATATTCATTGCTGATGTCATGTACATTTGGTATTTCATCGGAGTTCTCTTCGCTGATATAGTCAAGTTTTAATAGTATATCATGATTTGAGTGATAGTCGTTTTTCACCCCCCATTTTAGAGTGAATTTCAGATATTTTATATATCCGTTTATTGTGCTGATTTTTTTACCGGTAGCAAGAAGTTGATCATATATATAGCGGGGAGAAAGTTTGTCAACGAGTACATCATTACCGATTGTGCTTACACAACGATATATATATGATTTCTCAGTTACAATTGTACTTTCTTTCCTTTTGCGCTGTCGCAATGATGCTATATAAGCATCAGCCAGCTCCTTGAGTGTTGTATCTGATTTAACCGGGGATGCAGTCAACAGCTTATCTATTTTCCCCTGTAAAATTCTGGTTGCCTTGTTCTTATTCTGCGGTGATGCCTTAGGCATCGTCACTGTGACCTTCTTCACCTTCTCTGTGAGCGGATCTGTGTACCTCTCACAATACTTTACGGTTCCATTTTTTTGTATTTCTGACCACATAATATCAACTCCTCTAAAAATAGGCATAAAAAATAAGCCTATCAAAAGTGGAAGGCTTATGGTATAATATAGTTTGCGATCACTGTTATTCATAAGCCTTCGGTTTGTGGGTAACTTCCCTCAGGTGTACCCGCACCTGGGGGATTTTTTTATAATGTGAAGATGATATTATTCATCCTCATCATCCTCATCATCTGTCTCATCCTCTGTTGAATATTCAGAAGTATATGCTTCAGAACTTGACAGCGACTGTCTGTATTCTTCAGCAAGCATTGTTCTGTTGAACTCTGCAGTAGGGCAGATCTCATTTACAAGTTCTTCAAGTTCATCTATTGATACATTAAAGAACTCTTTTCTAAGATTTACCTTGTTTACTCGGCGATCATTAAGTCTCTTGTGAAGTTCGGTTTCAAGACCAGAAGCGTCATCAGAGAAAATAAAGCTGTGTACATCAAATTTGAACGGAACAGAAGCATCTCCAAGTTCATTAACTCTATCCTGTGGATTTATTCTTCTTGTCATTCCGACTTTGAATACATTCTCACCAAATGACCCCAAGTTGCTGATAATATAAACATTACCAGCTTTACCATTTTGCAACTTTGCTATTTCATCCTTTTTGATTGTTACATCTGCAAGCTGAGCCTGCAGTTCAAGGATACGAGCTTGCAGAGCAGCAAGGGCTTCACCCTCTGAAGCTTCCGCCTGTTCTTTGAGGGAAGATATCTGATTCTCATATTTTGACTCTTCAAGCTCCACTTTTTTACGTTCGGCCTCAAGAGCCTTGCGCTCCTCTGCCTCCTGACGCATCTGTTCTTTGATTGCAAGCTGTTCTTGCTTTGCCTGTTCTTTCTTGACGTAGTAGTTATACTCTATCTTTGCAGCATTGATGAAAAGATATTCCATTTCACCTATGAACTTAGTAAGAGTTCCGGCAATTGTTTGATTACCTTCAGCTGCAATCTTTAGATACTTAGCACAGATATCTTTTATTTGTTCAATACCGTTGTCAAGCTTGTCATATTTTAAATTGTACAAGACGTTCTGCATCTCAGATTCCAGCCCCTTGACAATGAGGTCGTAAATCGTTTTGTTGGCTTTAGTAGTGTATCTGATAGCATATTGCTGTCTGAGAGTGTCAATGGATTTCTCGTTTTCTCTGTATGCTTTTCGCAAGCTTTTTATATCCATACAATGTAATTTAAGGATAACAGATGGGGCAATGAGATTAGCGTCCTCAATATCTGATTGGCTAATTCGGCATTCATTATATGGAATGTCAGCAGTGATGAAGTTATCTAATGCATATTCAATACTGCTGTAGATCTCCTTAGCACGAGAGATCTTTCGCTCCTGGGTCGCTACTGATTTTTGCAACTTATCATCTTTCGTTTGGAGTGTAGCAATATCTGAACGTAATTTATCTATAGTGGCAAGGCTTTCGGATATTTCGGCATTCACCTGATTAAGCTTAGCCATTGACTGCTGATGGTCATGCACCCCTAAATCTTGCATAGTCTTATTCATGTCTTGCATTGCTTGATTCATCTGAGCATTCTGAGCCGCAAGTTGGGCATTCTGTTGAATAATTTGTTGATTGGCTTCCTTTTGTTTCTTTTCGTCCATGGTCTTCATTATCATCAATACTATGCCACCGATTGCCGGAAGTATAAGAAACCAGCATGCGCATAGAATAGCAATAAACCATGTACTTAAATACCATTTGTTTTCTTGTTTTTGATTCATCGAATTTCTCCCTTCATTTGTTAATTATTTTTGCAACCCATGTGCATAAGCTTCAATAGAATCTGCAGACTCCTTGTGAAAGTCATCCCGATCTATATGTCTGCAAGCATGGATATATGCCTCATTCAATTGTTCTGTTGTGAAGCGTGTATTAAGGAACACAGTATATGAACCATCTTCATTACACGTCACAGTTTCTTTTACTTTAGTTGCTTTCATATCAAGATACTGAACATATATATCATCCGTCATTGCTATCCCCTCCTTATTTGATTATTTATGCAATATATATATATCAAAAACAGTGGGATGTTTTTTGCACAGCATTATTTATTATCTTTATTTTTGAGAGCCAAGAGCATACTCTGTACTATCTCTAAATCTTCGGGTTTGGCATCCCTTGCGGCATCGAAGAGAAGAGAGAGTTGCTTGTTCTCGAATATCTCTTGTGCTTTCTTTGCGGTCTCAGCGTCTAAATAATACTCAGTATCCGAGTTATCCTCGATAAGATCTGATTTGTTTATACCAAAATAGTCAGCAAGAAGTTGGACCTTGCCCATTCTAGGTAGAGCTTGTGCCAAGCACCAAGTATTAAATGTAGTAGGAATAACTCCAATTGCCTGAGCAACCTCTTTTTGGGTTTTTCCACTTCTTTCTAAATATTTATTTAAATTTCTTGCAAACACTTCTTTTTGTTTATCGTCTGACATAAGGTGCACCCCCTTTTAAAACTTATTATTATAATACAACAATATTGAATAATTGACAACAAAAAGTTCAATTAAAATGAATTTTGGTATTGACATCCAATTAAAATGGATATACAATGTGAACATGATACAGAAAGGAAGTGAGAGCAAAATTGAAAACACAGAAAAAGATCCAGATTAGTTTAGCGGCAGCAAGAGTAAATGCAGGAATGACACAGGAAGAAGTAGCAAAACATATGGCAGTAGGTAAGCAGACTATTGTTAGTTGGGAAAAAGGTACATCAGAACCTAAAATCTCACAGGCTAAGGAATTGTCAAGACTGTATGATATGCCGTTAGACTATATTTTTTTGCCATCTAAATCCAATTAAAATGGACAGCAGAAAGGAGAGATATGATAAAGAAGATAAAGGCAAAACTCAAAGAGCCGTACTTCATGGAAGATCTTTGGTGCGATTATATCAGACCTGCAGTGATGGGACTGATAGGAGCAGCCATAGGCATAGCTACAGTAATCGTAATAAGACTGTTGTGATGACGGCGCTTGCAACACCAACCAGTATAGGGACGATTATTTGCGTAAGCAGATATTGGGTATCAAACCACTGATTCTGTTCAACTACATATATACCATCTTTGGTAAGTGATATTGCAGATTCGGCGGCAAGCTTTTCCGATGGGATTCCTTGATAATCAACGATTACAGGAACGTAGGACAAGAGTTCACCTTTGATAAGATTGTTTACTTCATGCTTGCTGAATTTACCAGAAAGCAACATATAGGTGACAGGTCGGAAATGACGATGGTGGACATAATTCAATATTTTGATATCTGATTTTGTGACAGGCATAAGATCCCCCCTAGTTTTTTATCAATTATATCACAGGAAAGGAGATGAGAGCAATGAGCAGAGCAGTCAAAGACATACAGGTAATAGGTGTCAGGGAGATTGGCCGGTTGCCGTACATAAGCAAGGCGAAAATGATGAAGATATTTGAGATGTCATTATCTACAGCAACCAGACGTATAGCAGATCTTGACAGATATGTCCAGTCTGGCAGATATGGACCATACACCATACTGGATGGTGCCGGAGTAACAAGGGTCAATGTGCTTGCCTTGGTGGATTATCTGAAGTACAAGAAACAGCTTGACGCTGGCAGACGAGTGCCGCCGTTCGACATAAATAAGGTAGCAAAAGAAGCCGTCATAAACTGGGATGAATTAGATCCCTGACAGTAAAAAAGCACCTTTGGAATAGCAGTTCCGCCGGTGCAAATAAAAAATAACTCAAGAAAATCATAGCAGAAAAGGGGAAGAAAAGCAATGAAGAGGAAGAACTTAGACACAAAGGCTGTCAAGATGGTGAGCCTTGTAATAATGACTATTTTATTTTTGCTGTTGGCCTACAACATCTTATTCAACGCAAAAGTGCTGCTTGCACTGCCGGCGGTAGGATTGGTGGCGTACTTGCTTGGAACCGTGTTCACGGAGCTGGGACTTTATGGCGTGCTTGAACTTATGAACAGCATTGAAGATGCCAGAGAGGAATAGAACATGGTTGAGATGAAAGTGCTTGGAAGCCACGAAGAATGGCTTAGGGCAAGAACCAAGATAGGCGGTTCTGATGCCTCGGCCATCTTTGGGATGAGCCCATACAAGACAAACGTGGAACTGTTTAAAGAGAAAGCATACGGCATAGAGCCGGAGGACATATCAGATAAGCCTTATGTCAAGTACGGCACAGAGGCAGAGAAGCATCTGAGGGAGCTATTCAAGTTGGATTATCCACAGTATCAAGTTGGATATGTGGAAAACAACATGTTCACGAATGATAAGTACCCATGGGCGCATGCAAGCCTTGACGGATGGCTTATGGACCGGGATGGACGCAATGGTGTGCTTGAGATCAAGACCACAGAGATCCTGCAGTCAAGTCAGAAGAAAAAATGGGATAACAGAGTGCCAGATAACTATTACATACAGGTGCTTCATTACTTGATGGTGACAGAGTTTGAATATGCGGTACTCAAGGCACAGCTCAAGTTTGAAATTGATGGAGAGGTATATTTGCAGACTAAACACTATCCGATAGAGCGGTCGGAGGTAGAGAAAGACATTCAGTATCTTATTGACGCTGAAAGAGACTTCTGGGAGTGCGTACAGTCAAAGAAAGAACCACCGCTGATACTCCCGGAGATATGAAAGGAAATGGCATGTATTACAACGAATGTCCGCAGTGTGGTGCTTACCTGGATCCAGGCGAACACTGCGACTGTGAGGAAGAGAGACAGCGACAGACAGCACGCATCATGGCAATGGTGCGAGAGAACAAGGAGAGTCACCAGATGGAGCTGGTGCTGAATTAGGAGGTTGAAAATGGAATTAAGAGTTAATGAGGTAGCGATACCGGAGAAGATTGATTTTAACTACGAAGAGCTCAAGGCTGAGCTTACATCTAAGGTCTCATTTTATGAGACGCTGGTATACACAGATGATCAGATCAAGGACGCAAAGGCAGACAAGGCGAACCTTAACAAGCTGAAGAGAGCCCTCAATGATGAGCGCATCAGAAGAGAGAAAGAATACATGCAGCCGTTTAATGTGTTTAAGGCTCAGATCAACGAAATCATAGGCATTATAGACAAGCCTATAGCGGTGATAGATGAACAGGTCAAGGCATACGATGAGAAACGCAAGGCCGAAAAGCAGAAAGCCATTGAAGTGCTGTTCTCTCAGATAGGTTTCCAGAATTTTGTCACGTTGGAGAAGATCTGGGATCCGAAGTGGTTGAATGCTTCGGTATCAATGAAGAGTATCGAAGATCAGATGAGGGCAAAGATGTATGAGATCGGCAACGGAGTGCTTACACTCAGTCAGCTCCCGGAGTTCGGATTTGAGGCTACAGAGGTATTCAAGGAGACATTAGACATCAACAAGGCCATCTCAGAGGCTAAGAGGATGTCAGAGATTGCCAAGGCAAAGGCAGAAGCTGAGGCAAGGAGAAAGGCTGCAGAAGAGGCACGAAAAGCAGCAGAAGAGGCAAGACGAAAGGCTGAAGAAGAATGCAAGGCACAGGAGAGAGCTGCCGAGGAGCAGAGAGCCGCAATGGCACAGGCTATGACACCACCTGAGGATGCACAGCCAGCACCAGTAGAGGAATCACAGCCGGAACCACAGAAGATGGTAGTCAAGTTTGAGGTTGAACTTACAACGGATGATGCAGCAGCCTTGAGAGAGTTCTTCCAGAGCAGAAATATAACATTTAGAGCGATTAAGTAGGAGGTAACAAGATGATTAAGTCAGAAATGGGATCAGTATCAATGAGAGGAACAACACCTGTGCTTATATCAGAATTAGCACTTGCAATGAAGAGTTTAAGAGAGTCGCTTGCTAAAAGATATGGAGAGGTTGCTACAGAAGAAATGATAAGCAGAGCAATGGAAGCATCCAAAGCTGAGGGAGACATTAACGAGATTATGAGTGACCTCATAGATGATGTTTTATTTAAGATATTGCCAAAAGCCAATATAAACAAGGACAACATAAGGGAAATGCCACAGGCTCTGAAAGAGGTACTGCGCAAGATGTTAGAAGATATGATTATGCATTAGGAGGATCAAGATGATTGTATTAAATAAAGGTTCAGTACAGTTGGACGGGTCAACAATCATGCTGATCGTCGAAATGATGACAGCTATAAGAGGAGTACGAACTATTGTTGAAGAAGATTTTGGTGCAGAGGCGGCAAAGCAGATGATAGATAAGGCTGTAGAGATCGCAAAGTTAAATAGCAGCAACATTGATACGTTAGAACTGGAGACAGAGTTAATGAGTATAATAGCGGAGGTAGAAAATAATGGCAGTAAATAACAGTTTGGCCAAGAAGGAGCCACAGGGAGCAAAGAAGACAGGAATAGTTGAATATGACGCAAATGGTGTGATGGTTTCATTGTCACCTGAGCTTGTAAGGAATTATTTGGTAAGTGGCAATAAAGAAGCGGTATCAATAAATGAGCTTGTAGTTTTCATGAATTTGTGCAGGTTTAATGGCCTAAATCCATGGCTTAAAGAAGCATACTGTATCAAATATGGCAATGAGCCAGCGGCAATGGTTATCGGCAAAGAGGCATTTCAGAAGAGAGCTGAATCAACCCCGGCATATGATGGTAGTACATCTGGAATTATCGTAGAGACGGAAGAAGGAGATATAAAATACAGAATAGGAACATTCAAGCTTCCTGGTGAGACTGTAATCGGCGGATTTGCTGAGGTGTTCAGAAAGGATAGGGCACACTCTTGCAGGGTTGAAGTGAGCATGGATGAATATGTTGGAAGAAAGAAGGACGGAACACTGAACAGCCAGTGGTCAAAGAGACCAGCAACAATGATCAGGAAGGTTGCACTTGTACAGGCTCTTCGTGAGTCGTTTCCACACAATGTATCTGGTATGTACACAGCAGAGGAAGTGGGACAGGTTGAGCCAGTGGAGCTTCCTGTTGAAGTACCACATGATGTTCGACCAGAGATGCAGAATCCGCAGGAATCACAGGAAGCGAAAAACAACTCAAATTCTGTTGAAAATAACTCAAATAGCAACTCAAATATTTCAGATCCGCAACCGGCACCGGCAGAGAATCCACAGACAGAGCCGCAGCAGATGAACGCTGCCGAGGCGGCACTATTCGGAAGTTTCAAGTAGAGTAGGTTACATTGACATTACATAATACATCACAACACGCAGCGTAATGTCTTAGCATATATCCCTGTTGCTCTTATTTTAGGGCGACAGGGGGAAAGGAGTAACAATGGCTTGGAACAGATCACGAGCCAAGTACGGCAACAGGAAGGCTGTAATAGACGGCATCACATTTGACAGCAAGAAAGAGGCTCAGAGGTACACAGAGCTGAAATCACTTGAGAAAGCTGGCAAGATAACAGGCTTGCAACTTCAGAGAGAATTTGAACTGATACCAGCTCAGAGAGAACACACGAATGAGATCTATGGAAAAGGACCCAACAAGGGCAGATTCAAACCGGGAAAGCTCCTGGAGCGTAAGTGCGCATATGTGGCTGATTTTGTTTATTGGGACTTAGAAAACAACTGCATGGTTGTTGAAGATGCGAAGGGCATGAGAACAAAGGAATACATTATAAAGCGCAAGTTGATGCTCCACATATATGGAATCAGAATCAAGGAGGTATAGATGATAAATGGCAGGCAGACCAACCAAAGCAGGACTTGATTACTTTGAATTGGATTGCCACATGGAAGAAAAGGTCAGATTGATACAAGCTGAATTTGGACTGAAAGGCTTTGCGGTACTTGTCAAACTCTATCAGAAAATCTATGGAGGATTTGGTTACTACTGTGAATGGACTACAGACTCGTTGTTGCTCTTTATGTCGGAGAACGGTTTACCGAGTGACAATAAAAATTTAATAGCAGATATAGTGGCAGCTTGTATCAGAAGGGACATTTTTTCAGAACAACTTTTTAATGATTTCAATATCTTAACATCTGAAGGGGTGCAAAAAAGATATTTGAATGCTACGTCCAAGCGAGAAAAGATTGAACTGAAAAAAGAGTACCTTTTAATTGCTGTACCCGAAAATAATAAAAAAGTGGTAATAAATTCAATTTTTGACGGAAGAAATTCGATAAATGGTGGAAGAAATACACAGAGTAAAGGAAAGGAAAGTAGAGAAGAGAAAAGGAAATTAGAGGAAACAAGATTAGACAATACACCCCTTATAGCCCCCTTGCAGGTGGCAAATGATGAGCCCAAAACGAAAAGAGTACGTAAGACCAAAGAGGATAGTATTCAGATTTTGGATAGGCTCATACTGAATTATTCCATGTCGGATTTTCTTTTGGAGAAAGTCAGAGAATGGATTGAGTATAAGGTTGCCAGAAAAGAGGATTATGTTGAACAGGGCATGAAGTCGTTACTAACCAAAATATCCAAAGAGGCACAGAAAAATGGAGATGCGGCGGTGGTAGATGTAATCGACCTGTCAATGGGAAACAGCTACAAGGGGATCTTATGGGATAAGATCAGCAAAAATAACAATCAGCAGCCATTTTCAAGAAATGGTGAGCGGGACATTTTAAATGAATGGAGGAGTAGTTGATGACAAGAGAAGATGTGCAAGATTTACTTGCTATGGTGCAGGCTACATATCCAAATTACAACCCTCCAAGCAGAACAGCAGCGGTCAATGCGTGGACTATGGCATTAGAGGAATACAGCAAAGATGAAATTGCCATGGCATTTAAGGTCTATATGCAAACAAATACAAGCGGGTTCGCACCAGCTCCCGGACAACTGATTGATAAAATTCACTCAATCACCAAACCACAGGAGCTGAACGAAATGGAAGCATGGGCATTGGTCAGCAAAGCAATTCGGAACAGTGCCTACAATTCGGTGGAAGAATATGCAAAGTTGCCTCCGGTGGTTCAGAAAGCAGTTGGACTTCCAAGTCAACTTCGAATTTGGGCGTTAGATGAAGATTTCAATGAGCAGGTTGTAATGTCACAGTTTCAGCGTTGCTATCGTACTGAGGTTGCAAGGGCACAGGAAATCGCAAAAATGCCAACCGAAGTAAGGCAGCTCGTTCAGAATATCGCTCAGGGCTGTTCTACTGAAATAGACGATTTAAGGAAACATGCGATAAGTTCCTTGCCTGCAAGGAATGTAAGCGAAATTAAGATACTGGAAGATAAGTCAGAGAGTGTTCCAATGCCGGATAGAATTAGGGAAAAAATAGAAAAAATGAAGAATCGGTGAGGATACCTGCCGATGATCTAAACAAATAACACACGAAAGGAGCCGAACCTCCGGCCGGGGTAATGCTATAGCGGGTTCCTGAGAAGTGAATGAACGAAGACTTAATAACGAGAATTTTTGGAGAGGATGGCGAACTTGACAGCCCGGACGAGGGCTTAGAGGAATACAAGAAGCGCAAGAAAGAAGCCAGGGAGAAGATGATAATGCTCCAGAGCCAGCCGTATGAAGTTAAGGTGCGGCGATCCAGACTTAGAGCTGAAGAGTTCATGGAGCAGATGCGGATACGAGACAAAACGGCTCATGTGAGTGTTGGCGGTCTTGACAGTATTACATTACACGTATTCCTGAAGTCGATAGGGATCAATGTTCCAGCGGTCTCGGTTTCATCTCTGGAAGATAAGAGTATACAGCGGGTACATAAAGCTCTTGGAGTGACAATCCTGAAACCGCTCAAGACAAAAGTTGAGGTACTCAATGAGGTTGGGTTTCCGGTTATCAGCAAGAGGATAGCGGGCAAGATAGCACTGCTTCAGAATCCGACTGAAAACAATAAGACAGTTCGACATGCAATAATCACAGGCGAATGTGGAGAGCTTGGACACTTCCGGAAGAACAGCCGCATGAAGTTGCCACAGAAGTGGCTTAACCTGTTCGGAGGATATGAGAACGAGAATGAAGGTGTTATGTATTACAAGCCAAATTTCAAGGTGTCAAATGATTGTTGCTATTGGCTGAAAGAGAAGCCATGCGATGACTGGGCTAAGGCTCATTCAAGCTATCCGTTCCTTGGCATGATGGCATCCGAAGGTGGACAGAGAGAAGAAGCTCTCACAGATCATGGGTGTAATTATTACGGCAAGACAGTAATGAGATCAGCGCCATTTGCACCATACCTCAGAAATGACATATTGAGACTTGCTCAGGAGATGGACACTTGGTATCACGCACATACAGATGTGTTTGCAAAGCTTTATTATGAGCAGCCATACAGTAAGGATAAGGCTGGCAACACAATACCTTACGAGCCGGTTGAAGCGATCATACCGGCTATATATGGACAAATACAGGATGATGGACACGGCAATCTCAGAACGACAGGAGCGCAGCGTACAGGTTGCAGCATGTGTGGCTTTGGAATCCATATGGAAGAACGACCACACAGGTTTGATAGACTCAGAGAGAGAAATCCAAAGGAATGGGAGTTCTACATGTACAGGTGTTGCACGGATCCAGAGACAGGAGAAAAGTTCGGCTGGGGAAGAGTCCTAGATTATATCGGAGTGCCGTGGGAAGATGTACCGGCGGTACAGCTGAGTATATATGATTACCCGGAGGTGCTGCCATGATAAACGGAGAGCTTGTTGTTGATAACTTTGCCGGAGGCGGCGGGGCATCAACAGGAATTGAGATGGCTACAGGATACAGCGTTGATATAGCTATCAACCATGACCCGGAAGCCATCAGGATGCATAAGGTCAACCATCCAAACACAAAGCACTATTGTGAGAACGTGTGGGCGGTTGACCCTGTGAAAGCCTGTGAGGGACACCCGGTAGCTCTTGCCTGGTTCTCACCAGACTGCAAGCATTTTTCAAAGGCCAAGGGTGGCAAACCAAAGGATAAGAACATCAGAGGGCTTGCATGGGTAGCTTGCAGATGGGCGGCTCTTGTGAGACCGAGAGTGATCATGCTGGAGAACGTTGAGGAGTTCAAGACATGGGGCCCGCTCAACAGAGGACATCATCCGATAAAGGCAAAGCAAGGAGATACTTTCAGGAAGTTTGTAAAGCAGCTCAATGAGCTGGGATATGAGGTACAGTTCAGAGAGCTTGTGGCGGCAGACTACGGAGCACCGACTAAAAGAAAAAGGTTCTTTATGATCGCAAGGTGTGATGGTGCACCTATCATGTGGCCAAAGCCTACGCATGCACCGGCAGACAGTGAAGAGGTCAAGGCGGGACTGCTCAAGCCTTATGTTGGAGCATATACACAGCTTGATTTCAGCTTACCTTGTCCGAGTATCTTTGATACATCAGATGAGATCAAGGAGAAGTATGGCATCCGGGCGGTGAGGCCGCTTGCACCAAAGACTATGCAGAGGATTGCAAGAGGGCTGAAGAAGTTCGTTCTGGATAATCCGGAGCCGTTCATCATCCAGTGCAATCATGGCGGCGATAGAAAGCCACAGGACATAAGAGATCCAATGCCGACGATTACAGGGAAGCACGGATATGGAGTTGTAGAACCATATATGGTTCAGATAGGTCAGACTGGATTCTCTGCAGATCGTAGCAAAGATGTGAGAGAACCACTTACTACTATTGTCAGCAAGAATGAGCACTGTCTAATAAGTCCTACACTTATTCAATATCATTCGGAGACCAATTCAGACGAGGTGCGAGGTCAAGGTATAGAGAATCCGATCATGACAGTGGACAGTTCAAACAGATATGGCCTTGTGACTTCGTTCCTCAGTAAGTTCTACAAAACAGGAATAGGACAGGATGAGAGAGAGCCGCTGCATACAGTTACAACATCAGCCGGACATTTTGGAGAGGTCAGAGCATTCTTGATTAAATACTACGGAGAGGGTACAGGGCAGGATATAGAACAGCCACTTGACACAGTGACATCAAGAGACCGATTCGGCCTTGTAACAATCCAAGGTGTTGAGTATCAGATAGTGGACATTGGTCTCAGAATGCTTGAGCCAAAGGAGTTATATGGGTGCCAAGGGTTTCCGGATGATTACATCATAGATCATGACAACACAGGTAAGACATATTCAAGAAGTGAACAGGTTAAGAGATGTGGAAATGCAGTCTGTCCACCTATACCGGCGGCGATGGTGAGATCAAATCTTCCGGAGCTGTGTGTAAGGAAGAGGATGCCAAACATGAGGATAGGCGAAGAAGAGAACGGACAGTTGTGTTTTGTATAGATAGAGGAGGTATGGAATGAACGATTTGAAGATATTTGAGAATAAAGAGTTTGGAGAGATAAGAACAGTAGTAAAAGATGGTGAGCCTTGGTTTGTAGGGAAAGATGTGGCGGAGATACTAGGACATAGTAATCCACAGAGGGCTTTGAGAGATTATATTGATGATGACGACAAAGGGGTGACAAAAATTGTCACCCCTGGAGGAACTCAGACAATGGCAATAATCAATGAATCAGGTTTGTATAGCCTCATCTTATCGAGTAAACTCCCAAATGCCAAGAAGTTCAAGAAGTGGGTGACAAGTGAGGTGCTTCCATCAATTCGTAAGACAGGTGGATACCAGAAACCACTTACCTCACAGGAGATGATGCGGCTCCAACTTGGAATGATAGATGATGTATCTGACAGGGTAACAAAGCTGGAAAACACAATGACAATAGATTATAGCCAGCAGAAAACCCTTACAGATCTTATGTCATCTACAGTAGTAACATGGCTCGGTGGAAAAAATACATGCGCCTACGAAGAGTTATCAAAGAAAGTATTTGCAGAGATTGGCAGGGATTACAAAGACTATTTCAATGTAAATGCAAGGGCTAATACACCTAGTCTCAGGTTTGAGGAGGCTGTTGATTACATCAAATCATGGAAACCAAGCACAAACACTTTGAAGTTGATCAGTTCATTAAACATATGAGCAGAATAGTAGCACATTGATAATTGAATAATGATGGTTGGAATGATACAATATTAATAAATTTTATATAACTAGGGGGGGAGCTATATGGCATTTTTTATGAGTATTGTATCAGGTGTAATTTCAGGTGTTATATCATCTGTTTTTATGAATTTTTATTATTGGAACAAAAGTCCTAAAATAATTATATCAGACAAAATTGCAAAAAATGATAAAGATGAATATAGGGTAAAAATAGTGAACTTATCAAAGTTTTATGTTACAAATGTTTTTATACAAGCGCAGTTAATAACGGTATATAATGGCAACGGGGGAAATATACTAAATGCTATCAATTTAGATATTCCGTACAAAAAGATACAAATAATTGCACCTTATGATAAGAAAGATACTAATGCTACATATGCGGTTAGATTTATTTTACCTAAGGCTTTAGAAAATTTGTGGACAGAGGATGAACATACAAATTTAAAGTTATCTATATATTGCAGTAATGAACATAACAATTCTAGTAAATTATATGAACAAATTTATTATAAAAAGAATGATAGCATAAAGAAGGGTGAGTTTGAATTTGGGAAATCTACAGAAATAAAATAAATGATAAAAATACCAACCATCATTATTTAATGGTTGGTATTTTTTTGCGCAAAAATATGGATAAGGAGGAGACACATGACAGAATTTGAGATAGATGCCACGTTCAACATCATATGCCGACCGGGGCGGATGGTGAGAATACTCACGAAGAACGGAAAAGAGGAGAATGTCCCGGTGAGGGTTTGAAAGCGCTGGACAATCATCAAGGCAATGAGCACCATGTGCTGATGCAGAGCGAAAAGGGCTACCTGATAGATATTGTGCCAATTGTGGCCAGAAATTAGATTGGAGTGATTGAAATGGATATAGCTGAAATCATAGAACAGATTGCTGATTATTTAATAGAAAATTCCGAAGATATAATATCTTTACTCAAAGAAAAGGAACGGGATGAGCTTGCAGACCTTATCTATACAGAAATAACAGAGGAGTGATGAAGAATGAATGAAGAATTAAAGCCGTGTCCGTTTTGCGGTGGGAAAGCTGAAATGAATTATGAACGAATTCCGGGAGAAGATAAGGGATTTTGGGCACAGATTATCTGCAATAATTGCCACGGAAGAAGCGGTGGAACATGGGCGGGTTCTTATAATGCCGCAGAGAGAAAAGAAATTAAAGCATGGAACAGGAGAGTGAACGATGAGTGGTAAATATGTAAGGGTAGATGATGTGATGGAACTCATAAATACTTCTAATCGTGGAACCTGTGATTACTTTATCGTAGATCAGATTGAAGAATTATGCAGTTCAGAAAAAATATACGATGTGGATGCGGTTGTGGAGCAGTTAGAAAATGAGCGAAAGTTTTGGGAGAATGCATACGACGGGAATTTGGGAAAAGAGAAAGCAAGAAGTTATGGGCATGCAATCGAGATTGTGAAAGGTGGCGGTGTAGATGTCAATTAAACCAATTTTATTCAATACACCGATGGTTCGGGCAATTTTGGACGGGAGAAAGAGTTGTACCAGAAGAATTGTGAACCCACAGCCGCAAGGCAGACTGTGCTATACATTCGCAGGGGGTGATTGCGGTACCTGGGGATATCCAAGTAAAACAGCATATGAAAACTGGGGAGATGAATACAAACTTCCAGAGGATATCACGGATGAAGAACTAAAAAGAAGGTGGAATCCACCATATCACACAGATGATATCCTGTATGTCCGGGAAACATGGCGCAAAGGATTAGAACGGTATATCTACCGTGCGGACTACTCCGATACAGAGAAGTTTTACCGGGGTGGAAAAGAAATTGAGATGAAATGGCACCCATCCATCCACATGCCGAAAGAAGCGGCACGAATCTGGCTTAAGGTTACGGATGTGAGGGTGGAGAGGTTGCAGGAGATTACAGAAGAACAAGCATGCATGGAGGGCACAGACCCTTGGGATGAAGCATGTTATGAAAACAACGGATGGCATCCAACGCTTTCGGATCCAGATAGTGGTGGAGACCCTAATATGATCGATGGATTTCATAAACTTTGGAACTCCACCATCAAGAAATCCGACCTTGATTACTACGGTTGGAGTGCGAATCCGTGGGTGTGGGTAATAGAATTTGAACGATGCGAAAGAGGTGGAGTAGATGAAAGATAGATGCCTATTCAAGGCGAAAATTTGTAATGGAGAGTGGGTTGCAGGATTTTTACATTGTAAGGAAAATAAATGGTATATCAGCAATAAAGCAGGGGCACCATTTGCATTTGAAGTGCGACCAGATACTATCTGTCAGTGCACAGGCTTGAAGGATAAGAACGGCAAGCTGATATGGGAAGGTGACATTATTTTGTTCCAACGAGATAATGATGATTGTCCATTCCCGGACAAAGATACAAAGAAAAGACTTGGAAAAGTATTTTATAAAGATTTTAGGACAACTTTTGCTATCGGAATGGGAGAGAGTGGAAGTGGGTCTTTGAATGATGATTTATGGAAATATGTTCAAAACGGAAATCGAGTTGAAGTTATTGGCAACATATTTGATAATCCAGAATTGATAAAGGAGAGGTGATACATAATGGCATATGCAGGCAAATGCGATAGATGCGGCGGGTTCTACGACCTGCCGTTTGAACATGGAATAGCTATAAGAACAAGAGTAGTTGATGTATTCGATGACCCGGTGGAATCGAAGAACCTTTGCCCGGACTGTCTGAAAGAACTTCACAGTTTTCTTGGGGGCACAGAGCTTGCCAGTGAAAAACAGGGCAAGGACCAGATAGGATTCAGAATGAAGATGGATCCTGACAACCATTTGATGAACAGATTCATGCGGAAGGAGTGAGAGGATGGCAAAATCAGATAGAAAGCTACACGAAGCAAGAATGGCGGGTGCTGCATGGCTGATGAATGTCATCAAGACACAGATGGAAGCAGCAGAGAAAAAACTAAAGACCAGAGGAGCCATGTTTGTTCCGCTTGAGGTCAACAAGTAGGAGGTGAGGCGGTGAAAGCGAAAGAGTATCTAAATCAGGTCAAAATGCTTGAGGATTACATGGACAGGTTAAGCAATGAATATTTCAAGATGAAAGAACTTGCAATGAATCCGGGGGGATTTGACTATTCAAAGGAAAGGGTACAGTCCAGTGCCGTGGCAGATACTATGAGTCGTACAGTTGGCAGATATGTTGACCTTGAAACTGAGATGAATGAATGCAGAAAAACATTTGAAGATTTCCGAAATAAAGCAGTTCACCAGATGTGTCAGTTGCGTAATACGAAGTATACAGAGATACTGTATCAGAAGTACATAAATTATAAATCGTTAAAGGATATTGCAGAGGAGATGGAATATTCATATGACTGGATAAGACATGCTCATGGCTGGGCTCTGCAGGAGTTCCAGCGGACATGGGGCGATTATCTAAAATCTGACACATTTATAGCACACTAAAAGCATTGTACAAACACATGGTTGTGCTGTAAGATAGACCATGAAATATTGATTCATAAGGGACATGACCGTTCGCCATAATCGGTTGTGTCCCTTTTCTTATGCCCAGTGGTTAAAAATGTAAACTCCTTAAGTTAAATGTGAAAATGTCGTTGTTGATTCTCTCCCCCACTGGGCTATTTTGTTTGAGGTGTGAGATATGAGTAAGATTAAAAGGTTTGAGGTCGTGAGACCTGAATATAGTTTTGAATACATACATCCGATACTTGGCAGGCTGGCTTTACCAATAGCCATGATAAAGGTGATGGTTAAGTGCACTAAGATATACAAATTTCAGCCAACTATAAATTGGGGTGGAGAGGTAAAGAATGTATGTAAACCGCTGTACAAGATTGTGATTCCGAAGAGAGTGAGAAAGTAACAGAAAGAAGGTGTGACATTTGGGAGCAATAACAGAAAAGCAAAAAAGATTTGCAGATGAATGGCTGGTTGACCTTAATGGCACACGAGCTTATAAGGCTGCTTATCCATCTGTGAAAAAAGACGAGACGGCAAAGGCCGCTGCAAGCAGATTGTTAACTAATGTTAACGTCAAAGTATATATTCAAGAACGTCAGAAAGAGCGTGAAAAGCGCACAGAAATAACTCAGGATAGCGTATTACATGAGCTTGCACTTATCGCATTTGCAAAGGCATCTGACTATGCAAGAGTAGTTGAAAAGGATGCCATGGTAGAAGTTGATGGGAACATGGTCCCGGTACTTGACGAGGACGGCAATCAGGTGAAATACAGGACAGTAGAGCCTATTCTGACAGATGAACTGACAGAGGATCAGAAGAAAGCTATTGCAGTTATAAAAAAGGGTCGAGATGGCTTTGAAATAAAGCCTTATAGCAAGATACAGGCGTTGGAGCTCCTGGGTAAGCATTTGGGTATGTTCACAGAAAAGGTGGAAGTGAAGAATACCACACCAAATGTATTTGAGGGGCTTACAACCGAAGAATTGAAGAAACTTATTGATGACGTTTGATAGACATGACCCTTTATTACAGCAACAGCTAAAGATAGAGCTATCAAGGAGAGAGTTCTGGCAGTATTGCAAGCTGACCTCTCCTGACTTCTACAGTAACGACAGAGCGTTCTTGCATGATCTTGCGGATAAGCTGCAGTGGTTCGTAGAAGAAGCAGAGCAACAGATAATGGTGGTGAATATGCCACCAAGACACGGAAAATCACGAACAGCTACTAAATTTGTTCAGTGGTTATTTGGTAAATATGGTATAGACAAAAAGGTTATGACAGGATCATATAATGAGACCCTGTCAGGAACATTTGCAAAGGCTGTCAGGGATGTTATAGCAGAAAAGCCTACAGAGGGCATTCTGACATATGGAGATATATTCCCTGACACAAAGATAAAGTATGGCGAGGCTGCAGCACAGAAATGGAGTCTTGAGGGCAGTCAACAGGCCAATTACCTTGCAACTTCTCCGACAGGTACAGCAACAGGATTTGGCTGTAATATCATGATAATAGATGATCTTATCAAGAACAGTGAGGAAGCCTACAATGAATCAGTATTGCAGAAGCAGATTGACTGGTTCAACAATACAATGCTCTCCAGAACAGAGAATGATTTTAAAATCATCATAATTATGACAAGATGGTCAACAAAAGATCTTGCCGGATATGTACTTGCCAACTATGACAATGTAGTTCATATCAATTACAAGGCAGTACAAGACGATGGGGCAATGCTCTGTGAAGCTATCCTGTCATATAAGGATTACAAGATAAAGACCAAGAATATGAACAAGGATATAATCCTTGCAAATTACCAGCAGGAGCCTATAGATGTCAAGGGCAGACTATACAGTCATATCAAGACATATACGGATATTCCGAGGGATAGCAAGGGTAATAACCTATTCAAATATATATTGAATTATACAGATACAGCAGACACAGGTGGCGATTACCTGTGTTCTATTTGTTATGGCATGTATGAGAGTACATATTACATACTTGACGTTTTATATACAAAAGAGCCAATGGAAGTTACTGAGCCGGCAACAGCTCAGATGCTGACAAACAATAACGTTGGTAATGCTTTAATAGAGAGCAATAATGGCGGTCGAGGATTCAGCAGAAACGTTATAAGAGAACTGAAATCTTTGGGAAATACTCACACTAAAATACAGTGGTTCTTTCAGTCAAAGAATAAGACATCAAGGATCCTGTCAAATAGCACAGGAGTAATGCAGAACGTTCTCTTCCCTGTGAATTGGGAAGACAGATGGCCAGATTTTGCGGAAGCAATAAGGAAGTATCAGAAAGAGGGTAAGAATGCTCATGATGATGCTCCGGATGCTCTGACTGGTGTATATGAGAATGATAAGCCTAAGGGAACATGGCTGGTATAGAGAGGTGAAAAAATGCTAACCCCTGACGAGATAAAAGAATTGATAGACAGTGACCGCACATCAGAAAAGAAGCAGTTCGCCCGGACAGGCGAAAGATACTATGACGGCGATCATGACATAGAGAAGTATAGATTGTTCTATTACAATGCGGACGGCGAACTGGTAGAGGACAAGACTAGAAGCAATGTGAAGATACCGCATCCGTTCTTCACAGAGCTGGTTGACCAATGCACTCAGTATATCTTATCAGGGGATGGCATTGTAAAGTCCAACGACACTGAACTGCAGAAGCACATGGACAAGTATTTCAACAACAATGATGAGTTCATGTCTGAGCTTTCTGACGCTATCACGGATATGCAGGTCAAAGGCTTTGCGTATATGTACGCATACAAGAACGCCAAAGATATGATGTCATTTGCCAATGCTGACAGTATCGGAGTTATTGAGGTAAGAGCTAAGGACACAGATGATGGCTGTGCATACACGATTTACCACTATACGGACAGGATAGACAAAGGGCACAAGACTATTGAGAGAATACAGGTCTGGGATGATAAGCAAACATATTATTATGTTCAGGTTAATAATGGGGCGGTGGTGTTAGACGATACTGAACCAATCAACCCAAAGCCTCATGTACTTTATACAAAGAGTAATGGAGATAAGGCCACCTACTTTGATGGATTTGGCTATATTCCATTCTTCCGGCTGGATAACAACAAGAAGCAGTTCTCAAGCCTTAAGCCTGTAAAGCCACTCATAGATGACTATGACCTGATGGCCTCAAGCCTGTCAAACAACCTCATAGACTTTGATTCCCCACTATATGCTATCAAAGGCTTTCAGGGAGACAACCTGAATGAGCTTCAGACAAACCTCAAAACAAAGAAGATCATAGGTATAGGTGAGGATGGTGACGTAGATGTCAAGACTGTTGACGTCCCATACCAGGCAAGGCAGGCTAAGCTGGAGCTTGATGAAAAGAATATATACAGGTTTGGCATGGGGCTGAATACCGCCGGACTCAAGGACACATCAGCAACTACGAATATAGCCATTAAGGCGGCCTACTCATTGCTTGACCTTAAGGCAAAAAAGATAGAGAAAGCTCTTAGAAAGTTCTTGAGGAGGATAGTAGAGATTGTCATTGACGAGATCAACAAGGCTGAGAACAAGGCATATAAGGCCGAGGATGTTTATTTTGAGTTCGCTCATGAGATTATGAGCAATGCACAGGAAAATGCACAAATAGAACTTACAGAGGCTCAGGTAAGGCAGACAGAGATCAATACAATACTTAATGTTGCAAGCATACTTAATGATGAGACTATTATCAAAGCTATCTGTGATTGGCTTGATATTGATTATGAGGAGATCAAGGACAAGCTGCCTAAGAATGAGGAGGAGAACACGGAAGAGGCTCAGAAGGTGCTTGATAACATCAATACAGATGTCGAGAACGGAGGTGGAGCAGATGGAAAATAAAAGATACAAGATAGATTTAGATACAAGAGCGGTGAAGATGCCGGCTGGCGAGGTCATCGGTGTATATCATGACAAAGATGTAAACCGGCTGACATTTGAAGTGCCGGCAACGTATAAGGGCATAGATCTCACTGAATATCAGATATCAATCAACTATGTGAATGAAGAAGAGCAGAAAGATGTGTATTTTATAGAGAATTATACACTCTCTGATGATGCAAGCATTATAACCTTTGATTGGCTTGTTGGTGCTACTGCATGTACAGTGCCGGGCAATGTCGGCTTCACTGTATGCTTCAAGAAGCTTGATAGTGAGGGTAACATCATCAACGAGATCAACACCAAGCTCACAAGAATGAAGGTTCTTGAGGGCTGTGAAGCAGTTGAGAGTGAGATTGAAGAGCGGTATATGACAGATCTTGCAGGACAGCTTTACAAGGAACTTGATGAAGTAAAAAAACATGGCAGTGATGTCAAAGGAAGGCTTGCGGCGGTCATCACTGAGAAGGGAGTGCCGACCGCAAGCAATGAATCTTTTGATGATGTGATTGCTAATGCGAAAAAAATTAGTACAGGAGCGTATGGGATGATTATTAATACATCTTTATATACAAAACCATATGGGTATGTATGCGGCATATATGGATTATTGCCAACAGAAACGGAGGTTAGTTGATGGGATATACTGTACAAAGAATAAGACTGGGAAAAAAAGAGGCGGATTCAACGTTTTACAATGCGGACGTAAATGACGCAAAAATGCAGGAGATTGCGGCAGCCCTTGGCATGAAACTAAATATTGTAGAGTCTAACACTACGTGGATATTATACATGGGAGATGATGAGCACAACACAACAGGTTTTAAGTTTAGTCTTTCTGGAGCTAATCTGATTATGACAACTGTGATTCAGGGGGCTACTCCGTCCACATCTACATATTGTTATTCGTATAACATGAGTTTGACTAGATCAGCCAATAGTGGTGCGGCTAATGCATTTTTGCATTTTGTATCATGCAAAGAAGGAGTGGTATTCGGAATTGGAATATTCAGTGAGGGATCTAACATTACTGATCTATTACATATCGTATTGCCTGCAAAAGATCTAAAAACAAATGAAGATAGAATAGCTTATATGTCATTCACTTCTGCTAGGTACATCATTTATTCTGATGTGGATGAGGCATCTCATTATGCTCATGCATGGAGTCAAGATAGCAACATACATGACGTGGTAAGTCTTGCTCAATATGTGTATCCTGCAGGGTATCTCGCTATTCCATCAGCATACTATATATTAGCTGGGCCAGATGTTGCATCAGGTGTTTCTGGTGAAAGTTTTATTATAAATGACCAAGAGTATTTCATTCCAGGCAATACAAGTTCAATTTGGAGAATAGCAATAGAGCTACCAAAATCAGAAGAGAGTTAACATATGAATAAAGCACAAAAGCAAGTAACTAAAGCTCAACTGAATAGAGAAAAGCAGGCAATCAAAGAACTCAAACAGGTATATCAGCGGGCATTGAGAGATTGTGAGCAGAAGATAAGAGAGCTTTCAGAACGAACTGATATGGAGAATCTGCAGAGCATCATCTATCAGAAACAGTATCAGGAGGCTTTGAAAGCGCAGCTTGAGGGTGTTCTGAGTAACCTGCAGTCTAACTCATATGCAACTGTGTCTGACTACCTGACGAAGTGCTATAGAGACGGATACACAGGTGTCATGTATGACCTGCAAAAGACAGGCATCCCAATCATCATGCCGATAGATCAGGCGGCAGTTGTGAGAGCTATTCAGACGGACAGCAAGCTCAGTAAGTCGCTCTACGACAAAATGGGCGAGGATGTGACATACCTCAAGAAAGCGGTCAGAGCAGAGGTATCAAGAGGCATTGCAAATGGCTCAACGTGGAATGAGGTGGCTGGTAAGCTCTCAAGACACATGGCAAATACTCCATTTCAGAAGGCTTATAACAACTCTATCCGCATTGCGAGGACTGAAGGGCATCGTATACAGGTACAGTCAGCGCTGGACGCTATGTATATTGCAAAAAGCAAAGGGGCAGATGTATTGAAACAGTGGGATGCCACTCTTGACGGAGCAACGAGAGAACATCATCAGATGCTTGATGGACAGATCCGGGAAGTCGATGAGCCCTTTGAGGTTGGTGGTCGTAAGATTAAGGCTCCTGGAATGTTTGGAGATCCGGCGGAAGACTGTAACTGTCGTTGCTGTCTCTTACAGCGTGCCAGATGGGCGCTGGATGATGAAGAACTTGAGACACTGAGGGAGCGAGCGGAATACTTCGGGTTGGATAAGACAAAGGATTTTGAAGAGTACCAGACGAAGTATTTTAAGGTGTCGTGTGAGATTGAGCATGAAAAAGAACAAAGTAAACCAAAATATATTTATAAAGATACAGTTATTCATAAAAAAATAATAGAATCTCCGGATTACAGAAGAAAATTCAATCAAATATCAGATAGTGATAGGGTTAATAGAATCGCATGGCAGCGATCAAAAGAAATGTTAACTCATCGTTCGGGAACAAGATACGAGGATATTGCATTTGTTGACTATATGACTGGAAAATCTAAAATAAATAAGGAATATCATGAGGAAAGTACAGCAAAGCCAAATAAGGCAATGATGGAAATGTTAGCCAACAGCAGGCCAAATACAATCATAGCAATCCATAATCACCCGGGAAGTGGCGTGCCAAGCTTGGCAGATTTAATGGTTTGCCAAAAACGTGCTTATAAATTTGGACTAGTCGCATGCCACGACGGGAAGATATATAAATATTCAGTGGATAAAGAGAAATTTAATGCGCCAATAGCGTCATCTGCACTTGCTCAATTAGAGATAAAGGGGTATAATGACGATGTAAGAAGCATATTTGAAGATGCTGGAGTAAAAATGGAGGTGCTGTGATGGATAAAGAGATAGAATATCAGAGAATATGCGATAAACTCGGCTTTATTCCATCGGAATTTAAAACACCTGATTTTGAAACAGAGGATGATTCTTGGGTTAACCCTTTTTCAGCTTTGACAGTTGAAGAAAACGTTTTTTTGTATGAGAATGGATATTTAAAATAAATAATTAAAACATAATATTTAGCTAATTCAGACCATGATAAAAACATGGTCTTTTTTTATGCCCAAAATCGGCTTAAGGCAATAAAACTGTGACCGACAAAGAATAAACTCCGGCAAGAGTGATAACTACCATGTGTGGCTACGATTAAAGCCAAGAAAGGATGGAAACGATGGAATTAAAGGAACTGTTAGGAGATGACCTGTATAAGCAGGTGCAGGCAAAGATTGACGAGAAGAACGGCGCTGAGACAGATAAGCTCAAGCATGTAAGATACACAGATCTGTCCGAGGGCAAGTACGTCAGCAAGGAGAAGTATGATTCAGAACTTGAGAAGCTCAACGGACTGATCACCGGCAAAGACACGGAGATTGGCAATGCAAATAAGCTCATTGAGGAGCTTAAGAAAGCTTCCAAGGGTGACGAGGGCATGCAGCAGAAGATATCAACTTATGAGACAGAGAATGCAAGGCTTCAGAAAGAGCTTGAGGAGACTAAGGTCAACTCAGCTATCAAGGTGGCTCTGCTTGAGGCTCATGCGGTTGATACTGATTATATGACCTATAAGATCAAGACGGCCCTCAAGGAGAAGAATGAGGAGCTTAAGCTTGATGATGAAGGTCATATCAAAGGTTGGGACAATATACTCACAGACTTAAAGACACAGTTCCCGGCTCAGTTCACAGCTTCATCCAGCTCAGATGATGGCAAGAGGAACATCATTGAGAATAAGCTGCCAGATGGGAATCAGGGCAATACGAATGCAGAACCTAAGGACCTGGCAGAGGCATTGAGACAGAAATATGAAGGGAACAATACCCAGTAATAAGTAGAAAGGAATGGTGAAAACTATGACAATGACATTAGAGGAAATCAAGAAGGGTATGAGTGATAAGGTATTCTCACAGATCGTGGATATCTTCCTCAGACAGTCAACAATACTTCAGATGCTCACATTTGATGACTGTGTATCAGCATCAGGTGGTGGCTCAACAATGAAGTACAAGTATCTCAGAAAGGTACTTCCAGCAACAGCAGAGTTCAGAAAGATAGGTGGCTCATATACTGCTTCAGCGGCTACTAAGCAGGAGTGCGAGGCTAATCTTGCAATCATGGGCGGAGCAGTTCAGATGGACAGAGTGCTCAACAGGGTAGCAGGTAACTTTGACAATATGGCATATCAGATAGAGGAGCATATCAAGGCAGTGGTAAACCTCTTCCACTATACACTGATCAATGGTGATGCAACTACAACAGCATCAACTGATCACCCTGAGTTCCAGGGACTTGATTCCATGCTTGCAGGAACCACGACAGAATACGGCACAGACAAGGCTATTGATCTGTCATCTATCACAGCAATCAAGTCTAATGCTGATGAGTTCTATGAGGCACTGAGCCTTCTTGTCAAGACCACAGATGCTGATGCGGTGCTCACTAACACAGAGATGATCACCAAGATTCAGACAGTGGCTCGTATCCTTGGATACAAGACAGAGAGTGAAGAGGCATTTGGAAAGCGTGTCACCACCATCGATGGTGTTAAGCTTGTTGATATGCAGGACTATTACACTGTAAGCGGCGGCTCTGCAACTACTGGCCATGTTGTCAAGAAGGGACTTTCAAGAACCATCGCAAAGGAGAGTTCGGCAACAACCGGTCTTACAGACGTCTATGCAGTCAAGTTTGACGTAAACGATGGATTCCACGGAATCAGTCTGAACGGCGGTTCTGTAATCGATCAGTATCTTCCAAACTTCAACGAGCCTGGTACAGTCAAGGATGCCGAGGTTGAGATGATCGCAGCTACAGTCCTCAAGAATACACAGCATGCAGGTGTACTCAGAAATATCAAGATTGCATAAGGAAGGATGGGTGATTGAATATGGCAACAAAGGAAACGAAGACAGCAAATCAGACAAGCGAAGTTATTGAGCCTGTAGTGGCAGAGCCAAAGACAGAGAGTGAGTCTACAGGCTGGACAGTATCTGTCAATAATAGCACTGCTTACTGTGGAATTGGCGCCGGTGGTGTCCAGTTCGCAAACGGAAAGGCAGAGATCACATCAAAGCGTATGGCAGATTGGTTCATGGAGCATGACGGATATACTGTTATCCCTAAGAAGTAAGGCGGTGGTCATATGATCATGACTGTCGAAGAGTTGAAAAAGTATGTAGACACCGAGGAGAAAGATTCAGTGCTTGAGGCTAAGCTTCAGGCACTGGAGCTGTTGATCCGGAAGTACACAAACAATAACTTTCAGGACAGGAACAGGCGGTTTGTGGCTCCTGTGGACGCTGTGACAGGCTTTCAGTATGCATCTGAGCTGTTCAAGGTTGGCGACACTATACAGGTGTCAGAGTCACGTTACAACGATGGCTTGTACACCATCAAAGCTGTGGATATGGACAATGGACATATAGAGGTGAATGAGGAGCTTGTAAGCGAACCGGTCGCCATGGTGACAAAGATAGTATATCCGATGGATATCAAGCTGGGAGTTGCCAACATGCTTTCATGGGACCTGAACAACAGGGATAAGGTTGGTGTGCAGTCTGAGACTATCAGTAGGCACTCTGTGACCTATTTCAATATGGATGGCGACAATTCCCTCATGGGATATCCAAAGTCGCTTCTTGGCTTCTTAAAACCGTACATGAAAGCGAGGTTTTGAGATGCGAGGAATAGGCGGAAATGCAGTTGCAGATATACAGGTTAAAAGCATAACCAGAAATGAGATAGGCGAACAGGAAGTCACATGGATATCTGAAGATACCTTGACCGGATGGCTTGACCTCTCAGGCGGTGACAGTAAGTACACAACATACAATGCCAAGGTGCAGGAATCCACGCATATGTTCGTGGCTGATTATAAACAGCTCAGTGACATGATCAAGGCTGAGAACAGCCGTATGGTGGTTAATGGCCAGGTATATGACATCATGCTGATAGATGATCCGATGGGGATGCATGAGCAGCTTGAGATATATCTGAAGTATACAGGAGGGCAGTAATGGGAAATGTGGAGTTCACAGACAACAGAATAAAGGTTGAGGCAGCTCTGAATGATGCTATTGTTGCATTCCTGTATGAAGTTGCTGTAGAGGTTGAGGCTCAGACAAAGATAGCACAGACAAGAGTTGATACAGGTCACACCAAAGGCGAATGGACTCACTATGTCGATGAAGATAAGGGTGAGGCTGTAATTGGAAATCCTAGGGAGAATGCTATCTGGGAAGAATACGGCACAGGCGAATATGCTTTGAAAAAGAATGGCCGTAAAGGCGGATGGTGGGCTCCTGTGGGACCTGATGGAATGAGCTTGAAACAAGCCAGTAAGTTCAGTAAGGTAAAAAAGGATAAGGCAGGAAATATAGTAGCTGTTTTTACCTATGGTAAGAAGCCACTCAGACCTTTACAGAAAGCCTTTGACAAGACCAAGAGCAAGATCATCAGGCGACTTGGCTCTATTCTAAATCAGACGTTCAGTGAGTAAGGCGGTGATGACGAATGACGACAGAGACATTATCATATATCAATAGCGTACTCACAGATGAGCTTGAGATTCCATACGCATTCATGGAGTGGCAGGATGATCCACCAAAGGCATACTTTGTTGGTGAATACTCCGAGGGTGATACTCCTGAAGAGGATGGATGTCAGGAAATAACATTCATCATAGACGGCTTCACAAGAGGCTCGTGGTTCAGCCTGGAGAAGTACAAGCAGAAGATAGAACAGAATATTGAACGGACGGCAATTCTTGCAAGTGGTGCGGGGGTTGCCGTTTTTTATGGGAATGCGTCACCGGTACCAACAGGGGATGCAGAACTCAAACGTATACAGATCAATTTGACTATTAAAGAATATAAGAATGGAAGGTGATTATATCATGGCAGATACATTAACTTTTGAAGAGTTTAAGTCATCCGGTATCACAGACAAGACACCGAAGAACATTGTGTTTGGTGCTGGAACTATTCACAAAGGCTTGAAGTATGACGCATCAAAGAAGGCTTGGAACTTTGCAGAGTCTCTGATTGGTGCAACATCCGGCGGCACAAAGCTGTCAATCAAACCTGAGCTCAAGGATATAGAGGTTGATGGTGAGCTTGTTAAAGTTAAGGAGTTAACAGTTAAGACAGGCGAGACAGCACAGATGGATACAAACATGGTGGAGCTGTCGCCTGAGACGATCAAGATGGCTATTATCGGACAGAATGGCACATCAACAGCGGAAGGATACGATGTGATCGAATCCAAGGCAAGAATTGAAAAGGATGATTACATTGAGAACTTCGGATACATTGGAAGATTCTTAGATGGTCGTCCTGTTATCGTGATCTTTGACAATGCGCTCTGTACATCAGGCCTTGAGATAGAGGGCAAGAACAAGGAGAACGGCACATTTGCGCTGACAATGGAGTGCTATGCGGATCTGTCACCAGCAGCTGATACACTGCCATACCACATCTATTTGCCTACCGGCACGACAACGGAGCAGGTTCAGCAGTCTATAGATTCCAGTACAGAAGTAACAGACTAATTGACATAGAAAAGGAGAGATAATCATGGGAACAACCGAGATAAAAGAGAACAAAGATATAGAAGCAGTAGAGAATGCCGAAGTAGTTGAAGATACTGAGGCAGTAGAGGATGTGCAGGAGATCAAGCCATATACACTTAGAAATCCCAAAGCAACAGATATCGCTTCATTCCTGAAGCTGTTCAGCAAGCTGGGGGTAAAGGACTTCAAAGATTCATTCAGCGGCAATGGGTTCAAAGAGCTCATTGCGAAGGAACGTGAGAAACTTGCTGGTGATGAGGATGATGAGGACACATCGAAGTTCCTTGAGAATGTGGGTGTTGGCCTTGCGTTTGAGCTTGTAGATGTGATACTGGCTAAGCTGTCAGACTGTCAGCGTGAGGTATTTGTCTGCCTGTCACACCTGTCAGGAATGACAGTGGATGAGGTAGCAGATCTTGACCTCTCTGTGTTCACACAGATGTTATATGATGCGGTCACACTTCCGGGCTTTGCGGATTTTATCAAGGTTGTTTCAAGATTGTTCGAGAAGAGACAGTAGGCTATCTCAAGTTCATGGATCTGATATTTCACAGATATGCGGATCCGTACACTCTGCTTGATACGATGATAGACAATCAGAGCTTTGATGAGTTTGTATGCACGTTTGTGCGTCTTGACGATGATGATAAGCTCTGGGATATGTACATTCACAAATGCTGGGAAAACATATCATTCAATGACTTCAAGGCAAGGCTGTATGGCACATCAGGTGGCAGTTCACAGCCGGTCAGATCAGGGGCATTTGAAAGCAGAGACGAACTTGAAACAACCATAAAGGATTCCATGTCGATCATAGAGAATTTTAAACCATAGGGGCACACAGAACGTGTGTCTCTATTTTTTTATTATCGAGGAAAGGGGGTAGACCCTTTTGGAAGTATTTAAGTTACTGGGAAGAATCGCAGTATCAAATGAGGATGCGAATGAGAAAATTGAAGAGACTGGCGACAAGGCAGAGAAGACAAGCAAAAAGATGAGTTCTGTGTTTGGCAATATCGGCAAGTTTGCGCTCAAGGCAGCAAAGGTCGCCGTGGTTGCAACAATGGCTGTGGCTACTGGAATAGCTGGCATTACTGCTAAGGCTGTAAGCGAGTATGCGGATTACGAGCAGCTTGTCGGTGGTGTTGAGACGCTGTTCAAGGACAGTTCAGATAAGGTTGTTGAGTATGCAAATAATGCATATAAGACGGCGGGACTGTCGGCGAATGATTACATGGACACTGTAACGAGCTTTTCAGCTTCGCTGCTGCAAGGTCTGGAAGGTGATACAGCACAGGCAGCTGAAGTGGCAAACACAGCTATTGTAGATATGGCTGATAATGCCAACAAGATGGGAACTGATATGGCATCTATACAGAATGCATATCAGGGCTTTGCTAAGCAAAACTACACGATGCTTGATAACCTTAAGCTTGGTTATGGCGGCACTGCATCCGAGATGGCTAGACTTATCAATGATTCTGGTGTACTTGGTGACACCATGACTGTGACAGCAGATAACGTCAATAGTGTGTCATTCGATAAGATGATTGAGGCTATTCACACCGTTCAGGTCGAGATGGGAATATCTGGACTTACTGCTGAACAAGCGGCTGAGGCAGTGAAGAATGGAACCATGACGCAGGAAGAGGCTCTTGCAGCTATGGGAACCACCGCAAAAGAAGCGGCCACGACAATACAGGGTTCCATCGGCATGATGAAGTCCGCATGGACGAATCTGCTCATAGGTATGGCTGACCCATCTCAGGATATGGGAGTGCTGATGAACAACCTTGTTGATTCGGCTATGGCTGTAGCAGATAATCTTGTACCAAGGATAGCCGATACACTGCCGAGGGTGGTTACAGGTATATCAAGTCTTGCACAGAAGCTGGCACCATACATACCGCCTCTTATTGAGCAGTTACTGCCATCGTTGATGCAGGGAGCGACATCGTTGTTGTCTGAGGTGGTCAATAATCTGCCCGGAATACTTGAGACATTACTGCCCGGCATAGGTGGGGAATTGGGACAGTCGATATCAACCGCTCTAAATTCTATTTTTAGCACCCTGACATCGATTTTACCATCGATTCTGCAGTTGGTTGGACCTGTGCTGACAACACTGACAACACTGCTTAATCTGCTTTTACCACCGATGATGCAGATTATTCAGGCGGTTTTACCGCCACTTACGAATCTGATCAATATGCTTTTGCCGCCGGTGACTCAGATTATTCAGTCTTTACTGCCTGTTTTGATGGCTATTTTGCAGCCTATACTTGAATTGTTACAGCCGTTTTTGGATATGTTGACACCGATTATCGACTTGGTAATGCAGGTAGTCACACCGCTGACAGATCTTATCAATATGATATTACCACCACTGGTGGAATTACTTTCGATGCTGATGGAAGATTACCTAAATGTGCTGCAACCAATCCTTGAATGGTATTGTAAGATGCTTTCAGGAACGCTTAAGTCTGCTATCAAGTTGATAGTTAAAGTGATCAATAACTGTAAAGAATCATTTGCTGCGGCTTGGCGGGGAATCAAGAAAGCATGGAACGCGGCACCAGAGTTCTTTAGTGGAATATGGTCAAGTATTAAGGGCACATTCTCTGCCGTAGGCACATGGTTCAGTGATATATTTGGCAGAGCTTGGGCTGGTATAAAGAATGCATTTTCACCGATGGTGAATTTCTTTAGCTCCACCTGGCAGAAGATCAAGAATATATTTAGCAAGGTCGGAACAGCAATAGCGGACGGATTATCTGGTGCTGTGACATCAGCGGTCAATGCGATACTTAGTAAAGCTACAGGGATTATCAATGGCTTTATCCGGGCAATCAATTCGGCTATATCAGTCTTGAATAAGATCCCAAAGGTGTCGATATCGAGAATAGATGAGCTTGACGCTCCGCAACTTGCTGAAGGTGGTGTGCTTAAGCGTGGTCAGGTTGGTATCCTTGAGGGTAATGGAGCTGAGGCTGTAGTGCCACTTGAGAAGAATACTGGTTGGATCAAGAAGGTAGCCGAGGATATGGCAGAGGCTACAGGTGGAGCAGTGACTGGTGATTCGGAATCACTGAAGGTACTTTATAAGATACTGGAGATTATAAGACACATAGATGACAACATGTATGAGTGGATACTGACAGCTCTTACAGAGGGTGTGAGATTGAAACTTGATGGCAGAGAGTTCGGAAGGATGGTGAGAAATGCTTGAACAGCTTAAATATGTGAATCATCTCGGTGAGGTTATAGAGTTTGGCAAGAAAGGAACATTTGCAAACAGTAATGATCTCAGAGATTATGAGTGGACATACGACAGCAGCAGAAACCGTGCTGAGAATTTTAGAAAAGGGGTGGTCTCAAAGACCATCCCTATTGTTATATCTGCGGCAAATAAGAAAAAGTGTACAGATATTAAGAATAGGCTGTATGAGGTTTGTGAGAAGGATATTATAGCAGAAAAGAAGGGAAGGCTCTATATAGGAGATTACTATCTTGAATGCTATGTGTTTAGTTCGGCGAAGAGCAATTATCTTGACGTGGCTACATCGATGAATCTGTCACTTAAAGTAGTAACAGATGGTGGCAGATGGATGAAGGAAGAGTTGCACAACTATAAGCATGTACCAGATGAGTTTATTGAAGGTAAAGGCTATGAGTATTGTTATGAATATGATTACAACTCAATTTCTGACAATATCAGTAAACTAGAGGTAGATGACTTCAGAAGCTGTGATTTTGTACTCAGCATACATAGTGGTGCTGTTAATCCAGTCATATATGTTGACAATCATTACTACAGCGTTAGGTGTGTTGTTGGCGATGGAGATAAGATTGTTATTAATTCTGCAGAGCTTACGATAACTCTTGTGAAAGCAGATGGAACACAGGAAAACATGTTCAGATACAGGGACAAGCAAAGCGATGTGTTTGAAAAGATATCCCCCGGGAATCATCGTGTGATGTGGAATGGAAGCTTTGATTTTGATTTAAGTGTAATACATGAGAGAGGTGAACCAAAATGGACATAAGGTTGATATACACTGATGCAGACAGGGTAGAACAGGGATATCTCAAGAACTTCAATATAGATGTGGATGTTGCAAAGGATAAGGATTTCGAGGTCACTGTAGCGCAGGATAACAACATCCTGCAAGGCGGTTCTTGGTGGTATATCAACAACACTGAGTACGGCGGAATAGTTGATAATGTCGGTGTGGTGACATCCGACAGAGAAATCAAATACACTGGCCGAAATCTCAGAGGAATCTTGTGTGACAAGATCATAGAGCCTCCGGCGGGGACGGATTACAAGATTGTATCAGGTGATGCAGTTACAGTGATCAATAAGCTCATTGAAGTGGCTGGACTTAGCAGCATATACAGAATGACAGGCGAATCATGGAATGTACAATCATTTCAGTTCAACAGATATGTGAGTCTCTATGATGGCATATGTGCGCTGTTGAGCACCCAGAACAGGGTTCTCAGGCTTGCGATTAAAGATGGATATGTGACTATGAGTAGTGCGGTGCCTTACGATTATACAGAGGATAAGGATTGTATGAGATCGGATATCAACTACAATATCACACAGGTCAAGAATGGATATAATCATCTTATCTGCCTTGGTCAAGGCGAGCTCAAAGACCGTCAGGTGCTGCACTTGTACGTTGATAAGGTGGGAAATATCACTGATACGCAGACATATAAAGGTTTGGAAGAACGCACAGCAATATATGATTATAGTTCGGCAGCAAATATTGATGAGCTTAGAACAGGCGGTATAGCAAGAATACAGGAGCTTAATGTGGACAGCTTAGATATGACACTCCCAGATATGTCAATGCAGATAGGCGATATCACAGGTGGCACAGAGAAAATCACAGGAGCAACAGTAAAAAAGCAGATAACAAATATCATAGCGAAGATAGATGATAACAGCATAGACATTGAATATTCAGTGTCATAGAAGAAAGGCGGATTTTATGAAGATAATAACAGGAAAAACAGGGAAACCACATGTAACGAGTGCAGATGATAGAGCCTTGCACAGAGCAGAATGGGATGGCGATGGATTTTTGTCGGTCTCCCAGCCACCAGTGCTGGTTAATTCAACGACACTTAGAGTATATCCGTGTGACATTATGTTTCAGGGGTGCCATGCTAGGGTTACAGGTACATATGAAGATCTTACTTTCCCTAGTGGAGAAACAGGTAAAAAGCGAGTTGATATTCTTGTTGCAAGATACACGCTGTCAGAGGAAGGACTTGAGGATATGTCATTGCTGATCTTGACAGGGCAGCCTGTAGAATCCTCACAGGAGCCACAATCACCTGTGTATGAAACTGGCATAATAGCAAATAATGTAAGTGTCGCCGACATGCCGCTTTACAAAATTATACACGATGGAATAAATGCGAGTGGGCCGGTTGCGATTGCATCAATTTTCCCCCCACTTAGTAATAAATATACAAAGGAGGAGTCAGATTTAACGACAAAGAATATCAACCAGGCGATATCGAAAGCCGAAAAAACAGCGGCAGAGGCTACCGCAGAGGCACAGTCTATTGCAAATGACGCAGCATCAATGGCTGAGGAAGCTATAGGTAGGGCTGAGGAAGCGAAGGAAACAGCAGACACTGCATTGTCGAAAGCGGATAATGCACAGAACACGGCAGATGCTGCAAAAACAGATGCTGCTAATGCGCAAAGCTATGCGGAAAAAATTGCAACAAAGAGCCTTGTTATATCTGATATAGTAGGAGCAACAGCGACTATACCAGGAACTGACGCAGGAACAACACTTCAATATGACGTTACAGTAGAGTTGCCAAATAATACGGGTAGAATACTAGTAATACCTAAAAATATCCCTAGTGGTGTCACATACATGGGATATGAAGCTTCTTCAATGAATCAGACTACATATTCGATAACTGTAAAAGCAAAAAATACAAACAAAGCAGATTCAAATATAAGCTTAGTTGTAGTAGGAGTTGCAAGACCTAAGAATCTTATATAGGGGGTTGAGCATGTATATAAATTTTGAAACAATAATTCAGGTTGGGAAGGTACTTGGAGCTCTTGTACTGATAGGAGGGATACTCATATCAATATATGAATGGTATTCCAGGCAGAATGAACAGGATGTGGAGATTAAGAAGATGAAGGAAGAACAGTGTCTGCTTACATATGGTACACTTGCATGCCTGAAAGGTCTCAAGGAACTTGGATGTAACGGGCCAGTCACAGAAGCAATCGACAAGATGGAAAAGCATTTGAATAAAGCAGCACATGATCAGGAATAGGAAGGAGATATAATCATGGATAAGTTAGCAATATTATTATTGGTTGTTGCAGCAGTTTGCACGTTAATCACAGTTATCACAGAGTTTACAAAAGAGGTTGGAATACTGAAGAAGATTCCAACCTCTTTTCAGGTGCTTATAACAAGTCTCATCATATGTGAGATATGCTTGTTTGTAGCATTATCATATTTCGATATTCGGCTGCTATGGTATTACCCTGTAGCTGTATTCTTTGGTGCTTTTATTATTGCATTCATCTGTACCAGAGGATGGGACTATCTGATCGAAATATTTAAGCGATTTTACAGAGGCGGAGATATGGAGAGAAAGGAGCGTGATGGGAAATGAATGGAATAGACATCAGCGCATGGCAGGGGGATGCAGGCATCAACCTTGCTAAAGTGCCGTTTGACTTTTGTATAATCAAAGCGACAGAGGGAACAGACTACAAGAACAGATACTTTGCAGCGCATTGTGATGCTGTTTTGAAGAAAAAGAAGCTGCTGGGTGCATACCACTATGCAAATGGCGGAGATCCACAGAAAGAGGCTGACTACTTCCTGGCATACTGCAAGAAGTATATTGGCAAAGCCATCCTTGTCCTTGACTGGGAGGGGCAGAATAATCCGCAGTTTGGCAGAAGTGACAG
>NZ_QVGO01000009.1:0-178962 GCF_003603945.1 Coprococcus sp. AF38-1
TGATAGGAGTCTCCAAAACTTTTGGTGGGAGTTCGATTCTCTCATCCCCTGCTAGACAGGCGTCAGAAACCTTGTAAAACCAAGGCTTCTGGCGTTTTTTGTTTGTGGAAAAACGAAATCCGTAATAATTACGGAACGAAAATCAAGGAGCAATATACTTCATGTATGAACTTAAGAGACAGTTTTCTACTGTTGAATACAGGGAGAAAACACATGTGTATCAGACAGGAGGTATATGATATGAAATTTTGGACAGTACAGAGGAGAGAATTGGTTGATAAGGCATTAAGGGAGGGAGAGTACCAGCCGGAATTGGAATTGAGCTATTATGTAGGTATAAAAGAGGAGCTGGGCGAACTGTACGAAACAATAAGAAATGCATTCTGTAATGTGAATGGAGTTGAGGTTCCAGGGCTTGTGTTTGCATTTACCAAGATGAAGGGAGATAAAGTCTCAGAGTTTTCGGACATTGATGATTTCCGTGCTTATATGAAAGAACATAAGGAGTCGATATTGTCGCTGTGGAAGTATTTCAAGACAAAGGACAGGGTGATAGTTGAGCTGGATGTTCCGGAGGATTTTAATCCTATATATGTAGATATAAATGATTTCCAGTTTCTCATGCCACCGTTGGTATTCCCTGCTCCATATACCCCTTGGAGTTATTGGGAGATTCTGGGAAATATCAATGATGGTGTGATAGGGGCTTCAATATACCCAAGTGGATTAGGTCAGGCCCATCTGCCATCCATCAAAAAAGAACATATAGTCGAGGTTTATGAGATGTTCGACATATAAGAAAATATGATGTAGACAGGGTCCGCGGCATATGCCGTGGACTTTATTCTTTATGAGCAAATTTTAACGTAATATGTTAATATAGAAAAAGAATAGAGATGACTGAGGTTGAGGAACTATGAGAATAATACACTGTGCGGATATCCATCTTGATTCAGCCCTGAGTGCACATCTTGGAAGAGAAAGAGCCAGAGGCAGAAGAAATGAGATACTTAACACATTCAGGAAAATATTCGGGTATGCTGCAGAGAATGACGTGCAGGCGGTAATAATAGCGGGGGATCTCTTTGATTCAGAGACAGTGTCTGCCACGACGATAAATGTTGTTCTGGGGGAGATAGCGAAGTATGCTGACATAGATGTGTTCTATCTGAGGGGAAATCATGACCCGGATGAAAGCTTATTTGCGGGGCGGAGACTCCCAGAGAATCTGTATTTATTCGGAGATGAGTGGACGCAGTATCAGCTTAAGGGATCACATATAGTGATCGCGGGCGCTGTGCTGAATGACGAAAACTGCAACAGCATATATGATGAACTCGAATTGGATGAGAACGATATAAATATTGTCACACTCCACGGACAGGAGCAGGAATATGGCAGGGCTCGCAACATGAATGATGTATGCCTGAAGAAACTCAGGGGAAGAGGCATAGATTATCTGGCACTGGGACATGTGCACGGAAGAAAGCTGGAAAGCCTTGATCACAGGGGATTCTACTGCTATCCGGGATGTCTGGAGGGCAGGGGCTTTGACGAGTGTGGTGAGCACGGCTTTATGGTGCTTGATGTGGATGAGAGGAGGCATACGGTTGAGACCGAATTTGTGTCATTTGCCTATAGAAGGCTGTTCGATGTGGAAGTGGACGTGACAGGGGCAGAGTCAAGCTCTGATGCGGCGGACATGATCGCAGACAGACTGTATCAGGAACTGCCGGGGACAATGGAAGATGAGTCCAGGGACATGGTGAGGGTATCCCTCACAGGCGCGGTAAATGTTGAGAGCGAGATAAACACGGATTATCTGACTAAGCAGTTTCAGGATTCGTTCTACTATATGGAGATCTTGGATCACACGGATTTTCAGGTGGATTACACGAGGTATATGAATGATGCGTCCCTCAAGGGCGAATTCGTGAGGAAGGTCATGGGGCAGGATATGAGTGAAAATGACAAGGCATATGTGATCCAGACAGGACTCAGGGCTCTTGCGGGCGAGGAGATATTTTAAGTATGAGATTGATATCTTGTTATATAGATGGATTTGGCAAATTGAATAACATGGAAGTCCAGTTCGAGGATGGGATAAATACATTTGTCCAGGATAATGGCTGGGGTAAGTCGACTCTTGCTGCTTTTATCCGGGTCATGCTGTATGGCTTCGACGGTGAGACGAAGAGAAATGACATTGAGAATGAAAGAAAAAGATATCGCCCGTGGTCGGGGGCTGCCTATGGCGGAGAACTGGTATTTGAGAGCAGGGGCAGAAACTACAGGGTTCAGAGGACATTTGGCGCGAAGAAGAGCGATGACAAATGCGTGATATACGACGAGGCGACTCATGCTGTAACAGGAATGTTCACGGATAAGCTTGGGGAGGAGCTGTTTCATGTGGATTCTGCGTCATTTGTGAGAAGTATGTACATAGGGCAGGATGACTGCCGGACCTGGGCGACGGATGGGATAAGTGCTAAGCTTGGTAATATCGCTGACAGCACGGATGATATAAGCAATTATGAGAATGCCAGACAGATACTGAAGAATGTTATAAACAGGCAGTCGCCAACCAAGCGGACGGGGGAACTGTACAGGAGAAAATATGAGCTTGATGGGATGCGTGAGCAGGTCAGGGAGCTTGATGGAATAGACAGAAGTATAAATGAGCTGAATAAAAATATCCGTGAGATAGAAATGCAGAATCAGAACCGGATGGGACGACAGCGTGACAGTAAATATATCATGACAGGATTTTGTGCGTTGATCGCAGCACTTCTATCTCTGGGAATGTGGAAATTTATGCTTGGAATAGAAGAACCTGACGATATGGCTATGATTATATTTGTTGTATGTGCAGGTATGTTTTGGGTACTCGGAATCTACTACATTATACGCGGGATAAATGAAAAGATCAGGCACAGGAAGAATAAGGTGGAAGAGCCGGGGGATGCCGCTGATGATACCAGATCGGACGGATCAGATGATATATATACAGCCGATGACGAATCCGATATGGATGAGGAGATGTCGGTCTATATGGCAGAAAACATGAGACTTGGCGAGTATGCCAGGGAACTGGCGGAGCTCAAGCTTCGAAGACAGGAGATATCTGCTGTGAAGGCATCGTTGGCGGATAAGAAAAAGGCTTTGGAAGACGATCTGCACAGATACGAGCTCAACGTAAAGGCGTACGAGCTGCTGGGGGAGGCCAGGGATACATTTGCAGTGGGACATTCGGTGCCAGTCATGGAGGCATTTGACAGGTATTATGAGTGCGTTACAGGAGAGCATGCAGGAAATGTACAGGCGGCCCCGGATATGACAATCAGGTACAGAGAGCAGGGAATGTACAGGGATTCTCAGACCTTGAGCTCGGGACTGGCGGATATCCTCGGAGTGTGTGTAAGAGTTGCAATAGTGGACAGCATGTATCAGGATGAAAAGCCGATGCTCATAATGGATGATCCATTTGTCAATCTTGATGACAGAAATATGGCGGGGGCGAAGAAATTTGTGGAGAAGATATCGGAAAAATATCAGATATTGTATTTCACATGCAGCCAAAATCGTGTACTATAGATACATAATAAATACTCAGGAGGAAGTATGTTGAGGACAATAAGGAAGGGATTGTATAAGTCGAATAACGTAAGATTTCTTGCTCTGCTCATCGCTGTGGCATTTGTTCTGCTGACGGAGATGGCGTGTGTGGGGAACATGACGGCCAAAGCGGAGACTGCAGGGGATGTGGCTGCATCTGTATATGCGGATACGGAGGCTCCGGGGGTGGCGACGCCTACCAGCGTGGTGGAGAAAACAGCACTTAAGATGAACAGCAGTACATATGTGTTTACGAACTCCACCGATGGCATGTTCAGACTCAGCTTTGCGGAGGGCGAGAGTTACTTCATTGGTTCAGGTGAGGACAGTGATACACTTATCACATATGCACTGATAAGATATAACTCCAAGTTTTATCTTGTCGCAGCGGATGACAGCGATGCAAATGTGGAGTATAACGGAAGCTACACAGACACCAGCTTTGAGATGCTGAAGTCAGCGAATTATAATTCTTCAAGCAGATATGTCAACATGAGCGTTAAGAGCGGCAATACCATAGAGCTCAAAAAGTTTACATTTGCCAGGGACTATTCTGTAGCTCTGACAGGATATTACAATGGAGTGTATTATAGCGAGGGCAGTCCGGCGACAGGACTGTTCACAAGATCTGGGTACTGTGATTACTTTGTGAGTGGCAAGGCTGTTGTGGGAGATGGCTGGTACAAATATGGCAGCAGTTCACCGGCAGGGGAGCTTGTCGACGCGGATATATCCGGAAGCATGTCTGGAAATGATGTGAAGTATATCCAGCTTTTTGATGGGCATGTTGTGAGCGCTTATCACGGCAATTATTTCTACAGCTATAATGGAACAGTCAGGATCACCGTCAAGAATAAGGCTGTCATGGTAAATAATATAAAAGTCCTGTTTGACAAGAATGGAAATGCGTACAAGGGACTCAGAACAGAAAATTCCAGAGTGTACTACTACGAAGCGGGTATTCCGGTCAAGAACGTGGTGAAGCAGTTTGGAGAAGACTATTATTACTTTGGAAGTGACGGCGCTGCGGTGAGATCGACCTGGATCACATCAGGAAACTGCGTGTATTATTTTGCGGTGGACGGCAAGGCAGTAAGGCGGATGCAGTCGGGAAGACTGTACCAGTATTCGTCGGGGAAATGGACCAGTACGGCAACCGGAGTATACGAGGTAAACAGAAGATATTATTACTTTGTGAACGGTGCGAAGAGCAACGTCACGAAGTGGTATGAGATCTCAAGGGATAAGAAGTATTACATAAGAAACGGAGAGGCAACCTATTTTGTACAGGTGGACGGCATAAGATACAGATGTCAGAAGGTGGCGAGCGAGGGCGGCTGGACGGCTGCGGTGAATGCGTGGATACCTTCATTTGGACATGTTGTGCTCCACACGGACAGCACGGGAATGTCTGATGCGATATATTACAGATCGACACATACTGTATCGGGATATGCAGACACGTACAGAGTATTCTCGAATAACAGATGGATAGTAAAGAAGAATTCTGTGGTGAGACTGCAGGGCAACTGCAGTTACTTTGGTAAAACAGGTAAGGCTGTCAGAACAAAGGGCTGGCAGACGATTAGTGATTACAGTGCGGCTTATGTAGGCGATGAGGGAACTGTAACTGAATATGTGTATTATGACGAGAGTACAGGATATTCCGAGTACAGAAGTGGCAAGCTGCTCAACGACAAGTCTGAGGGTCTTAAGAACGCCAAGATCAACAACAAGAAGGTGTATTATTTCAGCGATGCAAATGGACGCTGCAGTAAACTCACGAAGATAGTAGTGGGTGATGTGGAGTATGAATTTGACAGTTGGGGAAGATGCTTCAAGACAGATTCGATAAGCTGGGATTTTGATGAATGGATGAAGAGGGTTGTCAATGAATATCTGGGCAAGACAGGAATCTACTGCAATGTATTTGTGGCAAATGCGCTTAGATACGCAGGCAGCAGCACTCCGGGAAGTGATATGTCAGTCAAGTACACTGACTTTGCAAATGGCGGATTCGTGATCAGTTCATCAAATATATGCTCAGACTGGGCACTCCGCAAGGTCATCGCCAAGGCGATTCTGGCGCAGAATGGAAGCTGGGGTGAGGCGACGTATTACGAGCTCACAGCGGACAGGGAGGACTTCTCATACGATGCGCTCCTGCCTGGTGATATAGTTGTCTACTATACGAATGGAGAGCCGACCCATGTCGGAATCTATTTTGGAAAGTTCTCTTCAGCGACTGCACTTAAGCAGTATCTGAGAAAGCTTGGAGTTCCGGCTTCGGCATGTGAGGCATATGTGCATGACTGGGGTTCTAACAGCGGAAATATGCCTGAATACTGGATCATTCAGGGTGGAATGGGCAGCAGCGATCAGGTCTATATAAGCAATTCTGCATATGATCTGTCGGGACAGTATGCCATGAAGATAATTCATGTGAGACATTAGAATGTAGAGAGATTGACATAAATTTACAGGGAACTGTGCATGAGACATGTATGAACAATAGATGTACAGGAGACTGTGCATGATAACAAAGAAAACACCATATATGAATACGGTGAGTGGATACCTTATATGGATCCTCTTTGCTGTAGTCGTATATGGTGTTTTTTGTATTTGTTGATATAGTTAAGCCTGCAGGTTTGACATGAGCGATCCCGCCATCAGTCCTCCTCGGACAGTTCCTCCCATTTTGTGTAGAGCTCGTTGAGTTCTGTGTCGGCTTCGTTCCTCTGCTTTGTGAGGTCGTTCAGCAGACCGACATTTGTGGCGTTCTCAGGAAGAAGAAACTGTTCATCGATCTCAGCGATCCTGTTCTCAAGTTCCTCGATGGATGCCTCAAGCTTCTTCAGGTCATTTGCCTTCTTGCGCTGCCTTGCCGCTTCAGCTTTGCTTTCCTGCCATGAGAGCTTGGCCTGTGAGACAGCGGGAGCGGTCTGGGCCGGTGCGTCAGAGACTCCGCTTATTGGAGTGAATGGACTTCCTGAATCTGTGGAATACGTTCTGTGGGTCTCGTAGTAATCGTAATTGCCTATATAGCTTGTGAGCTGTTTGTCCCTTAACTCGATGATCCTTGTGGCCGTCTGGTTGATGAAGTATCTGTCGTGAGATACATACAGGACAGTGCCGGTGTAGTTCCTTATGGCATTCTCCAGGATCTCTTTTGATGTGATATCCAAGTGGTTCGTCGGCTCATCCAGAATAAGAAAGTTGGCGGAAGAGAGCATCAGTTTGGCAAGGGACACACGTCCACGCTCGCCACCTGACAGATCCTGTATCCTCTTGAACACGTCCTCACCTGTGAAGAGGAATGCCGCAAGGACATTACGGATTCTGGTGTTGGACAGATCAGGGTAGGCGTCGCTTATCTCGTCGAATATGGTGTTGGACATCGTGAGTACCTGATGTTCCTGATCGTAGTAACCGATCTTGACGCGTGATCCAAGTATGATAGCTCCGGCATCTTTGGATACAAGCCTGTTGATCATCTTCAGTATGGTTGTCTTTCCGGTTCCATTTCCACCTATCAGGGCGACGTGTTCGCCACGTTTGATATCCATATCTATTCCTGAGAACAGATTATTGTCGCCAAATGATTTGGAGAGTCCTTCGATCGTAAGAACATCCTCGCCGCTTAAGACATTTGGCTCAAGAGTGATCCTCATCTCGGATGCAACCTCGGTTGGCTTGTCGAGACGTTCTATACGTGAGAGCATCTTCTCACGGCTCTCTGCACGTTTGATGGACTTCTCTCGGTTGAACTGCTTGAGCTTCGTGATGACCTCTTCCTGATGCTTGATCTCCTGTTGCTGGTTGAGATATGCCTTCATCATGTTCTCACGGATCTCTGCACGCTTTTGTGCGAAGTAGGTGTAGTTGCCATTGTATACCTGGCTGTGGCCATTGTCGAGCTCGACTATCTTGGTCACGATCTTGTCGAGGAAATAACGGTCGTGGGAGACGATGATGACGCTTCCCTGGTAGGATGACAGGAAGCCCTCAAGCCATGAGATGGATTCCATGTCCAGATGGTTTGTCGGCTCATCGAGGATGATGATATCCGGCTTCACCATGAGGAGTCTGCCGAGTGCAAGTCTTGTCCTCTGGCCACCGGACAGAGAGTCCGTGTGGCGGTCATAATCCTCCTTGGAGAAACCTAGTCCTTTGAGAACTCCATTTGCCTCGCTCTCACAGCTATAGCCGTTCTTATATTCGAATTCGTGGGTGTAGCGGTTGTAGAGCTCCAGAGATCTCTCGAGCTCCTCACCGGACTGCTCAGCCATAGTGTGTTCAAGTTCGCGCATCCTGTCCTGAAGCTCAAGGATAGGCTTGAGTGCATCCATCATGACTCCGCGGACAGTGGTGTTGTAATTGCTCTCCTGATACTGGGACAGATAACCGATTGTCCTGTCCTTTGACACTATGACCTGACCGGAGTCAGCACTTTCCTCACCCATTATTATCTTGAGAAGAGTGGTCTTGCCGGCGCCGTTTATGCCGACTATAGCCATTTTCTCCTTTTCCTCAAGATGAAAAGAAATATTGTCCAATATAACATCTGTGCCAAATGCTTTGCAGATGTTCTGGCAGTCTAAAATCATAATTTAACCTCTCATTTGTGTTCTAGCCTTTTAATTATATATACAAGCCTTTACTTTCGCAAGAAAATGGAGTGGATTTTATACTATAAGGGTGGAATTGCACTGTTTTTTATAAAATGTTCATATTATTTTAAGCAAAATACACAATTATTGTGATATACTAGATAAAGATATGCGTGGATATAGGAAAGACGCCGCAGGGCGGATTGATATATAATTACAGAAAAGGAATGATGGAATGGATTATAGCATCTATGACTATAATAGTGACGAGAAGCTTCTTCAGGAACAGGAGATAGAGGAGATCAACAATGTGAAGATGAGTCTGCTCAACACTCTTGTCACGAAGCTGAACAATGCGGGAATATATTTTAACAGTACATCGAGAATCAAGTCAGAATCGTCACTTCTGCACAAGCTGGAGACTGGTAAATACTCCATGCAGGAAGGTGGAAGAAAGATTCAGGATATCATAGGTATACGAATCAACCTGTTCTATCTGGAGGACATGGATATATGTGAGAAGATACTTGAGGAGACGTTTCTTCTGGACAATTGGTCCAAGACGAAGAATGAGGAGAACAAATTTGAGGCACAGAAATGTAACGGTGTGTTCAGGATACCGAGCAAATATCTGCGAAACATACCTGCAAGTGTGTGGAACAAGCCATTTGACCAGACATTTGAGGTACAGCTCAGGACGGTGCTCTTCGAGGGTTGGCATGAGATAGAGCATGAGATGAGATATAAGTATAAGCTGGGTTCTGATTCCAAGGAGACCGATCTGTGGACTGGACATGAGGATCTGTCCAGAGTCATGAACAGTATCATAGCCAATCTGGAGCTGTGCGACTGGTCTATCATGCAGATTTTCAACAGTATTCACGACTCACAGTACAAGGAGAAGAACTGGGAGAATGCCATAAGAAGCAAATACAGGCTCAGGATCACGCAGGATCCGCTTAAGCCTGAGCTCAGGGAATATCTGGACAACAATCCGGACATCGTGGCGCAGTTCCACACTGTGAGCAAGCGCGAACTGGTTGAGATACTGCTCAACAAGAAGTATCACAAGGAGCTGACTCCTGACAGAGTTATTTATCTGATCAACAAGGAGATAGTCCACAACGAGTATATATCAAGGCTGCTTGACAAGGAGCAGTTCGTTCCAGCGGTCAGACCAGAGGTGAAGACTGAGATAAAGCCTATGGTTCCGAATGTTGTGTACAGCCACAGGGTAGGAATACCTGCGGCGGGTTATGACAAGGCGTGTGAGATCATATACAAATGGGTCAGAGAGCACATCAGTATGGTGTTCCCACAGATGCCCGAGGAACTCACGAGTGTGGATTATTCCACCATAGGATATAAGGTATATATAACATATGAGGCCGGTGAGTTTCATATGGATTTCCAGCACATAAGCAATTCAGAGGCTGGTGCTATATGGCATGTGACAGTGGATATGGTGAGTGCCGGGGATATATATGATGTGAATGTGGAGAACATATGTGAGACCATCAACGTCAAGGAGAGAAGATACAGCAGGCCAAAGTTCATGAAGGATATGTTCAATCAGGTTGGCTTTGTAGACGCCGGGATAGTCATGGAGGAGGGATCAAGCCCTGAGGAGATCAGCTATGACAAGCTGAATGCGATTGTTGAGAGCCCTGATAGATATATGCCGATCATAGTCATAGTGAAGCCGGATGAGATACCAGACTGGGCGATAGACTGTGATGGATATATACTCAGAACGGATATGCTGAAGAAGACCCTCAACGGTTTGTGTCATGTATATCTGTGCAGTGGAGACTGCAAGAAGCGCTACGAGGAGGAGTACGGTAAGGAATCCGTGGATGGTGGAGTTATGATGTGGGAGAAGAACAGTAACTACCCGATATTCTACTCCATGGATATCATCAACCAGAGCTTCTTCGAGGAGGTAAACCACAGCATCAATGAGAATGTGGAGTACGAGAAATCCTTCAGATATTCGCTGAGAGAACAGGTTCACGATGAATATCTGAAATAACACAGAGGTAGGCAGACCATGAAGAAATGGTACAGGATAGCAGCCGTAGTGGTTGTCATGGTGGCTGTGATTGCTATGGTCATCATATCAGGCGTGAGACGGTCAGGTGAAAGTGAATATACAAGGAACACGATCACCATGGGAACGGCTGCGTCATTTACAGTGTATGGAAGCCATGGCAGTGAGAATATAGACGGGATGCTGAAGCTCATAGACAGCCTGGACAAGGATGTGCTGTCATGGCGCTCAGCGGACTCTGAGATATACAGGGTGAACAACACATATAAGCCTGATGAGGATATCACTGTGAGCAGCGAGCTTGCGGGTGTGCTGAAGCAGACGCTTGACATATCGAGGGCTCATGACGATCTGTTGGATATCACCATACGGCCTTTGGCGGATGTGTGGGGGATAGAAGATGGCAGGACAGAGATTCCATCACAGGCGGATATAGACAGTGCACTGAGGCTGGTGGATGTGTCAAAGGTAAGCGTGGATGGCGATACGTTAAGGATATCAAAGCCTGGTATGATGCTTGATCTGGGAGCAGTCGGCAAGGGATATGGCTGCGACATGGCAGCAGAGTATCTCAAGGGTACTGATGCGGCCGGTGCATGTGTGGCCCTGGGCGGAAGTATAGTTGTGTACGGAAGCAAGCCTGATGGTACAGCCTGGAAGGTCGGTGTCAAGGATCCGAGAGCCGGAGAGGGAACGATCATGGGTGTCATAAGCTTTGGCGATGGGGAGACGGCATTTGTATCCACATCGGGAGATTATGAAAAGTATTTTGAGCAGGATGGCAGGAGATACCACCACATACTTGATCCCCGGACAGGATATCCGGCATGGAATGGCACTATAGCGGCCACGGTAGTTTGTGATAACGGACTGACCAGTGACGCCTTGTCCACACTGTGTATGCTGATGGATAAGGATAAGGCTATGAAGACCATTCAGGAGTATGGTGCGGAGGCCGTCATCATAGATGAGGATAAGAATGTGTATGTCAGTGAAGGCCTGAAGGACCGATTCACCATAACGGCAGAAGACTATAAATTGGCAGAGTGATGTGAAGATATGGCAGGATGGTTTAGAAAAAAAGATCTGATATTGTGTGGAGTCCTTTTAGTAGCGGGAATTATATGCTGGCTTGTCATGCGGCTTGTGCTTCCGACGGGCAATACCGCGGATGTGTATATAGATGACAAACTGGTGCAGACCATAGACATGACAGTCGACGATACCTATGAGTTCAACACGGACAGGGGCAGCAACACTGTTGTGGTTAAATCTGGGAAGATCAGTGTCGGTGATGCGGACTGCCCGGATAATGTGTGCGTGAATATGGGCTGGAAGAGCAGGAGAGGAGAGACTATAACCTGTCTTCCGCACAAGCTTGTCATAGAGATACAATGTGGCAGGGAAAGAGATATAGATGTGCAGTAGAGATAAAAATGATCAGAAAAGTTCAGAGACGGCGGTGGATAGAATGCATGGCTGGAGTACAAAAAGGATCACATACACAGGTATGTTCGTGGCCATAGCCATGGTATTTTCCTATCTTGAATCCATGATCCCGGTGAATATAGCTGTTCCGGGAATCAAGCTGGGACTTGCAAATATGGTCACCATAGTTGTCATGTACAGGCTGAGGATATCAGATGCGTGGATAGTGTCACTGGTGAGAGTGGTGCTGTCGTCGCTGTTGTTTGGCAATATGACGGTTATGGTATACAGCATGGCGGGAGCGGTGTTGTCACTTCTGGTCATGACGCTTTGCAGGAAAAAGGATCTGTTTGGTCTCCTTGGAACGAGCATACTAGGCGGAGTGAGCCACAACGCAGGGCAAATAGCAATGGCAGCACTTCTCATGAAGAGTGGCAATATCATGTTGTATATGCCGGTGCTGTGCATATCGGGAACTATAGCCGGTGTGTGCATAGGCCTGGCGGGGGCTGTGCTTGTCAGAAAGCTTCCGTCCATAGAATATTAGAATGATATCCGAATGAATTTATAAATGATCACATGTAAGATACAGAAAAGACATAAGTGTCTATATCTTATATGTGATCGTTTTTTATGCGGATAAGCAGAAGAATTTCCATATTTTAAAATGATAATATATCCCCATTTAGGTTGTTTTTGAGGGCTTAAAGCGTTATTATATAGGGAGATTTTTTTAATAAAAATATATAAGGAAAAGAGGTAGAACATGGGTTTGTTAACATTTCTGGGCGGAATTCATCCATATGAAGGCAAAGAATTGTCAATGGAAAAGCCTGTCAGAGAATACCTTCCAAAAGGTGACTGCGTGTACCCGCTGAGTCAGCATATAGGGGCACCGGCCACACCTATAGTGAAGAAGGGCGACAGAGTCCTGGTTGGTCAGAAGATTGCGGAGACCAGTGGCTTCGTGTCAGCGAATATACATTCATCCATATCGGGAAAGGTCAAGGCGATCGAGCCGAGATATGTGCCTGGTGGATCAAAGGTTGAATCAATAGTTGTAGAGAATGATGGCCTGTTTGAGGAGATCGACTTTGCAGCAAATGTAAAAGATCTGTCCACTCTGTATAGAGAGGATGTGAAGGAGATCATAAAGGAGGCCGGAATAGTAGGAATGGGCGGCGCCGGTTTCCCTGCAAATGTCAAGCTGTCCCCGAAGAACGAGGATGCGATCGACTACATAATAGTAAATGGTGCAGAGTGTGAGCCATATCTTACTTCGGATTACAGAAGGATGATGGAGGAACCGGACAAGCTGATACTGGGACTTGAGATATGTATCAATCTGTTTGATCATGCAAAGGGAATCATCGCCATAGAGGATAATAAGCCTGAGGCAATAGAACTTCTCAGGGATAAGGTAAAGGACAATGACAAGATTGAAGTCCATGTGATGAAGACCAAGTACCCTCAGGGTGCCGAGCGTCAGCTCATATATGCTAACACTGGAAGATATGTCAACTCCAAGATGCTTCCAGCGGATGCTGGATGTATAGTTCACAATGTTGATACCATCGTGTCCATATATGAGGCAGTTATAGAGGGAAGACCACTCTACACAAGGATAGTCACCATAACAGGTGATGCCATAGAGAATCCATGCAATCTTATGGTGAGGATAGGAACAAACTGTCAGGAGCTTATAGAGGCTGCGGGTGGATTTAAGGATGGTGTGGTTCCTGAGAAGGTGATCTCAGGCGGTCCTATGATGGGAAAGGCACTTTTCTCATTGGATGTTCCTGCAACCAAGGGAGTGTCGGCACTGCTGTGTATGACACATGACGAGGTGGCAGACCTTGAACCGAGCAACTGTATCAGATGCGGACGCTGTGTTGATGTGTGTCCGGGACGTATTGTTCCTTCGATGCTTGCTTCACTGGCTGAGCATGGGGATACAGAGGGATTCCTGGCTCACAACGGAATGGAGTGTTGTGAGTGTGGATGCTGTTCGTATGTGTGTCCGGCGAAGAGACATCTGACACAGACCATTGCGGGAACAAGAAAATCCATCATTGCGAATAAAAAGAAGTAGGAGGTGTACACATTGGATAATACATTTAAGATTTCGTCATCTCCACATGTCAGAGATAAACGAAGTACACAGAGCATTATGCTGGATGTGATCATTGCTTTGCTTCCGGCAACCGTATTTGGAATCATCAACTTCGAGCTGAACGCTATGATACTTATACTCACATGCGTGGTCTCATGCGTGCTGTTTGAGTGGCTGTACCAGAAGATGATGAACAGAAAAGTAACCATAAGCGATCTCAGTGCAGTTGTAACAGGACTTCTTCTTGCACTGAACCTCTCACCGGATGTACCGGTGTGGATGGCGATACTCGGAAGTGCATTTGCCATTATAATAGTTAAACAGCTCTTTGGAGGACTGGGATTCAACTTCATGAATCCAGCGCTGGGCGCAAGATGTTTCCTTCTCATATCATTTGCAGGAAGAATGACATCATTCTCGTATGATGGTGTGACAACTGCTACACCTCTTGCAGTGCTCAAGAACACAGGGGATCTGGCAAATGTCAATGTACTCAATATGTTTCTTGGAAATATACCGGGAACCATAGGTGAGACATCAGTTGTATGTTTACTTGTTGGTGCGGCTTATCTTCTGATCAGAAGAGTTATAAAGCCGGTTATTCCATTTACATATATAGGAACATTTGCGGTGCTCATTATGATATATGCGGTTGCATCGGGTAGAGGTTTTGATCTTACATTCCTCGCAGCACACCTGTGCGGTGGTGGTCTGATGCTTGGAGCATTCTTTATGGCAACTGACTATGTTACATCACCAATCACACCTGCGGGTAAGGCCTTGTTCGGTGTGATACTTGGTATACTCACATTCTGTTTCAGAATATACGGAGGATCAGCAGAGGGCGTATCATATGCGATCATATTCTCCAACCTGCTTGTGCCACTCATTGAGAGATGGACACAGCCGAAGAGCTTCGGAGAGGGCGCAGAGCTTGCAGCCCAGGGTGACACAGCCGGAACAAAGTCCAAGATGGATACAAAGTCGATTGTTATAGCAACTATAGCAATCATGATAATCACAGTCATAGCAGGATTTGCACTGGCTTATGTATATAAGATCACAAAGGATCCTATAGCAGTTACAGAGCAGAAAGCAAAGGAAGAGGCATATAAGGCGGTATTCGATGATGCGGATTCGTTTGACAGCTATGCTGACTTTGATGCCGATGCGGCTGCAAAGATCCTGTCAGATGCCGGATATAACGCAGATATAGATGAGATCGTGGAAGCAAAGGGCAGCGATGGTTCAGCACTTGGATATGTTGTGACTGTCACATCACATGAGGCGTATAGTGGAGACCTTCAGCTTGCCATGGGAGTCAGAGCGGATGGAACGACAAATGGAATTTCATTCCTGTCACTCTCAGAGACTGCAGGACTTGGTATGGAGGCTGACACAGACAGCTTCAAGGCACAGTTCGCAGGCAAGAAGGTCGATAAGTTCCAGTACACCAAGTCAGGTGCCACAGTGGACGAGGAGATAGATGCCCTGTCAGGAGCTACCATCACAACAAATGCGGTTACCAATGCGGTGAATGCGGGACTTGAGTATGTGAAGTCCATAAATGGCGATGCTGCTGATTCATCTGCAGCGTCGAACGGAGGTGACAAGTAATGGGAAAATGTACAGAGCGTTTATATAATGGTATTGTGAAAGAGAACCCGACCTTCGTACAGATGCTTGGAATGTGTCCGACACTTGCGGTTACATCATCAGCCATCAATGGCGCAGGAATGGGACTTACGACCACATGTATCCTGGTGCTCAGCAACTTCATGATCTCAGCACTCAGAAAGGTTATACCTGATAAGGTCAGAATACCATCATTTATAGTTATCATAGCTTCGTTTGTTACTATCATACAGTTTCTGCTGCAGGCGTACCTGCCATCACTCAACAGCAGCCTTGGACTGTATATACCACTTATAGTTGTAAACTGTATCATCCTTGGTCGTGCCGAGGCATATGCTTCCAAGAACAAGGTACTTCCATCTATATTTGATGGACTTGGAATGGGCCTTGGATTTACAGTTGGCCTTACACTTATAGGAATGTTCAGAGAGCTTGTCGGAAAGGGCTGTGTATTTGGATTCCAGATACTTGGAGATGGCAACTTACTTCAGAACTCATCGGGAATTATAAAGGGTATAGGCAATGCACTCAGCCTGTACACACCTATAACAATATTCGTACTTGCACCTGGTGCATTCTTTGTGCTTGCATTCATCATAGCATTTATCAACAAGAGAAATGCAAAGAAGGCAGCTGAGGCACTGGCAAATGGAGAGGAGATCCCGGCAGCATGCAGACCGGACTCATGTGCAGGCTGTATCAATGCAGCATGTTGTGGCAAGCTGGTTTCAGAGACTCCGGCTCCTGTAAAGGCAGCAGAGGCTCCGGCGAAACCTTCAGCGGATGCAAAACAGGTTAAGAAGCAGGAAGAGACACCTGCAGCGGCAGATAAGGATGCAGCAAAGAATACAGCGCCAGAGGCTGACAAGCCAGATGAGGCGAAGAAGGATGAGCCAAGACTCAGCCCATATGCACCGACCAGAGAGTCAGTCCTCGCCGACATAAAGCTTGTTCCGAATGCGACAGGAAAGATGCTTAAGGAGCATGCTGAGGAAGTTCAGCAGGAAAAGACGCCAGATGAGGAGCAGCAGACTGTTACAGAGACTCAGTCAGACAGTCAGGACAATCTCCAGAATGAGAAGTCAACAGAGCAGCCAGCAGCAGAACAGGAAGTAGCAGATAAAGTGGCAGCAGAGCAGCCATCAACGGATCAGCCGACGGAAGCAGAGCAGCCAGAACACTCTGCAGAGAACGAGCCAGCAGATTCCGACATAAAGCTCAAGGAGACAATGGCTCATATAAAGAAGAAAAAAGGAAAGGGAGGTAAGAGATAATGAATATTTTATTGTTAGCCATCGGAGCGGCACTTGTAAATAATGTTATCCTCAGCCAGTTCCTCGGGCTGTGTCCTTTCCTTGGAGTGTCCAAGAGTGTCAACACAGCAACCGGAATGGGAGCAGCGGTTGTGTTCGTCATGACCATAGCTTCATTTGTCACCAGCGTTGTGTATTACGGCATACTGAGAAGATTCGGACTTGAGTATCTCAACACCATAGTGTTCATCCTTGTGATCGCAGCACTTGTACAGTTTGTTGAGATGTTCCTCAAGAAGAAGGTCAAGTCATTGTATGAATCACTTGGAGTTTACCTTCCACTGATCACGACCAACTGTGCCGTGCTTGGTATCGCTCTCTCAAATGTACAGAGCGGTTACGGTATACTTGAGAGTACCATCAACGGATGTGGCTCTGCAGTCGGATTTACTATAGCCATAGTGATACTTGCAGGAATCAGAGAGAGACTTGAGCACAGCCCTATACCTGAGGCGTTCAAGGGAACCCCTATAGTTCTCATCACATCAGGTCTTATGGCAATCGCGTTCTTCGGTTTCTCAGGATTGATATAAGGAGGGTGCGGATATGACAGGAATATTGATAGCTGTGGCAGTCGTCGCAGGCGTAGGTATTGTGATAGGTATCCTTCTGGGTGTCGCAGGAGAGAAATTTAAGGTAGAAGTAGATGAGAAAGAAATAGCAGTAAGAGAGCTCCTTCCGGGAAATAACTGCGGTGGATGTGGTTATCCGGGATGTGACGGACTGGCAGCGGCCATCGCCAAAGGTGAGATGCCGCCATCAGCGTGTCCTGTTGGAGGCGAGGCAGTGGCAGCGAAGATCAGTGAGGTCATGGGCGTGGAAAACGCTGAAAATACAAGGTATGTGGCATTTGTCAAGTGTGCAGGAGACTGCGAGAAGGCGAAGGATGTATACGAGTATGTTGGACCAAGGGACTGTAAGCTGGCACAGAACAATCCAAACAGCGGTCCTAAGGCATGTACATATGGATGTACAGGTTATGGCTCATGTAAGGCAGTATGTGAGTTCGGGGCTATTGACATTATAGATGGAATTGCGGTAATTAATAAGGAGAAGTGTAAGGCATGCGGCAAATGTGTCACAGAGTGCCCGAGACACTTGATAGAGCTGGTTCCATATGATGCAGAGAGACTTGTCAGATGTAATTCCCATGACAAGGGTCTTCAGGTCAAGGCAGCCTGCAGCGCAGGATGTATCGGATGTACACTGTGTGCAAGGAACTGTGAGGCTGGAGCCATCACGATAGACAGAAACCTTGCTCACATAGATCCGGAGAAGTGTACAAATTGTGGTGCATGTAAGGCCAAGTGCCCAGTAAAGATAATATCGTAAGAAGGTCCCTCCGAAGGTGGGAGATTTCTTGCGATGACGCGGACGCCGCGCGGAGCGCCTCTAATGCGTCTGCACTATAATATCGTAAGGAGAAAATTATATGAGATGCCCATTTTGCTCAGCAGATGATACAAAGGTTATCGATTCCAGACCAGCGGAGGATGGAAGTGCGATCAGAAGAAGAAGACAGTGTGACGCCTGTGGTAAGAGATTTACCACATATGAGAAGGTGGAGACCATACCTCTCATAGTCATCAAGAAGGACAAGAACAGAGAGACTTATGACCGTTCCAAGATAGAGTCAGGTGTCATAAAGTCATGCCATAAGCGTCCGGTTTCAGCGGAAGCAGTCACAAAGTGCATAGATGACATAGAGAACACCATCTTCAACATGGAAGTGAGAGAGATAGAGAGCACGACCATAGGTGAGATAGTCATGGATAAGATCAAGGATCTTGATCAGGTAGCCTATGTAAGATTTGCATCAGTGTACAGAGAGTTCAAGGATGTGAATACATTTATGGATGAGCTGGGCAAGCTGCTCACCAGCAATTCGGAGAAGCGATGATAGAGACATACAACACGATATTACAGGAGGGGCAGGACGAGATAGTCGAGAAGAAATCACGATTCATCGGCTATGCAGTCCCTGTGTCCTCGGAGGAAGAGGCATATGCCTTTGTCGAGAAGATCAGGAAGCAGCACTATGATGCACGGCACAACTGCTATGCATTTGCCATAGGCAGCGAGAATACATTGCTAAGATTCTCTGATGACGGAGAACCGCAGGGAACGGCTGGAAAACCCATCCTGGAGGTTATCACGGGGAATGCGGTGGTTAATATATGTATAGTGGTCACAAGGTATTTTGGTGGAACACTGCTCGGAACAGGTGGTCTTGTGAGAGCATACACCGAGGCAGCCAAGCTTGCACTGTCTGATGCGGGTATACATAAGATGCAGCTTATGAAGCTGGTGAAGATAACCACGAACTACAACGATTCGGGTAAGGTACAATATCTTCTCAGCAACAGTGATGCACTGATAGACAGTACGGATTACACTGCAGATGTGTGCTTCAATGTGGCGGTGCCGGCTGACAGCTATGGATGTCTGGTAAAGCAGATCACAGAGTCTACATCTGCGAGAGCATTGATAGAAGACTCAGGAGAAGAGTACAGATGATGATGAATGGCAGAGCTATAGTAAATATCTTATAGCGCCTGAATATCACTCTGAATATGAGTGCAGCAGCAAGGCTGATGACTGACACTGCGGCGATATGCAGCAGGACATTGAGACAGCCATTGGTGCCGGAATATATGATCAAGGATATAAAGCTGATAATGGCAGCGGGAATAATTCCCGCTGCTATATTTTTTACACAGAATCCGGCTTTTTTTCTGGAGGAGAGGATAGAGTAAGCCCCACAGTCCAGATCCCGGAGATAGTTCTGAAGTCCCAGGAGAGAACATACGAACAAAGTTATGTAAACCAATATTTCCACAGGAAAATTGTTTGGCGCAATATCTGTTGATGCCGTGTATTTTCCGGTGAGTCCGCTCTCGATGGTGAAAATGTCCTCATTTTCGATATATCCCTTAAATCTATCACTGATGTATTCTGACATCTGGGTCTCGTTGTATGGGACATTTGACAGATAACGATCCTGGAGCATACATACAGACATGTCTGCCGCATATGCATACAGGAGGGCGGCATACACGGATTCTTCGGACACAGACTGGAATGAGCTTCCATCGGTTGTATACACGGTTATGTGGCGCTTCCCGTCAGAGTGGAGCATTGATTCACTGAAACCATCAGGAACCATGTACGCGGAGTCGATCCTGCCGGATGCTACATCATCCTTCATGTCTTTCAGGGATTCATAGTGCCTGAAGGTAAATCCCGTGGATGTCGATGTGAGATACGACAGGAAAGCATCCGTGTGTTCGTCAGAACTTTCAATATACACGCCGGACACGATCTCGGTGCTTTGCTTTCTGGCTGGCAGAAGGCTCACAGCGATCAGCACAGCGGGGATGACCAGCAGAACGACGATCGTGGCGGGACGGCACAGTATTCTTTTTATAAGTAAGTTTATCTGTCTTATATGGTTCATAGATGTATCTCCGTAAATTTATGATAAATATATGCACAGTGTCTGCACAAGCTTATTGAGCAGCGATCCATGGCATATATACTTTGCAAAGTTTGGAAGCATGGCTTCCGGTATGAATAAGCCGCTCACATAGGCCAGTATGACAGTGACCACAGTGAGAAGCAGTGTGCAGCCGTGTATCCCTGCGGGAACCAGACTTATGAGCAGCGTATATACCGCGACACATGTAGCTATGACGATTCCGAACAGTATCCCGCTCATGTGGATATTTACATGCAGTTCATCGATAAACAGTGATGCCAGGGCGAGAGCCATGTATACAGTTATATAAAGGATATACAGCCATATGAACATGGATATGAAATTGCTGACATTGCGTCTGACTTTGCCAATTCCCTGTGACCTGAGCTTTGTTATGTAAGAGGCTGGGAGGTCGAGCAGGAATGGGAAGAAAACAACGCTGCACAGCATCATCATGAGAAGAACCGCCGCACTTGTGTAGAAGTCGGTGGTATTTGCTGCTCTGGTTGCATTTATTTTGTCGACGGTGAAGTTGGCAGTCCTGTCAAGAACCTTAGTCATGAACATGGCATTTACATCGTTGCTGAGCGTGTCCTGAATATCCTCGGGAAGCTCCATGTTCCTTCCTATCGCCTGAACCGAATATATGGCCGCCTGGGATATGCCAAGCATGGAGGAGGTGGAGCGGAAGAGGTCATTCAGCACAAATGTATCGATGGACCGGTTGTCAGAATAGTATACCTCGACAGGTGTGTTCGTTCCGTCCATGATGTCGCTTATGATATTGTCAGGGACGTAGATCACAGCGAACAGGTCTCCGTCAGAGAGCCTTGAAAGGGCTGTATCCTTGTCTGAAAATTCTGTGAATACACATGATGAGCGGTAGCTGTCCATATCAGATATCGTGTTGTATGCCATCTGTGCGAATTTTGAATCTGCACTCATCACGATTCCGATTGAAAGTGGTTCGGAGCGGTCATCAGAGTAGATAAAAGAGTTCGCGTTTAACGCAAGACACAGGAAAACCGTCATCATGACAAATGCTGCGACTACCATGTATATTCCATAATGAGCTATTCTTTTCAAATCAGTTCGTATAAGTCGGTAAAACATAAAACTCCTTTAGATAAAGCTATGATCTGATCAGATTGATGTAGGTTTCAGGTGAGGTGTATCCGGGTGAGATATTTCTGTCTATGGCCAGTTGGATGTGTCCATTTTTCAGTGTGTATATCTTGTTGCATATATCCAGCGCAGATGTCTCATGTGTGGCGATGATGACACTTCCTCCATGTGTTATGTAATTCTGGAGATAGCTCAGTATCCCGTTCTTGCATAGAAGATCAAGCGAGGCCAGAGGTTCATCGAGAAGAAGCAGATCCGGGTCAGATATCATCGTGATGGCAAGGCTTAGCCTCTTCTTCATTCCACCGGAGAGCTTTGAGACACGTTTGTCCAGAAATGAATCCACACCGAGAGACTGACATATGCTCATATTGTGGGAGTTCATGACTGTTTTCCTGCTTCCGGGGTGCCACAGTCTGATGTTGTCAATGGCTGTGAGTTCCGGTATGAGTGGATTGTCCTGTGGGAGCAGAGCAGCATTTGCCTGACAGTCGAAACCGAAGCCCCCTGAGTCTGGCTTTATGTTTCTGGATAGTATTCCCAGCAGGGTGGATTTACCCGATCCGTTGATTCCCAGAAGGGCGATGCATTCACCCGGGGATACGGACAGTGACACATCTGTCAGAACTTTATTTTTGCCGTAGCTTTTGCTCACTGAAGAGACAGAAAACATCTAGTATTCCTCCTCTATTACCTGAAAATCAAGGTAGTCAAAATCTATATCCTCCACAAAGTTATCCGCTGTGAATCTGGTTCTGGCGTGGTGGATAAACTCATCCTTATTCTTCTTAAGCCACACCGGCTTTGCCAGGTCAAACTCGTAGCACATATCCTCAAGGGCCTTGTATACCTTGTGGGTACGCGTCATCTCGTAGTCGGATATGCATATCACGGTATCCTTCATGAGGTGGTTATCTTTTATAAGTTTTCCCCATACTCTAAACATATATTATCCTCCATAAGGGTTATTTGAGATCGTACCTGACTAGTATATAACATTTGTGCACAGAATTAAAACAATAAAGACACAAATATGACACATTTACTGCGTATAGTAACAACTGTAAGAAAGAGAAAGGTACCGATTACAGGAATTAAGATAATAAAGATGCGAAAGGATGATAGAGATGGAACAGGAAAACAAGAACCAGATGAATGGAAATAGTGGTCAGGCACCACAGCAGGATGGTCTGTATCATTACAGCTATATGAACAACAGTGGAGATTCAAGATTTGACAGACCGTCAACAAATGCTTCACAGCAGACACAGAATGTTCAGGGCGCACAGTCAGCGCAGAACAATCAGACAGCCGGTGTACATGGCTCAGCACAGAACAGTCAGACGGCCGGTGCGCAGGGTTCAGCTCAGAACGCTTTATATTCAGGTTTTCAGAGAAATGTAAATGGCATGGAAGCATGGTATGACAGCCAGAGAATGAATCAGGGGTATCAGAATCAGGCAGGCAATCCAATGAACAATATGGGAACAGGAAAGCCTTCAGATAACAATATGAGACAGAAGAAGGCAAAAGATAAGAAGCCAAAGAACAGGAAGAGCGGATTTGGCAAGAAGGCAGCAAGTGTGGTTGCAGCGGCTGTTGTATTCGGACTTGTGGCAGGCGTTGTATTCCAGGGGGTCAGATATGGATCGGATAAGCTTCTCGGCAAAGATTCGCAGACCACAACAGAGCAGAGTGCTGAGGGTTCAACAGAGAACAATGCACCACAGCTCAAGCAGGCATCATCAGACACGACAAGTACAGTGTACGATGTGTCAACGGTTGCCAAGAAGGTTATGCCTTCCATCGTATCGATCACAGGAACATACGTAACAACATATGATTACTGGTTCAATTCATATCAGCAGGAGTCAACAGGAGCCGGTTCAGGTATCATCATCGGCAAGGATGACCAGTACCTGTATCTTGCAACTAATTATCATGTGGTACAGAATGCTAAGTCACTGTCAGTTACATTTGTCGATGATAAGAGTGCAGAGGCAACGGTAAAGGGATACGTTGAGAACAATGATATAGCAGTTGTCACAGTCAAGCTTTCGGACATATCAGATGACACTTTGAATGAGATAAAGGAGATTCAGGTAGGTTCATCGGATGATCTTACAGTAGGTGATCCTTGTGTGGCAATCGGAAATGCACTTGGATATGGACAGTCAGTTACAGTTGGATATATAAGTGCACTTAACAGAGAGATAAGTGCTTCAGATGAGACAGTAAAGGTACTCCAGACAGATGCAGCCATCAACCCTGGTAACAGTGGTGGTGCCCTTGTCAACATGCAGGGCGAGCTGATCGGTATCAACACAGCCAAGTATTCAGATACAAGCGTTGAGGGTATGGGCTATGCACTTCCTATATCAGATGTACAGGATATAATCAATGACCTGATAGCAGGCAAGAATGTGTCAAATGATGGAACAACATCAGGACAGGCTTACCTCGGTATATCTGCCCAGACCATCACAAGCCAGTACGCACAGCTCCTGAACATGCCTGAGGGTGTATATATCTCATCAGTTGAGCAGGGTTCAGCAGCAGAGGAGTGTGGACTCCAGTCAGGAGATATCATTTGCAGCCTTGACGGTGAGGACATAGCAGATATGGAGACATTCCACGACAAGATCGTGGCCTGCAATCCTGGCGATAAGGTAACTATCGTATACTACAGAAACAACAATGGTAACTACGAGAAGCAGACTGCTACAGCTACGCTGAAGGAGAAGCAGTGATAAGTCAGATAATTCAGTGGTGATTTAGCACGGAGCTAACAGAACTGAAAGCCTATAGATTGATATAACGGCACCTGTAAGTGAAATTACAGGTGCCGTTTTGTATGTAAGATATGTGGCTGTCAAAATTGTAATCTGCCTGCATTGTATCGGAAGTCCTCGTATTCATCCGGTATGCGGTCAAGTTCGGCGGTAAATGCCTGTGGATTGTAAATTTGCTTGCAAATATACTTTAAATGGTGCATTATAAAGAGTACGCTAAAGTATAGCGTAAGATTCGGAAGAATGAAAAAGAAAGGTTTACATAACAATGTACAAAATACTTTGTAAGGATGGAAGGGCAAAGAGAGCTGAATTTCAGACTGTTCACGGAACAGTGCAGACACCTCTGTTCATGAATGTTGGAACGGCGGCAGCCATAAAGGGAGCTGTGGCAACAACGGATCTCAAGGACATAGGATGTCAGATCGAGCTGTCAAATACATATCATCTCCATGTGAGACCGGGGGATAAGATAGTCAAGCAGATGGGCGGTTTACATAAGTTTATGTACTGGGACAGACCAATACTCACTGATTCAGGCGGATTCCAGGTATTCTCCCTGGCGGGACTCAGGAAGATCAAGGAGGAGGGCGTAACCTTCAATTCCCATGTCGATGGACGCAAGATATTCATGGGACCTGAGGAGAGCATGCAGATACAGTCGAATCTGGCATCTACAATAGCCATGGCATTTGACGAGTGTGCCCCTGCACTGGCTGACAGACAGTACGTGGAGAATTCTGTTGCGAGAACAGCCAGATGGCTTGTCAGATGTAAGAATGAGATGGAGAGACTTAACAGTCTGCCGGATACGATCAACAAGAATCAGCTATTGTTTGGAATCAATCAGGGTGCCATATACGAGGATATCAGAATAGATCACGCCAAGAGGATCAGCGAGCTTGATCTTCCGGGATATGCCATAGGAGGACTTGCGGTAGGAGAGACTGCAGAGCAGATGTACCACATACTCGATGTGACCGTTCCGTATCTGCCTGAGGACAGACCGACATACCTCATGGGTGTTGGAACCCCTGCAAATATACTTGAGGCGGTCGACAGAGGTGTTGATTTCTTCGATTGTGTATATCCATCCAGAAATGGACGACACGCCCATGTGTACACGAAGCATGGCAAGATGAATCTCAAGAATGCGAGATTTGAGACAGACGACAGACCTATAGAGGAGGGCTGCGGATGCCCTGCATGCCAGCACTATAGCAGAGCGTACATCAGACACCTGCTCAAGGCAAATGAAATGCTCGGTATGAGATTTTGCGTCTTGCATAATTTGTATTTTTATAATAATATGATGAAAGACATCAGAGAGGCTATAGAAGAAGGAAGATATCAGTCATATAAGAAATCGATGCTTGAGAGCCTTGCTGGTGGAGAAGAGTAATCAAAAAGGAGATCAGAGAATGAATTCACTTTCAACAATTTTATCATCGTCAACAGGAACACAGGCCAGTGGCGGTTCATCAGTTATGTTTATTGTTGTATATATTGCCATATTTGCTGCAATCATTTACTTCATGATGATCAGACCACAGAAGAAGCAGAAGGCCAAGACAGACCAGATGCTTTCACAGATGGAGCCTGGTGATAATATCATGACAACCAGTGGTTTCTACGGAACCATCCTTGATGTGGTTGATGATTCAACTATCATCGTAGAGTTTGGTAACAACAAGAACTGTCGTATACCGATGCACAAGAGCGCTGTTGCAGAGCTTGAGAAGCAGGGATCATCAACAGTCACAGATGATGATAAGGATAAGAAGTCAAAGATATAATAAAGGTATCATCAGAGTAAATAAAAAAGCGGTCATTATACAGTGACCGCTTTTTTTATATCCTGAAATACAGCTTCCGTGATCCGAAGACCGCCCCTTCCGGTTCCCACGGATATGTCGGGTTTGGCTGCACCGTGGAAGTCGGAACCTCCTGATATGAGGAGCCCGTGTTTTCTGGCGATCTCCCTAAGCCTTCCGGATTCATAGGCATTGTTGGAGGAGTGGTAGACCTCAAGCCCTGAAAGGCCATATGGCTTCAGTTCTTCAAGCATGTCCTCTATCTGTTTATATCCAAATCCGTATATGAGGGGATGGGCGATGAAGGCAGCCTTGCCGTAGGTTCTTATGAGTCTTATGGCATCGGCGGCCGGTATGTCTGGTGTTGGAATGTAATATTTGCATTTCTTGCCCAGATACTTTTTGAACGCCTGGTTCATGTCCCTGCATACGCCTTCGGCTATGAGAATTCTGGCAAAATGAGCTCTTGTGACGACTGTATCAGGATTGCCATGCTGCAGCTTCTCCATGGTCATGTCTATTCCGTCGGCGCGGAATCTCTCACACATCTGCTCGTTTCGGTCGTATCTGGCCTGTTTGATGGCGGCAAGACGGGAGATGAGCTCAGGGTTCTTGTAGTCCATATAGAAGCCCAGAATGTGGATCTCCACACCGTTGTAGATGGCGGACATCTCTATGCCGGGAACTACCTCGATATGATGGTCACTGCTGTCAGAAAAGCCAGAGCAGTTGGTGGAATCACTGTTCTGGATCGGAGGAAGAGTGCTGTTCCAGTTATCTGCATATGTGATTGCATCTGCTACGCCGTCCACTGTGTCGTGGTCGGTTATGGCGATCGCTGCAAGATTCCTGTCAATGGCAAGCTGGCACACCTCTGATGGGGTGCAGGAGCCGTCGGAAGCGGTGGTGTGAAGGTGCATATCTATAAATCTCATGTTGAAAACCTCCGTTTTTATTTTTTATATCATGTATCTGAGCAGCGCCTGGAGCGGCGCAAGTCTGGGTTGAATGTGCTCTGACAGAAGTATTGTATATCAGATAAATACATATGTTCAAGTGAATATGGTTACGGTCAAATGATATAAGCGGACATATGAACCCTGACAACTGTGCCTTGTTAAAAACTTTCTCAATAAGGCGCGCTGTACTTGATAAAGTACACGCAAATGCGACAAAAATTTTCAATAAGCTATGGACTTCATAACTGTTTTGTGAGAAAATACCACTGATGGTTTGAATTAGAGAATTCGGAACCGCTTTTAAGAATTCATATTTTGAAAGGAGTTTCACAATGATTTACACTAAGGAAGTTGAAAACATGTGCCCTGTAGCAAAGGGTGCAAAGCATGAGCCAGCTCCTATCCCAGAAGAAGGAAAGTGGGTTTACTCAAAGGAAATCAAAGACATCTCTGGTTTTACACATGGTGTAGGCTGGTGTGCACCACAGCAGGGTGCCTGCAAGCTTTCACTTAACGTAAAAGAGGGTGTTATCGAGGAGGCTCTTGTCGAGACTATTGGATGTTCAGGTATGACACATTCAGCAGCTATGGCAGCTGAGATTCTTCAGGGTAAGACAATCCTTGAGGCTCTCAACACTGACCTTGTGTGCGATGCTATCAATACAGCAATGAGAGAGTTATTCCTTCAGATCGTATACGGACGTACACAGAGTGCATTCTCAGATGACGGACTTGCAGTTGGTGCCGGACTTGAGGATCTTGGAAAGGGTCTTCGTTCACAGGTTGGTACAATGTATGCAACAAAGGCTAAGGGTGTTCGTTACCTTGAGATGGCAGAGGGCTATGTAACAGGAATAGCACTTGATGCAGATGACGAAGTTATCGGATATCAGTTCGTTTCTCTTGGAAAGATGACTGACTTTATCAAGAAGGGTGATGACCCTAACACAGCTTGGGAGAAGGCTTCAGGTTCATACGGACGTGTTAAGCCAGAGCAGGGCGCTGTTAAGATCATCGATCCACGTAAAGAGTAGTCGGAAATAGAGGAAAGGAGAACGAGACAATGGCATTATTTGAATCATATGAAAGAAGAATAGACCAGATAAACGCTGTACTTAACAGCTATGGAATCAGCTCAATCGAAGAAGCTGAGAAGATCACAAAGGACGCTGGACTTGACGTTTACAATCAGGTAAAGGGTATTCAGCCAATTTGTTTTGAGAATGCTTGCTGGGCATATACAGTAGGTGCAGCAATCGCAATCAAGAAGGGATGCAGAAAGGCAGCAGACGCAGCAGCAGCTATCGGCGAGGGTCTTCAGGCATTCTGTATACCAGGTTCTGTTGCAGATCATCGTAAGGTTGGTCTTGGACATGGTAACCTTGGTAAGATGTTACTTGAGGAGGAGACAGAGTGCTTCTGTTTCTTAGCAGGTCATGAGTCATTTGCAGCAGCTGAGGGTGCTATCGGTATCGCTGAGAAGGCTAACAAGGTTCGTAAAAAACCTCTTAGAGTTATCCTTAATGGTCTTGGTAAGGATGCAGCTCAGATCATCTCAAGAATCAATGGATTTACATATGTTGAGACAAAGTATGACTACAAGAAGGCTGAGCTCAATGTAGTATACGAGAAGGCATATTCAGATGGTATCCGTGCAACAGTTAAGTGCTACGGCGCTGACGATGTTCAGGAAGGTGTTGCTATCATGCACAAGGAGAACGTTGGTGTATCTATCACAGGTAACTCAACAAACCCTACACGTTTCCAGCATCCAGTTGCAGGTACATACAAGAAGGAGTGTATCGAGCAGGGTAAGAAGTACTTCTCAGTAGCATCAGGCGGTGGTACAGGACGTACACTTCACCCAGATAACATGGCAGCAGGTCCTGCTTCATACGGTATGACAGATACTCTCGGACGTATGCACAGTGATGCACAGTTCGCTGGTTCATCATCAGTTCCTGCACACGTAGAGATGATGGGACTTATCGGAATGGGTAACAACCCTATGGTTGGTGCTACAGTTGCTGTAGCTGTTAGTGTTGAGGAAGCAGCAAACGCTGGTAAATTCTAAATAAAAGGCTTAAAAGCTAGACTTTTTGGGCTATTCAGACTAGGTAATTCGGTCTGGATAGCCCTATTTTTATGTCCATAAGACACGTAAAAGTCGCAAGCAAGTCACAAGCAACAAGTCACACAAGTCACAAACCCTGTAGACTGTGTGAGTTGGGGGGTAGTTCCTGTGTTGTTATGTTCAGTATAAGGTGATTACTCAGTTGATGAATTCTTAATATCGCAAAATTTATTTGCAGTGTCTGAAATGAATAAATGTCTGAGTTGTTTTGGTGAGACATGTAAAAAATGTTAGAAATCAGATAAACAGCAAGGCAGATTGTATTGGATATCGCAAATTTTTTATGCGAAATAATATTAATTATGAATAGGAGGTAATTCATATGAGTTATCGAAGAAAGAACGGCACAGGGGGTATCACCAAAATGTCAGGAAAGAGAAACAATCCTTATAGAGTTAGGATTACGGAAACTTTTGTGGTGGATCCTTTCGATCATTCGATTCGTACACAGGGAGAAAAGGAAGAATTAATTCAACGTAAATTTGTGAGGGTAGGTGAAGTCGTATAACACCAACTTGCATGAGAAGATTGAAATGCAGAAAGCCAAGGAACTTTTTGGAAAAAGTAATTGAGTGATTAATCCTGTCTTGCTATAATTGAGACAGGGTTAGTTTTGAAGAAGATTATAAAATCCTTTCAAAATGGTTAAAATGAATTTGTGACACAATCTTCAAAAGGGCTTAGTGAAGCACTTGGAACGCTAAAGCCCAAAATTGATATAGCTACAGTTGCTGCTAAGGTTGAAACCTAGCAGGAACAGACCAAGAAAGCAAAAAATCACCGTTACGATTATGGATGAAGTTCTTCATAGTAGACGCGTATTTGGACATAATGGCGGTGTAAGCCATGCGGCAAATATAATTAATACGATAAATTCAGGTACATTTGCTCAAACAGAAAAACGCCTTGCTATAGAAGGATTTACTAGGATTGTTCCAGACATTGTATGGAATCTTGGTAATCAATTCTACGCTTGGGCACATTAAAGGAGAGATTATGTTTTTTTGGAAAGACAAAGAAAAAAATAAACCAACTATAATTGAGCATCCTGTATTAGGAACTTTGATTAAAAAAACAGATTGGTACACAAAGAAGAGTTTTATCATTACATTATGGGATAAAACTTTTGACTTGTATCTGTGTATATACTCAAATCAAAAAGATGCTGTAATTTCATTTGAACAAGAAAAAGCAATCAGATATTATCTTGATAATCAGATTCAAATCGAACGAGATATTAAAAAAATGCTGTTGAATTTTTTTCACACTTCAGATTGTTCTTTGATTGAAAAGAGTATACAAATTGAAGGATTGAATTTTACAAGGAATGGAGCTATTAGCATTGGTTTAATAGCTGATTTTTCTGATGAGTTTATTGAAAAACATATTGGAGAAGATGTTATTTTTACAGATTCTTTTGGGATGTCAGTTTATCCGATTAAGGCAGTGCTTCCAAATGAGAAAGTATATTACAACTTCAATAATAAATACGAAGGAGATTAGAATATGCATGGCATTTCTGGCACATATATCTATGAAATGTTATAATAATATTTGGGATTCTGGAGATGTATAAGGTATTGGCAAATGAATAATGAGATGAAACGAGATTTTTGATATTGGAGGTAGTAATATGGCAGAGGAGACACTGTTTTCCGGCGAATCAAAAAATATTGAATATAAGGTTGCAGTACCGGATAAAAGCGAAAAATATATGAAAACTGTTGTAGCTTTTGCCAATGGTAGGGGAGGAAAAATTGTTTTCGGAATAGAGGACAAGACCTTAGAAGTTGTGGGAATGGATGAAGATAGTATCTATAAGACAATGGATGACATTACCAATGCTATTTCAGATTCTTGCGAACCTGTAATCAGGCCGGATGTGGCGATGCAGACAATTAAGGATAAGACAGTGATTGTGATAGAGATATTTCCGGGGGCAGAGCGTCCATACTATATAAAATCACAAGGTGTGTTTGATGGTATTTATGTGCGTGTTGCAGGTACGACTAGGCATGTTGAGGATTACATGTTAAGAGAGTTGATGCTGGAGGGGAAGAACCGTTATTTTGACAGTGAAATATGTCAGAATATGGATATATCAGACAGTGAGATTGAGGAGCTTTGCAAGAGCTTGAAGGAGACAGCTATGCGAAATACATGGCAGGATAGTGAAAAAGCGAAGATTAAGGATGTCACCAGAAATATACTGATTTCATGGGGCGTTCTGAAGGAGGAATGCGGAAAGGTATATCCGACCAATGCATATGCACTTTTGACCGGACGGATGGTGGGGCAGCCGGTTATTCAGTGCGGTGTGTTCAAGGGAACCAATCGGGCGCATTTTGTTGACCGGAGAGAGTTTGAGGGTTCCGTTCAGGAACAAATGGATGCTGCATACCAGTATGTTCTTGAAAAAATTAACATGGGAATGACAATAAAGGGAATGTACAGACAAGATGTATATGAACTTCCTACAGACAGCATAAGAGAGTTGATTGCAAATGCAGTGGCTCATCGTAGTTATCTTGAGCCGGGGAATATACAAGTGGCATTGTATGATGACAGGCTAGAGATTACTTCGCCGGGCATGCTGCTGAATAATGTTACGATCGAAAAAATGATAGAAGGTTACTCAAGACCGAGAAATCCTGCAATCGCAAGAGCCTTTGCGTACATGAAAATTATTGAAAAATGGGGAACCGGAATACCGAGGTTATTCGCAGCCTGTGAGGAGTATGGATTACCTAAGCCGGAGCTGATTGATTTTGATGGTGATTTCAGAGTTAATATGTATCGTAAAAGAGATACTAATACAAAAACAGGTGATCAAACATGCCAACAGGTGAATGATGGGGTGAATGATGAGGTGAACAAACTGCTGAATTATTTAAAACTGCATCCTGATTATACGGTTACTCAATTCGCAGAACATTTTGAGGTAAGCAGAAAAACAATAGCAGCGAGATTGAAAAAACTGAAGGATAAAGGATATATTGAAAGAGTTGGATCTTCGAGAAAAGGTTATTGGAAAGTAAATTGATTTTATCAAATGGACAACTCCGAACAACCCCAATTATTCCATTCGGACAAAAAGGTGAACAATTAAGGTGAACGATCAGGGAAAATGATTAAGGTGTATGATAGGGTGAATAATTAAAGCAACCATTGCGGATTACCGCTTGGCTTTTCTTGTGGAGTGAGCATAGACATTCATTGTGGTACTGACATCTGAGTGCCCTAACAGTTCCTGCACATCCTTTGGTGCTGCTCCGTTTGCCAGAAGGTTACTTGTGTAGGTGTGACGCAACTGGTGAAAGTGAAAGCCTTCAAATCCATCCAGCTTCTGTGCAATCTTCCTGCAAACAATTCCTAATGTACTTGGCAGTTCCAGACTTCCATTCGGTCTTAAGACCATATTTGGAGGTGCTACTTTAGATGATAACAACAGCAAGGCAATTAAAAGATCTGATTCGGAATCTGTCAAAGAAAAAATCTGCTGATGCGCAAATTTTGATGCGGAATTATATGATGGAACGATTTTTGAAACGAATTTCTTTATCAGAGTATAAAGACAAATTTATATTAAAAGATGGAATGCTGGTGGCAGCAATGGTTGGTCTGGATGCCAGAGCTACTATGGATTTGGATGCAACCATAAAAGATGCTAACGTTAGTTTAACAGATGTGGAGACAATTATATCAAATATTATAGCAAGAATAGCAGAGATTTATGAAAAAGAAAAAGATATTAATAGAAGTTTGGAGTGGTGTAGGAAGGCATTCAGAAATTCTGTTAATAACAAAGAGTTACAAGAGGAAATTGAGGAAAAGATAGAGAAGCTAAGTAAATTAGCATAATGAAATTGTTGTATAAGTGACTTGCTTGCATTTGGTCATATTAGATGCTATAGTGGGAAAAATTCATCATTGTAGACTGGATAGTATCACATTTATTATAGAAGGAAAATTGTTTAGCCTTGCTGTAGCTATTGAACGAAAAGCCACACCGAAAGCCACACATGCTTGATTTATCTTGAATTTACTAGGTGCATTGATTCTGTAGAGGAAGCAGCTAACGCTGGCAAGTTCTAAGTAAAATCAAGGCTTTTGGGAATTGTGAGATAATTCAGAATTTTCTAAAAACTTGTTCGCATTCAGTATAAAATGTGTTTTTGTCCACATTTTGTCCACGTAAATATACGTGGGCAGGATGTGGATTTTTTTATGTGAACGATTGGCAAAATACTATGCTTATACGAGAACTGGACGACAGTTGATATGCCAATGGACCGCGCGAAAATGCGCGTATTTAGCGCAAATTCGCTTTATTAGCGCATTTACGAAAATCTATTGACATGCATCCGATTTCGGTCTAAAGTGGGTCTACCGATCGGAAGAAACGCAGGACGAGGAAGGACATGCATATACCAGATACATTTTCCGAATCCTTGTATAATATATCTGAACAATGTATCTGAATCTGTTCCAGATACATATTCTTTGTCAGTAGATCTTGGATTGGATGCGCCGATAATCTATAGAGTTCCGGTCGTAAAACTTATGAATTGTTCAACAGAGGACATAAACAATAGAAAGATGGTCATTTTGGTTCCATTCTTTTTACTTAAACTCAGGGAGAGATTAAGAAACAAAAAATATCGCACTCCAGAAAATATAGCATCGTTGAAAAGCCTTATAAAAACAGATATAATGGGTAGCATAGATAAGAACATTGAACTTGGAAATATAACACTTGAGGATGGACACAGCTTTATGGCAACTCGGAAAGAGGTTGAATTAATATCCCGATTTCAGAGAAAAGGCCTATATCAATGAATTCTGAGAATTATATATAAGACATTTGAAATAAACAAGGAGGGCATGAGATGGGCATTTATTTTAATCCAAGTAATGACAGTTTTACGAAGGACAAGAATAGTGGATTGTATCTTGATAAGACAGGTCTGCTTGAATATCTGAACAGAGTTATATGTACAAATGCTAATTGTATCAGTGTCAGTCATGCCAGACGATTTGGTAAGTCCCATGCGGCATTTGATCTTGCACTTCAGAATTTTATTTTTGACAAACGTCAAAAATATTGTATAATATACTTAACAAGACAGCCGAGCGATAGATACGTCCTATCCGTCCGGCAAAAACCATTTTAAGATGAAACACCTCATAGCTTAGTCGGCTGAGGTGTTTTTCTTATTTTCTATGATTCAGAATTGTCACAATAAGTATCGCAACGGTTAATATAACCATGAATTCCTCATATGTACTCATAAGGCACCACTCCCTTCCAAGACTCGAACGGATATGGTGTAACACCCCTCGGCTGCCCGGTTAAATACATTATTCTATTTTCATACAGAAGTAATTTTGATATATATACATTTTGGAGATTCCTATATAACGTAAAACACCTCGCATTAACGCGAGGTTGGATTTAAAAAGAATTACAAATTGTATGTATAAAATTGTAATTACAGTATAAGTTATATCAAAATTATAGTCAATGTGATTTAAGAACACAATAATATTTTATAACCACATACCACCTTCCGGAATACATTAAACTATATCATGGACAAGGAGGTGAATACGCATGGACAGATTCGCAGTATATCTTGTAGTTGTTGCGGTTCTTTGCACTTTGATATCGGTAATAACGGAATTTACGAAAGAGGTAGGAGTGCTGAAGAAGATCCCCACCTCTTTTCAGGTTCTGATCACCAGTGTCATTGTGTGTGAGGTGGGACTTTTTGTTGGACTATCATTTTATCACATAGCATTTGTGTGGTATTATCCTGTGGCTGCGTTTTTCGGGGCATTTGTCATTGCGATTATATGTACCCGGGGATGGGACTACCTGATATCGATATTCAAGCGGTTTTACAAGGGCGGAGATAAGGAAAAGTGGCATGAATAAAGGCGTCATGACAGTGACACATGTAATACGAGACAGATAAGTATAAGTTCGGAATAATGATCCTAAGATTGTCTCCTGATTCAGTGTATGGAATATTATATACAGACAAAAGAATTCAGGAGACAATTTTATGGCTTCTAATAAGGTTCCATTAAAGGGCTACATGGATGGTATAGATATATCAGCGTGGCAGGATACTATAGATATAACCAAGGTGCCTTGTGATTTTGTGATAGTGAAAGCGACGGAGGGCACGGACTACAAGAACAGATTTTTTGCAAAGCACTGTGACCAGGCGATGAAAGCGGGGAAACTGCTTGGGGCATTCCACTATGCAAATGGTGGTGATCCCCACAGTGAGGCTGAGTATTTCATAGCATACAGTAAGAAATATGTGGGCAAGGCGATACTTGTCCTTGACTGGGAGGGGCAGAATAATCCGCAGTTTGGCAGAAGTGACAGGGCATGGTGCAAAGAGTGGTGTGATCATGTGTACAGTAAGACCGGTGTTAAGCCCCTGATCTATATCCAGAAGAGCGCCATGGACAATGTAAAGGGCCTGGGATACAGGCTGTGGGTTGCACAGTATCCTGATTACGAGCGGACGGGATATCAGGAGCATCCATGGAATGAAGGTCAATACGAATGTGATATCAGACAGTACACATCCGTTGGAAGACTTCCGGGTTACGATGGCAATCTCGATCTTAACAAGTCATATATAGATAAGACGACATGGAAAAAATATGCCGCAAAAAAGACTGGTAGTTCACAGAAGAAATCGATAGATGTGATAGCCAGAGAGGTCATAGCCGGCGACTGGGGAAATGGCGATGACAGAAAGAACAGGCTGAAGAAGGCAGGGTATGATCATGTCAAGGTGCAGAATAAGGTAAATGAGATGCTTGGCAGATAGCTGCAGGTAAATGACATAAGAAAAATGGCAGGAAAACGAAGTATAAAATTAGTTCCGGCAAAAATGAAATTTATATGAAGAATCATCCACACCTGTTGACGAAGCGCAATATATACTATAGGATAGTGGAAAACAAAAGCCCCCGTCAGGGATACATGAAAGGAAAAGGTGATATATATGCCATATTATGGATTTTATTTTGACCCAACATATCTGTTGGTTCTCATAGGCGTGGTGCTCTGCATGATAGCGTCGGCAAGAGTCAAGACCACATACAAGAAGTATGAGAAGGTGGGATCGCGGTCAGGCTACACAGCGGACCAGGTCGCATACATGATACTCAGGAATGCGGGGATAACGGATGTGTCAATACATCACATCTCAGGAGATCTGACTGATAATTACAATCCTAAGGAGCATACGCTCAATCTGTCGGACAGCGTGTATGGTTCCAGATCCATCGCAGCGATAGGCGTGGCAGCCCATGAGTGCGGACATGCCATACAGCATGCAAATGCATATGCACCGCTCACCATAAGGTCAGCCATCATTCCAGCGGCAAATATAGGCTCAGCCATATCATGGCCGCTCATACTTATAGGACTTCTCATTCCGAGGGTTGATTACCTTATAACACTCGGAATCATATTGTTCTCACTGGTTGTTGTCCTACAGTTTGTGACACTTCCGGTGGAGTTCAATGCATCGAGAAGAGCCATGGCGATACTGGAGGGCAGCGGATATCTCTATCCGGATGAACTCAAGGGTGCAAGAAGTGTACTCACAGCGGCAGCTATGACATATGTGGCAGCTATGGTATCAGCATCACTTCAGTTGCTCAGACTTGTATTATTGTTTGGCAACAGGAGAAGATAGCGGAATTATAACAGAAAATATAAAAATGCATAAAAAAGTCTTGTGAATTTGTTGATAGTATTTGCAACTTTGCTATGGTAAAATGGTTAAAGTGGCAAAAATCTACATATTTGCAAGACTTTTTCTGCTATAGTGCACAATTATAGCGGGAATGGTCTGCGAAACAATTAATTAAGGGAGGGTAATTGATGAGAAAGAGAAGGCTACGAGGAGGTATAACGGCCTTGTCGGTGCTTGCTGCTATTGGCATGGCATCGGGAATAACGGCATTTGCGGCGGACGGAACACAGTCTGAAGCTGCGAATACGGGAAAGGGGCTGGAGTATGTATATGAGTCGTCAGGCTCTACACCATCAGGTGTCACGCTCAACGGCAATTCGGTAATCATAAAGCAGTCGCCGAATTCCACTGACAGCGAGCAGTTATTAAATATTTACAATGACAAAGACAGGGATGGAATCCTTGATGAGGGCGAGGAAGCTTTCGCATTGGATGGAAGCACGGACATACAATATGGCAATATATATGGAATCTATCATGGTAATGGCAGTTCGCCGATCTCCATAACCATAGACGGTGCTGAACTGCCTGCTGTATATGGAGCATTTGAGAGTACTGTTGAGACTCCAGAGAACATGACTGCGGTAACTATCAGTGTGAAGGGCGACGCGGCAGTTGAAAGTCTGTATGGACTTTTCAGGACATATTGTACTGGTGGTGTACTGATAGACACGGAGAAGTCAGTTAAGATAAAGACGCTCTATGGTCTCAGCACATCGACCATAGATGGAGACATCACGGAGAATATCAATTATAGCTGTGACGGCAACACATTTGTCACACTGGCTACAGATGGATATTACACAGGAAAGGCATACACTATTAATGGCGATGCAGTGTTCAATATGAAAGGAGCCAGCGCCAATTCAGTGTATCTCGTGCAGAATGGAGCTGTGCTCAGTAAGACACTGACGGCCAAGGTGACTGATTCCAAGGTAGACAGCCTGAACGGAGTTTCCCAGGGGGCAAAGGTTGATGGTGACGTGAGCCTTACATTTGACGGAATATCAGCCATAAAGGATGGAAGAAGTGCCAGTTTATATGGTGCGTCAAGTGCGACTATCCTTGGAAATCTGGACCTTAAGCTGAAAAGCCAGTCTGGATCAGAGATGTCTGTGTATGGCACCAATAATACAAATATAAAGGGAAATGTAAATGTCAGCATTGATGGCTCAGGAGCAAAGTTCAACACCATATATGGAATGTATGGCGGTATGCTGGGCGGAAGGGCTGATATAGATATAAAGAACTGCGCTGCCGGTTACACAACATGTGGCATGAATTCGGTTTCGTTCAGTCAGACTCAGCCGGAGGAAGAAGGAACATATACGTATACTGTGAACATGGGGAATATCACTGGCGCCAGCGGCAGGGTATATGGAATTTCAAATTGTTCCGGTATCACTTCTGCCAGCGTTGTAATGAAGGCTGTGGCAACAACAGATACATTAAATGGCATGTATCTGAGCACAGGTGTAAAAGGTGATATAAAGGCAGAGCTTTACAACTGTAATGCAGCCTATGTAAATGCTCTGAATCTTTCAAACGTGACGGTAAATGGTTCTGTGGATGTCGTTGTTTCAGGCTGCAGCATCACGAGATCTCTGAATGTAGAGCAGGGTGGAAGTATCAGTAAGGATCTTAACATAAGCGTCAGCAACGTTATCAGCAGTTCAGCACAGCTTGTATACGGCGGTAGCTGTCTGGGAAATATGACGGTCAATGTGGATGGCATGAATGATGAATCCATAGTAGACGAAAATGGCAATCCGCTTGTGAACTCGTATGAATACGCGGGCAGCGACATGTTTACCATGATGGGCAACTTTGCACTGGCAGGGGAACTCAAGGCGGATATAGCAAAGATACATTTTGCAAAATGTGGACTCGCCGGAGGCGATTACAGTTGCGGAAATATCGGAACAAAGGTTGACATAACGTTGTCAGACAGCAGTATAAATGGACTGGCGGGAAATAATATTTTCTATCTGGCAAATGAGAGCTATTCCGGTTCAACCGAGAATACAGTTCCTGTTGATATAAAGATCAACAACACAGATTTTACAAATGCAGACGGAATAAGCTTCCAGATGTATATAGGTAATAACAAGGATGCAAAAGTTACATTTGATGACAAGTGCAGTATGCCGGAGAAGTATTATATGGCTCCAAGCATGAATACCACCGGCTCATCTGTCATAACATATGGACAGAATATATATTATGGCGGACAGAATCTTGTGATAGACAAGGATGTAACTGCTGACAATATTTACTTTGGTAACTTCACAGAGAACGGAAGCCAGGGCAATGCCGTGATCGTTATCAACAAGGGGGTAACGGTAACTGCAAATGAGGGTATATATGCAGCAGGCGGTTCAAACATACTCCACAGTGGAATCCTCAAGGGAACATTTAAGGCGACTGATGGGTATCTGCCAAATATATTCTCAAAGGGGGGCGTAATAGAGGACTCGGCTGTAGGGGATGTTGCAAATGTAAATTATTCATTGGATGTTGTGTCCAACGAGAAGGCCGCAACGTACACCATGACAGGCAAGACGTCACAGTATATTGATCCTGATGGTACATATGTCAAGGGCGGCGCAGATGTCAAGATAACACCGACCGTGAACAAGGGATATATTCTTGACAAGGTGACCTTCAGAGGTCAGAGCGACACAGCGGAAAATTCAGCGGTTGAATCAAATGGCGTGTACACGTTCAGCATGCCGAATGAGCCTTGTACAGTGACGGTCGTAACGACAGGAAAGCAGATCGTGGTATCCAAGACAACTGTTGACCCTTCAGCACTGCTTGGAAAAGAATACACGGCAGCTTCACCTCTCTATGACATGGCAGATCTTGTCATATCAAACGACGCAAGAGAGGGCGAGGTCACATACGAGATAGACGAGACAAATGGTCTTCCTGAGGGACTTACATTGACCGATGGCAAGATCGTCGGAACGGCAAGTAAGCTTTATGAAGACGGAAAAAATGTCATAGTCCATGTGACAGGAAGAAACGGTTCAAAGGCACAGCTCTCATTGAACGTGATCGTCTCAAATGAGGAGAAGAAACAGGACAACCAGGATGGCCGAATCGCAGTTGATGAGGATGAGAAGACTATATGTCTCAACGGAACATCAGTGGTCATCCAGGCAAAGGACGACACAGATACAGAGATATACGTGGACGACAATCAGGATGGACAGGCAGATGGCAAGACACCTCTGTACACCGGAGATCTGTCGGAGTACACGATAACAGGTGTCGAGGACAACGCCATAAGACGAAGCATCAGGATCACCATGACGGGGGGGAATGTAAAAGCAATATACGGTGCAAAGGATTCAGAGCTTTCATATAAAGGCGGCGATGCGGTGAGTATAAATATCCGTGGTGGTAAGGCAGCAACTATGTATGTTCTGTCGAATTCAACCGTGGATGGAACCATAGCATATGAGATCGCAGAGAACACTGTAGATAAGGGCGGATTTGCAGCGGATACAACATCAAAATATACCGGTGCATTCATGAGAAACAGCAAGGATATCGTAACTATCAGAGGAACCTACGTTGTGAATAAGAAGCTCACGGCAATGGCTCTGATAATCTATGACAGTGCGGCAGTTGATGTAAATGCTCCTGTTGAGGTAACGGATTATGTGTCACTGAACGAGAGATCATCCGCAGTATTTAACGATACGCTGACCGCTGACAGGCTTGGTTATTCAAAGTATGCCAAGGCAGTTGTGAATGGAGATACGAAGCTTGCGGCTCTCAATATGACACAGTATGACACGACACTCACAATAGGCGAGGATGCGCTGTTTGATGTGGGCAAGGTCAACATGACATCAGGCTGGGCAAGAGTATATCAGAAGGGTACGCTCAAGTGTCCTTCAGACCAGTTCAGCAACACAGGTGTGTGGGTGGCAGCAGGAAAATTTGCAGATGATATAGATGCCAGCGGCTGGACAGGAGTGTATTACAGCTATGCAGGCGGCTCAACAAACATGGACAACACATCAGCAAAATTGGCTGCACAGTCATATGTAGTTGAATATGAGAATGTCAAATATGTTGCCTGCAAACAGGCGATCACAGTTAGCTATACCGATGTGCCGGGTTACACAGCCTATGTGTCGGCAAATGGCGGCGAGCCGGTACAGGGAAGCAACGGAAGTGCAAAGGTGACAGGCCCGGATTCATCTATGTCTATTGTAGTGGATTATGTGGCAGACCAGATAGACATCAGTAAGGAATACGCAGATCCGATTCTGGCGGCGGAGACCAAGTACACAGCGGATTCACCAGCGTACGATCTCACGATCCTCAAGGTTACAGGAGATACCACAAAGAATTATGGAACTGACATGCAGTACAGATTGAAGAGCGGTTCGACACTTCCATCAGGACTTGTGCTTGAGTCGGGTAAGATAACAGGAACAGCCAAGAATGCAGGTGAAAGCACAGTAGTATTTGTCATAACAGGACGAAATGGAACACCGGTTGATTTCCCAGTGGTATTCAAGGTACTGCCGGCAGGCACGGAGATACCTGATATCAACAAGCTTGGTGTATCTGTGAACACAGAGGATAAGACCATTGATCTCGGTGGAAATTCAGCAGTGATAATAGTTGATCCGTCGGATAGCAGCAAGAGCTCAGTATATCTGGATGCTGATCATAATGGAGTGGCAGACGACAACAGACCACTCAGAATAGACCAAGAGGTTACATATGATCTGTCAGGCTACAGCATATCAGGCTATACGGACACAGCAAATAAATACACCGGTGACATATCGGTGACACTCAGAAGCGGAAATGTCGGCAATATATGTGCTGCGGGTTCAACTGACAGCAAGGCAGACCGAGTGACGATAGATGGAAATGTAACCATGACGATCATGAGCGGTTATGTGTCAGGCACTGTAGCTGCGGCAGGAAACGCTGATGTCAAGACAGTGACCTTCGCGGCAGAGGACGGAAGAGCAGGAAGCGTGGTATACGGTGCGTACAATACAAATGCGGAGAAGGTAGACTTCACATTTGCAAAGTCTGCACAGATGTACACACCGAAATCAACCAAGTCTGAGAATATGTATGTTACATCGGGTGGATCAGTATCCGGTGATGTGGATATAAGAGTTGGTATAACTGATCATTACAATACATTTATATACGGTGCGGATTACATGAACAAGCGCTCCTACTTCAACGGAGTGTCGGGAACAGCCGTATCCGGAAATGTGAACTGTGTGGTTGATGGAAGATGGTGCGCTGAGAAGTGCAACAACTTTGTCCAGCAGTCAGATGTGAAGGGAGATCTGTATGCCGAGATAAAGTCAGGAGAACTCAGAAAAAATGACGTCAACAATGAGCATAGCAAGGCATTGGTATTTAACTATGGTCACAGCATTGGAAATATATACGTCAAGGCAGGAACAGAGGGCGCTGTCACAGGTGACTTTGTACTTGCGGCAGGCGGTAAGGTTGGCAAGGTAGAGTATGTAGACGAGAATGCAAAGTCCACAGCTACTGTAAAGGGCACCGCTGACAATTACCAGGTTGAGAGTCTGGGTTCACTGTATATGTCTCTCGCCGGCAAATTAACTATAGGCGGAGACTACACACTTGACAGAGAGGTGGAGGTAAAACAGCTTGAGATCCTCAAGGATTCAAAGCTGACCATCGCCGAGGGCGCAGCTCTTACAAATACATCGACAGCGACAGTTACCGGTGATGTTGAGAACCTTGGCACATGGAATGTGGACGGCGCTCTGACTATGACAGGATCACTGGTCAACAGAGGTGCATGGAATCTGAAAGGAAATGTTCAGGCTTCAGCAACAGTAGATAACTACGGGGATATCACAGCAGCAAATAGTGAGAGGATCACCTTGAATACAAATGCAAAGCTCATCAATAGAGCTGATGCACAGTTTACATTTGGCAACCTCACAAACAGTGCAATGATCGTAAACTATGGTAATATGAAGCAGCTTGCATATACGTCAAGTCTTGGAAGCGGAAGCATACTCACCACAGTGATCCCGGATATGGTGTACGCACTGAAAAATTACAGCGTCATTTTCTACAAGCTTGATGTGGATTATCCTGCATATTGCTTCAAGGATGGCGATGCAAAGATAGAGAAGAGTTCATCGGCAACAAGATGTCAGAAGAAGTCAGGTGTTGACGGTGACGATGCACTCTATATACAGGGTGGCAAGTCGTTCTACATCACAATAGACGGTGAGCCGATAGATGGAATGGCGGTGGATTCAGTTGTATTTGGACCGGATGACACAGCCATGACTACAAGTAACAACCGTCTCTGGAGCGGCGTCATGACATATGAGCCGGCAACAGTTACGGTAAATATGGCAAAGCAGGAGGCCGTAAATATAACTCTTGCAAAGACAGAGGATACAGTTAAGGCGCAGGTTGGAAAGACAACCACAAAGGATGAGCCATTATATGATCTGACAGCCATAGAGATCCAGAATGATGAAGCTGTGGACAACGGATATGTGTTATACTCCCTTGCAAAGGGACAGACACTTCCGGCAGGACTTGTGATATACGATGGAAAGGTATATGGAACGCCGAAGACTGCAAGTGCTGAGGCACAGACAGTCAAGTTCACGGTGAGAGGACAGAATCAGACAGTGGCTGAGTTCACACTGATCATATCCAGCGTGGAGAAGGGAATACCTTCATTTACTGCCGGAAAGGCGGGCGACGCATATGCCGGCAAGACCCTTGCGGATGTGGAGCTTCCAACATCGGCAGCAGGAAAGTACATGTGGGCAGATGGAACACAGCAGGTAGGAAAGGCCGGAACAAGCGAGACCTACGATGCATACTTTGTTCCAGACGACACAGCAAACTATGACTGGAGCAAGATCGATGCAGCAGAGGGAACATATGAGGAACTGGAAGACGGAAGTGTGAGAATTGCAGTGAAGCTTTCAGTGTATGTGAGAAAGCAGGATCCTGTATTTACAGTTCCGGAGAATGTCACAGCTACATACGGAGACACTGTTGGCAAGATACTCCTGCTTGAGACAGCAGGTGGAATGTTCATCTGGGAGAATGCAGATGAATCTGTAGGAGAGGTTGGAACAAAGACTTTCCTTGCAACATTTGTACCTGAAGATGAGGATGTATACGAGAGAGCAGAGCATGTGGAGATAACTGTTCAGATTCTTCCTGCAAATGCAGTATTTACTCAGGCGATAGATTCACTGAGTGCTAAGGAGAATATGACTCTTGCAGACATAGAGCTTCCAGAGCGCGAGGATGGAGTATACACATGGTATACAGACAGAACGACAAAGGTTGAGGATGGCAATACATACAAGCTTTGCTTCAAGCCTGCAGACACAGTAAATTATGACTGGACATCAGTTACAGGATGGAACAGGGCTTACAATGGAGTTGTATTCAATGTAAAGATCACCATCGAGAAAGAGCCGGAGCAGCATGTACACGATTACGGCAATAAGTACAAGAGCGACAGCAGATCTCACTGGTATCAGTGCTCATGTGGAGAGAAGTCAGGCCTGGCAAATCACACATGGGACAAGGGAGCGATAACGACCAAGCCTACAGACACAGCGGCAGGTAAGAAGACATTTACCTGTACCAAGTGTGGGTACAAGCGTTATGAGTCAGTAGCTGCCCTTGGAATAGACATAGGAAATTCCAAGAACAATGTGGTCGTAAGCGGTATAGAAAAGAATGGATATACATACACAGGATCACCTATCACTGTTAAATCGCTTGCGCTGAGGAGAGGCAAAACAACACTGAAGAATGGTGTGGATTACACCGTACAGTACAAGAACAACAAGAATATCGGTACAGCGACAGTAAAGATCACTGGTAAGGGTAATTACAGAGGCTCCGTCAGCAAGACATTTGCTATCAAGGCTGGCAAGGGCAAGATATATAAAGTTGCGCAGAAGGGCGTGCCTGGCTATCTGAAATACAAGGTGACAAATGCCGCTTCAAATGGCAAGGGAACAGTGACACTTGTTGGAAGTACAAGCAAGAAGAGCGACAAGAAGTTCAAGTCACTCACGGTTGCATCCAGTGTCAAGATCGGTGGAGTGAACTTCAATGTTACGGCTGTAGGAGCGAAAGCATTTACAGGACGCAAATATCTCACCACGGTTGTGATCGGAGGAAACGTTAAGACCATAGGCGGTGCAGCATTCAGCAAGTGTGTAAAGCTTGGAAAAGTTACCATAAAGTCTACAAGGATAACGACTATCGGTAAGAATGCTTTCCAGGGTGTCAAGAGCAATGTGAAGATATATCTTCCTAAGAAGAAATATGACGCATATGCAAAGAAGCTCAAGGCGAAGGGAATGAACACTCCTAAGAAAGCGGTATACAAAAAGTCAAAATAAATGAAATGCGTTGATGTGTTGGCAGGACAGTCACAGATGATGTGGCTGTCCTGTTTTTTATGTGAAGATCGTTCTGGTGTAAAACCATGAGTGTAGTGACAGGAAAGATATAACCTGCTATACTGAACATATGTTTGCGAATATATGGAGGACTGTATGGATAATTTTATAGATGAACTGAATGAACAGCAAAAGGAGGCAGTGACCACCACAGAAGGGTATGTGCGCATAATTGCGGGAGCGGGAACTGGCAAGACAAAGGCGCTCACATACAGGTATGCGTATCTGGTGGATGAGCTTGGAATATCCACATCGAATATACTGTGTGTCACATTTACAAATAAAGCGGCGAGAGAGATGAGCAAACGTATCAGACAGATGATCGGGGACAGTGATACGGGATACATCTGCACATTTCACGGCTTCTGTGTGAAGCTTCTGAGGGAGGATATCCATGCCATCAATTATCCTCAGAACTTCGTGGTGATGGACAGCGAGGACACGGAGGAGATACTCAAAACTGTGTACGAGAATGCCCATATACAGTCGAGAACATATACATTTGACATGGCGAGGGATCACATATCGGCGATGAAGAACGAGATGCAGCACATTGCATATCTGGCGGACATAAGCAACGACAGACTGTTGGCGGATTATGAGAACGCCTCAGACATTCCTGAAAAAGTATTTCTGGGATACCTGTACGAACAGAAGAAGGTGTATGGACTTGACTATGATGATCTCATAACCATTGCGCTCCACATCCTCAGAACCGATGCGGAGAAATGCCGCAAATGGCAGGACCGCATGATGTATGTCATGGTGGACGAGTTTCAGGATGTCAGCGGTAACCAGTATGCGCTGGCGGAGATACTCAGCGGCTATCACAGGAATCTGTTCATCGTGGGCGATCCGGATCAGACCATATATACGTGGCGTGGGGCAAGGATAGAGTACATACTGGAATTCGACAAGAACCATGAGAATACACAGACCATATTCCTCGACACGAATTATCGTTCAACTCCTGACATACTGGCGGTGTCCAACTCACTGATCGAGAAGAACAGGAACAGACTGCCCCACAGGCTTGTGGCTGTGAAGCCGTCTGAGGCACGCCCTCTGTACGTACATTCCAGGACCACCGGGGATGAAGCCCAGTGGGTGACGAATGAGATAAAAAGACTGGTTGAGGCGGGCGCAAAGTACAGTGACATAGCTGTCTTGTACAGGTCACATTTCGTGTAGAGAAGCATAGAGGAAGCATTTATCAAGACAAAGATCCCGTATATCCTCTACAGCGGAACGGAGTTCTACAAACGCAAGGAGATAAAGGATGTGCTGGCATATCTCAGGATGGTGGCATACGCGGATGATCTGTCATTTCGCAGGGTGATAAATGAACCAAAGCGGAACTTTGGCAAAAAGAGAATGTCGATGCTGAAGTCGTACTGTGAGACTCACAGATGCTCATTGTACAGCGGTCTTCAGGATCTTCTGGAGGAGAAGGCTGTTAAGTCGACAGGTGCTTCAGCCTTTGTCGATATCATAGAAAATTTCAGGAGGACATACAAGGAGAAAAGTCTGTCAGACCTTGTGACAGAGCTTATGGCCGCCACGGGCTACGAGGCGATGCTCAGACAGGCGGGCGAACAGGAAAGGCTGGACAACCTGGCAGAGCTGAAGCAGTCGATAGACGAATATGAGAAGATCTCCGGTGAGGAGAATACGCTGGAGGAATATCTGCAGAGCATAGCTCTCTACACGAACAATGACAGGGAGAAGGACAAGGATTCTGTGACGATGATGACCATACACACCGCAAAGGGCCTGGAGTTCCCATATGTGTTCGTGTGCGGTGTAAATGAAGGCATATTCCCAAGCAAGCATGTGGATACTGAGGCGATGCTCGAGGAGGAACGTCGCATGGCATACGTGGCATGTACCAGAGCGGAGCGCGGTCTGTACATCAGCGATGCCGAGGGGCTGAACTATGATGATTCATTTAGATATCCTTCTAGATTCATATTCAATATAGACCGGGAAGCCATCGACTACGTGAACGAGCTCCCACAGCGCCTTGTCGACGACACGAAGAGCTACATAGCCGCAAATGAAAGCCGCTATATGCCGCTGGACACCGAGCTAAAGCCCGGCGACCGGGTGAGACATAAGGTGTTCGGCGAGGGCACGATAACCGGTATCAGGGGAGATATAGGGTGCTATGTGGTTAAGTTTGATAGGGTGGCAACGGAGAGGAACTTGAAGATTGGGACGGGACTTGAAAAACTCGGTTAATGAAATAGACATGGGCAGACCACTAGAATGTGGGCTGTCCTTTTCACTTTGTTTGGTGAGGAAAAAACAGTACAGCAAATGGAGTAGAATTGTATAAAAGGGTTTTTAGAAGGCGGTATGGTAAAAGGATGGTTAAGATTGTTAATTATGTGGAAACAATGGCATAAGTAGTCGGAAAAAAGAGGAAGAGCAGTTTTACATATAGAAAGATATATTGTAAAATATAAAAAGGTGTATGCAAAACGAAAGGACATAAAAACTATAACATTTGTAAAACTAAAATATAAACTGTAATAAAAGCTTGTATTTTATATAAATCATAAAGGAGGTAAAAATGTATTATTTGGTTCATACAGTGAGTGTGATAATTAGACAGTTTTTTGTATCAAACCCATTTGAAAATGCAGCCATAGAAGTACCATTTGGTCCAGTTTTTTTCAACATGATAATAGGGGCAGCGCTTGTGCTAATTACATATATGGTTGTAGGGATATTTTATAAAAGAAGAAGTTCACCAGCAGTAGGTAGTATGTTATTTCTCTTGTTTTATTTAGTACATAATGGGTTATTGGTATTGATGTCGAAAGCCGAATTTAATAAAATTCTAATTGGAATTATATTAGTGGCATATATGGCAGTTCTTACTATTTCAAAAAAGGTAGTAACGCGTATAACATGTGATATTTAATATAAAAAGATAAAATGCAGGAGAGATTAGATGATAGACACCAAGAAAGAACAGGAACGAGATGAACTTCATCGCGCCATCTGGGCGATAGCAGATGAATTACGTGGAGCTGTGGACGGATGGGATTTCAAGAATTATGTATTAGGAACGATGTTCTATAGATATATTTCTGAAAACCTTTGTAAGTACATAAATGAGGGCGAGGCAAAGGCTGGTAATGCAGACTTTGATTTTGCTGTGATGCCTGATGAAGATGCAGAAGAGGCTAGAGAAGGTTTGGTAGAAGAAAAGGGATTCTTCATACTTCCAAGTGAGCTGTTCTGCAATGTCAGAGCATGGGCAGCGGAAGACGAAAATCTGAATGAGACACTTGAAAGCGTATTCAGGCATATAGAGGATTCAGCAAAGGGCAGTGAGGCAGAGAATGATTTTGCAGGACTCTTTGATGACTTTGACGTTAATAGTAATAAACTTGGTTCTACAGTTGCCAAGAGAAATGAGAAACTTGTAAAGCTCCTCAATGGAGTGGGAGATATGAATCTGGGAGATGTGAAAGATCATTCTATAGATGCTTTTGGTGATGCGTATGAGTATCTCATGACTATGTATGCGTCAAATGCAGGAAAGTCCGGCGGTGAGTTCTTCACGCCTGCGGATGTGTCTGAACTTCTTACAAGGCTTGGAACAGTAGGCAAGACCGAAATAAATAAGGTATACGATCCTGCCTGCGGATCTGGTTCATTGCTGCTTAAGGCGGAAAAAGTTCTTGGCAGGGATGCCATCAGAAATGGATTTTATGGACAGGAGATAAATATAACTACATATAACCTCTGCCGTATAAATATGTTCCTTCATGATGTTGGATTTGATAAGTTTGATATAGCATGTGAGGATACACTTACCAGTCCACAGCATTGGGATGATGAACCATTTGAGCTTATAGTGTCTAATCCGCCGTATTCAATAAAATGGGCTGGTGACGAGAATCCTCTTCTTATAAATGATCCAAGATTTTCTCCTGCGGGAGTATTGGCTCCTAAGAGCAAGGCGGATATGGCATTTATAATGCATAGTTTGGCATGGCTTGCGTCAAATGGAACTGCAGCGATAGTATGCTTCCCTGGCATTATGTATCGTGGCGGTGCAGAGCAGAAGATTAGGAAATATCTTGTAGATAATAACTATGTGGATTGCATCATACAGTTGCCAAGCAATCTGTTCTTTGGAACTTCAATAGCAACGTGCATTATGGTTATGAAGAAGAATAAGACAGACAATAAGACCCTGTTTATAGATGCAACCAAGGAGTGTGTCAAGGTTACAAACAACAATAAACTGACACCAGAGAATATAGATAGAATTGTAGAAACATTTACAAAACGTGAAGATGTTCAGCATTTTTCACATCTGGCTACATATGAAGAGATATCTTCAAACGATTATAATTTGTCTGTGGCAACATATGTTGAGGCTGAGGATACAAGGGAGAAGATTGATATTGTAAAGCTCAATGCTGAGATTAAAGAGATAGTGGCTCGTGAACAGGTGCTTCGTGATGAAATTGATAAGATTATTGCAGAAATTGAAAATGGTGAAAATGAGTGAAAAACAAATCAAAAAGCAATATTGGAGAGCATGAAAAATATAGATATGAAGAATGTTATGCAAAGATTTTGTTAGAGAGAGTATATCCTGAGATTTATACAGATTTGTCAATTCTTGATAAACCCGATTTACAGAATGAGGTATTACAAGTAGGTGTAGAAGTAACGAGTGCTGTACCAAGTTCTTTAAGAGAGGCTAAGGCATGTTGGATAAAGGCAAACAATACAAATGATATGAAGATAAAAAGTAAATATGTTAAAAGAATGGAACAGATAGGATATAAATACACAGGAGGCATGCAGAACTGGCTTAAAGAGGATATAGATCAATTGTATGAGGAGACTTCTTTGGTGGATTTAGAGATTTCAATAAGAAGTAAGATGGAAAAAAAAGATAGAGGTGGGTACAAAGAATTAAAAAATATGGATTTATATATTGATGCAATGTTTTCGTTTTTTTCAATTAATGATGATGATTTATATGAATTGGTGAAAAATGTTAATGTTGGTAAAAATCATTTTAGAAAGATAATTATAAATGCTATAGAAGATAATGAGATTGTTATGATAGATACGGATGAAGATAATTATAGTGTGACTTCTTATGATAGCAGACAATATGAATATGCACTTGCTGCGTTAGATATGATAAAGAAAGAGGATACAGAATGAGTAAACTGAGTCGACTACTGAATGAACTGTGCCCAGAAGGCGTTGAATATAAAACACTTGGAGAGATAGCGAGTATACGCAGAGGAGGAAATTTTCAAAAAAAGCATTATGTTTCAAATGGAATTCCCTGTATACATTATGGACAGATATATACGAAATATAATTTGTTTGTTAATGAGATAGACAGTTATATAGATCCTGAAGTTGCAAAGAAACAAAAATTTGCGGAATCGGGTGACATTATAATGGCAGTAACCAGTGAGAATGTAGAAGATGTATGTAAGTGTATTGCATGGTTGGGGAATGATAAAATAGCTGTAAGTGGGCACACTGCCATAATACATCATAATCAAAATCCAAAATATTTAGTGTACTATTTGAGTAGCCAAATGTTTCAGAATCAAAAGAGAAAAATGGCTCATGGAACGAAGGTTATAGAAGTATCACCAGCAAAACTGAACGAAGTGAAGATCGCCGTACCTCCGCTGGAGGTACAACGTGAAATAGTCCGTATTTTGGACTATTTCACGTTGCTTACAGCCGAGCTTACAGCCGAGCTTACAGCCGAGCTTACAGCCGAGCTTACAGCCGAGCTTACAACTCGGAAGAAACAGTATGAGTTTTATCGAGACTATTTAATAAAAAAAGAACAAGATGTATCTGAGATGAAAAAACTGGCTGATGTTGCAATCATTTATGATTCGTTACATCAAACACCTTCATATTCTAACAGCGGATATAGTATGGTTCGTGTTCAGGACATAAAGGGGGGATATATAAATGAAGACAAAACTTTAAAAGTGGAAGAAAATGTTTGGAATTTATTTACAAAAAAATATGTCCCTCAATTAAATGACATTGTAGTTTCACGTGTAGGATCATATGGGAATTTTGCATTAATTCCTAATAATAAGTGTTGCTTGGGACAAAATGTTGCAATAATTCATTCTAAAATAAATCCTAAATATTTATATCATGTACTAATGTCTACGATGACAAGGCAATGGATTAATAACAATGTGAAGGGAACAAGCCAAAAATCATTTAGTTTAGCAGATATAAAAAGAGTGCCAGTTCCTGTTCCAAAGGAAAATATTCAGCAACGCATAGCAGAGGTTCTCGATAATTTTGAAGCAATTTGTTCTAATTTGAAAATTGGCTTGCCAGCAGAAATTGATGCACGTCAGAAACAATATGAATATTATAGAGATGTGCTGTTGACATTTGCAGAGACAGGAAAGACAATCTTAACAGACAGACAGACAGACAGACAGACAGACAGACAGACAGACAGACAGACAGACCATAATTAAGCTTTTACAGTACGTGTTTGGATATGCTGTTGTTAAGTTTGGGGATATAGCATCAATAACAAGAGGTGCGTCACCGCGTCCAATCAAAAGGTATATTACATCTAGTGAACAAGGTATTAATTGGATAAAAATTGGAGATGCTGGGATAAATACAAAATATATTACTCAGACAGCAGAAAGAATAACAATAGAAGGTGCAGAAAAGTCAAGAAAAGTAAAAAAAGGAGATTTCATTCTATCAAACTCAATGAGTTTTGGAAGACCATATATTTTACAAATAGACGGATGTATTCATGATGGCTGGTTATCAATTAGTGATTTTGAAGATTATTTTGTACCAGACTATTTATATCATTTATTGAGCTCTGATAGTTTACAGAATGAAATGGGGAAAAAAGCGTCATTTGGAGGCGCTATACAGAATCTTAATGCTGAGATTGTCCGATCATTAGAATTACAAATACCATCAATAGATGAGCAAAGACGGATCATAGATTTGCTTGATAAATTTGAAGTTATCTGTAATGACTTGCAGTCAGGAATCCCAGCAGAAATAGAGAAACGTCAGAAACAATATGAATATTACAGAGACAAGCTTTTATCATTTAAGGAGTTGTGATATATGCCAAATGGTTCTAATAGAACAGAGAAGCAGCATTATGTTCCGCGGGTATATTTGAAAGGCTTTGCACCACAATACTTGGACAAATGTAGTGAAAATAGTAAAAGCTCAAAAATTAAATATTGTGTGTTTTATTATGACTTACAAGAAAGAACACAAAGCAATATAGCGGTACCAATATATTCGGTTTGTTTTGAAAGAAACTTGTATGAGGTTATGGGTAAGAGTGGCGAAATAGTCTATGATAATCGGTTGGAGAATCGTTTTAGTAGATTAGAAAGAAGGTATGCAGAACTTAGGACAAATATTGAAAAGAAAGCATTTGTCAAAGATAACTACAAAATTAAGAGTTTTCTAACATATGATGAGAAGATGCATTTAATGGGATATATGACAATACAACTACTCAGAACTCCGACTTTTTTGAGCTTGGCATTAAAAGTGGCTAAAGAGGTATGGAAGAATGATAAAAGTAAGGAGCAGTTAAAGAATATTGTTCGCATTCAGTGTTTATCCTTTATAGATACTTATTGTAGGAATGATGAGAAGTATTTAGATTACAATAAAAAATTTGTTGGAATAAGCGATAACCAATTTGAAATACTTGGTTCAATTATTAGACCTATGGTTGGCATGTCATTTATGATAGGTGTTGATAATAAGTCAAGATTGATAACATCAGATAATCCAGTATACATAAGGAATTCAAATAAAGAATGTCTGATGAAAGGCGAGGTTGTTCAAAACGATGAGATCATATTTCCAATTACAGCCAGCTTATGTTTGATTATGGTTGGTGGAGAAAATAAGGACAGGTATCCAAAGAATTGTTTATTTGAGATAACAGACGAATGGAGAAAACATATATTTGCGGCAATGTGTTGTACTACAGATAAAAAGATATTTTCAAATCACAAGTTTGATAAAGATGAACTAAAAATCATAGATGAAGTACTTAAAGATGAGGCAAAGGGGGATACGGAGTGTCATATTTTAACATAGTAGCGGAGACATCGGAGAATACAGTTGTTACGGAATATGAACCGGTAAAAAGACGTTCTGATAGTTATCAGAGCGAGGCAGAGTTGGAGCAGGAGTTTATAAGGATGCTCTGCGAGCAGGGGTATGAATATCTGCCATTACATACCGAGCGGGATATGATAAGTAATCTTCGTGAGAGGCTGCAGGAACTCAACAATTATGAGTTCACAGATAAAGAGTGGACATATTTCTTCAATAATGATATTGCAAATCCAAACTTTAGTTTGCAGGATAAGACACGTAATATTCAGGAGGATTACAGAAAGGTTCTTAAGCGGGATGATGGCTCAACCAAGAATATTTCACTTATTGACAAGACCAATATCCACAATAATAGGTTGCAGGTTATAAATCAGTATGTGATGGGACTCCAGGATGGGGCAAAACATGATAACAGATATGATGTGACAGTTCTTGTCAATGGACTGCCACTTGTTCATGTTGAGCTTAAACGAAGGGGCGTTCAGATACGAGAGGCATTCAATCAGATCAATCGATATAAGAGAGATTCTTTCTGGGCAGGTAGTGGGCTTTTTGAGTATGTCCAGATCTTTGTAATTTCAAACGGAACAAATACCAAATATTATTCGAATAGCACGCGTGATAATGCCATAAGGGATGCTAAGGCTGGCAATACAAAACGCGGAAAAACAAGTAATAGCTTTGAATTTACCTGTTTCTGGGCAGATGCAAATAACAGAGTGATCCCGGATCTGGTTGACTTTACAAAGACTTTCTTTGCAAAGCATACGTTGCTTAACATACTTACAAAGTATTGTATATTCACATCTGAAAACATACTCATGGTAATGCGTCCGTATCAGATAACGGCGACAGAGAGAATATTGAATAGAATAGAGATAGCTAATAACTATAAAAAGTATGGAAGTGTAGCAGGTGGAGGGTATATTTGGCATACCACGGGATCAGGAAAAACACTCACATCTTTTAAGACTGCAAGATTGGCGTCACAGCTTTCGTATATAGATAAGGTTTTATTTGTCGTTGACCGTAAGGATCTGGATTATCAGACTATGAAGGAGTATGACAGATTCGAGAAGGGAGCTGCAAATAGTAACAGTTCTACACGTATCCTGAAGAGACAGCTTGAGGATAATAATGCGCATATAATAATCACGACTATTCAGAAACTTGCGACATTTATCAAGAAAAATCCCGGACATGAAGTTTATGAGAAGCATGTGGTTATCATATTTGATGAATGTCATAGAAGCCAGTTCGGCGATATGCATACAGCAATAGTTAAGAATTTCAAGAGATACCACTTGTTTGGGTTTACTGGTACACCGATATTTTCGGTTAATTCAGGAAAAGCAAAGAATCCAGATTTTTTTACAACTGCTCAGACATTTGGAGATCAGTTGCATGCCTACACTATAGTTGATGCCATCAATGACAATAATGTGTTGCCGTTCCGAGTTGATTACATCAAGACAATGGATGTGGATGAAGAAATCACAGATGAGATGGTATGGGATATCAACCGTGAAAAAGCTATGATGGCGCCAAAGAGAATAGAGCTGGTGACGAAGTATATATTAGATCATTTTGATCAGAAGACCTATAGGGGTGACAAGACATACATATACAATACTCTGACGAATATACAGGAGGTTGCGTCTGCTGAGCGAGGTGCAGTTGAAGAAATCAAAAGGTCACAGAGACTTAGTGGGTTTAATTCCATATTTGCAGTAGCCTCTGTTCCTATGGCAAAACTGTATTATCAGGAGTTTAAACGCCAGATGGAACTTGATCCGACAAAGCATTTGCGTATTGCAACTATCTTCAGTTATGCGGCAAATGAAGAGGAAGTGGATGGCCTTCTTGACGAAGAGAATCCAGAGGATACAACGGCACTTGACCAGACTGCGAGGGACTTCTTGGATGGTGCAATAGATGACTATAATAAGATGTTCCACACAAATTATTCAACCGACGGAGATAGATTCCAGAATTATTATAAGGATGTATCGCTCAGAATGAAGAATAAGGAGATAGATTTGTTGATTGTTGTAAATATGTTCCTTACGGGATTTGACGCAACAACACTGAATACCTTATGGGCTGATAAAAATCTGAAGATGCATGGTTTGATCCAAGCATTCAGCAGGACAAATCGTATATTAAACTCTATAAAGACATTTGGAAATATCGTCTGCTTTAGAAATCTTCAGAAGAGAGTGGACAGCGCAATATCACTGTTTGGTGATAAAAATGCAGGTGGAATAGTTCTTCTCCAGAGTTTCAAAGATTATTATTACGGCTATGAGTCGGTTGATGGCGAGCATATGCCAGGATATGTAGATATGGTAGAGGAACTTAAGGAGAAATTCCCACTTATGGATCCACAAATAATAGGTGAGCAGAATCAGAAAGCCTTTATTGCGTTATTTGGTGCATTCCTGAGAATGAGAAATCTTCTGTTGTCATTTGATGAATACAAAGGAAATGAACTTATTTCTGAACGTGATTTGCAGGATTATCTTGGACGTTATCAGGATCTGCGCGATGAATGGAGACGTAAGAGAGAGAACAATGAAAGTGCGGATATAACGGACGACATTGTATTTGAGGTTGAGCTTATAAAGCAAATAGAAATCAACATAGATTATATACTCATGCTTGTAAAAAAATATCATGATACACATTGCGAAGATAAGGAAGTCCTCATAACTATTAAGCGAGCAGTAGAGGCAAGTCCAGAACTCCGCAGTAAGAAAGCATTGATAGAAAGTTTTATTGCAGGAATCAATGATGTAGAGGATGTAATGGCTGAATGGCGGGATTTTGTTGTAGGGCAGCGTGAAAATGATCTTGCTCAGCTCATATCCGAGGAGCGCTTGAATCCAGAGAACACGAGACGCTATATAGAAAATGCATTCCGCGATGGAGAAATCAGAACTGCCGGAACTGACATAGACAAGCTTATGCCGCCAGTTTCAAGATTTGGCGGAAGTGGACGTGACAAGAAGAAACAGGCAGTCATAGAAAAACTGAAACAGTTCTTTGAGAAGTATTATGGTGTCGGTGGAGCTATGAGTATAGGTGGTACGCAGAAGGTTGTGTATGGTGAGAGACGTGGCGAGATTGGTATGGTTGCGGAGGAGAAGAGATAGGAGAATAGATGGTGTGTATGTATAAAATCATTTGGTTAGATGGGGCAAGTGGAGTAGGAAAAACAACAGTAGCAAATTTTTTGACAAATGAATTAATGGAAAATGGATTAAAAGTGGATAATGTGGATTCAGATTATTATTATCAAGAAAAATATTTGTCGAATCCTAAGATTGACCAATCAAAAATAAAATCTCCATGGGCTGATGAATGCTTTTTAAAATATTTTAAAGGACAACTAGTATTGTTTTGTGAAAAAGATGATATTTTAGTGGTTCAAATGGCGTTAACAGATGATAAATGTCGAAAAATATTGTTGGAGTCTTTAGGAGAAAAGGTGGTAATAAAACATATAATACTTAACGCAAGTAAACAAACAATAAAAGATAGAATAAAAGAAAGAGCGGCAAAAGGAGTAGATCAGAGACAGTCGCTAGAGAGATTGAGTTGGAATATGGCATACTTGAATAAATATTACAAAGAAGATACATGGATTAATACTGAAGAAAAGTCGGCTGAAAATGTAGCAGATGAAATTTTTAATATGATAGATAAATCAAGACTGCAGAAATAGACATAGACAAGCTAAAGACACTTGCATTGGTGACAAAATTTGTAGTAAGTGGTATTACAAGAAGAAACATAAATTTGTGCTACATTGTTGAACTAGGGGGATACATGAAAATTACAAATATAATAAAGTTAATAGGGCTAAATATAAAACAGAGTATTGATGAAAATATAAAGAGTATAACAAAAAAGTTCAACAGTTATATAAACGAACTAGAGGAGCGGGTTAATAGTAAATATAGAGTATATGAAGATATGGCGCCACAATCAGATATAGAAAATGCTGATGCGTATTTTGATGCGCTGTCTTGGGCTTTAAAAAATAAAAAAATAAAGAATATAGCATTGACAGGACCATATGGTTCTGGAAAAAGTAGTGTCATTAAGTCTTATTTAAAGATGCATTCTAGAATAAAATCATTAAATATTTCTTTGGCAACATTTGATGTAAATGATGAGAATAATTATGATTACGAAACTTTAATTGAAAGGGGAATCTTAAAACAATTGTTTTATAAGATAGATTCAAATAAGATTCCTCAAAGTAGATATAGAAAGATAAAGAATATATATTGGAGACAATATTTTATTATAATTACAATGACAGTAGTGTTATTATTGGCTGGTGTTATATTTTGTTATCCAGATGTAATTGATAAAGTATTAAACTTTTTTAATTATATTAGTCAATACTATGAAATATCTAAAATTTATGTAAGCGTGATCGTGATTATGTTCAGTTTATTATTTATTGCTGTGATTTCACATATATTGAAATGGTGTATTTCTAAATTTAGAATTGCAGAGATAAGTATTGCTGATAAAGCAAAGTTTACTGATGAGAAAAATGAAGATTCAATTTTTGATAAGGCTCTAGATGAAATAATATATTTCTTTGAAATGACTAAATATAATGTTGTTTTTATAGAAGATGTAGATAGGTTTAATACATCAGAAATTTTTGTGAAGTTACGTGAACTTAACACTTTATTGAATAACTATGATCTTATAAAAAGGAGAATAGTTTTTGTATATGCTATAAAGGATGATATGTTTAATGATCAAGATAGAACCAAGTTTTTTGATTTTATTATTCCTATTATCCCAATTATTAATTCAACAAATTCTGGTGAAAAATTACTAGAAAAACTTAAATTCGAGAAAAAAGAAGATGGTACAGAAAAAAGTACAATGTATGATATTTCTTCAAAATATATAAATTTAATATCTCCATTCATTGAGGATATGAGATTGTTAACAAATATTTGTAATGAGTTTTCAATATATAAACAAACGTTAGATAGCATAAAGCTACGTGATGAAGCCATGTTCTCAATGATGGTTTTTAAAAGTTTATATCCAAGGGAATTTTCAAAAGCGGAGGCAGAAAAGGGAATTATAAAACAGGCTTTTGAAGATAAGATAAAATTTGTAGAAACAAAGAAGAACGAATTAGATAATGATAAAGAAAAATTTGTAAAAATTCTACAGAATATAGAAAAGGATGTATTAGAAAATGAACAGGAAGTTAAGGCAGCTCTTATTCATTATTTAGAAGGAAATAATGGACAATTTAGATACTTTAATATTGGAAGATATAGCTATGATTATCAAGAAATAATGGATGATAGTTTTGATTTGAATTTACTAAAAAAAGATACTCAAATAGATATTTATTGTTATAATAACAACTGGCGAAGCATAGAAAGTATGAAAAATGATAAGAGTATTCAAAGGTATTTGAGTAGACTTAATTATATAAAATATAATAAAGACAGAGAAAACATTCAAAAAAATATAGATGATATAAACACGGTAATAGAGGAAATACATGCATTTTCTTTGCGAGAATTAATAGACAAATATGGTAGTGATATTATTTTCTCTGATGAAGTTCAAAATAATAAATTTTTGATATTTCTATTGAGTAAAGGTTTTATAAATGAAGACTATGCTGATTATATAAATTATTTCCATCCAAATAGTATTACTAAGGATGAAATGAATTTTATAAGAAAAGTTCGGATGCAGGAGACTGGAGAAGATTGGACACAAACAATTAAAAATGTTGCACAGGTGTGCGCGCGTATAGAAGACTATGAATTTAAACAAATACAAATATTAAATTTTGATATTGTTGACTATATTATAACTAAACAAAAAGATTCGGATAAATGTAGATTTTTGTTTGAAGGATTTTTAAATGGAAATAAAAAATACTATGAATTCGCTAAAAAATATATAGAACGAAATAAAAATATAGAAATTTTTGTTCCTCTGATTTGTTCTAAAAATTGTAAATTATGGCATGAGATTGTTAATGACAATTTGTTGACTAATGATAAGAAATTTGAATATTTAGCCTTAATTTTTGAATATGCTGATATGGAAGATATTTCACTGCAAAATAGCAATTCATATATTGATAAAAATAAGCTAATCATAGATGAAAATGGCACTCTTGCTGAACCTGAAAAAAGAGGTATAGCTGAGTTTATAGAAAATAATAAAAATGCATTAGTGAAATTATCAAGCGTTCCACAGGATATTATGAAAGCATTTATTAAAGAACAAAAAGTTTGTTTTTCAAATATAGAAATTGAGGATGCAGATAAAAATGTTTTAGATTATATATTTAACAATAATTATTATGAGTTAAATATGGATATGTTAATAAGTTTGTTTATGTTATATTTCCCAGATAGATTAAACACGTTTAAAACAGCAAATTATACAACCATAAAAGAGACCAATTTTATACCTTTGATTGATAGATTAGCGGGAAATGCTGAATTTAATTCATATGTAAGAAAATTTGTGGTAGAACAAAATGAAAACATACGTGAGAGTATTGAATCGGTAGAAGAAATTTTAAAAAGGGAGTTTGTTAATGATAATGAATTATGCAAAGCAGTAATAGATCATGAAAATATAATTTGGAAAGATTTTACTGGATGCTGTGTATGTGAAGAGAAATATAAGCAAGAAAGAAAACAAATCTGGGATTATATATTGGAAAAAGATAAAATAATGAATACATGGGAAACATTTGTCGGATATTACATGGAATATTCAATAACAAATGAATTATTAGAGTGGACTGAAAAAAATATAGCAGAATTAATAAAATACGATAGGCCTGATAACCTAACAGATATAATCATCAAAGACTTAATAATTAAAAATATTTCCTATGAAACATTTTCTTTGATTATTAGTACATACAATGTAGAATGCTTTGATTTGGATCTAGCTAAGTTTGAGTATGATAGAATAGAAGTCCTTGTAAATAATAGATATGTGCCATATTCACATGAATATTTAAAATCTATGTATAAAGTTGCGCCAGAGCAGGTCGTGAATTATCTTATATATAATAAGAACGAATTTATAAATGATATTGAAAATGTAGATTTAGAAATTGAGACAGTGAGTGCATTGATAGCTAGAAACTGTTTTAATGAATTAGAAATAAATAGTTTGTTGAGGCAGGTACCTATATCTAATGTGGATGAGGCACTTGCGATGGAAATTCGAAAATTGAATATTCCTGTAGAAAAAAGAATCGTTGATAGGGCCTGGGAATTGTTAAAAGTAGAGAATCGTTATCAGCTATTATTAAATCAAATAGATATATTTACTATTCAGGAAATATCAGAGAAATTGCATTCATTAGCTTTTGAATATAAACAACTAGCTGATATTTCGAGAAGACATAAAGAGTTTTTGCCTATTGATAAATATGGTTATAATGAAAAATTGCTAAAAAAGTTGTGGAATCTAGATTATATTTCTAGTTATCGGATTGACGAATATTATATAGAAGACACCCAAAAGCATGAGAAAATCAAAAAAACACGTTATGAAGTGTGGATAAGAAAAAAAGTAGCTTAGAAGCATGCTGTGGAAATTGAGCAAGATAACTTATAGGGGGAATAAATGGGATTATTCGAAATACTAAAAGGTGAACAGCCAGGCATAATAACCTCACTCCTGCATTACAGAAATGTAGGGCAGTACGGTGAGTATTTAACAGAATATGCACTTACACATGACAACATAGCTGGTGATCTTGTTGTCCTCAAGAATGTTTATGTTCCGACAGGCAGCAAGACTACGGAAATAGATATGTTGATGATACATGAGAAGGGCATATTTGTAATCGAGAGTAAGAATTACAGCGGGTGGATATTTGGCGATTACAATCAGTTGAACTGGACACAGAGCTTTCCGAATGGAGAGAAACATAAATTTTATAATCCAATAAAGCAGAACAGGACACATATAAAGGCGTTGGCAGAATATCTGGGAAAACCAGCGTCAGAATTTATGTCTTACATAGTATTTTCTGAGAGGTGCACATTGAAGAAAGTACCGCCAGATACATCGGATGTTATAATAGTGCGTAGACCACATATGCTTAATAGATTACGATCTCAGCTTAACGGTATGTCAGTTAAGTATACTCATGATGAGATAGTGGCGATGAAGGACAAGCTGACAAATCTGACCAATAAGAGCACCGCTGAAAAGAAACAGCATATTGAAAATATCAAGACAAAGTGTCCGTTTTGTGGTAGTGAACTTGTGAAAAGAAATGGTAAATATGGCATGTTCTGGGGATGTAGTGCATATCCAAAGTGCAAATTTACAAGACCAATAGACAAATAACATTTATTGCCTTGGATATGGAGATATTTATCCAGTTACAGTATTCGGTAAGCTGGTAAGTATGGTATCATCTATAGTGGGGATAGCAGTAGTGGCTTTGCCTGCAGAAGTTATAACTGGTGGATATATTGACGTGATAAAGAGCGAAAAAGGCAATGATGATGTATGTAGGGAGAAAGAAATATGAATGAAAAGACAAATACTCTAAAATCAGCCATCTACGGTCTCGCCGTAGGTGATGCGTTGGGCGTTCCGTATGAATTTAAATTCAGGGGCGCATTTGAATGTACAGATATGATAGGCTATGGTACGCACAATCAGCCGGAGGGAACCTGGTCGGATGATACCAGTATGGCGCTAGCCACTTGCGCCAGTATCAAAGCGTGTGGCAGAGTTGACGTGGATGATATCAGAGACAGATTCCGCAGATGGCTAAAAGAAGGAGCATATACACCGTTTGGAGAAGTGTTTGACTGTGGAAATACGTGCGCTGCGGCTATCAGATCTGGAAGAGGTTGTGATGACGAGTGGTCCAATGGCAATGGTTCGCTTATGAGGATCATTCCATTGGCATTTGTTGAAGGGATAACGGACGCGGAGATAGAGGCTGTGTCAGCTATAACACATGCACACAGCTTGTCAAAGCTTGCCTGTGTGTGTTATGTCAGGATTGCCATTGATCTTGTAAATGGTGTGCCGCTTGCAGAGTCGATAAAGAGACATGTGCCGGGCAATTCAAAGTTGTCGGGAGCTATCGGTATTGAAAATGTGTTGAGAAGTGATGGCATGGGATCTTCAGGCTATGTGGTTGATACGTTTGTGGCGGCTATGTGGTGCCTGCTTACGACTGATAACTACAGGGATTGCGTGCTTAAGGCGGTGAATCTGGGCAGCGATACGGATACGACCGCAGCGGTAGCCGGAGGACTTGCGGGAATCATGTATGGACTTGAAGGCATACCGGCTGAGTGGTTGTCGAAGATGAAGTCAATGGACATGATAGATCAAGAATTGTTTTCTTTGCTCCAATAATTGTAATCCCACGTCTCTGAGGATATAGCATCATTGAAAAGCCTCATAAAAACAGATATAATGATTAACAACGGCCCATCACATCAAACAAAGTAGTTGTGACGGGCTTTATCTTTAAAGGATAAAGGAGATACATAGAAAATGGCAGATTTTAAATACGAAATAGTAGAGCACATAGGAGTGATCTCGGAAAGTGCAAAGGGATGGACTAAGGAACTTAATAAGATATCGTGGAATGGTGGCACACCAAAGTATGATATCAGAGAGTGGGCACCAGAGCATGAGAAGATGGGTAAGGGTGTGACACTTACAGAAGAGGAGGCGTCTAAATTAAAGGCGTTGCTGTAGAGACAGCACGAGAAAGGACTAGGTCAATGAAGATATTTGTTGATGCTGATGCGTGTCCGGTGATTGATATAGTTGAAGACATAGCAACAAAATACAACATCCCAGTAACGCTTCTATGCGATACGAACCATGTCCTCACATCTGATTACAGTGAGGTTATCGTGGTCGGTGCCGGGGCGGATGCCGTGGATTACAAGTTGATAAGCATTTGTCACAGGGGCGACATAGTGGTTACTCAGGACTATGGCGTGGCTGCAATGGCGCTTGGCAAAGGTGCGTATGCGATCCATCAGTCGGGCAAATGGTATACGGATGAGAATATCGATCAGATGCTTATGGAGAGACATTTGAATAAAAAGGCGAGAAGGGCATCGAGCAGGAATCATATCAAAGGGCCGAGGAAGAGGACAGAAGAGGATGACCAGAGATTTGCGGAGTCTTTTGAGAAGCTGCTGCGAAAGGCAAATAATCTGTAGATACATATGAAAGTGGAGGGGGATTCGAACTCTCACCACATATGAACTGGAAGAGGTCAGATTTTAATGGATGATAAAAATACAAACAGAACAATAGAATACTACAACAAATATGCTGACAGATATTCCGAGGTAACCAGAAATGCTGACATGTCGGATATTTACAAGCGCTTTGAGGAAAATCTCAAGCCGGGCTGCAGGATACTTGATCTTGGCTGCGGCAGTGGCCGTGACAGCAAATATTTTCTGGACAAGGGATATAAGGTTGTGTCTCTGGACGCGTCTGAGGCGATGTGCAGGAAAACTCAGGAGCTGACGGGAAAAGCGGCTGTACATATGCGCATTGAGGACATGAATTATGAGAATGAATTTGACGCTGTGTGGGCATGTGCTTCACTGCTCCATGTTGCCAAGAGCGATATGCACAAGATCCTTGAGAAGGCTATGAAGGCGCTCAGGGTCGGCGGGGTATTGTATGCTTCGTGGAAGTACGGCAAGAGTGAACGGACGCGGGATGATGGAAGGACATTTGCCAATTATACTGAGGCCCGGGTTTGCGATATGGTGGCGTTGGTTTCAGGCGCATCGCTTGAGGATGTATGGACGAGTCAGGATGTCAGGCTTGACAGGATAGGTCAGGGACATTTGTGGGTAAATGTTCTGGTGAAGAAGACCAGAGTTGTCATAACTGAGAAGGAATTTCTGAACATTTTCTGGAAGCAATACCAGATCATTGAGAAGGATGTCAGGATCAGTTCGGAGTATGTGGACATTCACAAGAGCAACTTCCCGACATTTTCAAGCAGATACATAAATATGTTTCTGAACATCTGCAGCAATATTGATTCTCTGATTGAGATATATTGCAAGATGGTAGAGGAGGACGATTACAGGAAGAAGTACAATATACATGACAGGCTTACTCCTGTGCTTAGGAAATTCCCGGCTATCAGGCTTGACGCAGTGAGGACGATAGACACATTTGAAGATATCGAGTTGAAGCCGTTCAGCGCATTTGTGGATGGCAGGATCGCGGATTGGTGGAATGACTATAACCTGGTAAAACATGCCAGAAGCGAGAAGAATGAGAAGACGGGAAAGTACAATTTCCAGAGCGCAAATCAGAAGAATGTGCTGACTGCCCTGGCTGCGTATTTTATCGTGTGCAACCGCATATACGAGGAGATATGCGAGATCTCGGCAACGCCGAAGAAGCTGCTCAAGTCGAAATTATTCCTGTACGTGAAGAATGGTGAGTAGATAAGGAAAGGTAATAGACCATGGTAAAACAGATAGTAAGAGATCAGATGTTTCTCAGCCAGAAGTCATCTCCGATGACGACTATGGATGCGGGGATCATAGCAGATATGCAGGACACATTAGCGGCAAATCAGGCGAGGTGCGTCGGCATGGCGGGCAACATGATCGGATATAAGAAGAGGATAATCATCGTCAGTATGGGATTTGCCAATGTTGTCATGCTGAATCCGGTACTCCTGTCAAAGTCGGGGGCTTACGAGACAGAGGAGGGATGTCTGTCTCTGGACGGCACGAGAAAGGTGACAAGGTATAGAGACATAGAAGTAGAGTTTCAGGATGCATCATTTGCAAAAAAGCGTATGAAGTTCAACGGATATATAGCCCAGATAGTGCTCCATGAGATGGATCACCTTGAGGGGCGAATAATTTAGGAGAGTTTATGGAATCAAAAGACGGAACATGGATTATGTATGGCGTTTCAGAGGATGATCCGGAGTGCCTGCACACGGTGGACGAACTTATCGGATATATAGAGGAAGTGGGATTCCTGCCTCTTTTCCGCAATGAGATACCTGGATTTTCGGTGGAAGAGCGAACCACGGAGAAGTATTGGTGGAGTGAAGACCCGCAGAGGGATCCTTGGGTGTGGCGTGAGATCATAGCCAGAAGAGGCGACATCGCATACGGCAAATTTTTCCACAATAAGGCGGGATTTATCTCAAAGAAATGGTTCCCGTATTTTGCAAATTATAGAAGAGCTGGATATGATTTCGATGCCAGATGGGATGATGAGCTTGCATCATTCAGGCAGAAGAAGATCATGGATCTGTTCATGGATGACCGGATAGACGAGGAGAGCGATGCGGAATTTGCGGCAGAAAAGCTGGATAGTATGTACAATACAGAACTTTTTTCATTCGATATAAAGAAGCTTGCCGGATTTGGCAAGGGCGGAGAGAAAGGCTTTGAGGGTACGATGACACAGCTCCAGATGCAGACCTATCTGTGTGCATGTGACTTCAGAAAACGGTTGAACAAGAAGGGCGCGGAATACGGCTGGAATGTGGCTGTGTATTCCATGCCGGAGAAGCTGTGGGGATATGACCATGTGACGTCCGCATATGGTGAGAGCCCTGAGGAATCGTGGAAGAGGATAGTGAAGCATATGGATGATATTTACCCGATAGCTACAGAGAAACAGATAAAGAAAGTCTTAAAGTAGAGACTTATGGTGTGCATTATTTCGAAAACTCACATCAAAAAAGGTTTACATCAAAAGTTTACATATAACATTACATATATATTTACATATGTGTTTACATATGTTATGTTTATATGCAAGTCAGGTTATAAAGAATAATATGATGCCTACTTGAAGAGGAGAAATGATGAACACTGTATATGATGTTATTATTGTGGGAACTGGCGCTGCAGGCTTGTTCTGTGCGTTGAATTTTCCAGAGACAAAAAAGGTCTGTATTATCACAAAAAGACGGGCTGATGAGTCCGACTCTTTTTTGGCCCAGGGCGGCATATGTATGCTGCGGGGTGAGGAAGACTACGAAGATTATTTTGAAGACACCATGAGAGCCGGTCATTATGAGAACAATAAAAAGACAGTCGATCTGATGATCAGATCATCGAATCTTGTTATCAGAGAATTGATAAGGCTTGGAGTTAGATTTGAGAGAGATGAGAGCGGAAAGCTTGCCTTCACCAAGGAGGGAGCTCACAGCCAGCCAAGAATATTGTTCCACGAGGACATTACCGGCAAAGAGATTACATCCACTTTGCTGGAGTGTGCAAAGAAAAAATCCAATATCGAGATATATGAGTATACGACTATGCTCGACATCATCTGCAATGACAATGCCTGTGGTGGAGTGGTTATAGCTGATGAGGCCAAGAACATAAGCATACTTAGATCCAACAATGTTGTATTGGCGTGTGGTGGAATCGGAGGTATATATAAGAACTCAACGAATTTTGCCCATATAACAGGTGATGCCATAGCAATTGCTTTAAAACATGGTGTAGAGGTAGAGAATCTGAATTATGTACAGATCCACCCGACAACATTGTTTAGCCGGAATAAGGGAAGAAGATTTTTGATATCTGAATCTGTGAGAGGCGAAGGCGCATGGCTTCTTAACAAGGCGGGAGAAAGGTTTACAGATGAACTGCAGCCTCGTGATGTAGTCAGCCATGCAATATGGAAACAGATGGAGATAGATGGAACGGAGCATGTGTGGGAAGATCTGAGACCGCTTGGAAGAGATGTGATCTTGCAGCATTTTCCACATATATACAAGCAGTGCAAGGATGAGGGGTATGATGTGCTTGTTGAACCAATACCGGTTGTGCCGGCTCAGCATTACCACATGGGCGGAGTGAAGGCAGATCTCGCCGGAAGGACATCCATGGAAGGATTGTATGCGGTAGGAGAAGCTGGATGTAATGGAGTGCATGGCAGAAACAGACTGGCAAGCAATTCGTTACTTGAGTCGCTTGTATTTGCACAGAGGGCAGCAGATGATATCATGTTCAGCAGAGAGCACAGAGGCTGTGGAGAAGACAACATAGATCTGTCTGAATATGAAGATATAGATGGTTTGTTTAGAGAATATAAGAATATAGTTTTGACAGAAACGGAAAGAAGAGGCTGAGAATGAATCAGATAACAATGAAATTGAATGCGGACAAGCTTATAATGATGGCTTTACAGGAGGATATCACAAGTGAGGATGTATCCACAAATGCGGTGATGCCAAAGGCACAGAAAGGAAAAGTAGACCTGATATGCAAGCAGGATGGAATCATTGCAGGACTTGATGTATATGCAAGAGTATTTACACTCTTAGATGACAGCACTGAGGTTGAGTTCTTCTGCAAAGATGGCGATGAGGTGAAGGCTGGCCAGCTTATGGGAATTGTGACTGGTGATATCAGGGTTCTTCTCTCTGGCGAGAGGGTTGCGCTTAATTACCTGCAGCGTATGAGTGGTATAGCTACATATACCCATGAGGTTGCAGAACTTCTTAAAGGAAGCAAGACTACTCTGCTGGATACCAGAAAGACTACGCCTAATTGTCGGATATTTGAGAAGTATGCAGTCAGAGTCGGCGGAGGCTGCAATCACAGATACAATTTGTCGGATGGAGTATTGCTTAAGGATAATCATATAGGCGCTGCGGGAAGTATAAGCAATGCAGTGAGAATGGCAAAGGAGTATGCGCCATTTGTCCGCAAGATAGAGGTTGAAGTTGAGACACTGGATCAGGTAAAAGAGGCTGTTGAAGCGGGAGCCGATATCATTATGCTTGACAATATGACAACGGATCAGATGAGAGCTGCGATTGATTTGATCGATGGACGTGCGGAGACAGAATGTTCAGGCAATGTTACAAAAGAGAACATAGAGAGACTGATATCATTGGGAGTGGATTATATATCAAGCGGTGCGCTTACACACAGCTCACCTATAATGGATATATCGATGAAAAATCTTCATGCGGAGGAATAAAGTGAAGGCAAAAGAGAGAAGGGAAAGGATACTTGACATTGTGAAGAATTCAGATGTCCCTGTTCCGGCAAATAAGCTTGCGTCAGAATTCGATGTCAGTAGACAGATAATAGTGCAGGACATTGCAGTGATCAGGGCGGCTGATGATGGCATAATTGCAACTAACAGGGGTTATATATACAAGAATGAATCAAAATGTCAGAGAGAGTTTAAAGTAAAACACGGTTATGACAGGACTGAGGAAGAACTCACGATCATAGTTGATTATGGCGGTGTTGTAAAGAATGTAAGTATAAGTCATACGGTGTACAATCGTGTTACTGCAAAGATGAATATTGCTTCCAGATACGACGTGGCAAAATTTATGAAAAAATTGGAAAACAGCCAGTCGTCCCTGCTTGGAAATGCTACGAACGGATATCATTACCATCTGATAGAGGCTCCAAGTGAAGAGATCCTGGACAACATAGAGCAGAAGCTCGATGAGACAGGCTTCCTTGTTCCGTGGCAGGAGTGGGAGAAATAATACAAAATGATTTGGAGAGAATAAAATGACGATAAAAGAGATACAGGAAGAGATAATCAGACTGAAGAAAGAGAAAGATTTCTGCATACTGGCACATGCTTATCAGGGACATGAGATTCTTGAAGTTGCAGATTATATGGGAGATTCATATGGACTTAGCGTAGAGGCGAGCAAGGATTCCCGCAAAAATATAATAATGTGTGGTGTGCGTTTTATGGCAGAGACATGTAAGATATTGTCCCCTGATAAGAATGTGTATCTGCCTAACCCTGAAGCCGGATGTCCGATGGCTGAGCAGATGAATCTTGAAATGCTGGATGAGATGAAGAAGAAGTATCCGGGATATGCGGTTGTCGCCTATATAAATACGACATCTGAATTGAAAACTGCCTGTGATGTATGTGTGACATCCTCATCAGCAGTGCAGATCTGCAGCAAGCTTGATAACGACAAGATTCTTTTTATTCCAGATCCGAATCTTGGAAACTATGTTCAAAAGCAGATGCCGGAAAAGGAATTTGCATTTTTTAACGGCGGATGTCCTAGACATCTTGCGGTTACCCTAGATGATGCTTTGAAGGCAAAAGAGTTACATCCACATGCGGAACTTCTTGTCCATCCTGAGTGCAGGCCGGATGTAGTTGCAGAGGCTGATTATGTAGGTTCAACCACAGGAATTATGGCATATGCCAGAAAGTCAGAGAAAAAAGAATTTATCATCGGTACAGAGCACAGTATTGTGGAGCATCTTCAGTATGAGTGCCCTGACAAAATGTTCTATCCAATTTCTTCAAAGCTGATGTGCCATAATATGAAACTTACTACCCTGGTTGACATATTGAATGTATTAAAGGGCACAGGTGGCGAAGAGATAGTCCTTTCTGATGAGGTGATGGAGGGAGCTTCCCGCTGCATCAACAGAATGATCGCGCTTGGATAACGAGGTGCGGATGCCGAGAAACAGTATATAAAATACGGTTGCTTATTAGTTCATTAAGCGACCGTATTTTTTTGTACCTGTGTTATAATGTTATAAAAGTGTATAATATTATTTGCAAATTATGATCAGCCAGACTGGCTGGAGTATAGGAGGACATGATGGGTATTGTTGAATTAAAAAATGATAAGATCGCTATAAAGGTGAATACTCACGGCGCTGAGCTTGTGAGCCTGAAGAGTATCGAGACAGACAGAGAATACATGTGGTGCGGTGATGCTGAGTATTGGGGAAGAGTTTCTCCTGTGCTGTTTCCATTTGTGGGAAAGCTCGAAGGACAGCGTTACAGACATAACGGGGTGGTTTATGAGAATATACCTCAGCACGGATTTGCAAGGGACAGCGAGTTTGTAGTGGCTGGCCAGACTGGTGATACACTGCTGTTTGTGCTTGAGAAGAATGATACATGGCAGAAGAGCTATCCGTTTGATTTCAGTCTTTGTATAGGATACAGACTTGAAGGTTCATCTGTACATGTTATGTGGACCGTTGTGAATGAGGGAACTGACACGATTCATTTTTCTATCGGTGCTCATCCTGCATTTGCATGTGAGGGAGGCATCGGCGGTTATTCTCTGGATATGCACACAGGTAAGAACGAGATTGAATGTGGTCTTTTGACAGCAAATGGAGTTCTTGGAGATAGAACAGTTACGCACAGACTGACAGATGGAGTCTTAAAGCTGCGTGATGAGATGTTTGATGAGGATGCCCTGATCATGGATGGTAAGGGTATAAATACGATTACATTAAGGAACTCATCTGATGCGCCGGTTTTGCAGTTGAGATTTGATGTGCCGCAGATAGGCATATGGTCTCCTGCAAAGAAACATGCGCCATTTGTCTGCATAGAGCCTTGGTTTGGCAGGTGTGACCGCGAGGGATATGACGGAGATCTGGCGGACCGTGAGTATTCAAACAGTCTTGAGGCTGGCCATTCGTTCAGCAAGGAGTATGTCATCGACATACTATAATGGAAAACATATCATGTGTCAGATTAAGATATAGCAGAATATAATTTGTAAGCAGGGCGGGACATCCCATTGGTGGGATGTCCCGCCCTGTTTGTTATGTTTCATATACATTAATGTAAAATCTATGTAAAAGGTGCCTGACCCCATTGTTGTTCCTTTTTGTAGAGTGCTGAAAATACTACTTGACACACAATACTATGTGATGTATAGTATATCACGTTAGGAGGTATAGCGATGGATATACAATTAAAAAGAGGAATGCTCGATGTATGTGTGCTTGCGGCCATCAAGGACGAGGATTCCTATGGATATCAGATCATCAAAGATATGAAGCCGTATGTGACGATATCAGAGTCCACACTCTATCCTATCCTCAGAAGACTTGAGGCGGGAGCACTGCTCACGGTTCATTCCGTGGAGCACAACGGAAGACTCAGAAAGTATTATCATATTACGGATGCCGGAAGAGCCAGGATAGAAGAGTTCAAGGAAGAGTGGAAGGAACTGGAATCCATATACAGATTTATTGTGAAGGAGGAAGTCAGAGATGAACAAACAGGAATATCTTGAGTCGATAAGAAGCAGGATCAGTGCGATGCCGGCCGATGATGTGAACAGGTTTATGGATTATTACAGTGAGATGATAGATGACCGTGTGGAGGACGGCCTTTCCGAGGAGGAGGCTGTGGCGGATATGGGATCTCCGGAGGCTGCTGTGGAGCAGATACTTGAGGAGATGCCGCTCACGAAGCTTGTGAAGGAGAAGATCAAGCCAAAGCACGAGCTCAAGGCATGGGAGGTCATACTCATAGTACTTGGTTCTCCGGTGTGGATACCACTTCTCATTACAGCGGCGGTATTGTTGCTCACACTGTGGATAGTTGCATTTGCACTTCTTATATCATTCTATGCGGTAGTGCTCAGCTTTGTGGTTGCGGGAATAGGCGGATTGATATGTACCATACCTCTGTTCGTGGCCCACAGCCCTTATACAGCAGTTCTCATGCTCGGAGCAGCACTCATAGGAGTTGGTATAGCGATATTGTTTGTTGTATCGGTTAAACCTGTTACGGTTGGTATATTTAAGGTCTGCAAGGCCAGTGTGAATGGTATAAAGAGAATGTTTGTAAAGGAGAAATAGTCATGAGTAGAACAAAGAAAGCTGTTATTGTTGCATCGGTCATGATCGTGGCAGGCATTATCACTGTGATCTCAGCACTTGCTGTAAATGGATTCAGATGGCCAAATGTGACTGTGAATCTGGCACACATGACATCGGAGCCGGTTAATTACGTAAAGAAGACTGTTGATATAAAAGATAAATTCACTGCAATTGATGTAAAAAGCGCATCAGATGTGGATGTTGCCGTGAAGAAGGCGAGTGGAGATACAAGTTATGTGGAGTATTATGACTGCGAGAATCTGGCACATCATGTAGATATATCAGATGGCGTGCTCAGGATAACCGCAGACGACAGCAGGAACGCAGCATTTAACATTTCCATTGGTGTGTATTCTGGAGCATGGCCATCCGTGACGGTGTATCTGGCTGGTACGGAGTACGATGATCTGAAGATTGTGACCAGCAGTGGTGACGTGGATATGGAATATTATCTGGCAATAGGCAATATCGATATAGAGGCCGCCAGCGGCGATGTGATCGTAAAGGGGGTAAATGCAGATGCTCTGACAGTGGCGACCAGCAGTGGTGACATTAAGCTTGACAGTGTATCGTCAAAGGATACAAGAATATCAGCAAACAGTGGTGACGTCAGTCTTGGTGATGTGGTGATGGATAATATTGATCTGAAGACCGCCAGTGGCAATATCACATCTGGCAGTATAAAGACAAAACGTATAAACGGTCGTGCGTCAAGTGGTGACGTAATGATTAGAGACTGTGATGCTTCTGAGATCAATGTCGTGACAACCAGTGGTGATGTATCGATCGGTATTGGCTCAGAAATGAAGTATGAATACAATACAAAGACATCCAGCGGTGATGTAAATGTACCGGACTCGGTTGAGGGAGCAGATGGAAAGTGCAATATTGAGACTAGTAGCGGAGATATTGATGTCACACAGTAAGTCGTAACTGAATACATTTGAAAATTGGTTCAAGGCAGGTCTTCTGAAATGGAATGACCTGCCTTGAGTTGTATTTAGGCTAAATTAAAGTTAATTAATGAAATAAAATGTCGGTAAAGGCCTCTGCTTATTGTGGATTCACGCTAAAAATGGTATCTTTAATATGTATATATATCTATACGGAAGAAAATATCAGGGAGAGTAAAGGATGAGTGCATTTGCATTGAGACTTGCAGTATTACCTTCGGTGTTACTGCTGTTATTTGTAGTCAGAAGAAATAAGAATAGCAGGGATCCAATGAGTCTGCTAGTATGGCTTGCGGTTCTGGGAGCTGTCAGCACGATACCGGCAGTAGTCGTGGAGCTGGTTGGGGGCGTATTGTTATACTATATGGGATTGGAATCCGGAACGGCGGTTTATGAGCTGGTCAACTGCTTCTTTATAGTGGCGATGATCGAGGAACTGGGCAAATTCCTTGGAATGTTAATACTTACATGGAAAAATAAGAACTTTGACCACAGCTATGACGGCGTTATATATGGCGTGTGCTCGTCGCTCGGATTTGCAACACTGGAGAATATCCTGTATGTATTCCAGGGTGGAATAGGACTCGGAATCCTGAGGGCTGTGACAGCAATCCCACTTCACTGCTCATGCGGCGTTATCATGGGATATTTCTACTCAAAGGCGAGAGAGAATGCGAACAAGGGCGAGGGTGCCGCAGGCAATATGCTGATAGCGTATTTTAGCACCATGGGAATACACGGACTGTATGATTTTGTGTTGTCGATTGATGACACCAGCGTGATCCTGTGCATACTGGTTCTGATCCTGTCTGTGGTTTTGATGTTCCTGCTCATATCCCATGCGGCAAAGAACGATCATATCATAGCGGTAAATCCTATATGGGTGAATCCGTATAATTTCAGATATATACCTATGCGTGGATACAATCAGCCAAATATGTACGGGCAGAACATGCAGTACAATCAGCCAAATATGTACGGGCAGAACATGCAGTACAATCAGTCAAATGTATATGGCCAGAGGCAGAACACCATACGGACAAATGCATACGGCCAGACGGGACAGTACAATAATCAGCAGAGTGGCTACGGTCAGCAGACCCGGTATGGTCAGCAGTATAATCCGCAGAGCAGATACAGTCAGCAGAGCGGTTACGGTCAGCGGCCGGGGCAGTACAATCAGCCGGGCAGCTATACTCAACAGCCAGGACAGTACAATCAGCCGTCAAGTGGCTACAGTCAGCCACAGCGGTACGATCAGCAGAATGGCTACAGCCAGCAGACCCAGTATGGCTGGCAGTCACAGCAGAATAATCAGTATAGCGGCTACGGTCAGCAGCCACATTACGGTCAGTCATCACAGTATGATCCGCAGAACACATACAGACAGTAATAAAATATTTATATAGAGGAGAACAGGCAAATGTTATTGATAAAGAATGGAAGAGTCGTTGATCCGGTCACCCATACAGACGAGGTCATGGATGTGCTCATCGACGGCAATCACATAGTTAAGACAGGATACGATCTGGAGGCAGAGGGTGCGGAGGGCATCGATGCAGATGGACTTGTAGTTGCACCGGGACTGGTAGACACACATGTACACTTCCGCGATCCGGGATTTACGTACAAGGAAGACATCGAGACAGGTGCCGCCGCCGCTGCAAGAGGAGGCTTCACGATGGTGGTATGTATGGCGAATACAAAGCCGGCGGTGGATAACCTTGAGACTCTCAAGTATATACAGGATAAAGGTGCAAAGACCGGAATACATGTAGTTCAGACAGCCACAGTCACAAAGGGCCTTGCTGGCAAGGAACTCGTGGACATGGACAGTCTTGCGGCTGCAGGTGCAGCAGGATTTACCGATGACGGAATCCCAATCATGGATGAGAAGCTTCTTCTTGAGGCTATGGAGAAGGCAAGGGATCTTGATCTTCCGGTGAGTCTTCATGAAGAGGATCCGCTGTTCATTGTACAGCCGGGAGTGAATCAAGGAAAAGTATCAGAAAAGCTTGGATACGGCGGTGCATCCCGCACAGCGGAGGATATTATGGTTGCAAGGGACTGCGTCCTTGCACTTCACACAGGTGCATCAGTGTGCATACAGCATATAAGCTCAGGCAATTCCGTGGATATAGTGAGAACTGCAAAGAAGCTTGGAGCGGACGTACATGCGGAGGCAACTCCACATCATTTCACCCTTATAGAGGATGCTGTGCTGAAGTACGGAACCATGGCGCGTATGAATCCTCCACTCAGAACTGAGAAAGACAGAAGACAGATCATAGAGGGAATACAGGATGGCACAATAGATATGATAGTGACGGATCACGCTCCGCACAGCAGTGAGGAGAAGGCGAGAGCGTTTGACAAGGCGCCAAGTGGAATAACAGGGCTTGAGACATCTCTTGCCCTTGGAATATATTCCCTTGTACAGCCTGGATATATCTCACTCATGAAGCTCATGGAACTAATGAGCAGGAATCCTGCAGAATTTTACCGCATGGAACCGGGCAAGATAGCAGAGGGAGCTCCTGCGGATATAGTCATATTTGGCGAGAATGAGCAGTGGACAGTGAACAGCTTTGCGTCAAAGGCATCCAACAGTCCATTTGCCGGATGGACTCTCCCGGGAAGGGTTCACTATACAATCTGTGGTGGAAATATCGTGTATGACGCAGAAAAGTACGATGCTGAACATGATGTGTAAGATGCGGGCAGCAGGATATAAAATGTAAGATATGAGAAGATCATAACAGAGATGGGACATATAGATATGGACAAGATAAGACGACATTATACATTCAGAGGAAGAGTGCAGGGAGTTGGCTTCAGATACAGGGCGAGCTATGCTGCATCCATGTACGGAGTCACCGGCTGGGTGTGCAACAGATATGATGATTCTGTTGAGATGGAGGCTCAGGGGCTGCCTGAGGCTATAGACAAGGTGATAGCAGTTCTCAGAAATGACAGATATATATTTATAGAGGATATGGATGTCAGGGAGATACCTCTGGAGAATGACAGCGGATTTCATGTGAGATCAAGCTGGTAACGCGCGTAGATAAGGAGAGTGGACATATGGTAAAGATAGATTTGATAACGGGCTTTCTGGGCTCAGGCAAGACGACATTTATTAAGAAGTATGTGAGCTACCTTGTTGGCAAAGGATATAATGTCGGAATCCTTGAAAATGATTATGGTGCAGTCAACGTGGACATGATGCTTCTTCAGGATGTGATGGGCGAGAACTGTCATGCTGAGATGGTGGCAGGTGGCTGCGGCGAGGACTGTCACAAGAGAAGGTTCAAGACAAAGCTCATAGCGATGGGGATGAGCGGCTATGACAGAGTCATTGTTGAGCCGTCCGGAATATTTGATGTGGATGAATTCTTTGACGTCCTCCACGAGGAGCCACTTGACAGATGGTATGAGGTGGGAAGCATCATTTCCATAGTCGATGCCGGACTTGACCGGGACATGAGCAGACAGTCCAGATATGTGCTTGCGTCTGAGGTTGCGAACTGTGGAACTCTGGTGATGAGCAAGGTTCAGGATGCATCGGAGGATGAGAAGAGGAGCACAATAGAATATATCAATGAAGTGCTCACCGAATTTCAGTGTAAGCGTCAGTTCTGCGATGATGTTCTGGAGAAGAACTGGGATGATTTCACGGACGATGACTTTGAAGGTTTTATGTCAACCGGATACAAATTAAACGACTATGTAAAATTATGGTTCAAACAAAGTGATGTGTTTAACTCGGTATATATCATGAATAAGGTCATGCCTCAGGAGCGGCTTGAGACGATAGTCAGGGATATATTTGCGGATAAGGAATGCGGAGATGTCTTTAGAATCAAGGGTTTTCTCCCTGTAAATGACACCGGATGGATAGAGCTCAACGCCACGGCAAAAAAGACCGAGGTGAGACCTATAGAGAACGGGCAGGAGATCATAATTGTGATCGGCTCGAATTTGGTGGAGGACAAAATAAAACGGTACTTTGAGTAAAGAGGCTGATGGACAGGAGCGGATTTTCATGACAGACAGGGCTAAGAAATTGAACAGAGAAGAGAAGCTTCAACTTCAGGCTGAAAAGCTGAAAGAACAGGCACAGATAGATCTTGAGGGATACGTTATGTGCCGTTCTGCACTCAGGGCGACCAGAACGGATCTTCATGAGGAGTCGGAACGGTATGACAGACTTAGGGAAGAATATGAAGAGCTGAAGAACAGACGCGCACCGTACAAGGTGCTGTTCTATAAACGCAGAAGGATCAGAAAGTGTAAAAAGCACATAAAGGAGCTGGGAAGGGCGAAGAAACGTCTGCGCAAACAGATGAAGGAACATCGAGAGGGTGTCAGACGAAGAACTGTTACCAACACATTTGCATTTGTTGCAGCGCTTGCGATGTTCGCCATGATGGCGTGGAGGATATGGCAGCTCGCACAGGGTGTGTACTATATGGCATTTTACAGAAATGGTGAGGCCCTTGAGATAACTGCTGTTGCTGTGCTCAGGCAGCTCCTGCTTGTGGCGTGCATCGTATATGGCCTTGTGGTTGTATGGCAGTCACTGCAGGTGTGGGGCATGAAGCGGGAAGGCTGGAATGGCGTAATAAGAATTAAGGTGAAACAGAAGGCCTACTGGATTATGATAATAGGCGTACCGCTTCAGATAGTCAGCCATGGAGATATGCTGACGAATGCCATGATGCTTATAACGATTATCAGTCAGATGGTCATGGCGGCACTTTTGTCGACGGTCCAGTCGAGAAGGATACTTGTGAAGATATTTGCATGGTGCTATGTCGGGGGAATCTGTGTGATATGGCTGTATGGCGGAGTGTACTGCAGAAACTTCGAGATATCGGGAAATGATTCCGGAACCAGCACCTATGCGGTTGACAACAAGTCGAATTTCTCGCAGATATGGGAGATGTCGACTGAACCGGAATTCTATCATATGGGTATGTATGCCCAGAACAGGGATACCGATTATGGCATGATGATCATTCCGGGACTTGCGTATGCTGATACGATAGGCAGTGAGTCGAGGGAGATAGAGAACTGCACGTCCATGACGCCACAGGGGCTGGCGGTGACGAAGGAGTATACATTTGTCAGTGCTTACTGCAAGACGAAGAAACACAAATCTGTTATATTTGTTCTTGATACACAGACGGGGCAATATATTAAAACACTGGTTCTCAAGGACACGACACATGCCGGAGGACTTGCGTATGATACGAAGAATAATGTGCTGTGGGTTTCCTCGTATATGATCGATGAGGATGAGGACAGGAGCAGGAAGGCATCCATATCATGTCTTACGCTGGACTCCATAGAGAAATACGATGTGGCTCAGGGAAAGCCGATAAAATACAGGAACACATGTAGCGTCATGTTCCCTGCAACGTCATTTATCACGATATATGACGGACATATATATGCGGGCTACTGGCGAAAGGATAAGAACAGCTACAGCATGGCAGCCAGCTACGAGATTGTAAATGGCGGCACCGCCATATCCTCGGAGGAGGACGAGGCTTTCTATATACCAGGAAGGGTGCAGGGGCTTCAGGTGTACAAAAATGAGATAATATTCTCTATATCATATGGTATAGATGAATCCAGGATAGAGGTATACGATACAGATATAGGTAAGCTGTCCAGTGTGAATTACGGCACAGAGACACCGAGACAGGTGGTTAAGCTCCCGCAGAAGCTGGAGCAGATATATTCGTATAATGGCAAATTATACTGCCTGTTCGAGTCTGCAAGTTTTGCCTACAGGCTGACAGCACCGGTGTGTATGGACAGGATCGTGGGGCTTGATGAGATGGCACTTGTAGAGTAGCTAAAAGTGGTTCAAGGTGAAAAAATGGAGGGTTTGGGATGAACGAACAGAATATTAACAATGGAATGAATGGAGGCCCGGGGATGCCCCCGCCGCCACCGCAAGGGTATATGAACATGAATGGAGGCCCAGGGATGCCCCCGCCGCCACCGCAAGGGTATATGAACATGAATGGAGGCCCGGGGATGCCCCCGCCACCACCGCAAGGGTATATGAACATGAATGGAGGCCCGGGGATGCCCCCGCCGCCACCTCAGGGTTATATGAACATGAATGCCAGACCGCCGCAGAGGAGAAATCCTGCGGTGTCTCCGAACAGATTCAGGATGTTTGGTATTCCGGTACTGGTATATGCGATCATATGTGCGGCATGTCTGTACAGCAACTGGTCGAGTATATTGTCGGCTGTGCTTTCGATAGTATCAATAGTGTTTATCAGTACATGCATGGTACGATATGAGAAGAACATCGGTGCAGACCGTGAGGCCATGACCACTGGAGCTGCGTTGTCGAAACAGAGTATACTGATCCCATATTATATTCTTGTGTTCATGATGTCGGTTGCCCTGAGTCTCACAGACGAGGGATATATCATATTTGGATGTAATGTGGGAATAATCGCTACAGAGATGTATGCGGTTATGACATACTTCAATGACACTGAAAAGCATGGGATATTCAAGGGAATATTCTCATTTTTCGAGATGTTCTTTGGATCGATAGGGTATGTAAACATGCCATTTGCCGACAGAAAGGCGGAGCGTGAGATAACCGGCAAAAAGAGAAATTCCAAGCTGATGTACATACTTCTTGGATGTGTGATAGCACTTCCGATACTGGTGATCGTGCTCAATCTGCTGTCTTCGGCAGATCCTGTGTTTGCAAAGGTCATAAAGGACATATTTGGCAAACTGTTCTTCTCGTGGGATATAGTGAAGATAGTTCTGTTTGCCGCTGTGATATTCCTGTTTGTATATGGATTTATTGTCAAGGCGGGCCGCAGAGATCTTGGTGCAAATGCTCCGAAGGAGGGGCAGTACAATGCAGTGACAGGTATAACTATAACGATAGTGCTCACAGCGTTCTATCTGATATTTGCCGTTGTTCAGATAGTGTATCTGTTCATGAACAGCGCAGGACTTCCGGATAACATGACATACGCTGAGTATGCAAGACAGGGCTTCTTCCAGCTGCTCTTTGTAGCGGTTGTAAATGTGTGTATGGTGCTGATATTTAGTGCTATATTCAGAAAGAGTCTGGTGCTCAACGTGTCACTGCTCATGATGTGCATATGTACATATATAATGATTGCCTCATCAGCTGTGAGGCTGTCCATGTACATTGCGGAATATGATCTGACATACCTCAGAATAAATACCATATGGGCGCTGATAGTCACGTCTATAGTGATGCTCGGTGTTATCATAAGCCTGTTCTGGAGAAATATGCCGCTGTTCAGATACATATTTATGACGGTTCTTGTGATGTTCACGCTGTATGCATTTATCAGACCTGGCGCAGTGATAACAAAGTACAATATCAGTCAGGCGCACAGTGGAAAGAAGATAGATCTTGAGTATGTGATGGATATAGGTAATGACGGAGTTCCATATCTGATCGATTATTTCAGGACAAAAGACATTACGCCCGAAATGGTCATGGAGGAAGTGATGTCGAAATATAGCGAGGACACCTACTACTGGAGAGACGACACGGTGGGAGAGAGGCTTGAGAAGATGCTTGAGGAGAATGATGACAAGGGCTATATCAGAAGCTTTAACTTCTCCAGATACAGAGCTTCAAAGACTATAGAGGATTATATAAAGTAGTGTAATATAGAATTATAGATCATAATAAAGAAAGCCCCCTGCTTTCGGTTATTTACACCGGAGGCAGGGGGCTTTTCGCCATGTTAAATATTAGTCGTCTTCTTCAGGAACGTAATGTCTTGATGTGTAATACTCAAATATATCCTCGGACTTGTCGTATGGCAGGAACTGGGATCTCTCCCTTACAACCCACTCATCTCCATTGTGGAGAATCTCGCCGAATACATAGCAGTTATTGTGCTTTGCATCCTCACATGCCTTGAAGATGGCATCCTCACGAACATAGACCTTCTCGGTGTGCTTGCATTTGATCAGTGCAAATACGTTGTCCACCTCGGCCAGGCACTGCTTGTGAAGGTTACCGTTGTAGATGTAGAGGAAGAGGATGATCCTTCCAACGTTCTCACCTCTGTCAAGGTAGATACGCATCTCCTCATCGATTCCTTCCTTCTCACCGGTCCTGTCATCGCCCTTCAGAACAACAGAATCGCTTCTGCTGTACTTGTGGCCCCAGAATACCAGTTCGGGATCAGAGCCGTCATTGTGCTCAACGATCGCTGCAAGATTGAGGTCATATGTGTCCTCTGATGTAGCACTCATGATATTGTCTATGGCAATCTTAATCTTTTTCTTGAGGTCGACCTTCTTGGCATCCCAGCCAATACCGACCGTAAGTTTATTATCACTTTTTACAACATATTCGTTCATACAAAAACCCCCTTAGATTACAAGAAGAATAATAATGTGTCTATGAAGAATGTAGGTACAAGAATAGCAACTGACCATACGAGGTAGCCTACAAATGAAGGCATCTTGATACCATTTTCTTCGGCTATTGAACGTACCATAAAGTTAGGTGCGTTTCCTATATAAGTGTTGGCCCCCATGAATACGGCACCGCAGGAGATAGCCATCAGCATGACCTGAGGAACTACACCCATAGCAGTGCTTATACCCTCTGTAAATCCACTTGAAGCAGCGGTGGTGAAGAATACAAGGTAGGTAGGTGTATTGTCAAGGAAACTTGATAAAAGTCCTGTCATCCAGAAGAACTGTGCCGGATGTGTAAGTCCGAGCTCAGAACCACGTGCCTTGAGGATCAGGAGTGCTGGGATCATAGTGATGAAGATACCTATGAACAGTATGGCAACCTCCTGTATAGCATCCCATGTAAAGTTGTTGGCCTTACGGACTTTCTTGCTCGTTGTCTTGAATGAGAGGAAAGCCGCTGCTAGCATGATCACAATCTCGATGATAGCAGCCCATGAGAGTGTTACGCCCTCACAGAAATTGATACCCTTTGCAAATGCAGGGAACTTCATAGGAAGAACACCGCTGAGGATAACTGCGCCTACGATCATTACAAGAAATATAATGTTGTGAGCGCCCTTAAGTCTGATTGGCTTTTTGGTATCCGCATCGAATACCGGCTTCTGTCTGCCGTCTGCGATATCCTTCTTGTACGCTCTTGTGTCGAGAAAGAAGAATACAGTCAGCAGGATGATGAGATTGACAACCATGACCTTTGCAAGTCTGAGGCTCCAGAAGAAGTCAACACCATTCATGAATCCCATCAGAAGTGGAGGATCACCGACAGGGGTGAGACAGCCACCAATATTTGAAACGAGGAAGATGAAGAATACAATGATCTGAACCTTTCTTCGTCTCCATTTATTTGCCTTTATGATAGGTCTGATCATCAGCATACTTGCACCGGTAGTACCGATCCAGCTTGACAGCAGAGTACCTATCAGTAGAAGCAGAACATTGAGCTTCGGTGTTCCCACCAGGTCGCCTTCAAGAGATATATTGCCTGCCACACAGAACAGGGCAAAAAGCAATACAATGAAGGTGAGATAGTCACCGATCATTACCTCGAGCAATTGTTCGCCCATCGTACCAAAGCCATGGAATATGGCAAATGGAATTAAAAATAAAAGAGACCAGCCTGCAACAGCCCACTGTTTGTGTTTTTCCCACCACTCACCGGCGATAAGGGGCATAACAGCTATGCACAGAAGCATACACACAAATGGTATACACCATGTAAGTGGAAGCGTAGCACCGAGTGTTTCAGTACCGGATTCGCTGTCTGCCGCCAAGGCACTTGCCTGTGACAGTCCAAGAACTGATATGACTGTGCCGAGACCTAGAAATAACCTGTTTTTCATCGTTTTTGCCTCCTATTAATTATAATTGAAAAACCTTATCTATGCTAACAAAAATATGGTAAAAATTCAACGAAAAAAATCGAAACTTAACCATTTATTTTCCAGAACAAAAAAATAATAAGTATAGCCCAAAAGATGGATATGTGATAGAATGAAAAAGATTGAAAATTGAAATACTATGGCCTTAGGGCAGAACAGAGGTAATTGATATATTATGGAACATCAATGGTCAAAGGCATACAAACCAAAGAGAAAACTTTACGTGCTGAGGTCCAGAGAGTCAGAGGGGTTTGACGATTTTTGTCAGGAGAATGGCTATGACTGGTACAAGTGCTTTAGCAACATATACAGGCCGCTGGCAAACAGGGCTTTGTTTTATATGCCTGAGAAGATGATGGACGCCGGATATTCGCGTTTGTGTGGAGGAGTGGAGATAGGATACAGTGATATGGAGGTGGTTCCTCAGAACTGTGTGAGCATCACGGTTCCGGGATTCGACGTTGTGGATATAAAGGGATTTGATATATCTCTGATAGAGGATATACCGAGACTCATGACCATGGCGTATTCATATGCCAAGTTGTATATAGAGACGGAGAAGCTGCACATTGTTTCTAACCACAAGCTTCCATATATATGTTACATGGAGAGCGCAGACAGTCTGTGCGTGGAGATTCCGGTATGGTCCAAGAAGACCAAGACGGAGGAGATGCTGACTCTTGACAACATGAGTAAGAGAGATCTCTATGAGATAGCATACAGGGAGCCTGCCACCGGACATTACAACTGGACATGGCTCAAGGAGAAGCTTGAGCAGTGTGAATATATAGGACTGGATCAGTTTATATTTGCCAGATTCGACATAAAGGGCTTCAGGCTCATCAACAATGTTATGGGCCGTGAGGTGGCGAAGGATCTGTTCAGATATATATGTGACGCTATGACCAAGCAGGACTGGATATTGTACTCTGCAAAGTGTGAGAGTGACGATTTTGCCATGATTATAAAGTATATGCCGGAGGATGAGATAATGAACCGGCTATATACATTCTTTGAGGAGATAGGACAGCTTCCGTCGAACAGGAAGTATAAGATATTCTATAGCTGTGGTATCGTATTCTATGATGAATTCGAGAAACTCAACATGTCAATGCGCGTTGAGGACATGGCGCAGATGGCACACCTCCAGTGTATCAAGACCAATGTAAATGAGATAAAGATATACACATCGGAGATGAAGAAGGAATACATCATGGCACAGCAGTACAAGCTGGAGCTCCCGGATGCCATAGAGAATGAGGATCTCATGGTATATCTTCAGCCGAAGTACAATCCACAGAACGACACCCTGACCGGTGCTGAGGCTCTGATAAGATGGTTCTACAAGGGCGGAGATATTCTCTCGCCGAAGTATTTCGTGCCGCAGTTTGAGACTGACGGAACTATAGACATCATAGACAGATATGTGCTGAGACAGGTGTGCAAGAAGTTCAAGGAGTGGAAGGAGCTTGGCTACCCGCTCTACCCGATATCCTGTAACCTCTCGAGACACCAGATATCGAGACCGGATCTTATATATATACTGTGTGATATAGTCGATGAATACGGAGTGGATCACTCGCTTATAGACTTTGAGATAACTGAGAGTGCAGATTTCGCTGACGTGCAGTATCTGATAAAGGTGCTCAAGGATCTGAAGGCTGAGGGCTTCAAGATATCCATGGACGACTTTGGAACAGGATACTCCAGTATGGCACTTCTTAAGGATATGCCGCTGGATATAATCAAGATAGACAAGAGCTTTATTGACGGAATAGCCACCGGCGAGCCGAACAACAAGGACATGCTCATGACACAGGATATCCTTGCCATGTCAAGGCATCTGGGAATCAGAAGTCTTGCGGAGGGTGTTGAGACATTTGAGCAGAAGGAATACCTGAGAGAGTGGGGATGCCACTACATTCAGGGTTATTACTACAGCAAGCCTATACCTATCACGGGATATGAATATCTTCTCAAGAAGATAATGCTGGGACAGAGCTAGCCGGATAATGATGCTATATAGCGACATATAGAGAATATACAGAAGAGTATAAGAAGGATTGATATATGAATGTATCGATCCTCTTTTTCTATTTATATTGGACCTTAACAGGATGTAATCCCAATAATGTAATGTATATAATTTACAAGTCTTGTATATATAATCAACAACCTACTAAAAAAATAATTAAGAATCGTTCCCAATAGGGGTTGACTTTGATCAAAAAATAGGTATAATAAGATATAGTTGATAAATAAACATCAACAAAGAAGACAGAATATATTTTAACGATCAATGATGGATATTGATTAGATTATTTAAAAGAGAAAAGGAGAATTAAGTTATGGCAAAGTTTGTATGTACAGTATGCGGTTATATCTATGAGGGAGAGCAGGCACCAGCAGAGTGTCCTATCTGTCACGCAGGAGCAGATAAGTTCAAGAAGGTAGAGGGAGAGCTCACACTTGCAGCAGAGCATGAGTTTGGTGTATATGCTGAGACAGTTAAGAACAATCCAGAGATCAGCGATGAGGACAAGAAGTATATCTACGAGCAGCTCAAGGCTAATTTCGAGGGAGAGTGCTCAGAGGTTGGAATGTATCTCTGCATGGCTCGTGTAGCACATCGCGAGGGCTATCCTGAGATCGGTCTCTACTGGGAGAAGGCAGCGTACGAGGAGGCTGAGCATGCAGCTAAGTTCGCAGAGATGCTTGGATCAGACCTTGAGCAGAACATGACAGCTTCAACAGAGAAGAATCTTGCATGGAGAGTTGACTGCGAGTTCGGTGCAACAGCAGGAAAGGTAGATCTTGCAAAGTGCGCTAAGAAGAACAATCTGGATGCGATCCATGATTCAGTTCATGAGATGGCAAGAGACGAGGCAAGACACGGCAAGGCTCTCAAGGGACTTCTTGACAGATACTTCGGTAAGTAAGAAGAAGGTAAAGATTATTCATAAGGATAGTCAGTCTTACACATAAATCTAAAAAAGGTATATGCGGAAAGCAGTCAGGCTGCGATCCGTATATACCTTTTTTAGATTTATGTGTGCTATTTAATTGTTACTCATCTTTCTTGAGACTGAAGGAAGAGGAAGATGTAGTTGAGCTTGTTGTTGTATAAGGATTAGATGCGTGGGCATCCTGCTCTGAAGCTGCCGGCTGCTGTGAGTAGAACGGATCACTGTAAGACGTCTGCGGTGCCTGTGTCTGTTCTGCAGTGCCGTAGCTGCCACTGTTTGTAGTGCCGTACTGCTGTGTATAGCTGCCGTTATTTGGGCTGCCTGTGCTGCCCGGAGTGTACACGCCGTTGAAATCGCCTGTACCGTCATAGTAACCTGTGCCTGCTGGCTGTGCAGATGCGCTGATGGTGTTCTTGCTTCTTGTTGCCTTCAGGATCATGATCACTGCTGCCAGTAGGAATACAGCTCCGAGGACAAGCTTGAATATGTAATCTGAAGAGTCAACCATCTCTATATAGTAAGGAAAAGCTTCTGCCTTTGCGGTCGCATAGTCCTCACTTGTAGGAGTGTATCCATAATATTGTGCGTATGCGTCGACATACTTGGTGATGTAGTCGTCAAGGAAGCCCTGCACCTTGTCGCTGTTCTTGCGGATGACTCCTGTTATGTAGACTGGTTCTGCATCGTCAGCAGATGAGATCGCGTCAAATTTGGCGTCATCACTCTTGGAGATCGATATTCCGATCCACTTGGATGTGTCTCTTTTTGAGCCGTCTTCATTCTTGTCGCAGATATCAACGAGATAGTAGTATCCGTCGGTCTTGGTGACCACGTGATTGTACGTTGTAGTCTTCTCAATGTAAGCTCCGTATCCGTAGGTGAGTGTTCCCTCCACATACACTCCTGGTTTAACTTCCGATTCGTCACATGTAGTAACGTTTAGAAGCTTTCCGTGTAAACCGATAAATGTTCGTATACCCAGGAATAAAAGAACTATTCCGAATATACCGAAAACAACTGCTGATACGATGGGATTCCCCTTTTTCCTTGTTCTTGCCATAATGTTACCTCACTTTTTTTATTTGTTATGAATTATACATAACCACTTCAATACCTCACTTTTCTACAGTACAGGTAAAAAACAAATATTTCAAGTAAAAAAGGCAAAATCAAAAAAAATTAGACATTTTTTATGGTATACTCATTCATGGTGATGATTTTATGGCAAAGAAAACAAAAAAGAATGAGAAAAAGTACATATATATAATTCCGGCAGTGCTGTGGATGATATTCATATTTTACATGTCGTCCAGAACAGGAGATGACTCGTCGGCGGTGAGCAACCCCATGACAGACTTTATAGTGGGGTTGTTCCAGAAGGTGAGAAATGATTCCGCGCCCGTGGTTGACAGGATGACGGGAGTGGTGGAGATCATGGTCAGAAAGGGTGCACACATGACGGAATATGGAATCCTTCTGGCTCTGCTGGCCCTGGCGGTCAGAAAGGCCGGCGGAAGGATGACTTCGGCTGGCGTGTATATATGGTCAGTTGTGATAACATTTGTCTATGCGTGCTCCGATGAGATTCATCAGCTCTTTGTCGCTGACAGGGCAGGCAGGGGCACGGATGTGCTTATAGATATGTGCGGCGCACTGGCAGCTCTTCTTATTATATGGGGATCAAAGAGCACAAGGGGAAGGATAATAATGGGCTTTGTGATAGGGATAGTGCTGGTGGCAGCGGTTATGTTCCTTTTCCTGTGGCCTTTTTAGAGCGCATTTAGTATTGGCAGCCTTGAATTAGAGTGGGGCAGATGGTATATTAAAAAAGACTATGAGCATCACATTACCGATGCTGACTGGAGGATGCAGAATGACATTAGCAGATGTTAGAAAGAACATAGACCGGGTCGACAAGGAGATCAAGCAGCTCTTCAAGGAGAGAATGGTTCTTGCGGACAATGTTGCTCAGGTCAAGGCAGAGACCGAGGATGACATATATAAGCCAGACCGCGAGGAGGCCATCATATCCAATCTCACAGGGGATGTGGATGATAACATCAAGATGGAGTACACGGCGCTTATCAAGAGAATCATGGAGATAAGCAGAAAGTACCAGTATGGAAGGACTCTGGAGCTCAGGAACTGCCTAGATGTGGAGTATGATGTGAAGGAGCCTGACATAGATGCGGTGGCGATGATAAAGCCGGAGCTGTACATTTGTCAGGGATGCTCGAGGGACAAGGTCATTGCGGTGGACTCATACGATGAGGTGTATGAGCTCATAAAGACTGGCAAGGTAGACGCCGGAATGGGAATACTTGAGGACATAAGCTACGGAGTTTCGGATGCGCTTCACGAGGTGCTCACCAACAACAAGCTGTATATATACAGATGTAACATTGTAAATGAGAATGGACACAACAAGAAGGTTGTCACATTTGCAGACCACCTCATAGTGGAGGAGAACCACAACAGGCTGAAGGTGATGTTCGTATGTAAGAATAAGAGCGGAAGTCTCAGCAGCGTACTGTCCATGATCTCTGATTACGGGGTGAACCTCACAGAGATACACTCGGCGCCAAACAGGCAGGAGCATTGGAATTACAGATTCTATGTGGAGCTGTCTGCCAATTTACTGAAGAAGGATATACAGGCTTTAGTGTTCCAGCTCATGAACGAGACGGAGGAGTTTACGATCATCGGGAGCTATGCCTGTGACGAGGAACAGTTTTAGAGAAAAAATAATTTTTAAGGAGAAAATATCATGATAGACAAGTTAGTAAAGAATATCCAGAAGACAAATGCACCTATAGTAGTTGGACTTGATCCAATGCTCAACTATGTACCGGAGCATATCCAGAAAGCTGCATTTGCAGAGTATGGCGAGACACTTGAGGGCGCTGGTGAGGCTATATGGCAGTTCAACAAGGGAATAGTTGACGCTACATATGATCTTATACCTGCAGTTAAGCCACAGATAGCCATGTATGAGCAGTTCGGAATCGAGGGACTCAAGGCATTCAAGAAGACAGTTGACTATTGCAAGGAGAAGGGACTTGTCGTTATCGGAGATATAAAAAGAGGCGATATAGGTTCAACATCAACAGCATATGCGGTTGGTCATATCGGAAAGGTACAGGTGGGAAGCAAGACATATGCTGGATTTGATGAGGATTTCATCACAGTAAACCCGTATCTTGGAACAGACGGAATCAAGCCATTTGTGGATGTGTGCAAGGAGGAGAACAAGGGTATATTCGTTCTCGTCAAGACATCCAATCCATCATCAGGTGAGTTCCAGGACAGACTTGTGGATGGACGTCCACTCTATGAGATAGTCGGAGATATGGTTGACAAATGGGGCAGCGATGTTGTAGGTGAATCAGGATATTCAGCGGTTGGAGCTGTTGTCGGTGCCACATACCCTGAGATGGGAAAGGTTCTGAGAAAGGTTATGCCAAAGTCATTTATCCTTGTTCCGGGTTACGGAGCACAGGGGGGTAAGGCTGCAGACCTTGTACACTACTTCAATGAGGACAGACTCGGTGCGATCGTCAACTCATCAAGAGGAATCATAGCTGCTTACAAGCAGGACAAGTATGCACAGTTTGGTGCTGAGAACTATGCAGATGCCTCAAGACAGGCAGTAGTTGACATGATCGAGGATATCAACGGCGCACTTGATGCGTAATTAAGCCGGAATGTGTGCGGCGAGCCGGGCTTGTCCGCCGTACACTGATAATAGAATGATGATGGAGGAAGACTATGGGCAAACTTAAGATGACAGCAAAGGTGGCCAGCCAGGAGACTCTTGCCACTGATGTATACAGTCTGGTGCTTGAAGCTCCAGAGATAGCTTCACAGGCTATAGCAGGACAGTTCGTGTCTGTATATACTCACGATGGCAGCAAGATGCTCCCGAGACCTATCAGCCTCTGCGGAATAGACAGGGAGGCGGGAACACTCCGCCTTGTATACAGAGTGGTTGGATTTGGAACAAAGGAATTTTCACAGCTTGCGGCTGGAGATACGGTCGATATATTGGGACCTCTCGGCAACGGCTTCATGAAGTCGGACAAGAAGGCGATCCTGATAGGCGGAGGTATAGGAATCCCACCTATGTTACAGCTTGCAAAAGAGCTTGACTGTGAGAAGTCAGTCGTGCTCGGCTACAGGGATGAGATATTCCTGAACGAGGAATTTGAGCCATACGCACAGGTGTATATGTCATCTGAGGATGGACAGCACGGTGTGAAGGGCAACGTAATAGATGCCATAAAGGAATACGGCGTGGACGGTGCTGTCATATATGCATGTGGCCCTACTCCTATGCTTCGGGGAATAAAGTCATACGCCATGGAGAAGGGCATCGAGTGCCAGATATCCATGGAGGAGAAGATGGCGTGCGGCGTGGGCGCATGTCTTGCCTGCGTATGCAAGACAAAGGATATAGATGAGCACTCACAGGTGCACAACAGAAGGATCTGTAAGGATGGACCTGTATTCTACGCTGAGGAGGTGGAGCTGTAATGTCAGATAAGATCAATATGTCAGTGGATATAGCGGGTGTGACTCTCGAGAATCCAATAACAGTAGCTTCAGGAACATTTGGTTCAGGCATGGAGTACAGCGAGTTCGTGGATCTTTCACAGCTCGGTGCAGTAACCACCAAGGGCGTGGCAAATGTGCCATGGCCGGGCAATCCGACACCACGTATAGCTGAGACTTATGGCGGCATGATGAATGCCATAGGACTTCAGAATCCTGGAATCGATGTGTTCAAGAAGAGAGATATACCGTTCCTCAGGGATTATGATACAAAGATCATCGTAAACGTGTGTGGAAAGTCCAAGGAGGACTATGTTGACTGCGTTGAGAAGCTTGGCGATTGTGATGTGGATCTGCTTGAGATCAACGTGTCATGTCCGAATGTAAAAGAGGGCGGAATCGCATTTGGCCAGCAGCCGGATGCGCTCTACGATATAACAAAGGCAGTCAAGGCAGCGGCAAAGCAGCCTATCATCATGAAGCTGAGTCCGAATGTCACAGACATAACAGAGATGGCCAGAGCTGCAGAGGCTGGTGGTGCTGATGCGGTATCACTCATCAATACACTGACAGGTATGAAGATAGATGTGAACAGAAGAACATTTGCAGTGGCAAATAAGACTGCAGGTGTGTCAGGCCCTGCGATCCATCCGATAGCAGTCAGAATGGTATACCAGGTGGCAAATGCAATAAAGCTTCCTATCATCGGAATGGGCGGCGTGGCTACCACAGAAGATGCCCTTGAGATGATTATGGTCGGCGCAAGTGCGGTGGCAGTTGGAACGGCCAACTTCCACAATCCTTATGCAACAGTGGAGATCATAAAGGGTATTGAGGAGTATATGAAGAAGAATTCCATCAGCGATATCCATGAGCTGATAGGCTGTGTAAAATAGAACGATATAAGTCTTCTGTAAGAGTTTTAAGGGGTGTTGGGTTATGGAAGATAACATAGATATTGAAAAATATGCACAAAAACTCCGCATGGAACTGGATGAGGCGCTTGGCAGAAATGAGGAGCTCAGCGAGGAGATATCTGATCACGCAAGGATGCTGGAGAAGACTCTTGACAATCTGGCAGGCGGTGTGGGTATATTTGAACTTCACGGGAATAAGCCGGCTGTCAGGTACATGAGCAAAAGCTTTTATAAGCTGTTCAATGTGACCGAGGATCAGATGAGTGGATATGCCAGTGACTACGTGATGTTGGCCATTCCAGAGGATCGGTCTGCCCTTAAGAAGCAGATCCTGGAGACCATAACGAGTAACAAGACCACGGTGCGTGACATCCGCTTTACGGATGTGAATACCGGGGGATATTTCTGGATACAGGTCTGCCTTTCTGTCATGTCCATAAAAAAGGGAATCATCGCACTGTGTGCGGTGTTTATCGATGTGACAAGCAAGATGGAAGCGGAGCTGGAGAACAAGGCGCAGTCTGAGATGCTCAGGCTGATACTTCAGGGAAGCGGAGAATCCATAATCGTGTACGATGTCCCGACGGATACTCTGATAAATGAGAAGGTCGTGGATGGTGAGATGGTCACCACCATGAAATATGAGAATTTCTATAAGGGTATCGACACTAACAGGATAGTCCACGCTGACGACAGAGACGCCGTGACCGGCATGTTCAGAAAGATCCTTGATGCGGATGCGGATAGCTGTGACAGGCTGATGGGTGATCTGCGCCTTGATCTGGATGGCGGAGGCAAATGTGAGTGGTACAGAGTGCTCTTTGTTCCTCTCAGGGACTCCAAGAAAAAGGTTCGCAAGATATTCGGCAAATATTACTCCATAAACGATGAGAAGATAAAAAGTCAGGAGCTTCAGCTCAGGGCGGAGAGGGATTCTCTGACGGGACTTTACAATCATGTCACATTTCAGCACAAGATTACGGATATGCTAGAGTCTTTCCCGGGTGAACTGTGCGCTTTTTATATCATGGATATAGATGACTTTAAGCATATAAATGACGCATTTGGACATTATGCGGGAGATGATCTTCTGTGTGATGTTGCAGTGACGCTGGAGGAGGTTGCGTCGGCAGCCGGAGGATTCTCAGGACGACTGGGCGGCGATGAATTTGCACTGTTTATCCCGATAGTCGACAGAAGAGAGGACGTGTATAAGCTGGCTGAGAATATACAGACCAGACTCACCACGATCAATTGCAGTCTGCCGCATACTATGTCGATGGGAATAAGTATCCACAGGATAGAGGGTGGTATAGATTTTGACCTTCTATACAGTGAGTCGGATCAGGCGTTGTACGCAGCAAAGAGGGGCGGCAAGAACCGTTACTGTGACTATGCCGACTCAGCGGATATGCATTCATGTGATTCGCATCACAGCGGATATACATACAATGATGACGAAGGTCTTATGCTGGATGAGATATCTGATATAGCATATGTTGCTGACATGAAGACCCACGAGATGTATTTCCTCAACAAGGCGGCGAAGAGAAGTCTTGGAATTGCGGAGAACGACGATTCTTACAAGGGTAAAAAGTGCTTTGAGATAACCCAGGGCGGTGATGACCAGTGCCCATTTTGTTCTAATGAGATACTGGTTCCCGGACAGAGTTATGTATGGAATCACTACAACAGCAAGGCAAAGGGACTGTATGTGGTGAAGGATAAGATAGTTGACTGGCACGGAAGAAAGAGCCGGCTTGAGATTGCAGTTGACGTGTCTGACATAGATAAGACAACACAGGTTCTGGCGGACAGCTATGACATAGAGGATGCCCTTGTCAATTTCATGGCGAATATAACTTCAAAGCAGAGCAGTGAGGAGAAATATACCAGTCTGCTCGAGGTGATGGGAACTTTCTACAATTCCAAGAACGCCTGCCTTGTGGAGTATGGACAGGATGGCACAGGGGAGCTTTATTACTGGAAATCATCAGATGAGGAGTCGATAGAGGATGGTCTGAAGGCTCTTGTCACACAGAAAATGAGGGATGAACTGGAGAAGGAAGTCCTCAGGGACGAGGTTCTCATAGTGGACCGTTCCCATCCATTAAGGAATCCTGAAACAGAATTTGCACGGATGCTGAGTGACAGCAGGATATGGTCACTGTATGCGGTCCCGATCATAGTGGACGATGAACTGCTCGGCAGGGTATTTGTGTTCAATCCGGAGAAGCACAATGGAAACATAAGACTCATGAAGAACTTCGCTGCTTTTATCGGAAGTGAGATATATCAGAGACATCTGAAGGAGGACCAGCAGTTTGAGTTCACCCACGATAAGCAGACAAAATGCTTTAACAGGAACAGTTACATAGACTATATAAGAGGCAGAAAGAATCTGAGCAGTATTGGACTTGTGGCTGTGGATATCAATGAGATAAGGGGCATCGCGGAGATGTTCGGTCCGGATTATGCGGACGATGTGATCCTGCAGCTTGTCGGCAGGATAAGGAAGACGTTTCCGGACGAAAGGGTGTTCCGCATGGGTTATGACAGCTTTATCATCATATGCGAGAACATTGAGCAGTTGAAGTTTAACGTATATGCATCAAGACTGCGGGAAAACCTGCTCTACGGTGAGTTCACGGCATGTTGCGGGTATGTCTGGACAGATTATAACATTGACGTCCGCAGGATGGAGGATCATGCGGCAAATCTCCTGTATTCTGAGAAACAGCGTTGGTATGAACAGCAGGACTGTCATTCGGTGAAGTGGAATACGCTGAAAAAGGATATGGTGAAGAAGGAACTTGAGGAAGGACTGTTCTATGTCCTTTATCAGCCGAAGATGCTGTATCCGTCAGGAAAGATATGTGGGGCAGAGGCCCTTGTAAGATATTCCGGAAATGATGACTTAGCGGATGTTATCGACAGGCTTGAGAAGAGCAGGACTGTAAAATATGTGGATTTTTACGTGCTTGAGAATGTGTGCAGAGATCTGGCAAAATGGCATGAAGAGGGAATGCCATACATCCCGGTATCCTGTAACTTTTCCAGAATGTCGCTTATAGAGAGCAATGTGGCCAAGCAGATAGCAGCAGTGGTTGACAGGTACGGAATACCGCATGATGTGGTCGAGATAGAGATAACCGAATCGGTCAGCGAGCAGGAGCATGATACACTGGTGAACATATCAAACAATATACATGAGCTTGGATTCCGCATAGCGATGGACGATTTTGGAACAAAATACTCAAATGTCGCCATGCTTGCCCATATGGGATTTGACATTATCAAGTTCGACAAGAGCATGATAAATGACGTAACTGTCAATCCGGTGGATCGCACGGTTATGTGTCATCTCATAAACATGTGCAATGAACTGGGAATGTTCTGTATAGCTGAGGGTGTGGAGACCGAGGATCAGGCGGATGCGCTCAGCAGCATGGGACTGGCTTGTATACAGGGGTATCTGTGCAGCAGGCCGCTGGAGAAAGAAAAGTATGTGGAGATATGCAGGGAAAGAGGCATATCACAGCCGTACACCAATAAATAATTGAATCTTTATATGGATTATGGTAGTATGTGTAGGAAAAAGGGCAAAAAAGCCTGAAAACAGGAGGATTCGCAGAGACATGGAACAGTACAAGAAGGAATTTATAGAATTCTTGGCTGTCCTGTTTTGAAGACTCTCCCAAACCTCGAAAAACGCCGTATTTACAAGGCTTACAGCACTTTTACAGAAATCGCAAAAGTATCGTAACTTATCGTAAAAGTGTGTAGTTTATCATAAAAAGTGTGTAGTAAAGTGTGTAGTACAAACGAATAGGAATCATCAGATGAGGATGATAAAAGTATAAGTCCATGTACTTGTAGAAATGCAGGTATGTGGGCTTTTTTTATTATCAAAAATTCAAATGGATTATGGAAGGAGAGTTAAGATTATGAGTAATGAAATTTCATTGTTTGAGAAGCTGGGAGGTACTTATACAGAGGTGGATGGTATTTTGTATCCGAATATCGGTATGGATGATACTGATACGAAATCCGATACGGCTTCGGTTGTAGCAGCCGCCGATATCGGAAAATACGGTCATCTGTGGATTTGTTATATGAAGGAAAACCACCCTGACAGGTATCGTCATCATATTAGGCTGGGTCAGCTTCTGATTAGGGCAAAGGAAGTAAATGAGGAGGCTTATGAGATGTTAGATAGGATTGTAGAGAAGTATCTGGTGAAGCATAAGCCAAAGGATGCACATTCCACTATGGAAATGTGGAAAATAAGAGAGCAGGCAAAACAGCTTGCGGAGGAGGTTATTTATGGAGAGATTGTTTACAAGTATCACTAATGCAGGAGCGACTGCAACACAAAACAAAAATATTATGCAGACCGGTTATTATGCCGGAGAAAGAGAGGATTTTATGAGAGAAAATTTATTTATGACTGAAACAACTATGGCACCTGTTAAAATTGCACTGGATCATGGCTGGAGTTCCATTAAGGGCGAGCATACTTTTATGGAGACTTCTATAGTTCCGGTGGATTATGAGCCTCTTACCAAGAACGGACTTTTGGAGTATAAAGGGAAAAAGTATATCGTAGGACAGGGCAGACTTGGAAAGCAGGCAACCAAGACAGAGAATGAGAACTATTTTCTGCTGACCCTTGCAGGGATTGCCAAGGAATTGCAGTATCAGGGTAAGACAGCGGCTTCTCATGTGGAATTATATGCAGGTGTGCCTCTGACCTTGTTTGGTGCGGAGCGTAAGGAGTTTCGTGATTATCTGTGGCATAAGGAGCGTATTTCTTTTACCTTTGAGGGAGTGCATTATTCTTTCTTCATGGATAAGGTAAAGATTTATGCCCAGTGTTATGCAGCTATTGCGAACCGTATGGGAGATATGGACAGACTCAGATGTGTGGACTTGGGCTCCTGGACCTTGGATATATTAAGCGTCCGTGACAGAATCCCTATGGATAAGGATGCCTGTACTTATGAGCTTGGACTGATTACCACCATTGAGCGTATCAAAAAGGAAGCCCTTCCCAAGTTAAAGTGTGAAATGCCGGAGGATGACATTGTTGATGTTATCCGTGGAAAGCAGTCCAATGTAAATGCTGACTTTATCCCTTTTATTGAGAAGGGCTTACAGCAGTATGCAGACGAGGTGGAAGCGAAGCTTCGGGAGATTAAGGTGGATTTAATGCATGAGAATATTGTGTATGTGGGCGGTGGCACCTGTGTGATGAAGCGTTTTGGCAGAGCGCAGGGCAGAAACATCCAGTATGTAACGGATGTGAAAGCCAATGCCATCGGCTACCGTTATCTTGCAGAAAATCTGGGATAGGAGGCTTTTATGGGAAATGCAATATCTTTTCGGTTGAATCCGAAATGTGAAAGTGACAGAAAAATCCTTGCGTGGCTGGAGGCAAAATCCAGCCAGCCGGGATATCTGAATCAGACAGAGCTTATCAAGCAGGCATTGTTTTCTGCTATGGAAAGTGAGCAAAGGGGCATTCGGGAAAAGGAAACCACAGAATGGATGGAGCAGGCAATCAAAAGCATGGCAGAGGAATTTACCAAGGTGGTGCAGGAGTCCTCACAGAATATGGCTAACAATATGTTTGCCGGAGTTCTGGGAGCAATGGCTCAGCAGATGAATATGGGAGTTGTTCCTATGGCTACGTTGCCGATGTCTGGTGCAGTTCCTAATGGTATGACAGTTGCTGTACCGAATGTAATGCCTTCTGCTGTAGCAGCTAATGTGCCGGAGCCAACGGTTCCCGATAATGAACTTGCCGCAGATACTTCCAATGCTATGGATAGTGCCACAAAAGATATGCTTGGAAGTCTGTTTGATATGGATGATGAGTAAGAAAATGAAAAATCACAGTATGACGGACTGTCTTACAAAAAGGTGCCTTGTATGAGGAAATGACCTTATCTGTAAGACAGTTCTTTTTCTATGGGAAAAGCTGTGATACGAAATTCTTACGAAGCCAGCCAAGCCTTTGGCAAAAAATAAAGTCTGCTTGCAGGCTTTATTTTTATGTCCATAAGGCGAAAAAGCTAGGGCTTGGGGATGTCAAATCCCCAACAAGTTCCTGCCCGTGTATATACAGGGCGGAACTTGCTCTACCTTATGCGACGTATCCGGAGCCCATGCCGACTTAGGTCGGCACGCATCAGCGAAAGAAGGATTTCTTAAGGAAAATGATGCGGAGGCTATAGCAGGATTTCTTATGAGAAATGTGATTAGCAGATTTCTGTAAGACAGGTGTATGACACATTTCCATATATTCGGCGAGCGAATTATAACGAGCCGCAACAGACTGCTAAAGGAAATATCCGTGAGTGCAACGAGCGCATTGGTGAGCGACCTTAGGGGAGCGAGGCTATGCACGGGAGGGGAGATGCAGAATCTGCATCGGGGAAAATCTTCTGACGTATCCGGCAGTTTAATTATTCTATTGGAGTAGCAATTAAAAATTTATATTTTGTAGGTACGAGGGAGCAGGTATTTATTTACCTGCTTTTTTGTGTATCGGAATGGAGGAATTTATGAGAAATACAGATAAAAAGAAAGAGAATATGGTTCTGATGTCCATGCGTATTTCGGCAGAGGATAAGGAAGAGATTGAAGCGAAGGCAAGAAAGACCGGGCTTAGCACCTCGGAATATATCAGACGGTGTGCATTAGGAAGAAAGCTTCCTTGTTATGGTGATACCAGTCTGCTGAAGGAGTATTCCATGCAGCTGGGCAAGATTGGTTCCAACCTGAACCAGATAGCAAAGCACTTAAATGGTGGCGGAGATTTTTACAGCATTTATTATGAACTGAAGGAAGCCATAAGGGAGCTGTTGGATTTGAAATTTAAAATACTTCCTGCATTGGAGGATGTTGCCTGTGGAAAGAAGCGTAGGCGCAAAAGTGGAGAGGATGGTGAAGGTTAATGGCGATTTTGAAGCATATCTCAGTAAAGAACCGATTTTATTCTTCGGCGGTGGAGTATCTTACCTGCCAGTTTGATGAATATACCAACAAGCCTGTGTTGGATGAAAAAGGCAGAATACAAGAGCGTGAGAATTATCTGATTGTAGGTGTGAACTGTGATGTGGACAGCTTTGGTGCAGAATGTATCGAGGTCAATCGTCTGTATGGCAAGAATAATTCCGTAAAGGATGTAAAGGCGCATCACTATATCATCAGCTTTGAGCCAAATGATCCCATTACCATAGAGCAGGCGTTGGAATTTGGCAAGCAATGGCTTTCGGTATTCGCACCGGGGCATCAGGCAGTGGTGGCAGTTCATCCGGATGGTCACAATGGCAGTCAGAATATGCACGTTCACATGGTTATCAATTCTGTCAGAAAGTATGCCGGAAAGCAGAGCAGGTGGCATGAGAAACCCTGTGAATGGAAGCTGGGCTGTAAGCACAAAAGCACCGGGAAGATGATGTTCCATGCAAAAAAGTGGGTAATGGAGAAGTGTATCCGACTGGGTTTAGGACAGGTAGATTTGCTTGCTAAGAAGCACACGGACAACTACTGGGTGGAAAAGAATCTGATGAATCAGAATGCCAAGGACGGTGTTGGTGTCACTTCTAACAGAGAATTGATTCGGGATACCATAGACAAGCTGTTGCCTTTCGTGGATTCCTTTGAGCAAATGGTTGAATGTCTGCAATTTATGTATAACTGGAAGATTCGTGTTACGAATAAAACAGTGACATTTTCCACGTCGGGTATGAAGCAGGGTATTCGAGGAAATAAGCTGGGAGAAGGTTATGGCAAAGCTGACCTTGTAGAAAGAATTGCAAAGGTTGTGGCAGAGCGTAATGCGGAAAAAGAAGCCCGTCGCATTGCTGAGGAAGTAGCAAGGGTAAAAGCAGAGGCACTTGCCAGAGAAGAGGCTGCAAGGAAGGAGAAACAGCTACAGGAGGAGCAGAAGCAGAGAGAGCTTCTTGCGCGGAAAAGAAAACTGGCATTTGACAGAAATCGTATTTGTCAGGATTATTGTAGTGAAGAGCTTGCAAGAGAGGACTGGAATAAAGACTATGTGGATTATCTGCAATCACAGTTTATAAATGTAAATGATGCAGCCGGATTCATGGAAGGGGAGCTTACAGCACCGGTTATGACCAAAGATGAGTTTGAGCGACAGCAGGCAGTAGAACTGTATCATGAAAAAGCTGCCAGAGCAGTAGAACTTTGGGATATGGTGTTAAGCCAGCTTTCCAGTTCTACCCATAAGTGGAAGTGGGAGTATATGGATTATTTGGAAGATATCAAATACCAAGATACAGCAGATGTGACTTTGGAGATGGCAAAGGAAGATATTATGTCTTATGAGGAATTTGCGGAAGTGAAGGACGCAGAGAAAGCAATACAAGAGCAGATTTCTGAGACTGTAGAGGATTCTAAGATCGCAGCTATTCAGACTGCTTCAATAGACGAGCTACTGGCTATTGTAGTATCAGAGGAAGCAGATGTTGAAATTCCTGAGACAGAAGAAAAAGTATCAGAAGATACAGAGGTTTTTCCGGAAACGATTGATTATACTAAGCTGTCTATGGAAGAACGTGCTTCGCTTCTACCTGTGCCTACAGATGATTATACAGCAGAATATAATGCTTACTGTCAGCGTATGGGATATACGAGAGAGAAGATGAATAGTATCCGTTATAAGATGACTGTGTATGATGAATTTATGGCTGAATATCAGTATCGTAAGAAATACTATGGTGTAAGAGATGATTCGAGAAGTATCAGCGTACAGAAGAGTAGAGAAACAAGGTAGTAATTATTAAAACGTAATATTTGCTATATTGTTATGTTGTGGGCGAATTGTTGTAATTTACAGTTCGCCCTTTAATAAAAAATATAGAAAATATAAATGGAATGAACCTCCTGAACATGGTAAAATGTAGGTTGTACAAGTAGCGTAGTTGTATGTGTTATAAAGCTATTGATTGGTAGGTAAGATATGTTTGATAATTATGAAAGAAAATTGCATAAGTGTATTGCCAAATTTATAAAAAGAGCGAATAAAGACTATCCGGATTGGAGCGAAAGTCGCGACAATGGGGAATGGGAGATTGACTTAAATGAATTTGACGATATGTGTGATGTTATATTTGATATAATTAAGACCACGTCCTGTGATGAAGCTTCGAAGCAGATGCTTGATGATATTTTATTTGGGATTGCAAGGGATAACGAATGTAGCCGTATTGTAGCAATGTTATTAGATTATCCTGAGTGGTACGAATTATTATGCAAGAAAGTGTTGTCTACTGATTACATAAATGCAAAGTGGCAATTCGCAGAGAGTCTGAAGGATTGTAATGGTAAGGATGAAATAAGGGAGCTGATATTCGATTTTTTGCAGGTTGATAATGAGTATACACAGCGTCTTGCTTTGCAATCCTTAGCTTATATTTACCCGGACAAAGCCGAGGAGTATGCAATAGATTTTTGGTGGAGAGATAAATATAAGGATGATGCTTATGCATCAGAGTACCAAAAGATTGTGGTACTTCATGTGTTGCATATTATTCATTCGGCTGAACTTGAAAAATATTTGGATTTGGCGGATAAAAGTGAATATCGCTATTTGAAAGAAAATGCAGAGGAAATACGGAAAATAATGGAATAGGTGATGATATGGAGTTAGAGAATAACAATAATAAGCTGAACGTTGAAAATACAGATACCATAGATGGCTTGGCGTATGAACAGGAAACTTCAAGTTTGATACTTCTTCTTGCAGATGGAATGGACTGGTCAGATATGAATCGACATTTATTGTTGTTGCAGGAGAAACTCAATAATTATATTTGGTACATAGATTCCAAACAATATGAAGAAAAATATCCTGATGTAAAAAGAATAGAGTTGCGTGTAAGCTTTTTGTTTCAGGAACCGGAGGTATGTCATAAGCTTTTGGAAAGAGCAAAGCAGGTGTTTGTGGATGTGTTTGAAAATGTAGAGATGATTGTGGAGCAGGGACGGCCTTAGGGGGATTGATATGGGAAATTATATTAAGTTACAGCTGGAAAATATACTTACAGAAGGTCAAACCATTGCACCGGAGTATTGCGATAAGAAATATGTCATCTATTATAATCCCAAGGAAACCAGGCAGAAAGTACGCATAAATACAGATTATTATCAAAATGATAATGTAATGATGCTGTGTAAATCTTACGACAGGGGATTGTGTGATGCCATAGAGGAATATGAAAAGCTGAATTTAAAATACATTGAAAGTCAGGCATATGGTTCGTGGATGGATGGCGCCAGATAAGATACAGAAGGGAAAGCAAAATGTCAATATATATGATTCGAAGCAAATCCAGAGGACATCAGAGAAAATTTAAAAGACTGTTAAGATGGATGGATAAAATAGATCCATTTAAAAATGCAAATGATTTGCCCTTCAAAGATACAGAGGATTCATACGAGCATTTTCACGTACCATGCGGACCATGGCTTTCGAAACCTAAAACCTCTGGTAAGATTAAGACTGCATTTTGTAAGAAATGGCTTGAAAAGACCGAGGAAATTATCGGTAACAAGCCGAAGGATTTACCATTTTGTAAGGTAGTAGCAGCTATAACCTATCCGGATGTACGGGAATCCCAGATTATTATTTTCTATGATGAGGAGTATTATAATTCCTTTTGGGACAGGAAAGGACCTTATCAGATATGGACGAGAGTGGATGATAAGCGTTCCTTTGCGAAAGAAAGAGGAATCATGACAAAGTTGCCTGAGATTGGATATATAGAAGAACTCAATGATGAAGACTATTATACGAAATCGAATATATGGTTTTATGGAGAGTGGATATAATATGCAGATTTCAAAAACTGTTGTGAGGTGTGACAGATGAAGGACAATGAATGTAGAATCATTAAAATTGAAAAGGATGCATTATTTGAATTCATATATGAGAATTTTATAGCAAATCATGAGGAACTAATGGATTTAGATGCGGTTGGATGTATGAATACATTTGCTATCGACTGGGAAGCGGGAGAATTTATCTTCTGTGCACATAAGGACGAAAACGAACACGGGGATATTGTTTCGTTTCCGAAAGACATTGATGTGAATGAATTGCTAAAGGTGATTCCGGCAACGACAAATTCTATTCTGGAGCCGGGTGAAAATTATAGGGATTATACCTTTGATGAGTTAAAGAAATTGCAGAAAAAGCAGGTGATTATTTGAGTATTGAAGATTTCAAATATTATTGGAGATTTAGCGATGAAAAATATGCAGTACTATCTGAACAGGAACTATCTACAATAAGTGTTATATCCAAGGATGAAGTAGAGAAGGAATGGATTCGGATTTGTGAAAAGGAAATATTTCAAGAGAGTGCATACATAAACGATATCGTTCATCATAGTGCTCCAGTATTAATTAAAGATTGCCAGTGGGGAAAGAATGAAGATAAAACCAGAGAAGCTTTTGAAACATTTTTTAGTGAATTAAATGTGGACAAGATATTGGTATATTATGACTGTGAAAATGGCTTGCAATTGCCAATTAATCTTTTTTGTACAAAGTGGTCGGATTTTTGTTATCCATCTGATTTGGTTTTGATTTTGTTGCCGTCGGTGATGGTTGTTTATTATGAGGATATAGTATATGGACCATACAGAATATAATTTGAATGCAGTAGATTTTAACTATTTCTTGGCAGAATTGAGAAAAGGCGAAATTATGAATGAAACATCCTTCTATTTTGTTGGTGAAATAAGTGAACCAGAACACTATATAGGTTGCCTTCCACAGTACGATAAACCCTACTGGGCTGGATTGTGTGATATTCCTAATGGAACGGAATTTTTAACAGCAGATGAATTAGTGAATGCAACAATTTATAGAGGAAAATCATTAAAAGAAAGATGGGATGATGTACGAATTATCTGCATGGGTGGAATTCCGGTAGATGATTACATGAAGTTGAGTGATTAATGATAGAAGCTTTAAAAGTGCTATAAATAGCCTAAAACGGAGGTAAATACAATGAAGGATACAGCGCCTACAATAGAGGAAATGAGAGAGGTTATACATACATTTGAAATGTTATCATTTAAAGAATTACAGGCACAGGGTATATTTGATGACAAAAGAAAAATGATAATTACAAAGCCTATGACCTATATCCTTATGTCTCATACAGACGACACCAATAAGGAAAAGATCTGGAAGTATTGTAAGAAGATAGCTTCTTTTAGTCATGCGCTAATCAAATTAAAGGACTACCAGAGAATGTTACCTTTTTCAGAGGATGTGGAATCGTAGATGTGATTATGAAAGCATTGGAAGAAAATAGGTATCCGTTCTCTGATGGGAAGAATAAAGTGGAGCCGGTGGAAGGATATTATTACGCCATAGCGACTATATCACAATCCACATACCGAAGAGAGGAAATTCTTTCACTACTTCAAGTTATTACGGATTATTTTAAGAGTAATCAACCGGATAAACTATCGCTGCTAAAAAGGAATATGGATGTGCTTAAGAAGGGCTATCCGGACCTTGGAGAGATTGTGTTTTAAAATTTGAACTGGAGAAAATACGTGGATAAAGGAGAAAATTGTGATGAAAGGTTTTGAAGACGCGTTTACTGATTTACAGGCGGAGTTTGTATCTCTATGTATGGAGTATACAAACGGAAATGTTGATAAAATATATATCTACATTTACCAAGATACATCACAGAAAATGTTTAATGCCATTTTCGTGAAAGGAAACGATGTTATACCCGCGGGGAATTTTGCTGATGATGAAGCTTCTGACGAGTTTTTATCAATTGGAACAAAAGATATTAATAAGCTGGTTGAATTGTGTGATAGTTATCAACAAAAATGTCCCAATGAATATAAGCTGGAATTTGATGTTGCTACGCATAAATTCGATGCATCCTATCGTTATGACAACTATACCAAGAGTGGAATATCACCTGTGTCAGAGCTGATGAGCTGGTATGGAGAAATTAAAAAAATGGTTTAATAGGATTGGTGGTTTTGAGTATGGTTGCAAAGAAAGGGAAAAGAAAAATAGAATATGAAGGAAATATATTCTATTGGTTTGTGCGTGCTGATGATAATGGAAGATTAAGAATTCACATTTTGTCAGAAGATAAGAAGATAAATCTGGAATATCCACCGTTTGATTCGGAAGTACCTGTGACACCATCCTATATTAGAAGGCTATTGGATAATTATTTCATGAATCATACAAGGTAAAACTTATATACGAAGGGAAAATTCGAATATGTACAAAGAGAATTTACATACAGCCAGTGGCATGTGGGGACTATGGAACTATAATGAATATAAATACATTGACGATTATGATAAATGTTTATAACATAGATGATAGTGGGTGGACTTAACATGGCGATATGGCAGTTTCAATGCAATATTATACCGGCAAGATTAAATTTTGATAGATTAAGTCATGATGAAATGATTTCGTGGAAAGGGATACCTCAACCACCGCATAATCTTAAGTTTCTTGAACAGGAGGATAGTTGGTCAAAAGACATTATCCAGTATGGAAAATCGGATGAAACGTGTATAGAGTTCATATACATTGATAACATATTAGATGAAATAAGCTGTCGATTGGATTTGCGAAGTCTTACGAAAACCAACTTAATTTCAGTGATTGAATATGTACAAGAAATCGGTGCAATGTTTCTTGTGGGAGATAAGATTTACTCACCACGAATGGAAGAGATAATTGGGGTTATGAAAAAATCAAGAGCAAATCGGTTTTGCAAAAATCCAGTGGAGTACATTTTATCTCAAAATGAAAAATTAGAAATTTAGCAACACAATGCCGGGAGGGATCGATATGTATTTGAAACTGAATAATTATGAATATAAAATCACTGCTGCTAATGTAGGTTTTGAGATGTCAGAAGATAACAAATCATTAATCATGTTTCTGGATATAGACGGAAGCTATGAGGGTGAAGATTTGGATTATGAGCTTAGAACCATTAGATTGTATCATAATAATGGTTTTCATATCGGAGTAAAAGAACCAAATAAATTAATAGGAAAAAGCTTTGAATGGAATGAGGCTTATAATAACAAGGGCGAAGAGGCAGGAACTTTGTATGTGCTAGAGCACGAGGATGTCACATCAGGAAAAATTGATATTTTAGATGTTACGCAGGATTTGATTAAGGTAAAATGGTCCGGTCAGGCGAATGTGTTTTGGAATGAGGAATGTGGAGAAAACGTTTCTTTTGAAGCAGAAGTAGAAGCAAAAGTGCCATCTGTTCCAAAGGTAAAGGTGATAAATGGCTTTAAGAAGACAAAATTAAAAATAGATAAAAATACAGAAATCGAGCTGTTGAATTTTTCGGATATGGTAATGGAAGCAGAAAGGTGCAAGGAGTCATATCTGAAAAATGATTCGAATGCATGGTCTACTTTTGATAAAGCATTAAAGCTGAAGCTTACATATATGAAAAAGGAATATTACGGAGAGGCTGTATATCAGGGCTCGGGAACGAAATGTTATACGGTATTTGATGACCAGTGCCCTTTAAATGTGCAAATTACAAAGACTTCCATGTGGATTGAGAACGAGGAATATAAGTTTTATATTTTGGTAGAGGCTAAAATTGAGTAATATGGTTGAACAAAAAATAGTAAGGATGTAAAAAAATGATTGTAGAATTTCATGGCATGAAGTGTCGCTGCAGCACATACCGAACAAATGGAGAAGATAAGAATATTTTAACGCTTTTGAATGCAAAGGATTGGGAGAAATCATTGCAATATGATTTTACGGAGCCGCAATACGGTTTGTGGTGTCATTTCTTGACGGAAGAGGAAATGATGCTGTGAAAAACAGTTCTGTCAGACCGACTTTTGAGTATAATGGACAGTATTATAGAGTGGATGAAGTTTGTTTTTCGGATAAACCATTTATTGTGATAGAGTATGGAACATATGATGAACTTATGAATAATGCTATGGAGGATGCAGAGCCTTTTCCGTATAACTTAACTGAGGAAGAGCTATTGAATGAGGTAAAATATTCGTTGGGAATAGAAGTATGTCCGGGAGAGTATTAAGAAAAATTTATTAGTCGGAATGAAGGGATAAAATTATGAATAGAATAAAAGATGATTTTAAGTCAAAGGAATACTATCAGAAAGAATTAGAAAATCTTGAAAAAAGAATTAATCGATATAAAGATAATCTTAACCAAGAGAATGCCTCAAGACTTCATATTGCAATAGGCTTAAAGCTATTATCTGTTATTTTGATTAAATATCAATTGGGGTATGAAATTGATGAGATAAAGCATGATGTTTTGGAATATATAGAAAATGATAAACAGAAGGTTCTGTACTGTGAAGGGAACCTAACATATGACGATGTGGCTAATTTACTCTCATTAGCATATTTGTTTGATGTTGATTCTGAGCAAGTGGATTTTATTAAAACAAAAATGGTTGAAGAAAAATACATAGATATTCGTCTGGATATTATCCGTAATTTATATTTTGAAGGAAAGTGTTATTCTTCCAAAGGTTTTTATTATAGGGATAAGGGGTATTTCGGAGATTTTAGTAAAGAAAATGGAGGGATTGTAGATGTTTACAATGCTCCTGATGCAGAAAGAACTGACTTGTTTTTAAGGCATTTGAACACTGTAAAGGACAAGCATCACAGAAAGCTTGTAAAGTATTATGAGTCATTAGCGGAAGACAGATATACATATACCGGTGCTACTGATATTGTGCTGACAGCAGTTGCAAAAGCGCTAGCGCTTGATATGTCTGCACTATGCGATTCGAAATATATCGCCTCCGATTTATTGTAAGGAACTACAGGTTGGGTATGTTGCAGTGTTGTGATTTATGGATTGGAGTGATTAAATGTTCGGAATAGAATTTGGTAATCTTGCCTTTAATTGCGAGGTTTCAGAACAGACTTTATGTATAGTAGTTGCAGGAAAAAATGAAACATCAAGCATTGATGAATTTATTCAAAAAGCTTTGGACTATCAGATAAAGAATGATTTTTCTTGTGATGCTGAAGAATATAAAAACTGTGTTTTTGTAGATGCTACAGACGATGTTGTAAAATGGCTACATGAAATTATTGAGGGAATGAATCGAAAAGTATCCTTTGAAATAGGAGAACCCATAAAAACCTTAACAGGTACTATAACAGATTTTGACAATGCTTGGGTTATAGAAACAAAGGAAATGTTTTATTATATATTTTGGTGTACAACGGCATAAATAGATTTGATTATTGTGGAGGAGCGACTATGGATATACATGAAATCTATCAGGAAGATAATAAATTTGAGGGTGAGGAGAGCATATATTACGTTCTTGTTGGAAAAGGTGACTCGTCCAGATGGGACAAGAGTCACAAGTATTATATTATTACACGTTCTGCTGTTGCAATCTATGATATAAACGCTGCCAGTATGGTGAAGAAGATAAAGGTTATGACATGGCCTATACCTAACGAGGAACATGATGCACAGGAGAAAAACAGCGGATATTTTAACAGATTTAAAGAGGGTGTCATTTATAAGGTGGCAGGAAGATTACAGTATAGTTACTTCGGAGAACTTGCATTTCTGTACATCAGAGAGGTTTTGGAAGAAAATGCATCCGGAACAAAGCTTGATAAAAATCAGGAAAAGTATCTGGCACCAATTGTCTTAGAGGATGAGGTGCTGGGGAAATTAGTGTTAGAAAAATCGGAAGGTCTGTTTGAAGGTAAGTATGATTTTGCAGGTAATGACATCACAATTTATATTGAGGTAGAGTGGGACAGTAAGGCAACTTGGAAAAAGCCTTTGACTGTTGCCAGAGATTTTGCAGAGCATATTGCTTCAAAGGATGAGGTGTTTAGATCGTATATTGCATCTGATGAGGATCTGTATGATGCTGCATTGGAGTGCGTGGAAGAATATGAAGATGAATGCGAAATTCATTTTTCTACACCGGAAGAATTTGCAGACGCATTAAAGGGTCGAATGAAATATATATTTGTGAATCAGAATGGCTCTTATACTGTAGGATACGATGATGGTTATGTATTTGGTGGACATGAGATAGATGTGGATGTAAATTCTAAGGGTGAAATGGTGTGTGCCGAGATGAGATAAAACATAGGAGCATGAGAAATAAGATGAGTGAAAAATCTGTTTTTATAAACCATTGGTTATATTCAAAGCCTAATCCGGAACCAAATAAAGCTGGAAATGTTGTTAGACGTGATTAATTCCGAGATTCAGAAATTTAATGAATGCGGATTGGCTGAATGGAGCGGAATCTTGGATGAAGCGATTGCTAAATTTGATTTAGGAAATCCAAGAAGTTGATTTTGTTGCAAGCGGGCTGTTTAGGCCCGCCTGAAGTATTTTTGGGTATTTATTTCTTGTCGGAATCTGCAATCTCTTCCAATGTACCAATGCTTTTGATAAAGTCCTGTTCAACTGGGGAAATGGTGTTTTCCAAGCGGTTCTTGTACTTGGTGTATTCGGCATGAGCCTTATCAAGTGCCTGCTTGTGGCTGATGTGACCGCTACTGGTAAGAATATCACGGCGGGTCATTTTCAGGTAATCGTCAATGGTTTCCAGCCAGTCCTTCATATACATTGGTTCCTGATTGAGAGCGTGTACCTCGGCGATATCGAGATAGGCTGTAACTATCTTGTTTAAAGCATCCAATTCCTGCTGGGTAAGATAGTTTTTTGCAATTTCTACATCGGGGCGACGGATGGTGTCACTAGCCCATGAGGTAAGTCCCATATTATCTTTTTCAGCATCGGCACGCTGGTAAATAACTTCTGCAGCTGTGTGCTTGTGTGCTGCCCAGTGCATCTTATTCTGCACCTGCTTAAAGAATAGGATGGAGCTTTCTGCACTAGGATCGTAATCGATGCTGGTAGCATAGATTTCCAGAACTTTTCTCCAAAATACCTTTTCAGAGGAGCGGATGTCTCTGATACGGGCAAGCAATTCGTCAAAGTAATTGCCGCCGCCAAGTCTTTTTAAGCGGTCATCATCTAATGCAAATCCTTTTTTCATGTATTCTTTTAATATTCTCATAGCCCAGATACGGAACTGTGTACCACGGTGGGATTTTACACGATAGCCTACGGAGATGATTACATCGAGATTGTAGTAATCGACATTGTAGGTTTTTCCGTCGGCGGCAGTTGTTGCAAAATTTGCAACAACTGAAATGCGCTGTAATTCTCCCTCTTCAAAAATATTTTTGATGTGACGTGATATCGTTGATTTGTCACGCTGAAACAGCTCTGCCATTTGGTCAATGGAAAGCCACACAGTATCATCCTCAAAGGTAGTTTCTATTTTCGTCAAACCGTCTTCGGTTGTGTACATAATAATATTGGAATGATTCATATACGCAGTCCTCCTATGTTGGTGTATCGTTCTTTTTGGCTCTGCTTTTATACACATTGTATTGGTTTTTACACTGTGGTGAGCAGAATTCCATATTCGGTCTGGTGGCAACAAATGCTTTGCCGCAGTGCTTACATACCTTCATGGTGGAGTTTTCATCCGTCAGCATAAAGGAAAACATCATCTGTACACATAACAATAAGGAATTGAAGTCCCAGACAATGGTAGGGCGTTCCCGCAATTCTATGCGGTAGGTAGGTGCCACACCGCCGAAAGCAGCCATTCCCTGACGGTATAGGTTACGTTCATTCTTATCCAGTCTGTCGTAGTCCAGATAATAAAGAAAGCTGGAGAAGAAGGTAAATGCCCAGTCACGGAATACTTCCACAAGCCATTCATAGGGCTCGGCATATTCATTCTGAAAACTCATCATAACAGCCTGCGGCTTATTCTTCATGGTCATAATTAAAGCAATCATCTCTACGCAGTCAGTACTCCAACTTGATTCCACACTTTTCTTGCGAAAATCAATCTTGTCAAAAGGGAAAAAGTAGGACAGATACTTCTCTGTAGAGATGCTTCCTTCCTTGATAAAATGATTCTTTGGCAGATAGACTGCCTCATATGTAATAAAATCCGGTGTGGTAGGCAGGGCAGTCATTAGTCCCAGCATACCGTATTCGGATACAAAGCTCATAATGGCTTCTTTTAATTCAACTTCACTTGCCTTGTTCATGGCAGTAGTACCGATGTTAATTGCGGTCAGCACCAGCTTCTCATAATCCTTGATAGGATTGTAGATGGATGGCTTGGCATCCGCAGAAGGTGTAATATAACACTTTCCGTTTGCGGCTGTTCGCCATTCGTATTTATCATATTTCACCCAGTTGGAACTGGATTTCTGAAAGATATTCTTCATAGTAATTCCTTTCTGTGCAAAAACTATTACTATCATAGCACGTCTGTATGCATATTTAAACTTTTTTTTTACGATCCGATCGATTATTTTTCTTGCGTTTCTTGGTTTCTTCCTTTGCCTGGTTTTCCTGTTCTCTGGCAATTCTTCTTACCACTACACCGATTTCCTTTAGTAGAGCCAGCTTTTCTTTATCCAGTTTTTCCATAGTAGCCGGGATCTCTTCTTCATGTCTTAATAGGAAGTCCAGTTCTTCCATGGTAAGATTACCATTGGTAGAAGGAAAATCCTCTCCCTGCCTGTCCACCAGTATCATAAGAACCTTTTTCTCAATCTGACCAAGAATAGTAGAGCGGACACCACGGATATTTCTGTCGCTCTGATTACGTAAAGCAGCAAGCTGACTGGTAGTGAAATCTCTAAGATATAGGAAGTATATCAACTCCTTATGGTCGTCCTTTAAGTCATAAATAATCTTGGAATAGTCCTCATCGGAAAGGGAGTTGTGCATCTCAAAAGGACAGTTAGAGATAATGTCTATATAGTCCCCTTTCATAAGCTGTCGCCAGTAAGCATGATTGATGGGAGCCGGGATAACAATGGCAAGTGGTGCCACATCCTTCTTGCTGTCTAGGTTTTCTCTGCCGATTTCGTGATATCGCTCCTTGCGTTCTCTGTTGGAATCTAATAGGTCCCATTCCCTTATCACTTCCTCAAAATCCGAAACAGTGCGGGCACCGTCCTACAGTCGCTTTAAAGCAATGGCACGAAGCTCCTTTTTTAACATGGTCTTATTGGGGTGCTCATCCTTCGGCTGGAAATTATCATCTTTTATGGGATGTAATTCCTGTTCCAAATCCATTTCATTAAAATGCTCTAATTCAATTTGTAATTCCTGCTGGGATGCCTCAAAGGTAATATCCTCATCTATGGAAAAGGCTCCGTCTTCGCTGTCGAAGTTATGAGAATATTCCCAGAAGTCCATCAATTCCTGATGTTTTCTAATGTTCATTTATCCGTAAAACCTGCCTTGTATATACATATTTAAAATTTTTTGCAACTTTTTTTAAAAACACTTCCGCAAAACCCCTTCTAAATCTCCTATAAGTGAGAGAGTAATAGTTTTTGATAAGAAACGATTACTTTTGAAAAGAAATGGTATGCGCATAACCATTATAACATGACACAAACAAATGTTCTATATTTTGGAGAAAAAACAGAAATTTATTTGTGTTTGGCTTAGAAATAGGATTTTGAGGAGGTAGAAGAATGAAGGATAAGGCTTTATTGACTGTAAAAGAGTTTTGCTCTTATTTGGGGATTGGTCAGACAAAGGCACGTGAGTTGTTGGCTGAAAATGCTGATGTATTCGCGGTTCGCATCGGAAACAGACTGTATGCTCACAAGGGCAAGCTGGATGAATGGCTTTTGAATCAGATTGGATGCTAGGAAATTTGATTCATAAAAAGACAATGAATTTATTAAATAACCATGAAACTAATTGAAAATTAAGTGTGTATATGCTACAATTGGGTGGACTGATGGTTCCTTTCAACGTATATACACGCTGGAAGGAGGCAGATATGGGTAAATCCATAAAAGGTAAAGAACTTGGTAAAGGCATTACACAGAGAAAGAGTGATGGACTTTATCAGGGACGATTTGTGAATCGTTTCGGCAAGACGCAGACCATATACGCAAGCAATCTGAATGAACTTCGTAAAAGGATGCGTGAGGAACAGTATGAGGATGAGAAGGCACTGAATGTTGTCACCAAGGATGTAACCCTTGATGAGTGGTATGAGATTTGGATGAATACCTGTAAGAAGAATTGCAGGAATTCCACTAGGGAATCCTATGCCACACATTATAAGCGGATACAGAAGGAGCTTGGGTGGCGTAAGCTGACATCATTGAACCTGATTATCATGCAGAATGCACTCAATGAGCTTGTTTCTGATAATGCCAGAAAGAACACGAAAAAGATTCTGGTGGATATGCTGGAAAAAGCAATCGACTCTGATTTACTTACAAAAAATGTTGCAAAGCAATTAAACACGGTGATTTCCAAGGAAGATAAGAAGGAAAGACGTGTACTGACAGTAAGTGAAGCAGAGTTGTTTTTAGGTGAGGCACAGAGTAGTTTCTACTATAATCTGTTTGTGCTTGCCATAGAAACCGGAATGCGTATTGGAGAGCTTTGTGGTGTTCAGTGGAAGGACATTGATTTTGACAAGAAGGTACTGTATGTGCGTCACACATTGTGCTATTTTCAAAAAGATGGTAAGTACATTTTTGAGATGCATGATGCAAAGACCAAGAATGGAAGACGAACGATTCCATTAACCACGAGGGCGTTGGAGGCATTGAAACGACAGCGCATTCAAAAACAGAAGATTCTCTTTAAGGGAATCGAAACAGAGGAACAGTACAGGGACTTGGTGTTTGTTACGAAAAACAACAGACCTACACAACAGTTCATAGTGCAGGAGGCAATCGGTGCCATTGTAAACCGGATTCGAAAAGAGCATCCTGACTATGAGATGTTTTCACCACATTGCTTAAGACATACTTTTGCAACCAGAGCAATTGAGAACGGAATGCAGCCAAAGACATTACAGAAGATTCTCGGACATGGCTCCTTGCAGATGACAATGGATTTGTATTGTCATGTGACAGAGGATACACTGTTTACAGAGATGATGAAGATGGAAAAGGCTGTGTAAGCTCAAAAGTGTGTAGTAAGTGTGTAGTAAGGCTATTTTGAGAATAAGGGGTTCCCCGGAACCCCTGTAAATACAGGAGGTTTTATTAAAATGGAAGCATATAAGCAGGAATTTATCGAATTTATGATTGACTGTAACGTACTCAAGTTTGGAGATTTCGTTACAAAGAGTGGAAGAAAGACACCATTTTTTGTCAATACAGGCTTTTACAGAACAGGTGCCCAGCTCAAGATACTTGGCGAGTATTATGCTGAGGCTATAAATGCAGAGTTTGGTCTGGATTTTGATGTGTTATTTGGTCCTGCATACAAGGGAATACCTCTCACAGTTGCGACAACTATGTCCATAGCAGAGATGTACGATGAGGACATCAAGTATTGCTCAAACAGAAAAGAGGTAAAGGATCACGGCGACAAGGGAATACTCCTTGGAAGTCCTATAGAGGATGGCGATAAGGTTGTCATCATCGAGGATGTCACAACAGCCGGAACATCTATTCAGGAGACACTTCCTATCATCAAGGCACAGGGCGACGTGGATGTCATGGGTCTTGTGGTTTCAGTAGACAGAATGGAGAGAGGCCAGGGCGAGAAGAGTGCGCTGACAGAGATCGAGGAGAACTACGGAATCAAGACAACAGCTATCGTAACAATGGCAGAGGTAGTGGAGCATCTTTACAACAGAGAGTATAAGGGAAGAGTTATCATAGATGACACCCTTAAGGCCGCTATCGACGCTTACTATGATCAGTACGGTGTAAAGTAGATATAATATATCTTAAAATATTGTAAAAAGTCTTAAAATATTATATAAAATAAAGATATGGAGTTAAGGGCCATATCTTTATTTTTTTTGTTTATATGGGAGATTCCAACGTATGATAAAGTTTTTTAAGGCGATGTTTGGGGATGTAAGAGAATATTTCAGAAAATGGTCGGGGTGGATACTGTTCACTGTGTTGATCTTGTATTATGAATTGCTGTTTCACGGCATGAATTTCAGCCTGGATGATGGGAACATAGCCGCTATAATAGCATTTGCGGTGGTGGTTGGAGGCGTGTTCAGCGTGCTGACAGGATTTTTTCCGCCGGTCATCAATAAGATACTTGCAACGCTGTTCACGTTGTTTACGGGTGTGATCTTCATCGCCCAGTACGTATATCATTCGGTCTTCAACAACTATCTGTCTGTTATTGGAACCATAAAATTCGGAAATCAGGCTGTGGACAATGCGGACACGGTCATATCCAATATAAAGGCACAGATAGTGGACGTTATTCTTCTGGCTGTCCCGGTGCTCATAATGATCGTGTGCATATGGACATTTATGGCATTTGACAGGAGAAGGTGGTGGGTGAACCTCATAGGTGCCGCCGGAACAGCTCTGGTGTATGCCACAACACTGTTTGTGATGTGGGCTGTGGCCTCGGATGTGTACAGTCCGTACAATTTATACAAGGAATATACATCGGTTGATCTCTCTGTTGAAAAGCTCGGCGTCATGGAGAGTTTTGTGGTGGATGTCAGAGAGGGTATCGCAGGCAAGAGCTCAGCACAGAGCAGGATAAACTTTGCCTCGGGTGGTGAGGTCGATATCGACTCACTTGCCTCCACAGAGAGCACAACGATGCAGGAGATTACCACCGAGACGGTGGATGTCGCGGAAGCGACCACAGAGGAGGTTGTGATCGACACATCCCCGAATGTCCTGGATCTGGATTTTGATGCCATAAATGACCTTGCGGGAAATGATGCGGTTTCATCGCTCAGCGAATATTTTGCAAATATACCCCCGACAAATAAGAATGAATATACAGGTATGTTCGAGGGCTATAATGTCATATGGATAACTGCGGAGGGGTTCTCAGGCTATGCGCTTGATTCCGGTCTGTTCCCTACACTGTCAAAACTTGCGGACGAGGGCTTTGTCTTTGAAAATTACTATCAGCCGCTATGGTATGGTTCAACATTAGGCGGAGAGTATGCAAACCTGATGGGAAGCCCGACTAAGAACGGTTCATACCTCAGTATGTGCAGGGCTGCCGACAATGAGAATGGCATGCTGTTTTCCATGGCGAATACGCTCAAGAGACTCGGCTATAGCTGTTACGGATTCCATGACAACGACTATACATATTATGACAGGAATATCACCCATACGGCGCTGGGATACGAGTGGATAGCCAGCGGTAATGGGCTTGAGTACCAGACTGACGAGAACGGGCAGGACATGTGGCCTCAGTCGGATCTTGTCATGATGGAGGAGACATTTGACAAGTATACAGAGACGCAGCCGTTCCACCTGTACTACCTGACGGTCAGCGGTCATGTGCCATATGGATACGGTGCGGCAAATGCCATGGCGGAGAAGAACAAGGCTGTGGTCAGTAACCTTAACTATGTCCTGGATACGACAAAGGCATATCTGGCATCCCAGTACGAAATGGAAAAGATGCTTGAATATATGATGAAGAGACTTGAGAAGAAGGGGCTGCTGGACAATACTGTTATCGTCCTGGCGGGGGATCATGTACCGTATGACAATATGGACGTTGTGGACGAACTGGCAGGGGAGAACTTTGGAAACAGTCTTGATGCGTACAGGAGCAGACTTGTCATATGGTCGGCGTCGATGGAGAAGCCGGTGAGAGTTGACAAGGTGTGCAGCAGTATAGATATCCTGCCGACCATGCTCAATCTCATGGAAGCGGATTATGATTCGAGGCTCATCATAGGAAGGGATATCCTGTCAGACAGTACAGGCCTGGTGCTGTTCCCGGACAGAAGCTTTATAACGGATGCATTTGAATATAACGCAGTCACGGACACGCTGACATCCCACACGGGTGCGGAGATATCGGATGACAGTTTCAGTGCGATGCAGCTATATGTCGCGGATAAATTTACAGCAGCTGACAACATAACGGAGTCGGGGTATTATACATATGTTGCCAGGTATCTGGGGATAGACGAGGATAATTGACAATATTTATCATATTAAAATGTGGAATTATTCTCAAAAACGTATTATAGTATTTGTGGCTAATACCATAGGTATGTAATGAAAATATTATGCAATAAAGAAAGAGGTTAATTATGAAACTTGGTAGAAATGATATGTGCTGGTGCGGAAGTGGTAAGAAATACAAGACCTGTCACCTGGCTCTTGACGATAAGCTTGAGGATATGAAGAACAGAGGATTCAAGATCCCTACACATGCGATGATCAAGAACGCAGAGCAGATCGAGGGAATCAGGGAGGCTTCAAAGGTCAACACATCTGTGCTCGACTACATAACTCCATTTGTCAAGATAGGAGTGTCTACCAGAGAGCTGGATGACCTTATCTATAACTATACAAAGTCCATAGACGCTATTCCTGCATGTCTTGGATATGAGGGATATCCTAAGAGTGTGTGTATATCGGTAAATGATGTGGTATGCCACGGCATTCCAAGTGATGACATTATTCTCCAGGATGGAGATATAGTTAATATCGACTGTACAACAGAGTACAAGGGATATTTCGGAGACTCATCAAGAATGTTCATGCTGGGAAATGTTGATCCTGCATGGAAGAAGCTTGTAGAGGATACAAAGAAGGCTCTTGATATAGGTGTTGAGGTGTGCAGCAAGCCATATGTGACCATAGGAGATATAGGATATGCCATCAACAAATTTGCACAGGAGCAGGGCTATTCGGTTGTCCGTGAGATAGGCGGCCATGGAGTAGGTCTTGCAATTCATGAGGAGCCTTATGTAAGTCATATAGGACAGCCTGGCAAGGATTATGTGCTTGCTCCGGGAATGGTGTTCACCATTGAGCCTATGATCAACATGGGCGGCCCTGATGTATATCAGGATGCAGATGACGGCTGGACTATCTACACGGAGGATGGCTCACCATCGGCACAGTGGGAGTACACACTGGTTATGACAGAACATGGAGTGGAGATACTTGCCCACTAGGGAGTGGAATAGAATAAAAGAGCAGCAGCCTGATATGCTATCAAAGACATATCGGGCTGCTGCTTTTTGTTGTGTTAGTTATCCATTAGGATCTGCTGCCGTAAACCGGCAGACAGATTATATTACTTTGTAAGTATTCCAAGGATCTCGTTGCTTCTTGCGATGAACTTGGTCATTGCCTCTGCTGACAGTGGACGGTTGGCAAGTACGGCCAGATCATATAACTGGCAGCAGATCGTAGCTGTGTTGTCGCTGTCAGGGTTGTCCAGAACGTATTTAACAAGCTTGTTGTTGCTGTTCAGGATGAGTGTCTCGCCCTCGCCCTGACCGAACATTGATGGATCCATACCGGCCATGCCGTACATCTTCATCATTTCCTGCATACGTCTTGTCTCCTCAGGCTGGGTGAGGATAGAAGATGTGTTCTCGTCCTTCAGGGATTCAACCTTTACATTCAGGTTCTTCATGTCGAGAGCCTTCTCAAATGTAGCTGTGAGCTTATCCTTGTATTCCTTTGCAGTCTCCTCTGAGAGCTCCTCGCCGACAAAGTTGTCAGAGAGCTCAGCGTCTATTCTGTAGAAGTGAACATTCTCGTTCTTCTGCTCAAGCAGAGTGATGAATGGGCTGTCTATGGTCTGTGTCATGATCAGAGCGTCCATGCCCTCAGCCTTGAACATGTTGATGTACTGTGACTGAGCCTGCTCGTCGGTTACATAGAATACCTTGTTCTCGTACTTTTCTTTTCCTGCCTCAAGATACTCAGGGAGAGTTATATATTTGCCCTCGAGGTTCTTGTAGATGCAGAAGTCCTTCATCTTGTCGAGGAACTTGAGATCCTTCAGACAACCAAACTTGATAAATGGGTTGATGTCATCCCAGTACTTCTCGTAGTCCTCTCTGTGTGTCTTGTACATGCCGGACAGCTTGTCTGCAACCTTCTTGGTGATGTAGTCTGAGATCTTTTTGACAAATCCGTCATTCTGAAGCGCACTACGTGATACGTTCAGTGGGAGATCAGGACAGTCGATACATCCCTTTAAGAGCATGAGGAACTCAGGAATTACTTCCTTGATATTGTCGGCGACGAATACCTGGTTGTTGTACAGCTTGATCGTTCCCTCAAGGTTGTCATACTGTGTATTGATCTTAGGGAAGTACAGGATACCTTTCAGGTTGAATGGGTAGTCCATGTTCAGGTGTATCCAGAACAGAGGCTCCTTGTAGTCGTGGAATACCTTTCTGTAGAACTCCTTGTATTCCTCGTCGGTGCAGTCGTTTGGATGCTTTGCCCACAGTGGGGTAGTGGTGTTGAGTGGCTTAGGAGCTTCAGGCTTCTTCTCCTCGGTCTTTATATCGTCTGCGTCTGGGCCTTTGCTGTCAGTGCTGCCCTCAGCATTATCTGCTGTGTCGCTGACTTCCTTTGCATCCACGTCTACAGTAGCATCCTTAGGATCTTCCTGTGGCTCGTCTGCGTTGGTGTAGTAGATCTCAACAGGCATGAACGAACAATACTTGTCGATGACCTCCTTGATCCTGTATTCATTTGCAAATTCATAGCTGTCCTCGTTCAGATAAAGGGTGATGGTAGTACCTCGGTCAGCCTTAATGCACTTCTTCATGGAGTATTCAAGGCCGTCCTCGCACTCCCAGTATACAGCGTCCTCGCCGTCCTTGTATGACTTTGTCTCGATGGTGACCTTGTCGGCAACCATGAATGCGGAGTAGAAGCCCAGTCCGAAGTGGCCGATGATCTGTTCCTCTGTTGCCTTGTCCTTGTACTGCTCAAGGAATGCCTCGGCTCCTGAGAAAGCGATCTGGTTGATATATTTCTCAACCTCCTCCTCAGTCATACCGATACCGTTATCGGTAAATGTGATGGTCTTGTCGTTGGCACTTGTGGTCACATCTATACGATATGGCTCATCCGGCTCGTCAAATTCGCCCATGAGAGACAGCTTCTTAAGCTTTGTCACGGCATCACAGCCGTTTGATATAAGCTCCCTGACAAATATATCGTGGTCTGAATACAGCCACTTCTTGATGACAGGGAAAATGTTTTCACTGTTGATCGATAAATTTCCGTTCTTCATAATTGTATACATCTCCTTAAAATATAATGGTTTTCAATGAAAGATGTGTCATCCTCGATCTGTGTTCAATCTTAATAGAAATGTACACTGACACATCAGGCTAAAAGGTATGATAAATCAGCTGGGAACTAAAGTCAAGAAAAAATTAGCACTCAGACAAAATGAGTGCTAACAGGGGGCGGCGCGTAAAAAAATCCGGCATCAGATGAGGTGCCGGATCTTCAAAAATCATATTAAATTTCTTCAAAAAATCAGCTTTCGGTGAAATATATTCCGGCAGTCTTCAGGAAATCCCTGATCTCCGCATCCCACACATGCTCAAGGGTCTTATCCATGGTGAATATGTTCTGGGTCGCCATGGATGTGAGTTGTATGCTCATGCCGTCATAGTAGACGTTCAAGGTGAGATTTGCCACATCGGATACCGGTATGGTGAGATGGTTCTTCTCAAGCATATCCATGATGTCCGGCTGGGAGAGCACGAGCACTATCTTGAAGCTCAGTGGCAGCTTCTTTCCTCTTATAACATTATATACATGTGTTTTTATGGACTCCCATGAGGCGTAGGATGTGGAAGCCATGAGCTCCAGCTCCTCCTTGTCATAGAAATCCTTGTTTACCCTTCCGTCAAAGCTGTATGTTATCCCGCTTTTTACAAATGCTTCCATGGCGAGAAAACGGTCAAATGTATTGTCCATCAGAAGCTTCTTCACGAAGTCCCTGGTCTCGGTGATGGTGATGTCTAACATTGAAAATCTCCTGTTTTCTGGATTGTGATCGCAGCCGTATCTGCGTGCGGCTGCATGCTAAAAGTATATCAGCGGAATGTGGCAAATGCAACAATATAGATACACTGATTTATTGAATTATGGATACCCGTGTGATATAATATACAAGGATTTAATGTCTAAATGTCATGGAGGGTTTATTTGATGAAGAAGGTTGCATATATAGCATCAGAGTGTGTGCCATTTATAAAGACGGGTGGTCTTGCGGATGTAGTTGGAACACTGCCAAAGATATTTGATAAGAACGAGTATGATGTGAGAGTCATCATGCCGAATTATCTCTGTATTCCGAACAAGTACAGGGAGAAGATGCAGTATATAACGCATTTTTATATGGACATCGGTTACAAGAATGATTATGTTGGCGTTATGTATCTGGAGTATGAGGGTGTCAAGGTATATTTCATAGATAACGAGTATTACTTTAACGGATTTACACCTTATGGTGATGTAAAGTGGGATATCGAGAAGTTCTGTTATTTCTCAAAGGCAGCGCTTTCGATCCTTCCATCGATCGGTTTCCAGCCGGATATACTTCACTGTCATGACTGGCAGGCAGGACTTGTGCCTGTATATCTCAAGACTCTGTTTGCAGGAGATATGTTCTATACAAGCATGAAGTCTGTTATGACTATTCATAATCTCCAGTTCCAGGGCAAGTGGGATATAAAGACCATTCAGGAGTATTCAGGGCTCCCTGATTATGTATTTACACCGGACAAGCTGGAGATCCAGAAGGATGCTGCCATGCTCAAGGGCGGACTTGTATATGCAGATAAGATAACAACGGTAAGTAACACATATGCCAAGGAGATACAGACTCCATATTATGGAGAGGGACTTGACGGGCTCTTAAGTGCCAGATGGCAGTCACTCTGGGGCATTGTCAACGGTATAGATTACGAGGTATGGAATCCTGCAACAGATCCACAGGTATATAAGAACTACAGCGTGGATAACTTCAGACAGCTCAAGAAGATCAACAAGATCGAACTGCAGAAGGAATGTGGACTTCCTCAGGATGAGAATCAGTTTGTAATAGGAATCATATCCAGACTCACAGACCAGAAGGGTCTTGATCTGGTTGACAGGATCATGAACGATATATGCTGTGACGGAGTACAGTTCATCGTCCTCGGAACCGGTGACGGCAAGTACGAGAACATGTTCAAGTATTATCAGGGAATACATCCTGCAAAGGTATCAGCGAACATCTATTATTCAGATGAGAGATCTCATAAGATGTATGCAGGCTGCGATGTGATGCTCGTGCCTTCAAGATTTGAGCCATGTGGACTCACACAGCTCATGGCACTCAGATATGGCACAGTTCCAGTAGTAAGAGAGACAGGTGGTCTTGCAGATACTGTTGAGGCTTATAATCAGTTCGAGGGTACAGGAACAGGATTCTCATTTGCTAATTATGATGCATATGAGCTCCTCAATGCCATAAACTATGCAAAGGAAGTGTACTATAACAACAAAGAGGCATGGTATGGAATCCAGGAGCGTGGCATGAGACAGGATTACTCATGGTACAACTCAGCGAATATATATAAGGATCTCTACAATTCACTGTAGGATCAGGATAGCAGTAATGTGGTAGTAGATATGGAAGAGGCAGAGAATGAATTTGCATTTTCTGCCTTTTTTCAGGGATATAGGAGAGACAGATATGGCGTTTGACGGAATAGTGATATCCAATGTGGTAAGAGACATGAAGGAGAAGCTCATCGACGGAAGGATATATAAGATATATCAGCCGGAGAAGGACGAGCTCAACATAGTAATAAAGAATAACAGGGAGAATTACAGGCTGCTCATGTCTGCGGATGCAAGCCTCCCGCTTATATACTTTCAGCAGTCCGCCAAGGAGAATCCTATGACAGCGCCGAATTTCTGTATGCTCCTCAGGAAGCATATCAACAACGGAAGGATAGTTGATGTGTATCAGCCGGGCTTTGAGAGAATAGTTGTCATGGTCATCGAGCATCTGGACGAGCTTGGAGATCTAAAGAGAAAGAAACTCATCATAGAGATCATGGGTAAGCACAGCAATATCATATTTGCCACGGATGAGAATGTCATCATCGACAGCATAAAGCATATATCCCATATGGTGAGCTCAGTGAGGGAGGTTCTTCCGGGCAGGACTTATGAGTATCCTCCGGCGGGAGGAAAGGTATCCCCGCTTGAGATAGAGCGCGGGGACTTCATAGAGCGTGTGAGCTCGAGCCCTACGAATATCATAAAGGCGATATACCAGAACATAACCGGATTTTCACCGGTTGTGGCGAGTGAGATAACCTACAGGGCAGGACTTGACGGCAACATGCCTGTGGACAGCATGAGCGAGGCGGATGTCGCAAGGCTTTATGATGAATTTGCCGGGATAGTATCTGATATAAGGAACGGGAACTATACTCCTGAAATCATACTGGACGGTTACACTCCAGTGGAGTTCTCGTCGGTGCATCTGTCGATGTACAGCGACAAGACCATAGAATCAAGGGATGACATTTCAAAGGTGCTTGATGAGTATTTCTACAGAAAGAGTGCGGTCACAAGGATAAGACAGAAGTCATCGGATCTCAGAAAGATCGTCTCGAATGCCATTGAGAGAACGAGCAAGAAATACGACCTGCAGCTCGCTCAGTTAAAGGACACTGAATCCAGGGAAAAGTACCGTGTGTACGGAGAACTGATCAACACATATGGTTACAATATAGAACAGGGAGCGGACAGTTTTGAGGCTCTCAACTACTATACTAACGAGATGATAAAGATCCCGCTTGACAAGACCATATCTGTTATGGATAACTCCAAGAGATATTTTGCGAGATACAACAAGCTCAAGAGGACTTATGAGGCACTTACACAGCTCACTGTCGAGACGAAGAGTGAGCTGGAGCATCTTCAGTCGGTACAGACGTTCCTTGATATGGCGATAGATGAGAATTCACTGGCACAGGTCAAGGAGGAGCTCGTAGCCTGCGGATATGTAAAGGGACATTACGGACGCAAGGGCGACAGGAAAAAGGCAAAGTCGAAACCGCTGCACTACATATCCAGCGATGGATTCCATATGTATGTGGGCAAGAATAATATCCAGAACGATGAGCTCACATTTAAATTCGCAAATGGTGGGGATATGTGGTTCCATGCTAAGAAGATGCCGGGTTCCCATGTCATCGTGAGACTTGAGGGTGCGGGAGAACTTCCTGATTCTACATATGAGGAGGCGGCAAGACTTGCAGCGTATTATTCGTCTGGAAGGACGGCACCGAAGGTGGAGATAGACTATACCGAGCGCAGAAATATCAAAAAGCCTGCGGGGGCAAAGCCTGGATTTGTAATATATCATACGAATTACTCGATGATCGCAGAGCCGAGGATTGCGGGAATAGAGGAAGTACAATAAATAATTTGATTTTTAAACAGGTGTGAAGTATAATATATTATCTGTTATCAGGTAATTGAAAACAACATATAACCTGGGAATATTAGGAGACAGATATGGTAAAAAGCATGACAGGATTTGGCCGCAGCGAGAGGGTGACTGATGCATACAAGATAGTTGTAGAGATGAAGTCAGTCAATCACAGATTCTGCGACATCAATATAAAGCTCCCAAAGAAGATAAGCTTCTTTGAGACAAACATAAGAACATATCTCAAAAAATATATTGAGAGAGGAAAGGTTGACGTGTTCATCACATACGAGGATTTCTCGGATGACAATGTCAAGCTGAAGTACAACAAGGACGTTGCCGAGAAGTACATGGGATATTTCGAGGAGATGTCCAAGGATTTTGGAATTGAGAACAGCATAACACCTGCACAGCTTGGAGGCTTCCCTGACGTGTTCACGGTTGAGGAGCAGGCGGTTGACCAGGATGAGCTGTGGAAGATAATAGAGACATCCCTTGACGAGGCTGCGAAGGTGTTCGTGCAGTCGAGGATAACAGAGGGAGAGAACCTTAAGAAGGACATGATCGACAAGCTTGACGGAATGAGAGCTGCCGTTGATTATATAGAGGAGATATCACCTGAACTTGTGGAGGAGTACAGACGCAAGCTCACGGACAAGATCACAGAGGTTCTTGACAATCCTGTTATAGATGAGAACAGGATCGCCACAGAGGTCGTTATATATGCGGACAAGATATGTGTGGACGAGGAGACTGTAAGGCTTAAGAGCCATATCAGCAGCACGAAGAAGATTCTGGAGGATGGCGGAAGCGTCGGCAGGAAGCTGGATTTCATCGCACAGGAGATGAACAGAGAGGCGAACACGATACTTTCAAAGGCCAATTCACTTGATGTGTCAGACAAGGCGATACAGCTCAAGACTGACATAGAGAAGGTCAGAGAGCAGATACAGAATCTGGAATAGAATACATAATTTTTAGAGGTAATGATGATGGCAGATAAGAGTACAAAGCGTGGATCGCTCATAGTCATATCCGGTTTTTCAGGAGTTGGAAAGGGCACAGTTGTCAAGAGACTTGTGTCGGATTTTGGATATAACCTTTCAGTGTCGGCGACGACAAGATCACCGAGAGAGGGTGAGGTCGATGGAAGAGAGTATTATTTCATGGATCGCAAGGATTTTGAGAATCTCATTGACTACGGCGGATTTATCGAGTGGACACAGTATGTAGAGAATTATTATGGAACTCCAAAGAAGTATGTTGAGGAGAAGCTTGCTGATGGCAAGGACGTCATACTCGAGATAGAGGTCATGGGTGCACTCAATGTCAAGAAGCAGTTCCCTGATGCGCTTCTCATATTTATATCAGCTCCAAGCATAAGCGAGCTTAAGAGCAGACTGGCAGGAAGAGGAACAGAGTCGGAGGAGACCATAATCAAGAGACTCCGAAAGGCCACAGAGGAAGCTGAGGACATGGACAAGTACGACTACATCATAGTCAACGATGATCTGGACGAGTGTATACACACCGTGGATTCAGTCATCAGAAGCTATGGCTGCAGAAGAGATAATCAGCTTGGATATATAGCCGGAATAAAAGAAGAGCTTGCAGAGATAAAGAAACTCTGATAAATTAGACTGGATAACAGTGGACAGCAGTTTAGAAGAATATTTCAATAATCATATAAGAAAGGGGATATAATATCATGTTACATCCATCATACACAGACTTAATGTCAGTAGTAAATGCAGAGGTTGAGCCAGGTGAGCAGCCTGTAGTAAACAGCAGATATTCAATCGTTCTTGCAACAGCAAAGAGAGCAAGAGAGATCATTGATGGCCAGGAGCCTATGGTGGCAGCAGACCCAAAGAAGAAGCCATTATCCATCGCTGTAGATGAAGTTTACCATGGAAAGGTAAAGATCGTCGGAGCAGACGAGGATTAACAGACCGGAATATATAGCGGTAAGTGAGAAGAATGGAGGTTGGAGCTTTTAGCACAGCCTCCTATTTTTCTGATACACAACTGTGCCGGATGTGGCATATTCTAAATAAACAGGAATATGTCGACGGGAGGTGTATCATGAGGGCGTCAGATGTTCTAAAAGGCACGGTCTATGAGATCCTGGCAGGGGACATTGACTGTCAGATTACGGATCTGGCAGATGATTCCAGAGATGTCACACAGGGAACTCTTTTTGTGTGCCGGAGAGGTGCGAGAACAGATGGACATCGCTATATAGATGATGCCGTGGCAAGGGGCGCAGCGTGTATAGTCATGACAGATGATATCGGCATACCTGCGGAGCGGTCAGCCGGACGCTGGGGGGATACCGATTGTGTACTGATCGTGAGACTGTATGACTATCGCCACGGTATAGGAATGATATGTAATAATTTCTGGAATTTTCCGTCACGAAGTATGAAGGTTATAGGTGTGACCGGGACAAAGGGAAAGACCACGGTCGCATGTATGATAAAGTCTATGCTGGACAGATGGGGGCGTAGAACCGGTCTTGTGGGAACCATAGAGATCGATGACTGTATCCGGAAGATACCATCTGTGAACACCACTCCGGGAACGATATATCTCCATCGCAAGCTTGCAGACATGGTGGCAAATGGTGCGGAATACTGCGTCATGGAGGTATCGTCACAGGGGCTTATGCACGGCCGTGTGTCAGGGATAGAATTTGATATATGCGTATATACAAATCTTGCTCCGGATCACATTGGGCGGAATGAACACCGCACATTTGCCGAGTATGGGAGATGGAAGAGAAGCCTGTTCTCAAAGTGTAAGACTGCGGTGATAAATGCAGATGACATGTATTCTGGGTGTATTGCTGCCGAGGCTGTGAATGCAGGGGCTGAAGTGGTATATTATGGTGTGAGGAATCACACTGCAGCCGGGGATGGCAATGTGTGTATGGCGGGAGCGATACACAGGCTCATTCTCCATAGAGTTATGGGGATAGGCTATGAGTGTGAGAGAACGGACGGGGAGAGCACTTACATGACTGTTGGCATACCGGGAGAGTTCAATGTGTACAATTCTCTTGCTGCGGTAACCACTTGCGGGATCATCGGGATACCGATGGAGGTAATGCAGGATTCGCAGTCGGATATGAAGGTGAGGGGCAGACTCGAGCCGGTGGAGATTCCGGGATACGCAAGGATATTCATCGATTATGCCCACAATGCCGTGAGCCTGGAAAATGTACTGACCACCCTCAGACAGTACAGGCCGAAGAGGCTTATATGTCTGTTCGGATGCGGCGGCAACAGATCAGCCGGGCGCAGAAAAGGCATGGGATTTGTGTCGGGCAGGCTGGCGGATATGACGGTCATAACAAGTGATAACCCGAGGTTTGAATCCCCGGAGGCGATAATGACGGATATTGAGACCGGGGTTCTCGAGGGCGGAGGAGAATATGTAAAGATATGCAGCCGTCTGGATGCTATAAGATACGCTCTGGAGATTTCGGACAGGGATGATATAGTCCTTCTGGCCGGCAAAGGCCATGAGACATATCAGGATATAGAGGGACGCAGGACACAAATGGACGAGAGAGAAATGATACGGCAGATATTGGAGGAGAAAAATGCGGGGATTGTACGCAGATGTGATAATTGATATATCCCATGAGGCGATAGACAGAACATTTCAATATGCTATTCCTGACGATATTGCCGGCAGGATACAGATAGGAAGTCAGGTCAACATTCCATTTGGCAAGGGAAATAATCTGAGAAAAGGCTATGTCATAGGGATATCGGATTCCACGGAATATGATGAGAGCAGGATAAAGTCTATAGATTCTCTGTGCGAGGACGGCGTGGCAGCTCCGGGAAGGCTCCTTGCCCTTGCGGCGTGGATAAAGGAGAACTACGGCTCCACCATGATAAATGCCATCCAGACGGTGATGCCGGTGAAAAAAACGGTTAAGTCCGTGGTGGTCAGATATGTTGTCCTTTCATGCGAGGATGTGGACACATGGGAATACAGATATATGAAGAAGAATGCCAGGGCAAAGCTCAGGCTCCTCCGCGAGCTTATGGTGAGACATGAGCTCCCAATGACGGAGGCCACCGGGACTTTGAATGTGTCACATCAGGCGGTTAAGGCCATGGAGGACGAAGGTGTCGTTCGTATCGTTGAGGACAGCAGATACCGGGATGTGGTGTCTGACGCGGTGAGGCAGCAGGCATTTGAGGCTCCTGATATAGAGCTTAACAGTGACCAGCAGAGGATAGTCGATGATTTCGTAAGTGATGCAGATCAGGGTATACACAGGACTTATCTTCTTCATGGCGTGACGGGAAGCGGCAAGACTGAGGTGTATGTGAGGTGTATCCGTGAAGTCGTCCGCGCGGGCAGACAGGCGATCGTGCTGATACCTGAGATAGCACTCACGTATCAGACACTGACATATTTCTCCAGATACTTTGGTGACCGTGTGACCATGGTCAACTCAAAGCTCAGCAGCGGGGAGAAGTATGATCAGTTTGAGCGCGCAAGGAAGGGCGATGTGGATGTGGTGATAGGCCCGAGGTCTGCGCTGTTTACCCCATTTGAGAAGCTGGGGCTGATAATAATAGACGAGGAGCATGAGAGCAGCTATAAGAGTGACAGCCCGCCAAAATATCACGCAAGGGAGACTGCCATAGAACGTGCAAGGCTTGAGGGGGCGAGTGTCATACTCGGTTCCGCAACTCCTTCCGTGGAGAGCTACAAGCGTGCACTGGCGGGTGAGTACAGGCTGTGGACCATGGACAGCCGTGTTGAGGGCAGAGCCATGGCAGAGACAAGCATAGTAGATCTCAGGGATGAACTCCACCGGGGCAACAGATCCATAATAAGCGACGAGCTTGCAAATGATATAGCGGACAGGCTCAGCAAGCGGGAACAGATCATACTGTTCATCAACAAGCGGGGATATAACAGCTTTGTATCCTGCAGGAGCTGCGGAGAGGCAGTGAAATGTCCGCACTGTGACGTGTCCATGGCACTGCACTCTGGAAATAATACACAGAAGGGCGTGCTTGTGTGCCACTACTGCGGATTCAGAATGCCGGAGCCGGACAAATGTCCGGCGTGCGGTTCAAAGCTCATAGGAGGCTATGGAGTCGGAACCGAGAAGGTCGAGCAGGAGGTACACAGGTTGTTCCCGGAGGCCAGGACTTTAAGGATGGACAGGGATACGACCTCGAAGAAGAATTCTCATGAGCAGATACTTGAGAGCTTCGGAAGAGGCGATGCGGACATACTCATTGGAACCCAGATGATAGTCAAGGGACATGACTTTTCCAGAGTGACACTTGTGGGTGTGCTGCTGGCGGATCTCACACTGTTCAGCGGAGACTACAGAGCCGGTGAGAGGACATTTGACCTGCTGACCCAGGCTGCGGGAAGAGCCGGAAGGGGTGATGTGCCCGGAAAGGTTGTGATACAGACCTACAAGCCGGACAACTACGCCATAACTGCGGCAGCGTCCCAGAATTACAGGGCATTCTACGATATCGAGGAGGCGTACAGATCACTCATGAGGTATCCGCCGGAGTGGAATATGATGGTCATAATGGGCACGGGCATGGACGAAGAACAGCTTGCCAATATAATGGATAGGATGTATTCTCTTATAAGGGGAAAATATATAAATGCAGGACATCTGTCTGTGATCGGTCCTTCGGAACCGGCCATATCAAAGATAAAGGATGTGTACAGGCGGGTGTTGTATATAAAACACCGGGATTACAGGATGCTGGTGGATGTCAAGGATTATGTCGAGGAATGGCTTAAGGAGAACGGAGAGAACGATGTGAGCGTATTCTTTGACCTGAATCCGGTAAATATGTATTAGTGAAAAGGAGATTTGTGGACATGGCGATAAGAAATATAAGATATGACGGAGATGACATACTCAGAAAGGTGTGCAGACCGGTTGAGAAGATGGATGACAGAACACTTACACTCATAGATGACATGTTTGATACCATGTATGAGGCAAATGGAGTTGGACTTGCCGCACCTCAGGTTGGAATCCTCAAGAGGATAGTTGTTATTGATGTCGGCGATGACAATCCACTCTGTCTTATAAATCCTGTGATAACAGAATCAGACGGAGAGCAGACAGGTGAGGAGGGATGCCTCAGCCTTCCTGGAAAATTTGGAACAGTTACAAGACCTATGCATGTAATATGCAAGGCATTTGACGAGAATATGGAGGAGTTTACAGTCGAGGGAGAGGGACTTCTGGCGAGAGCTATCTGCCACGAGCTTGATCATCTTGACGGAAAGCTCTACAAGGATCTTGTCGAGGATGGCCTTCACGAGGTAGAGCAGAATTAAGAGATACTTAACCTATAACAAGGAGGACATGCAGATGAGAGTTATATATATGGGAACCCCTGATTTTGCCGTGCACGCACTTGTATCCATAGTGGAAGCGGGACATGACGTTGTGGCATGCTTTACGCAGCCGGACAAGGCAAAGGGAAGGAGCAAAAAGCTTCAACCGACACCGGTGAAGGTACAGGCAATGGAATATGATATTCCGGTATATCAGCCGGTGAAGCTCCGTGAGCAGGAGAACGTGGACATCATCAGAGCGTATGCACCTGATGTGATAGTTGTGGCAGCATATGGCCAGATACTTCCTGAGAGCATACTCAATATTCCGAAGTACGGATGTGTCAATATCCATGCATCGCTGCTCCCGAAGTACCGCGGTGCGGCACCTATCGAGTGGGCGATCATTGACGGCGAGAAGGAGACCGGAGTCACCACCATGTACATGGCAAAGGGACTTGATACCGGAGATATGATAGAACATTCGATTGTGTCTATCGGTGACGATGACACTGGAGAGACATTGACGGACAAGCTTGCGGCAAGCGGTGCGCAGCTTATACTGTCAACCCTTGAAAAGCTTGAGAATGGAACTGCGGTCCGGACCCCTCAGGATGACAGCCTGAGCTGTTACGCTTCCATGTTGAACAAGGGTATGGGAGATATAGATTTCAGTGAGCCGGCAGAGAAGATAGAGAGACTTGTGAGAGGTCTTCAGCCATGGCCTTGTGCATACACAAGGATAGGCGGCAAGAATGTCAAGATATATGGGGCAAAGGTAGTGAGCCGTGAGGATGGCATTGCACCGGGTGAGATAACCATGGTGACCAAGAAGACATTTGCCATAGCGTGTGGACAGGATGCACTCCAGATAACAAGATTGCAGCCTGAGGGCAAGAAGCCTATGGATGCGGCGGCGTTCCTTGCGGGCAATAAACTCACAGCCGGAGAGCACATCTGATCAAATATATCTGATGAAGAATGGACAGAGGTAGAATGGATACAAAGACTCGAGAGGTGGTTCTGACCACATTACTGGACATAGAGAAAAATCATACATTTTCAAATATAGCACTTGGAACGGCACTCCGCGCCAACCAGTTCATGAGCAAACAGGACAGGGCGTACATCACGAGAATGGTCGAGGGAGTCACAGAGCAGAGGATAAAGCTGGACTACATAATAAACCAGTTCTCCAAAACAAAGGTGAACAAGTGCAAGCCGCTCATAAGATGCGTCCTCAGGATGGGAACTTACGAGCTGTTCTTTATGGACTCTGTTCCGGATTCGGCTGCCTGCAACCTGTCGGTGAAGCTGGCGGTGGATCATGGATTTGGAAGCCTCAGAGGCTTTGTCAACGGAGTGCTCAGAAATATCGCAAGAAACAGGGATGGTATAAAATACCCTGATAAGAACACATCACCTTTGGAATACTATTCGGTTGAATATTCAGTTCCTGTGGAGCTTGTGGAGATACTGCTGCAGGACTATGACAGAGAAACGGTGGACAGGATACTCGGAAGCAGCTACGAAATGCGTCCGACATCCATAAGGGTGAATACAGACAGGATAAGCGTTGATGAAGTCGAGAGGAAGCTGGAGGCCGCTGGAATAGAGACAGTGCGAGGAAGCCTGAATGACACATCACTTCTTATAAAGGGATATGATTATGTCAGAAGGATCCCAGGATTCATGGATGGAGAATTTGTTGTACAGGATCAGAGTTCGTGTCTGGCTGTAAGGGCAGCAGGTATACAGAATGGAGATCTGGTGGTGGATGTGTGTGCAGCACCGGGCGGCAAAACCATGTATGCCGCAAGTCTTGCGGGACAGACAGGAAGGGTTATCTCAAGGGATCTCACCGAGAACAAGACGGAGCTCATAGAGGAGAACGTGGACAGACTTGGACTGACAAATGTCACTGTCGAGGCATGGGATGCGAGAGACCTTGATGAGAACCTTGTCGGAAAGGCTGATGTGGTAATAGCAGACCTTCCGTGTTCGGGACTTGGCATAATGGGCAGGAAGAACGATATCAAGTACAATGTGACAGGTGACAGCATAGACGAGCTGGCACAGCTTCAAAGGGATATTCTTGACACTGTATCCAGATATGTGAAAACGGGTGGAACACTGGTGTATTCGACATGTACTATAGACAGCAGGGAGAATCAGAACAATGTTAAGTGGTTTGTGGAAAATCATGATTTTGAGACTGTGAGTATAGATGAGATTGTACCGGGGCACGGCGGCGATAAAGGATATGTAACTCTGTTACAGGGAGTCGATGAGTGTGATGGATTTTTCATATCGAAGTTCGTGCGTACAAAATAGATAGAACATGTATAAAAGATTGGACAGAGTATGGAAGTAAAGGATAGAGAAGATAAGGATATTAGACAGCCGGATCTGAAATCAATGAATATGGAAGAACTCAGGAACTGGGTCACCGGTGCCGGTCAGCCGGCATTCAGGGCGAAGCAGATATATCAGTGGTTTCATGTGAAGCTTGCGGACGGAACGGAGGAGATGACCAATCTGCCGAAAAGCCTCAGAGAGAAGATGGATGAATATGGAATATATGGTGTGAGCGTTGTCACCAGACTCATTTCAGAGGATGACGGCACAAATAAATTCCTGTTCAGACTCCATGATGGGAATGTCATAGAGAGCGTGCTCATGAAGTACAAGCATGGCAATTCCGTGTGCATATCATCCCAGGTGGGCTGCCGTATGGGCTGCAGGTTCTGTGCATCGACCATAGGCGGGCTGGTGAGGAATCTCACAGCGTCCGAGATGCTGTCACAGATATACAGCATCCAGAAGATAACAGGTGAGCGTGTGTCAAATGTGGTCGTGATGGGAACAGGAGAGCCGCTGGATAACTTTGACAATCTTGTCAGGTTCATAGAGATGCTGACGGACGAGAATGGACTGAACATAAGCCAGAGAAATGTCACAGTGTCGAGCTGCGGTTTAGTGCCTGAGATAAAGAGGCTTGCGGATATGGGGCTTTCCATTACATTTGCATTGTCGCTTCACGCGCCAAATGACGAGGACAGAAGGGCACTCATGCCGATAGCCAACAGATACAGCATTGCAGAGGTTCTGGACGCCTGTGATTATTACTTTGATAGGACGGGCAGGAGGATAACATTTGAGTATTCTCTTGTAAAAGGGCAGAATGACAGCCCTGAGAAGGCATGCGAGCTGGCGCGTCTCATAAGGGGAAGAAACTGCCATGTGAACCTCATCCCCGTAAATCCGATCAAGGAGAGGGATTACGAGAGGGCGGATAACAGCGCCATTGAGAATTTCAAAAATATTCTGGAGAGAAACCAGATAACAGCTACGGTGCGAAGAAGCATGGGGCGTGACATAGACGCAGCGTGCGGACAGCTCCGCCGTAAATATGAGGAGGAGAACAAGACGGATAAATAGTTCGTCTTGTTCTTTTTTATGTGTTGTGCTAAAATAGGCAAGGTGGCGTATCAGATAATATTTTAGGCTGATGGAGAGAATATATGAAATCATTTGGAATAACAGATGTTGGAAAAAAGCGTTCCATGAATCAGGACAGCATATTTTATACAGATGAGCCAATAGGGGCTATCAGCAATCTGTACATAGTTGCGGATGGCATGGGCGGTCATAAGGCCGGGGACGTTGCATCCAGAACGGCGATTGAAGCCGCAGTTGAATATATAAGTGAAAGCGAGATAAGCAATCCTGTATCGCTGCTCAAGAGGGCGATAATATATGCCAATGACAAGGTGTATAAGCTTGCGCTCAGCAATCCGGAGGATTACGCAGGTATGGGAACGACATTTGTAGCTGCAGTGATCGATGATGGAATCATGTATGTCGCGAATATAGGTGACAGCAGATTATATATAGTTAACAATGAGATAAGACAGGTCACACTTGATCACTCATTGGTTGAGGAGCTGATAAGGAATGGTCAGCTCGACAGGAATAAGGGACGGAATCATCCAGAGAAGAACATTATAACCCGAGCACTTGGAATAGGTGATGATGTGGTTCCGGATTTCTTTGAAGTAGAACTTTCAGCGGATGATAAGATCCTTCTATGTTCTGATGGTTTGTCGAACATGATAGAGGACGACGAGATTCGGGACATTGTATCAGAGTCGGATGATCTTAAGACAGTCGGTGAGAAGCTGGTGGAGAGAGCGAATTACTACGGCGGCAAGGACAATATATCTGCCGTTGTAGCTGCGATAGATTGGGAGGAATAAATTGGTATGTTAAATCCGGGAACGATGCTCAGCGGTCGTTATGAGATCATAGAATTGGTTGGATCTGGCGGTATGTCAGAGGTATATAAGGCAAAATGTCATGTGTTAAACAGATATGTTGCCATAAAGGTGCTTAAGCCTGAGTTCAGCTCAGACGTTAATTTTGTTACAAAGTTCAGGATAGAGGCCCAGTCTGCGGCGGGGCTGTCACATCCTAATATTGTGAATGTATACGATGTCGGTGAGGACAACGGAATATATTATATAGTAATGGAGCTTGTGGAGGGAACCACCCTCAAGGAATATATACAGGCCCACGGCAGAATAGAGCCTATGCAGGCGATCGATTTTGCCATACAGATAGCCCAGGGACTTCAGGCAGCCCATGAGCATCACACGATACACAGAGATATAAAGCCTCAGAACATCATCATGTCGAACAACGGCACGCTGAAGGTTACTGATTTCGGAATCGCAAGAGCCGCATCGTCAAGCACGACCACGACAAATGCGATGGGTAGTGTTCACTACATATCACCGGAGCAGGCAAGGGGCGGATTCTCAGATGAGAGAAGTGATATTTATTCACTCGGTATCACCATGTATGAGATGCTCACAGGACATGTTCCATTTGAAGGCGAGAACAATGTGGCTATAGCGCTGATGCACATTCAGGGCGAGATGGTATCACCTAGGGAGTATTACCCGGATATACCTACAAGCCTTGAGAAGATCATAAGAAAGTGTACACAGAAGAAGCCGGAGAGACGATATCTCACAGCAAATGCGCTTATAGCTGATCTCAACAGAGTAAAAGAGAATCCTAATATAGATTGTATAGTGGTGCCTAAGACCAGCGTTCCTACATCCCCTACCATTGAGATGACAAAGCAGGAGATGGAGATGATCAAGACCGGAAGACAGGTCGATAAGGCAGATACTACGGAGATTCCACCTGTAAGTCCGAGAACGTCAGAGATCAAGGCTAACGTGCCAGTTATGCCGCCGTCACAGTTCGACGATCTGTTCCCAGATGACGACGATGAAGAGGATGATACGGACGAGTCAGTGGCAGATGATGGAGAACAGGAGCAGGAATACGATGGAGAAGAGGAGCTTGATCCAAGACTTAAGAAGATAATCATGGTATCAAGTATTGCCATCGCGGTGGTTCTTGCCATACTTGCCATACTTCTCATAGGCAAGATAGCCGGCTGGAATATTCTGGGCGGTAAGGGTAAGACGGAGGAAAGCACCGATGTCATAACCACAGAGGGAGCGAACGACACAACTGCACAGGAGACAGTACCTATGGTCAATGTAGTAGGTCTGTATAAGACTGCGGCTGAGGAGCAGATGAAGAAGAATGGCTTCACCAACTATACATTTGTGGAGAAGACAGATGCCACAGTTGAGAAGGGCTATGTAATATCACAGAGTATAGATGATGGAACATCCATAACAAAGGATACACAGATAACTATTTACGTGTCATCGGGCAAGGAAAAGACCAAGGTGCCGGATGTTTTCGGATATGAGGACAGTCAGGCCACAACATTGCTCGAGGAGGCAGGACTTAAGGTGACACATGGCTATGCGTACGATGATAATGTTGAGAAGGATCATGTAATATCCTCAGATCCTGTTGCCGGAACAGAGGTTGAGGAGGGCTCAACAGTCAAGATAATCATCAGTAACGGTAAGGAGACGAAGAAGATCGCAGTTCCTAACCTCAAGGGTATGTCTGAGGCAGATGCAGCAGATAAGCTTCAGGAGGTCAACCTGGTAGGCAATCCAAGCTATGAGTACAGCGATGATGTGAAGGAAGGCCAGGTAATATCACAGGATCCTGAGGTCAACACTGAGGTTGACGAGGGAACTACCGTGTCATATGTTGTCAGTAAGGGACCTCAGAAGGTTACATACTCTGTATCTTTCAGCGGTTCAATATCGAATATAGAGTTTGATTTTGATACATTTGGAAGTGTGACAGTTGACATCTCATACACAATAGGCAGACAGACATTCTCTGTATACAGCGGCAAGGCTGGTGCAGGAGACTTCCCTATCAATATAGATGGAGTTGAGGGTCCTACAGGACTTGAGAGCAACCAGGGATCATTCTCTGTGACCATCACGGATTCAGAGGGAATAGATGTCACATCAAGCTTTAACACGGGCGGTTTGTCCGCTACATTTACACAGGAGAGTAATTAGTAGTGGCAGAGATCATATCAGGAAAGATAATCAAAGGAATCGGTGGATTCTATTATATAGACGCCGAGGATGGACATTTGTACGAATGTAAGGCGAAGGGCATCTTCAGAAACAAAAAGGTCAAGCCCCTTGTCGGAGATAATGTGAATATAGAGATACTTGATCCTGAGAACAATCTAGGTAATATCGTTGAGATATTGCCTAGATTTAACTCTTTAATAAGACCTGCTGTGGCAAATGTGGATCAGACGATCATAATATTTGCCGTGAGCGAGCCTGAGCCGAACTTTAACCTACTTGACAGATTCCTTGTCAGCATGGAGAAAAGCGGTGTTGAGACTATCATTTGTTTTAACAAGACGGATCTTTCGCCGGACAATATGGAGGCTTGCAGATCATACAGCAAGAGCGGGTATGAGACAATCTTCATAAGTGCCAGGGAAGGCGAGGGCATAGACAGGCTCAGGGAGATCATAAAAGACCGCACAACGGTGTTTGCGGGGCCATCGGGAGTCGGCAAGTCGTCTACTCTCAATGCGATCAAGCCAGAGGCGGAGGCCCAGACAGGCGCTATAAGTGACAAGATAAAGCGTGGCAAGCACACCACGAGACATTCTGAGCTCATGCACATTGGCGGCAGGACATATATTATGGACACCCCGGGCTTTTCATCGCTCTATGTTGATTCCATAGAGGCGGAGGATCTCAAGGAGTATTTCCCGGATATTGCGGCATATACGGGAAAGTGCAGATTCAACATGTGCAATCATGTCAGTGAGCCGGATTGTCTGGTAAAGCAGGCGGTTGCGGACGGAGAGATAAGCCGTATAAGATACGAAGATTATGTAATGATATATAACGACTTAAAAGAAAAGAGGAAATGGTAATGATAATTCTTTCACCTTCATTATTGTCAGTTGATTTTGCACATATTGCGGACGGCATTGCGGAGCTTGACAGAGCGAAAGTTCCTGCGCTGCACCTTGACGTTATGGACGGTGCGTTTGTTCCGAACATATCATTTGGTGCGCCTGTCATAAAGTGTCTCAGAAAAGAGACGAACATGATATTTGACGTGCATCTCATGATAGAGGAGCCGGACAGATATCTTGAGGATTTCAAGAAGGCAGGTGCTGACTGGGTAACCGTACATGCAGAGAGCTGTAAGCATCTGCACAGAACCGTTGCCAGGATACATGAGCTTGGAATGAAGGCCGGAGTGGCACTCAATCCGGCAACTCCTGTATCAGTGCTTGACTATGTGATAGACGATCTGGATATGGTACTTGTTATGAGTGTCAATCCGGGATTCGGCGGACAGTCATTCATTCCTTCAGCACTCAGAAAGGTGGCTGAGGTCAGAAAAATGGCAGATGACAGAGGCCTTGAGCTCAATATAGAGGTGGATGGTGGAGTCAATTTGAAGAATGTGGGTGACGTCATAGAAGCCGGTGCAAATGTCATAGTTGCCGGTTCTGCGGTATTTGGCGGAGATGCCTACGAGAACAGCTGCAGCTTTCTCAAAGTATTTGAGAAATATGAGGCATAGATAATAAAGGGCAAATAGTGATATGAAAAGTTATATTATAATATCCGGAGGCAGAGTTGATCTGTATTCACTTCAGGGAATCATGGACAGACACCTTGAAAGCAGCAGAGTGATAGCTGTGGACAAGGGTATAGAGACCTGCAATAAGATAGGAATAGTACCAGATGTGATCGTGGGTGACTTCGATTCAGCCAGCAAGGTGACTGTGGGCGTGTACAGGAAGATGGCTAAAAAGATGCACTCCATACAGTTTGTTGATCTGGACACACACAAGGACTTCACGGATACTCATGTAGCCATCATGCATGCCATGGAGGAAGGTGCTACGGATATTTATATATCGGGGGCCACAGGAACGAGACTTGACCATACGATGGCAAACATAGGACTGCTCAAGGAGTGTGCAGATAAAGGCGTAAATGCGTATATAGAGGATGACCATAATGTAATAACCATGATAAATTCCAGTGCCGGAATAAGCCGGCTGGAGGGATACGATTATATATCTTTTATACCGTACGGTGGATGCGTCACGGGGGTAACACTTACAGGGTTTGAATACAACGTGGAGAATCGTACATTTGAGATAGGAGACAGCCTTGGAGTGAGCAACCGGGTTGTATCGGAGGATGCAAGGATAGAGATAGAAGATGGCTATATGATCGTCAATTACAGCCGTGACTGATATGGTTTAAAAGACCAGGCATATAAACTACAATATAAATATAACGAAAAAGCTCTGCACAGTGTATTATCTGTGCAGAGCTTTTTCACATAGCAGTTTGTTATATTCCTTTACTTTTTCTTGGAGTTCTTTTTACCCTTTTCAGGATATTTCTCATTTATCTTTTCTTTTATCTTTTCGTGCCTGTCGGCTACTTTGTTTTTTGCTGATGACTTTTTCTTCAGGTCGGACTTCTGGTTGTTCCTTGACTCATTCTTTTGCTCGTCGCCGGAAACCTTAGCTTTGTTATCAGGTTCATCAGGTGTTGTTAACTCACGGAGTTCGCGGATGCTTGCATCAAAGCCTTCTGTTATCGGATCGGCATACATGGATGAATAATATGCATACAGAGCCTTGTATTCCTCAGATGTCTTGTATCCGGTGATGTAGATGTGTCCGTGCATCTCGTCCATATGGATACCCCTGATCTTCTTGGCAATGTGAAGGCCGATGTTCTTACAGTGGCTTCCGATCCTGTCAAGACTTGTGAGAATGTCAACCAGTGCAAATCCTCCAGGGATACCACATTCGCCCATCTGAAGTCTCACAACGTGGTGATCCTTTATAAGCTCTGTTATCTCGCTGATGGTCTGTGCAAGTGGCTCTATTCTTGATATTGCCTGAAGATCGTCCTCCTTGAAGGCGTTCAGAGTCATATCAATAATATTGTTAGTCGCCTTGAGCGCTGTATGGATCTCCTTCATTCCCTGATCTGAGAAGTTTATCTTCTGATCTATTATATTTCTCGATACAACGAGAAGATTCTCACAGTGGTCACCAATCCTTTCCATATCACTCAGACTGTTCAGAAGCTCAGACACATCAAGTCGTTCGGATCTGGACATGTTGTTCTGTGATGTTACCTTGAGGAGGAAGTTGTTGAGTGAGCTCTCACATTTGTCTATGAAATCCTCATTCTCCTCGAGTTTGGCGGCATCTTCTTCATTGAAATCACTGATGAGTCTGCATGCTATTGCAAAGTTCTCTCTTATGCAGTCAGCCATGGCAAACATGACATTTCTTGCCTGTGAAATAGCGATGGAAGGGGTAGCGATAAGTCTCGGATCCAGTGTGGCGAGCTCTTTGTCGATCTTGGACTCCTCGTCGTCCCTGATGATCTTTCCTGTAAGTTTTGCCACCTGATTGGAGAATGGCAGAAGTATCAGGCTTATGATAAAGTTGAACAGGAAGTGGACGTTTGCAATGTTACCACGGTTTACGACCTTGTCCATGAAAGGCATGTCTATGAAAAGCTGAAGTCCGTATATGACAATAACAAAGAACACAGCTCCGAATATGTTAAAGAGAAGATATGAGAGAGAAACTCTCTTTGCCTTCTTGTTCGCACCGATTCCCCCGAGGATAATGGTCATACACTTACCGATGTTCTGACCGATAATGATAGGAATGGCTGTTCCGTATGTAACGACGCCTGTGGACGAAATGGCCTGGAGTATACCTACTGATGCAGATGAACTCTGTATGATGGCTGTGAGCACAAGTCCTATTAAAATACCAAGTAATGGGTTATTAAACGATGTGAACAGATTCTGGAAGCTCTCTGATTCCTTGAGTGGCGCAAATACACCCTCCATGGTATTCATGCCGAGAAAGAGGATTCCAAGACCAACAAGAATACTTGCAATATCACGTTTCTTGTTGTTATTTGTAAATAGTATGATAAATGCACCTATACATATAAGGATAGGAGCAAATGATGACGGTTTTAAAAGTTTAAGAAGAATATTAGTCTCCGCAAGATCTCCGAGACGAAGGATCTGTGCGGTCGCGGTACTACCGATGTTGGCACCAAACACGACAGGTATGGCCTGCCCAAGCTTCATGATTCCGGCATTTACAAAGCCGATGAGCATGATGGTCGTTGCTGCCGAACTCTGAATGATGGCTGTTACGGCTGTACCGAGTGTAAAACCCTTGATAGTTCCCGTGAACTGATTTTTTCCGGTTGTAAGTTTCTCAAGAACCTTTTCCAGACTGCCACCGGCGAGATTCTTCAGCGAGGCACCCATGAGATTCATTCCGAACAGAAATAAACCTACGCCTCCGAGCAATGTTAAAATAGAAAATAAATCCAAAATTATAGCCCTCCTGAGTAAAATGAATTTTACCTGTGTTTCTGACAGGTAAAAAATATGTAATAAATATGTAAAAGCCCATACGGTTCAAATTATAACACATCACTAGTTTTTGTACTATTGAAAAAATAATGCAATTGATGGTAACATTTCGGCAAATGTCACAATAAATATGATGGTGGCGGCAAAACTTCAACTGTGGTAGAATGAGCAGGGTATATTATATAAAAATGATAACGAAGATTCAGATAAAAGAATGGAGTGGCTGATACATGTCTGTTTTTAGTGATAAGAGAGTATTTGGAATCAAAAGGCAGAACTGTGGCGGTGTGTCCACCGCAGGGCAGGTATGCGCCAATGATGTAATATTGTGGGTCATATTTCTGCTACCTATTAATATAGTAATACATGGTGCAGGACAGTGCCTTGTGGCCATGGGATTGTTCGTGGGCAATGTTGTCGGATGGATATTTCTGTCAAAGCGTATGAATTCGTATGCTGAGATATCCCCTAAAAAGATACACAATGCTCCGGAGCTGTTCGCAGCAAGATATGGGTCATGGAAGTTGAAAGATCTGGTGTCCGTCATATGGATAGTGACGCTTTGCCTGATACTGGTGTCTGTTCTCAAGGTTATCGTATCGGTTGTCGCCTATTTTATGGACATGCCGGAGAGCATAAGCCTTGCCATCATAGTGTCATTTCTCATCCTTGCCACCATACTGGTTGACAATAAGCTGATGGGAATAATCAAGACAATAGTGTTCATAATGGTTATAATCGTATGTCTGACGATGATCGGACTGGTATTTTACAGGATGGATGCGAGGGAGATACTTGACAATTACAGGAGATCAAGGCTTGCAGGGGGAACCAGCATTTATCTGAATATACTGTATTACGATGGCAAAACAGTGGATATAGGAAGTGCGATATCCATGACGGGAGTAGGACTTGGATGTATAGCCATGCCGCTGATGTACAAGGGTGTCTTAAATATCCGGGATATCAAGGAGCTCGATGTCGGAAGAATATGGGCTGTAATCTTTGAAGGGTTCACAATACTTTCAAGCTGTATACTGGCACTTCTGGTCGTACCGGTGCTCTATCCTGAGAAGGCATGGGCAAATATGAACTCATTCCAGGTGTACAACCTGATGCTCAAGAAGCTGCTTGGAACGGGAACCTATGCGTATGTGTTCAGATTTGCCGCGCTTATGGTGTTTATAGCGGCGGTTGTCGTAATGCTGGAATCGTTCATGAGAAATATATGCGAACATATAAGAGGGCTTGTTCCTGCAATCTCAAGAGCCGGTGGAATCGCAAAGCTTCTTATAGATATAGGTGTTGTTGTGCTGACCGGATGCTGCGTTTTCCTGGTGGCAGAGTTTGTTGAATTCAACAGAGAGCATATGATCGCCGAAAACTGGGGATTGTGTGCGGCGGCACTTGCGGCTCCTCTTTTCTGTACACTGACGTACAGGCATGCGACCGGAAAAGGCATGTATGCTGGAATAATAGCAGGAATACTCACATTTGTTATGTGGAAATATCTCCCGTTTGTGAACGGAGGCAGCCTGGCGGCATACTCGGGTATCAGCGGTGACGTGGTTGGATTTGCAGTGAGTCTGCTGTTCACCATTGGAGTAAGTGTGTGCACGCAGAAAAATACAGAGGAAGAACTGAAGATATTTGACAGGATGAGGGCTGATCAGGCCTGATCTGAAGGAGTTCATATGATATACAGGATTGCCTGCGTCGGCAGGATAAAGGAACAGCATTTTACGCAGATGTTAAATGAATATAAGAAGGAGATCGACAAGAGAGGACGTCTGGAGATATGCGAGGTTCCTGACGAGAGGATACCTCAGAAGGCTGGCGACAAGGTAAATGCCATGATCATTGAGGCCGAGGCGGACAGGCTGAGACATGTGATCGGGAGAGACGACTATGTTATAGCACTGTGTATAGAAGGAAAGAAGACGACCACGGAAGGACTTGCCGATCAGGTCCGCAGGGCATCGGAGCGCGGACATGACACGGTTACATTTGTGATAGGGGGATCTCTTGGACTTGCTGCAGATATAGTGAGGAGGGCTGATTACAGGATGAGCGTGTCGGATATGACATTTCCGCATCAGCTCATAAGGGTGACGCTGGCGGAGCAGCTTGCGATCATAAGCCGGAGCTGACAGGGATTATTTGTGGTAGGTTATGTTGTTCAGGATAGTGTATGCCCTGTAGGTCTGCTCGGACAGCAGGAGGGCAGTCATCTCGGCGGACGGCTGTACTGAACAGAGAGAGAAATTTTCCATATCAGCTGTGAGTGATTCATCGTACCCTATGTAGAAGTTTATCTTTGAGGTACCGCTTGAAGTCAGACTGTTGATGCGGGCTGCGTAGTCCTCAGATGAGATGGTATCGGAGCCGGATATGCAGTAGTTTGTGGTGTTTTTCCCTGATGTGCATTTAATTTTCCCTGCAACACATACTATAGACAGAGTACAGTATGGAGAAAGTCTCTTGACGTACTCGGCGATGGCTTTCTGATACAAAGGGTTGATTTTTTTCTGATTAACGTATATGTTTATATCCATGTGATTTCTCCTAAAGTCAGAAATGGGCGGCAGGATGACGTAACGGCATCCTAACTATGACATTATATAGCATCAAGGAGAAAATATATAGCAAATTATGTTATAACATTATGGAGGATAAAATGAGTAAAAAATTACTGGCACTTGATATTGACGGAACGCTGACAAATACTCAGAAGGATATTACTCCGGCAACGCTGGAGAAAATAATAGAGGCACAGGAGAAGGGGCATATCGTTGCGATAGCATCGGGACGTCCACTGCCTGGAATAAGGAAGATAGCAGACACCATAGAGCTTGACAGATTTGGCGGATATGTGCTTGCTTTCAACGGCGGAAGGATCGTCGATTACAGTACCGGTGAGGTGGTATATCAGGCTGTGCTTGACAATGATGTGGTGAGGGATATATATGATTACTGTCTGAAAGCGGGCTGCGGAATGGTGACATACGATGGAGACCGAGTTATAACCGGAACTGATATAGACGGATACATGACATTTGAGGCAAGTATCAATCATATGGAGATCATGAGGATAGATAACTTCAGGGAATATATCGATTTCCCTCTCAACAAATGTCTTCTTACCGCAGATCCTGACAAGGCGGAGAAGATAGAGCAGGAGCTTGCAGAAAAGTTCGGTGATCAGCTTAACATATTCCGCTCGGAGCCATATTTTGTGGAGATCATGCCGCCAAATGTTCACAAGGCAACATCCCTTGAGAAGCTTCTTGAGGTCCTTGATATGGACAGAAAGGATCTTGTGGCGTGCGGTGACGGATATAATGACCTCACGATGATAGAGTATGCCGGGGTGGGAGTCGCCATGGCAAATGCACAGGACATAGTGAAGGAACATGCCGATTATATAACATTGTCAAATGACGAGGACGGACTTGTGCCGGTGGTGGACAAGTTTATCCTGGCTGACTGATCAAGTATAAAAATGTGTGAATTATGTGTATCCCGTTGAATTGATGAGATATTTGTAGTAAAATGTATTGCTATATGAGTTAAATTTTGACAGATACATTCGATATTTAGGAGAAAAATATGGGAAATAAAATGAGTGGTCATGATGACGATGATATGAAGCGTGTTAAGGGCAGATATGCCGGAGAGATGCTTTTTGACGATGAAGATGATTACGATGACGATGCCGATGATTATTCAGATGATCATGGCAGAACCGGTATTGCAAAGGATGATTATTCCGACAGCGCATTTGGACCGGGCGCAGACGATGAAGAGGATGCGGCATCAGAAGAGGAAGCTTATACATCGGATGATGAATATTATGAAGATGAATATGCGGAAGAAGAGCAGGATATGAAGGATCAGAAGAGAAAGAAAAAGAACAGAGTATGGGGAATCATACTTGCAATCGAGGTTGTTGCAGCCATAGTCATAGGCGTTCTGTTTGTGAAGTCGTACATCAACAACACATATAACAAGATGCAGTACAAAGAGCTGAAGGACACTCATATAAATGAGGATCTGGATGAAGAAACAGTCAAGAAGATGACAGGATACACCAACATCGCATTGTTTGGTATAGATACCAGAGATGCAGGCATGGTTGACGAAGGAGTGCGTTCAGACAGTATAATCATCTGTAGCATCAACAATGATACACAGGAGGTCAAGCTTCTCTCACTGTACAGAGATACTTACCTTGAGCTCTGTAATGACAGCCAGTCATACGAGAAGGCAGCTCATGCATACGCATACGGCGGAGCACAGGGCGCTGTCAATATGATAAATAAGAACCTTGACCTGAATATAACAGATTACGTTGCGGTCAATTTCACAGCCCTCACAGAAGCCATCGATGCCCTGGGTGGAATTGATATAGAGCTGAAGGAGGAGGAGCTTTATAAGCTCAACCAGTGTATTGACGAGCAGATGGGTGTAAATGGTATTTATTCAGATTATGTATATGACACAGGTGTCGTTCATCTGAACGGTGTGCAGGCTACAGCCTACTCAAGAATCAGAAGTACAGATGAGGGTGATATAACAAGAACATGGAGACAGAGAACAGTTATCTCCAAGATGATAGAGGCGGCAAAGACAGCAGGAATCTCCAAGCTGCTTGATTGTATCAACGTGGTTGTGGATGATGTTGCATCAAGCCTTACAGAGGAAGAGATCATTGATATGGCAAAATCCTGCTTCAACTACAAGCTGTCTACTACAACAGGATTCCCGTTTACCATCGCCAGTCCTACCATGGATGAGGTGAGCTATGTCGTTGCCTGTGATCTCGCAACGAATGTCACAGCACTTCACAGATTCCTGTTCGACGACATGAATTATACACCGTCAGCTACCGTACAGAATATAAGCTACAACATCATCAATGATTCAGGCTGTGAGAATCAGCTTGATCTTGATACATTTACAGTTCAGGATGATGTGGATTCCATTGTATCGACGGAGTCAGATTATTCTGATGGCTATTGATGATATCTGGGATCTGAAAGCAGGATGTCGGGTGACATATAACAGAAATAAGCATAACAGCAAGGCACATATCATATGCACGTGTACACAGTGATATGTGCCTTTCTTTTTTACTTTGAAATGTAAAGGGTATGTGCTATAATGAATCAGGTCGTCAGGCAGATGTCTGCATGGGTTATCATGCTAGGATATGACGATATATAATATGAATAATAAAATATGAACACAAAGGATGGATCGCGATATGAAGATGGACAGAATTCTGCTCAAGATGAGCGGTGAAGCTCTTGCCGGTGATAAGAAACATGGTTTTGACGAGGAGACAGTCAGAGATGTGTCCAATCAGGTAAAGCAGATAGTAGACAAGGGAATACAGGTATGTGTAGTAATAGGAGGAGGAAACTTCTGGAGAGGAAGAACTTCAGACAACATGGACAGAGTTAAGGCGGATTCCATAGGAATGTTGGCAACTGTCATGAACTGTATCTACACAGCGGACAGCTTCAGAAGCTGCGGAATAAAGACACACATCATGACACCATTTGTATGTGGTAATATGACTGAGCTTTTTGACAAGGACAAGGCAATCGCATATATGGAGCAGGGAGATGTCGTATTTTTTGCAGGTGGAATCGGCCATCCATATTTCTCAACAGATATGGCGACAGTGCTTATGGCAATAGAGGTTCAGGCAGATGTCATTCTTTCAGGTAAGGCCATCGATGGAGTATATGACAGTGATCCAAAGACCAATCCGAACGCTAAGAAGTATGACAGCATGAAGATGAGCGATATAGTAGATAACAAGCTCGGAGTAATAGATCTTGCCTCAGCAGTTCTTGCTATGGAGAACAAGATGCCTATGATGCTGTTTGGCCTGAATGATGAGAACAGCATAGTGAAAGCCGTTACAGGCGGTTTCACCGGAACATATGTGAATGCGGAATAAAAGGGAAAATAATAAGAAAAATATATAATCCAGGAGGAATGAATCATGTTAACACAGTACGAAGAGAAGATGCAGAAGTCAGTTGAGAATCTTGAGGCTGAGTATGCTACCATCAGAGCAGGAAGAGCGAACCCTAACATCCTCAACAAGATCAAGGTTGAGTATTATGGAGTTCCAACACCTATGCAGCAGCTTGCAAATATAACTGTTCCAGAGGCCAGAACACTGGTCATCGCACCATGGGAGCCATCACTTGTCAAGGAGATAGAGAAGGCTATCATGAATTCTGATCTTGGAATCACACCTAACAACGATGGAAGAAACATCATCCTCAACTTCCCAGAGCTCACAGAGGACAGAAGAAAAGAGCTCGTCAAGGATATCAAGAAGAAGGGTGAGGGCGCAAAGGTCGCTATAAGAAACATCAGACGTGATGCCAACGATGCCATCAAGAAGATGGAGAAGAACGGAGACATAAGCGAGGATGAGCTCAAGGACAACGAGGACAAGATCCAGAAGCTCACAGATAAGTACGTTGGTCAGATCGACAAGGCTGTTGAGTCAAAATCCAAGGAGATCATGACAGTATAATAATCATGGATATGATGTATCCCTAAAATGGAATGCGGAGATAATATGAAGAGAGAGATTAACGGAGAATTACTTAATGTGCCGGAGCACGTGGCTGTGATCATGGATGGAAATGGCAGATGGGCAAAGAAGAGATTTCTTCCCAGGAACTATGGACACGCAGAGGGTGCGAAGGCTCTTGAGGCTATATGTGAAAATTGCGATAGGCTTGGAATAAAGTATCTCACAGTGTATGCTTTTTCCACGGAGAACTGGAAGAGGTCTGTTGAGGAAGTCACAGGTATCATGAATCTTTTCAGAAAGTACCTGGTTGACAGTATAGAGAGATCTAACAACGCCAACATGAAGGTTAACCTCATAGGTAAGCGCGAGGGCCTCCCGGAGGATATAGTTCAGAAGATGGATGATCTGGAGAGGGAGACTGCGGGGAATACAGGACTTCAGTTCCATATAGCGATAAACTACGGTGGACGTGATGAGATTGTCAGGGCGGTGAAGAAGATCATGAAGGATGCCGATGCGGGAAAGATCAGTGCGGATGACATTGACGAGAGCCTGTTTGCGGAATATCTCGACACAAAGGGTGTGCCTGATCCTGATCTGCTAATAAGGACAAGCGGTGAGGAGAGAACATCCAACTTCCTCCCATGGCAGCTTGCATATTCTGAGTTTTATTTCACAGATACACTGTGGCCTGATTTTGACATGGATTCTCTGATAGAAGCCGTGAGGTACTACAATAAGAGAGAGAGAAGATTCGGAGATGCAAAATAGTTATCCGGAGGATATTAGTTAATGAAACAGAGAGTGATAAGTGGTGCGGTTCTGGTAGTGATACTGGCCATCACATTATATTTTGGAGGGATAGTAACATGCGGCCTTATGGCTCTGGTATCCCTTGTGGGCAATATGGAGCTGCTCAGAGTATACGGAGTGAACAAGAAGACTCCGGGAATCGTGTGTTACCTGGCGACAGTTCTGTATTATATAGCCATATACCTGGATCGTATGGACATTATTGTTCCTATGATGGTCGTATATTTATTGGTTATGCTTGCTGTGTATGTGCTGACATTCCCAACATACAGCGATAAACAGATCATGGCGGCATTTATGGATTTCTTCTATGTAAGTGTCATGCTGTCATTTGTATATCTCATAAGAAACATGGAGCATGGACTGGTACTTGTCCTGTTGATATTTGTCAGCTCATGGATAAATGATACATGTGCTTACTTCGTGGGAAGAGCCTTCGGAAAGCACAAGATGGCACCTGTGCTCAGCCCTAAGAAGAGCATAGAGGGTCTTATCGGCGGTATCGTTGGAGCAGGTGTATTCGGAGCAGTGTTTGGCATACTGTTTGATAAGTATGTAGACACCATGAACTATGCGCCATTACTTTTTGCAGTTGTCGGCGCTGTCGGTGCACTTCCGGCGGTTATTGGAGATCTGGCAGCATCTGCGATAAAGAGAAATAACGACATCAAGGACTACGGAAAGCTGATTCCGGGTCACGGAGGAATATTGGACAGATTTGACAGCATAATATTTACAGCACCGATAATTTATTATCTGCTTGTATATCTGCTGTAGGATACATGATGGGCAGTGCCCAGTGGGTTCACTGGATACTGCCTATTATATTCGGATAGATGATCCGGTAAATCCGGATACAGGAGGATAACATGAAGAATGTAGCGATAATTGGCTCTACAGGTTCAATTGGAACACAGACCCTTGAGATAGTTAGGGTTCAGGAAGATCTGAATATAGTGGCGCTTGCCGCCGGAAGTAATATAGAGCTCCTGGAAAAACAGGCGAGGGAGTTTTCGCCTGAGGTTGTGGGAATATGGAGCGAAGAGAATGCTGCGAGACTCAGAGAGTGCCTTGCGGACACTGACATAAGAGTTGTTGCGGGCATGGACGGATTGATAGAGATAGCAGAGCTTTCATCATCAGACATCCTTGTCACGGCAATAGTTGGCATGATCGGAATAAGACCGACTATAGCAGCCATAAATGCGGGAAAGGACATAGCACTTGCCAATAAAGAGACTCTGGTGACAGCGGGACATATCATCATGCCGCTGGCGGCGGAGAAGAATGTAGCGATACTGCCTGTTGACAGCGAACATTCCGCTATATTCCAGTCCCTTCAGGGAAATGTGCACGGCGATGTGGAGAAGATACTGCTCACAGCGTCAGGTGGGCCTTTCAGGGGAAAGGATACCGCATTTCTTGAGAATGTTCAGGTGGAGGATGCGCTCAAGCATCCAAACTGGAGTATGGGAAGAAAGATAACAATAGATTCAGCAACCATGGTCAACAAGGGACTTGAGGTTATAGAGGCAAAGTGGCTCTTTGATGTGAAGCCGGAGAATATCCAGGTGGTAGTCCAGCCACAGAGCATAATCCACTCGATGGTTGAGTACAGGGATGGCGCAGTCATAGCACAGCTTGGAACTCCGGACATGAAGCTTCCGATACAGTACGCTTTGTGTTATCCGGAGAGAAGATACATGGCCGGTGACAGACTGGACTTCTGGACTATGAACTCGATTCTTCTTGAGAAGCCGGACATGGATACATTTAAGGGATTAAAGTATGCGTATTCTGCCATAGCAGATGGCGGTTCAATGCCGACTGTATTCAATGCGGCAAATGAGTGCGCAGTGGCAAAATTCCTTGACAGGAAGATACGCTTCCTCGATATATACAGGATAATAGAGGAGTGTATGGCGAGTCATACAGTTATAGAAAACCCTGACGTGTCACAGATACTTGACACTGAGCGCTGGGTATATGATTTTGTAGAAAGCAGGTGGTAGATTGAACATAATTCTCATAATTCTAGTATTTGGTGTGATAATATTTTTTCATGAGCTTGGACATTTTATTGTCGCAAAGATCAATCATATATCGGTAATTGAGTTTTCCATGGGACTTGGCCCAAAGCTCTTCTCGTTTACCAAGAAGGATACACAGTATTCACTGAGACTCATACCTCTGGGCGGTTATTGTATGTTGCTAAGCGAAGGCGAGGAAGGTCATGAGGATGACGAGAACGCATTTGAGAAGAAGTCCATATGGGTGCGTATGGCGGAGGTCCTTGCCGGTCCGTTCATGAACATAGTTATAGCATTTATCTTTTCAGCGGTCATAATCCACTTCTGTGGTACAGATCCTGCGACTATCGGCAGGGTGTACGACAGCGGGATGGCGAAGGAAAGCGAGTATGCGGATGTTGTCAAGGAGTTCAATGGAGTTTATCCTGCGGAGCAGGCCGGGATAGAGGATGGAGATACCGTCCTTGAGATCGGCGGAAGCAAGATCAAGAACTTCAGGGAGCTTCAGATATATCTTGAGATATACGGGGACGGTTCTCCTATAGACCTCAAGATGCAGAAGAAGGATGGCACGGTGTACGATACGACTGTATATCCGGTGGAGACAAGTGCAGGTTATAAGGTGGGAATCGTAAGCTGCGGTTATGTCTTGCCACAGAATTTTGGCGAGCTGATGAAGTATTCTGCCTATGAGGTCAGATACTGGGTCAAGGCCACGTTCCTGAGCCTTAAGCTCATAGTCACCAGACAGGTCAGCTCAGATGAGGTGTCCGGCCCTGTGGGTGTGGCAAAGTCCATGAACGATACGTTCAATGAGGCTGCAAAGGTCGATGTCCTTACGGTTCTCCTCAACTGGATGAACTATATAGTGCTTCTCTCGGCCAACCTTGGAATCATGAATATGCTTCCGATACCGGGACTTGACGGAGGACGTTTCCTGTTCCTGCTGATCGAGCTTATAACCAGGCGGAAGGTTCCGAAGGACAAGGAAAACATAGTCACATTTGTGGGATTTGTGCTGGTCATGATCCTCATGGTCGTAATATTGTTCAATGATATAAAGAATGTATTTTTCAGTTAAAGACAATTAAAGAAGGAGGAAAGGCGCCAGTGCTTATGTACTGGCGCTGTGAGTATATATGAAGACAAGAGAGATCCACATAGGTGACAGGGTTATAGGCGGAGGCAATCCGATACTTATACAGTCCATGACCAACACAAAGACGAGCGATGTGGAGGCTACGGTTGCACAGATACTCCAGCTTGAGAAGGCCGGATGTGACATAATCAGATGTACGATAAACGATGAGGCTGCAGCAGATGCAATCCCGGCTATAAAGAAACAGATCCACATTCCGCTTGTGGGCGACATACATTTTGACTACAGGCTTGCCATAAAGGCCATAGAAAATGGTGTGGACAAAATCAGGATAAATCCGGGAAATATCGGAGGACAGGAGAAGCTGGCAAAGGTAGTCGAGGCTGCCAGAAAGAGAAATATTCCTATAAGGGTCGGTGTAAACAGTGGTTCTCTGGAGAAGAATCTCGTGGAGAAGTACGGCGGAGTGACCGCAGAGGGAATAGTTGAGAGCGCTCTTGACAAGGTGCGCATGATCGAGGAGCTTGACTATCACAACATAGTCATAAGCATCAAGTCGTCTGATGTTATGATGTGCGTGAGAGCCCATGAGCTCATCGCGGACAAGACAGATTACCCTCTGCATGTGGGAATCACGGAGTCAGGAACCGTCACAAGAGGAAATATCAAATCATCGGTGGGACTTGGAATCATACTCCATGAGGGAATAGGCGATACGATAAGAGTGTCCCTGACAGGAGATCCGGTGGATGAGATCCTGTCAGCAAAGCTTATTCTCAAGGCTCTTGGACTCAGAAAGGGCGGAGTAGAGCTTGTGTCATGTCCGACCTGTGGACGTACTGAGATCGACCTTATCGGACTTGCAAACAAGGTGGAAAAGCTTGTGTCAGACTATGACCATCTCAATATTAAAGTCGCAGTTATGGGTTGTGTGGTGAACGGCCCGGGAGAGGCTAAGGAAGCCGACCTTGGAATTGCAGGAGGCAAGGGCTGCGGACTGCTCATCAAGAAGGGTGAGATAGTTGGCAGACTCAGTGAGGATGAATTTATACCAGCGTTGAAGCGCGAGTTAGATAATTGGAGTGAATAGGATTGAACAACGAAGATCGTATTTTGGAACAAGAGAATATAGATCAGATGTATGCCGATGAGATGCAGACTCAGATGGATTATGAAGCCCAGATGGCTGAACAGGAGATGTATGAGAGCCAGATGTATGCTGATATGCAGCAGGAGAGCGCATCGTACACCCAGGCGGATGTTCACGACTCGGACTGGCATATCGCAGATGATATGGAGGAAGATGCCGAGGACGAAGACGTGGTCAGTGATGGCACTGGTGGCGATATGGTCGAGGGGTGCGAGGCTGATGCTGATACACCGGAAGGCTCAGTGAGTGGAAATGAGAGTAATGATGGCTCTGCAACGGCGGTTTCAGATGCCGGAAATGAGCAGGCGGAGCTCTTCATGACGGTGTTCCCCGGAGTGGAGATGACTAAGGAGCTTGCAGGTCTGTTCACCGAGGTGTATGTGACAAAAGTCACGATATATGACAGTAAAAATATCCTGCAGGTTGACATAAGATCGAGACATATAATAAGCAGACCGAATATAGAAAAGGCGGAGGAGTGTATCCGTAAGTTTGTATTTGGCAATAAAAGGTATACGGTCCAGATACGGGAGCACTATACACTTTCTACACAGTACAATCTCGAAGCAATAGTCAAAGCATATCAGGACAGCATACTCTACGATATAAGATCATTCAGCAATGTGGGCTACAGGCTTATATCCAGATCGATAGGAGAACTGTACTGTGACGGAGACGCGATAACCATAGCTATAGAGGACAGTAAGATAGCGCATATACACGCTGAGAAAATAAAGGCGTATATGGAGGAGATGTTCCAGGAGAGATTTGACCTGAATGTCAATGTTGCATTTGAGTACAGTGAGGCGGACAAGGAGAAGTTGAGGAGAGCCAGTGCACTTGTTGAGCAGCAGAAGATAGATGCCATATTGAACAACCTCAGGGATCATGGCGACATCATCGTGGACGGAAAGGCCGTGGACAAGGATAAGCTCGGAGTGTCGAAGAAGGAAGATAAGAATAAGAAGAGCGAGGGACACAAGCCTGATGAGAATAAGGCTGCTCCTGCATCTTCCGGCGGCGATTCAGGCCAGAAAAATGGCGGTGAAAAGGAGAAGTTCGGAAGAAGGCGAAGATATTCAGATGATCCAGAGGTGTTCATAGGAAGAGATGTGGAGGGCAGGCTGCTTGAGATATCCAGCATCAACGATGGTATCGGAGAGGTCGTCATCCACGGACAGATCATGAGCACTGAGGAGAGAGAGCTCCGAAATGGCAAGATCATACTGACGGGATATATAACAGATTTCACAGACACCATAGGCTTCAAGATGTTCTGCAGCCCTGAGGATATGGAGGTCTACCGCGAGGAGATACAGAAGGGTAAGTTCTATAGGATGAAGGGCCTTGCCGAGTTCGACTCGTATGCCAAGGAGGTTATGATATGCCGAGTGCTCGGTATGAAGCACATTCAGGACTTCCGTGTACCTCGTATGGATACATATCCTGAGAAGCGTGTCGAGCTTCACATGCATACCAAGATGAGCGAGATGGACAGTGTGGTCGATATAGAGACCATCGTGAAGCGTGCCAGCGACTGGGGACACCCTGCCATAGCGATCACGGATCACGGTGTTGTTCAGGCTTTCCCTATAGCAAACCATACAAAGGGACTCAGAAAAGATTTCAAGATCATATATGGTGTCGAGGGTTACTTTGTCGATGACCTGAAGGATCTGGTCAAGAACTCAAGGAATCAGAGCCTTGATTCGGAATACGTGGTATTTGATATAGAGACAACGGGACTTTCCAAGAAGCACAACAAGATCATAGAGATCGGTGCGGTCAAGGTGAAGGACGGAGAGGTCGTAGATACATTCTCGGAGTTTATAAATCCGGGTGTGCCTATCCCATACCAGATAGAACAGCTCACATCCATCAATGATGATATGGTAAAGGATGCGCCGATGTTCGATGTGATCGTTCCGAGATTTGTGGAGTTCTGCGGTGACGATATCGTGGTTGCCCACAATGCGTCATTTGATACGGGATTTGTGAGAATGAATGCGGAGGAGCTTGGACTTAAGTTCGACAACACGGTTCTGGATACCATGACGCTCAGCCATATACTGCTGCCGGAGCTTGGAAAATTCACTCTGGACAGAGTGTGTAAGGAACTCAAGGTCGTGAATGCGCATCACCACAGAGCCATAGACGATGCGGAGGCCACGGCGAAAGTATTCTTCAAGCTGCTCGACATGCTGAAGGAGAGAGATGTTAAGACCATGGATGATCTAAATGTCCTTGGAAGCACCTCACCTGATGCGATCAAAAAGGATAAGACATATCACGGAATTATCCTGGCAAAGAACGAGATAGGAAGAGTTAATCTGTACAGGCTCATATCTGAGTCTCATCTGACATATTTTGCGCGAAGGCCGCGTATGCCGATGAGTCTCATCAACAAATACAGAGAGGGTCTGATAATAGGCTCTGCCTGTGAGGCGGGAGAGCTGTTCCGTGCCATAGTTGATGATGCGTCGGATGAGGAGATAGTGAGACTGGTCAACTGGTTTGACTACCTTGAGATACAGCCGCTTGGCAACAATGAATTCATGACGAGGGATACAAGGAATCCAAAGACCATGGACGATCTGATCGGATACAACAAGAGGATCGTGGAGCTCGGAGAGATGTTTAACAAGCCAGTGGTCGCAACCTGTGATGTGCATTTCCTTGATCCTGAGGATTATATATACAGGGCGATCATCATGAAGAGCAAGGGTTTTGACGATGCTGATATGCAGCCACCGCTGTATTTCCGTACCACGGAGGAGATGCTGGCAGAGTTCCAGTATCTTGGAAGTGACAAGGCCAAGGAGGTCGTCATCACAAACACGAATATGATAGCGGACATGATAGAGAGGATAGAGCCGGTCAGACCGGACAAGGCGCCTCCTATCATCGAGAATTCGGATCAGACACTTACGGATATATGTTATACCAAGGCACATGAGATATATGGCCCAGACCTGCCACCTCAGGTTCAGGAGAGACTGGACAGGGAGCTGCACTCCATCATTTCAAATGGATTTGCGGTTATGTACATCATCGCACAGAAGCTTGTGTGGGATTCCAATGACCACGGATATCTGGTTGGTTCCCGAGGTTCGGTTGGATCTTCATTTGTCGCAACAATGGCCGGTATCACGGAGGTAAATCCGCTGTCGGCTCACTATATCTGTCCGAAATGCCACTTTGTGGATTTTGATTCAGAGCTTGTAAAGTCGTATTCGGGAATGAGCGGATGTGATATGCCGGACAGAGACTGTCCGAATTGTGGAACACCGCTTATAAAGGAAGGACACGATATACCATTCGAGACATTCCTTGGATTCAACGGAGACAAGGAGCCTGATATCGATTTGAACTTCTCGGGTGAGTATCAGTCGAAGGCACATGCATACACCGAGGTACTCTTCGGCAAGGGCAAGGCATTCAAGGCGGGAACCGTAGGTGGTGTTGCGGAAAAGACAGCATTTGGATATGTGTATAATTACTTCAAGGATCACTCCAAGGAGGATCTCATGGCGGAGGCCAAGGCGTCCGGAATGGATGAGAAGGCCGCGAAGAAGTACGCTGAGGAGAATGCAACGGTCACAAAGAGAAGATGCGAGATGGAGCGTCTGGCTCTGGGATGTACCGGTGTCAGAAGAACCACGGGTCAGCATCCGGGTGGTATGATAGTTCTTCCGAGACATGAGGAGATATATTCATTTACACCTATACAGCACCCGGCAAATGATGTGACATCGGATATCATAACGTCACATTTTGAGTACCATTCAATCGATCATAACCTGCTGAAGCTCGATATTCTTGGACACGATGATCCGACCATGATCAGGCGACTTGAGGATCTGACGGGACTTGATGCCACGAAGATAAGACTTGACGACAAGGATGTCATGGAATTGTTTCACAGCACAAAGTCGCTGGGGATCACACCGGAGGATATCAATGGGATACCTCTTGGAAGCCTGGGGGTGCCGGAGTTCGGAACGGACTTTGCTATGCAGATGCTTATAGATGCCAAGCCGACATGTTTCTCAGATCTTGTGCGAATAGCGGGTCTGGCGCATGGAACCGATGTATGGCTGGGCAACGCGCAGGAGCTCATCAAGTCGGGCAAGTGTACCATATCGACAGCCATTTGTTGTCGTGACGATATTATGGTTTATCTGATACACATGGGACTTGATGCCGGACTTGCCTTCAACATCATGGAGAAGGTTCGTAAGGGAATAGTTGCCAAGGGCAAATGTGACAAATGGGATGACTGGAAGGCGGAGATGGCTGCCCACGGAGTACCGGACTGGTACGTATGGTCATGTCAGAAGATCAAGTACATGTTCCCGAAGGCCCATGCGGCGGCCTATGTCATGATGGCGTGGAGAATTGCCTGGTTCAAGGTCAATTATCCGCTTGAATACTATACAGCATTCTTCAGTATCAGAGCTGATGACTTCAGCTATGAGATGATGTGCTTTGGCAAGGAGAGAGTTCTCTTCCATATCAATGAGATAAGCAAGGTGGACAAGAACAAGAGATCAGCCAAGGACGAGGGCAAGCTCAAGGATCTGAAGATAGTTCTCGAGATGTACGCAAGAGGCTACGACTTTGTTCCAATAGATATATATAAGGCAAAGGCTGACCGGTTCCAGATAATAGACGGCAAGATTATGCCATCCTTCGCATCCATAGAAGGAATGGGAGAGAAGGCTGCACAGCAGCTCTACGATGCCGCCCAGAAGGGGCCGTTCCTCTCCAAGGAGGAGATCAATGAGCGTGCAAAGATCGGCAAGGGAACCATCGAGAAGATGAGTGAGCTGGGCATCCTGGACGGAATGCCGGAGACAAATCAGCTTTCGCTGTTTGACTTTATGTAGGCTGGCGGAACAAATTAAGTCAATAATCTGAAAAAAGTTTGCAATTTTATAAAAAAAGTGCTTGCATTCTGCTTTCGTTTCTGTTATATTAAACAGGTCGCAAGCGAAGCGGCAGGATACAAGCACTTATGGTTCGTTGGTCAAGCGGCTAAGACGTCGCCCTCTCACGGCGAAAACAGGGGTTCGATTCCCCTACGAACTGCTAAGAATCGAAAGATTCAATAATTAGATAACAAGACCTATGGTTCGTTGGTCAAGCGGCTAAGACGTCGCCCTCTCACGGCGAAAACAGGGGTTCGATTCCCCTACGAACTGCTAAAAGCTGAAATCATTATGATTTCAGTTTTTTTGTGTTTTCATGCCATAGTGTGTGAAGCGGTGCTACACATTCTCCGCAATCTTCGTAACTCCCACATATATCTGTGAAATTTTATACCACGTTTTATAGTCGGTGACTCCGGTAACCGGAAGATTGAATATCTGCTGGAACTTTCTCACAGCATCAGCGGTTTCCTGACCATATATGCCGTCGACGGTTACGGTACCGATGGCGGGATAGTTGAGTGCGATCCTGGCGAGCTGCCTCTGGAGCTGGGAGACCTTGTCGCCGCTTGAGCCGATGGTCAGCTCGTAGCCCGGATATGATGAAGGTATACCGGATATGGTCTCCGAGGTGTTGATGTATATTGTATCTCCGTAATAGTATCTGAGAATCTGGATGGCGGTGAGACCGTCGTCTGCCAGGGATTTTGACCCCCACTGGGTCATCCAGCCCGGACAGGATACACGTTTGCCATCGCAGTATTGGGTGAATAGTGGCTGTGTAACGTTGGGCTTTGAGAGATAGTTGGCGAACATCTCATCGACGATCTGGGAGACATTTTCAAATATGGTTGCATTGTAGACCCACTTTTGGTCGAACGCGGTATTGCTCGTGATAGTAAAGTCGTATCCTTTTCCCCTGTACCACTCGGTATAGACCCTATTAAGGGTAAATGACTGTATCGCCAGTACATTTGCGCGGATGGCTGCATCAGGCCAGGTGGAATATATCTCGTTGCAGGCAACATTCTTTATGTAATCCTTATATGGAACATAGTAGTCCCTGGCGGTGGAATCCGTTGGGGCGCCGTCATGGACAACGATGGTCTCAGGGACAACGACGCGGCTCAACACTATGCCGCCTGATGGATTCACCGGCTTTATCATGTCCTCGGCGATCTTGGGCGGATACTGTTCCCAGAGGGTGTGAGCGTCGAGAACAGTAGGGTTTGTATCGCTTCCATCGGATGGTGTCAGCTCTATGTTCTGGATACCATTCTCACCGGAGAATATCTGGACCCCGGAGATGAAGCGTTCATTGTACCCTGGCGCGTTCACAAGGACGTTGTATTCTGCGTATGGCTGGTTGTCGCCAGGCTCCAGACTGTAGGCGACATCGGGGGCGGGAAGCTCTTCATCGATGACGATACCATTTTTATCGGTGACAAATTCCTCTGAGGTGGAATCGGGCATTCCCGTAGGGCTTATGTATACGGAAGCACCCTCGACGGGAAAGAAATTATTGTTCGTTATCTGAATTTTTAGTGAACCAACGTTATTTGTAATTGCCATTTCTTAATTCCTCATTTATAATTTGCTGTGAAAGTTTTTTAAGCAGCTTTCACAGTAAGTATATGACTAGATTTATAGAATATTCGGAGGAGATAAGATATGGCATACTTTCCAATGTACATCGATCTTGAGGGCAAGAAAGTAATAGTTGTAGGTGGAGGTAAGGCAGCACTTAGAAAGATCAATTCGCTGCTGTATTTCGGAGCGAAGATAGCGGTCATTGCGCCGAAGGTGTGCGATGATATAAAAGCGATAAAGGGGATAAATGTACATGAGAGCAACGTGGCACTTGACATACTGCAGAATGCAGACATTGTTGTGGCGGCAACCAGGCGCCCGGAGATCAATGCCAAGATAGGTACATATTGTAATGACAGGGGCATCATGGTAAATGTGGCTGATAACAAGGAGCTCAGCAGCTTCCTGTTTCCAGGCGTTATCGTCCGCGGAGATCTTGTGGTGGGAGTCACAACAGGCGGCAACAGCCAGGCGGTATCCAAGCAGATCAGGAATATGATAGACAGGATGCTTCCAGAGGAGTACGAGGCGCTCACAAGAAAGATGGGAGCGTACACAGAGCTTGCAAATGTCAACATCAAGAGCACGGCACTTAGGGAGGAAGCACTGGATGAACTCGTCAAGGTTGCACTGTCCAACAAATGCGTTCTTGACGACAAGAAGGCGAACAAGGTGCTTGACAAATATTACCGTGAGGACGCAGCCAGAAGAAACGCATAAATATTTGTTAATATTTGTACTTGAATTATTTGATAATTATGATACAATAAATGAGATTGTTATAGATTGCAGCATGAGAGTGGGCCTTGGCCCACTCTCAATTGTTGTGGGGATAATATTTTACAGAAAGGTGGTCGTATTTACGAAGAGAGCGGATATTGAAGCAAAGACGGAGGCACTTGTGATGCCGATCATTGAGGCGAACAATCTGGAGCTTGTTGATGTGGAGTACGTCAAGGAAGGCAGTGATTATTACCTCAGAGTGTATGCAGACAAGGAAGGTGGCATCACGATCGGTGATTGCGAGATAGTGAACAGAGCACTTGGAGACCTGCTTGACCAGGATGATTATATAGGAGATGCCTATATACTGGAGGTCAGCTCACCGGGGCTTACGAGACCACTGAAGAAAGAGAAGGATTTCAAGAGAAGCATAGGTAAGGTCGTGGAGATCAAGACATTTGCCAAGGTAAATGGTGCAAAGGAATTCGAGGGTGTGCTCAAGGCATATGATGAGAATACAGTTACCATTGAGCTTGAGGATGAGACAGAGATAACAATAACGAGAAAAGATATTTCCATGATACGATTAGCATTTATATATTAGGAGGATAAAAAGGTGTCAGAGATCATTGAAGCATTGAATCAGCTTGAGAAGGAGAGAAACATTAGCAAGGATGTTCTGCTTGAGGCTATAGAGAGATCACTCAAGACAGCCTGCAAGAAGGATTTCAATACAGACGAGAACATTACAGTTTCACTGGACAGAGAGACTGGTGAGTGCCATGTATATGCAGCCAAAGAGGTTGTTGAGGAAGTTGAGAATCCTGCATGCCAGATAACACTGGAGCAGGCCAAGATGATAAGCAGCAAGTACGAGATAGGTGATACAGTAAATATAGAGATCACAACTAAGAACTTTGGAAGAATCGCAGCCCAGCGTGCGAGAAATGTCATCGTTCAGGCGATCAACGAGAACGAGAGAGCAGCTATATACGATCACTTCCATATGAAGGAGAAGGATATCGTAACAGGAATCGTTCAGAGACAGGTTGGAGACAGCGTGAATGTGAGCCTTGATGACAAGACAGAGGCACTCTTAAAGCCATCAGAGATGATCGAGGGAGAGAGCTACGAGAGAGGCGACAGAATAAAGCTTTATATCACAGAGGTCAAGAAGACAAACAGAGGACCAAGGATCACTGTATCAAGAACTCATCCAGAGCTCGTCAAGAGACTTTTTGAGAAGGAAGTAACAGAGATCGCAGACGGAACAGTTGAGATCAAGAGCTTCTGCAGAGAGGCAGGATCAAGATCTAAGATCGCAGTATGGTCAAACGATGAGAACGTCGATGCAGTTGGAGCATGCGTAGGAATCAATGGTGACAGAGTAAATGCTGTCGTTGCAGATCTGAACGGTGAAAAGATCGACATCATTCCTTGGAGTGAGAACCCTGCTGAGTTTATTTACAATGCGCTCAGTCCTTCAGATGTTGAGGACGTATCCGTTGATCTTGATGAGAAGACAGCATTTGTCGTAGTACCTGATACACAGCTTTCACTTGCAATCGGTAAGAAGGGTCAGAATGCCCGCCTTGCAGCAAAGCTGACAGGATACAAGATCGATATCAAGAGCCATTCAAAGGCTGAGGAGATGGGTTACTTTGATGAGCAGCCAGAGGATGAGTACGATGAGAACTTTGATTCTTATAACGACGATGAATATTATGATGAAGTAAGCGAAGATAAAGATGTCGATGCTGCTTCATTTGACATAGATGAAACAGTAGACACAAACGACGAAGAGTAATCATTTGCATTGATGTAGTGGCACATGATAGAGAATAGGGAGTGATGAGATGGCAAAGAAGGTACCTCTGAGGCAATGCCTTGGATGCCGTGAGATGATGCCGAAGAGTGAGCTGATAAGGATAGTCCGAAGCAATGACGGGCAGTTCGCAGTTGATGCAACCGGCAAGCTCAACGGAAGAGGCGCTTATATATGCAAGAGATCCGAGTGCCTTAAGAAGGCGGTTGGAAGCAAAGCACTTGAGAAGGCTTTCAAGGTCAGCATACCTGCTGAGGTGTATGAACAATTAGACAAGGAGCTGCGTGACATTGAAGAATAACAAGATCTACTCGTTAATTTCTCTGTGTGCCAGAGCCAGAAGGCTGTGCAGTGGCAATTTCTCAGTAGAGAAAGCAGTTAAGAATCAGAGCGCGTACGTGGTCATTGTGGCGAAGGACGCTTCTGACAATACGAAGAAACTTTTCGACCAGAAATGTAATTATTATGGGATTCCTTATTATGAGTACGGGACAAAGGATGAGCTTGGCAAGTACAGTGGCAATGAGATGAGAACATCCATTGCGATACTTGACGAGGGATTCGGGAATCAGATCATAAAGTACATGAATGTAAATGAAAACATGGAGGTGTAACATTTGGCTAAAATCAGAGTACACGAATTATCAAAACAGTTAAACATTTCAAATAAAGATATCATAGATACACTTGGCGCAAAGGGAATAGAGATCAAGAGTCATATGTCCAATCTGGACGATTCGATGGTTGGAATAATTAAGGCTAAGTTTGGAGCAAAGACTGCGCCAAAGGCCGAGGCTCCAAAGGCTGAGACCCCAAAGCCTGCAGCACCAAAGCAGGAGGCTCCAAAGGCAGCGCCTAAGACAGAGCAGCCAAAGCCTGAGACAGCAAAGCCTGCTGCAGCTCCAAAGGCGGACGCGCAGAAGCAGAATCCTTCAAGGGATGACAATTCAGCAGCCAGACAGGGTTCTGGCAATCATGTAAGATTTGCCAGGGAGGACAGAAACGGCGGCAAGATGAATAACAACGGTAACAGAGTCAGATTTAACAACGACAGACAGGGCGGTTCAGACAGAGCCAGATTCAGCAACGACAGGAACCAGGGCGACAGAAATCAGGGTGACAGACCAAGATTCGGCAGAGATGGCCAGGGCGACAGAAATCAGAGTGACAGACCAAGAGTAGGCAGAGACGGTCAGGGCGACAGACCAAGGTTTAACAGAGATGGCGACAGAAACCAGGGTGACAGACCAAGAGGAGGCAGAGACGGCCAGAATGACAGACCAAGGTTTAACAGAGATGGTGATAGAAACCAGGGTGACAGACCAAGATTTAACAGGGACGGCCAGGGTGACAGACCAAGGTTTAACAGAGACGGAGACAGAAACCAGGGTGGCGGACGCTTCGGCAATGGAGATAGAAACCAGGGCGGAAGAGGCTTTAACAGAGATGGTGGCAACCGTTTCAGCAACCGTATCAATATGCCATTTGGCAAGGATGACGAGGATGACAGCCCAGCTCAGAAGAGAGCACCATTCAAGAGAGACCGCAAGGACTTCGATGCGAAGGAGATGCCGGGTAAGGATTTAAAGAGCCAGAACAGAGATAACTACAACAGAGATAAGAACAAGCCACGTAAGGGCAACAGAAGATCACCTGAGGAGGTCGAGGCTGATATCAGCAGACTTGCGAAGAATGTGAAGAACAAGCCACAGAAGAAGCAGCAGACTGTGCAGGAGGATCCGGATGCAATCAGAACCATCACACTTCCTGAGGTTGTAACACTCAAGGAGCTGGCTGATGCGGTAAAGACTCCTGTAACAGCACTTATCAAGAAGCTGTTCCTCGCAGGTAAGATGGTCAATGTGAACTCAGAGCTTCCATTTGACGAGGCTTCAGAGATCGCACTTGAGTACAACTGTATAGCTGAGGAAGAGGAGAAGGTAGATGTGATCGAGGAACTCCTGAAGGAGGACGAAGAGGACGAGAAGGACATGGTTCCAAGACCTCCAGTAGTCTGCGTTATGGGACACGTTGATCACGGTAAGACATCACTCCTTGATGCGATCAGACAGACAAAGGTTACATCGGGCGAGGCTGGTGGAATCACACAGGCGATCGGTGCATCTGTTGTCGATGTAAATGGCCAGACCATCACATTCCTTGATACTCCTGGACATGAGGCGTTCACAGCGATGCGTATGCGTGGTGCACAGAGTACAGATATCGCTATCCTTGTTGTAGCTGCCGATGATGGAGTAATGCCACAGACTATCGAGGCTATCAACCATGCAAAGGCTGCCGGAATCGAGATCATAGTAGCGATCAACAAGATCGATAAGGAAAGTGCCAATATAGAGAGAGTTAAGCAGGAGCTTACAGAGTATGAGCTTATCCCAGAGGATTGGGGTGGTTCAACAATATTCTGTCCTGTATCTGCACATACTAAGGAAGGTATTGACAATCTCCTTGAGATGATCCTCCTCACAGCGGATGTGCTCGAACTTAAGGCAAATCCTAACAGAAAGGCAAGAGGTATCGTCATCGAGGCTGAGCTTGACAAGGGACGTGGACCTGTTGCAACAATGCTTGTACAGAAGGGAACACTCCATGTTGGAGATTACATCGCTGTCGGAGCGTCACATGGTAAGGTACGTGCCATGACCAACTCAAGAGGTGAGAGAGTTACAGAGGCTCTTCCATCAACACCTGTACAGATCCAGGGTCTCAACACAGTTCCTGATGCAGGCGAGATATTCATGGCAGTTGACAATGAGAAGGAAGCAAGAACCATATCAGAGACATATATCTCGCAGGGTAAGGAGAAGCTTCTTGCAGATACAAAGCAGAGAATGTCACTTGACGATCTGTACAGCCAGATCCAGGCCGGCAACCTCAAGGAGCTCAAGATCATCATCAAGGCAGATGTACAGGGTTCAGTTGAGGCCGTTAAGCAGAGTCTCTTAAAACTCTCAAATGACGAGGTCGTTATCAAGTGCATACACGCAGGTGTAGGTGCGATCAATGAGTCAGATATAATTCTTGCATCAGCATCAAATGCCATCGTAATCGGTTTCAATATCAGACCGGATGCGAGAGCAAAGGATATGGCTGACAGCGAGGGTGTAGATGTTCGTCTGTACAGAGTCATATACAATGCAATAGAGGATATTGATTCAGCAATGAAGGGTATGCTTGATCCTATATATGAGGAGAAGATCATCGGCCACGCTGAGATCAGACAGACATACAAGGCTTCTGGTATCGGTGTCATTGCCGGTTCATATGTTCTCGACGGAACAATCAACAGAAACTGCAGCGTAAGGATTACCAGAGAGGGCAATCTTATATTTGAAGGAAAGCTTGCTTCACTCAAGAGATTCAAGGATGATGTCAAGGAAGTTAAGTCCGGCTTTGAGTGTGGTATGGTATTCGAGAACTTCCAGGACGTTGCAGAGGAAGATCAGATAGAGGCATACGAGATGGTAGAGGTGCCTAGAAAGTAGTAATAGATATGAGAAAAAACAGTGTAAAGAATAACAGGATCAACGGTGAGGTCCAGAGAGAACTCAGCAGGATCATCAGCCGTGAGATCAAGGATCCAAGAATATCACCTATGACTTCGGTCGTTGATGTGGTTGTCACACCTGATCTCAAGTTCTGTAAGGCATATATCAGTGTCCTGGGTGACCAGGATGCTGTTGATTCCACATTTGCAGGGTTGAACAGCGCAATGGGATATATCAGAAGAGAGCTTGCTCATTCTGTAAATCTGCGCAATACACCGGAGATAACATTTATCATGGACCAGTCCATAGAGTATGGTGTCAGTATGTCCCACAAGATAGATGAGGCTCTCGGAAAGCATGGCGATGCTGACGAGAGTACAGATGAAAACTCAGAGAGTGAAGATGAGTTTGAAGAGTAGGATATAATATGAGAATTTAAAAGGAGGTATATCATGAACGATCTTATAAGGGAGATAGAGAACGCAGACAGCATAGCCATAACAGGACATATCAATCCTGATGGTGACTGTATAGGTTCAACACTTGGAATGTATAACTATATTACAAGCAATTACCCTGACAAGAGGGTTCAGGTATATCTTCAGGAATTCCCGGATGTATTCATGTTCCTGAATGGTGCATCTACTGTAAAGCATGAGGCAGATGACGAGACCTATGATCTGTTTATGTCGCTTGACTGCGGAGATATGGACAGATTCACACCATTTGTCAGATATTATGAGACTGCGAAGAGAACCTTGTGTATAGACCACCATGTGTCCAATAAGGGTTTTGGAGATGTATGTTATGTGGAAAGTGGTGCGTGTTCTGCTGCGGAAGCCATATTCAAGCTCCTTGACGCTGATAAGATCAATCAGAAGTGTGCAGAGTGCCTGTATACCGGAATAGTCCACGATACGGGAGTGTTTAAGCACAGCAATACAACAAGGGCAGCCATGACTATAGCGGGAATTCTTATAGAGAAGGGGGCAAGACCAAGCTTTGTCATAGATGAAACCTTCTACAAGAAGACGCTCATACAGAACAAGCTTCTGGGCTATGCTCTTCTCAATATGAAGCAGTTTGCGAATGGTAGGATAACCTACACTCTTCTGACAAAGGAGGACTTTGACAGATTTGGTGCCAGCAAGATGGATACGGATGGAATAGTGGATCAGCTCAGACTGACATCAGGTACTGAGGTTGCTTTCTTCATGTATCAGGCTGGTGAGGATAATTACAAGATATCCCTCAGGGCAAATGATATCGTGAACGTGAGTGAGGTCGCGTGCAGCCACGGCGGTGGCGGCCATGTGAAGGCTGCGGGATGCAATATGTCAGGTGATCCGGAAAAGATAGTTGCGGAGATAGTTGCGGATATAGAGAAACAGCTTGGATAGGATTGGTAACAGTTATGATAGATGGATTTATCAATATATATAAGGAGCAGGGGTTCACGTCATTTGATGTGGTGGCAAAGCTCCGTGGTATATTAAAACAGAAAAAGATAGGTCATACCGGAACTCTCGATCCCATGGCGGAGGGAGTTCTTCTTGTGTGTCTGGGAAGTGCTACGAAGATGTGCGATCTGCTCACTGAGAAGAACAAGACATACACATGTACCATGCTTCTCGGAAAGACCAGCGACACCGAAGACGTGACAGGAGTCATGACAGACGTGACAGATGTATATCCTGATGAGAAGACAGTCAGGGCTGCGGTGATGAGTTTTGTAGGCGATTACATGCAGATCCCGCCTATGTATTCAGCCATCAAGGTAAATGGTAAGAAGCTCTATGAGCTGGCGAGGGCCGGACAGGTTATAGAGAGAGAGCCGAGACCGGTCACGATACATGGTATCACCATACAGTCGGTAGAACTTCCGAGGGTGACATTCGATGTGAGCTGTTCCAAGGGAACATATATCAGAAGCCTGTGCAGGGATATAGGAGAGAAGCTTGGCTGCGGTGCGGTGATGGAGAAGCTTGTCAGAACCGAGGTGAAGGGCTTTACTATAGAAGAAAGTCTGACGCTTGATGAGGTGGAGAAGGCAAGGGATGACGGGACACTCATGCAGCATATATTAACAACGGATAAACTCATGCCGGATATACCGGAGCTTCATATAGCTGAGAAGGGTGTTAAGCTTCTGGCAAATGGAAATAAGCTCAGTGCGGATGCATTTGCCGAGAATAAGATACACAGGGATACCTATGTCAAGGTGTTCGATGAGAATGGAAGATTTGCGGCACTGTATGAATACAGCGATGAGAAGAGGCAGTATGTGCCGTTCAAGATGTTTCCGGTGAGCAATTAAGGACAGACAGTTATGATTCATATAAAGGACACGAAGAAGGTAAAACTGAATAGCACAGAGCGCACGGCGGTTGCCCTGGGCAAGTTTGATGGTATCCATCAGGGACACATGCTGTTGATAGAGCAGGTGTTGATGCTTCAGAGACAGGGATATATGGGCGTTGTGTTCACATTTGACATGAGGGAGAATCATGTGTTTGATGTGAGCAATATGAAGACCATATACACATCTGACGAGAAGGCACAGGTGGTATCGGATACCGGAGTTGACGTCCTGGTTGAATATCCGTTTGACGATGCATTTGCGGCTACAGAGCCGAAGGCGTTCATCAGATATGTTCTGGTGGACATGATGCGGGCCGGATATGTCGTGGTTGGAAGCGATTACAGATTCGGCAGAGACAGAAAGGGCGATGTGGATACCCTCAGAAGCTATGCGGACGAGTATGGATATAAGGTCATAGTCATAGACAAGCTGAAACAGGATGATGAGGTGGTCAGTTCCACAGTCATCAGGAAGAATATATCTGAGGGAGATGTGAGATCTGTCATCCCGATGCTCGGAAGACCATACAGCATGACAGGTGAGGTGGTGTCCGGCAAGCAGCTTGGAAGAACCATAGGAATACCAACGGCGAATATGCTGCCAGAGGAACGCAAGCTGTACCCGCCGGCTGGTGTGTATGCTTCAAGGATCAGAATAGTTCAGGGAGAGCATGCGTGTCATGTGGATCCGTTCAGAGTCTATAATGGAATCACCAACATAGGTGACAACCCAACAGTGAACGACAAAGGAAACATTACTATAGAGACTAATATCTTTGACTTTGACAGGGATATATACGGACAGATCATCAAGGTGGAGCTTATAGAGAAGATCCGGGGCGAGAAGAAATTTGGAAGCCTGGATGAGCTCAAGGCCCAGATGACAAATGACATAGAGAATTCAAAGAGAATACTTGGAAACAAGGTGTTGGTAAAATAGCACAGAAAACATTGGTAATTATGCGGATAAATAATGACGGATTATTGGGTCGCATGAAGATGTTTTCTGTGCTATATTTTTAATAATAGGGTATTTTTTTCTGGTAGAAAAGGAAGTACAAGGAGGAAAAGGGAAATGAGAAAGAAAGCAGCGAGCAGGATCCTGGCATATGTTCTCACCTTATGCATGATCATCGGCAATATAACATGGCCGGAGATCACAGCTAAGGCGGAGACCATAACGCTGGATCTGAAACCGGACACCGGTTGGAAGACGGTGACTGCAAAGTCGGATACTTATAGTAAGAAGCCTAAGGCAGAGATGAGGCTTTCTCCACCGAGTGAACTCGGCTCTATGAAAGCGATTGCTGATGCCGGGTATAAGACACTCAAGATCACATATGCGGTGGAGGATTTCACTGAACTAAGTGGGGAAAGTTCAGGAGTTATGCCATTTGTATCATATGGGCCATCGTGGTCCAATAATGATGTATGGATTAATCTGGAAAAAGCCGGACAGTTTGAGGCTACACTTGATCTGGCATCGATCAATACTACCAGCACAGAGAGCGTGGCATTTGGAATACAGGTTGCCAATCTTCAGGAAAACAGCACGATCAAGTTCAGGATCGTGTCAGCGGTTCTCTCAGGAACAAAGAGCACCTCTGGTGGCTCATCAGGCGACAGCGGATCAGGCAGTGCAGATCTTGATTCAATTGGAAACACAAGTTCAAGCGTAACCGCAAGTCTTGCCGATGGAGATGGAACAGCCAAGGGAGATGGCTACTACGAGACAGAGATAACGATAAATAACAAGAGCAATTCATACATAGCTGACTGGATAGCGGTTGCTGATGTGAATGGTTCGGTAACTGCAGTTAAGGATTACAGCAGCTGGTCGGATCTCAAGGGTGTATTCAGTGATGGAAAGCTGTACATATATCCAAACACATCCAAGAAGTCAGGTGCAGTAAATGCAGGTTCGAGCGTGAGATATTCAAAGCTTGGCTACAAAGGTACGGCAAATGGTGTGTCTATAACAGGTGTTAAGGTGTACTACAGCTCACAGTCAGGTGCATTTGACTCATTTATCGGTTCACTTTCATCATCATCTGGCGGAGCCGGGGACAACACAGGTGAGATAAATACAGATGTTGAGTACAATTATGCAAAGCTTCTTCAGGAGTCACTGTATCTTTATGATGCGAATATGTGTGGAAGTGATGTATCTGCCAAGAGTGAGTTCTCCTGGAGATCAAACTGCCATACTGAGGATGCAAAGACAACATATAATGGAAAAACTGTGGATGTCAGCGGTGGATACCATGATGCGGGAGATCATGCCAAGTTTGGTCTGCCACAGGCATATTCGGCTACAGTTCTAGGAATAGCGCACATGGAGTTTGCTGAGGCATTTGCGGATACTGCTACAGAGGCACACTATAAGAGGATCATGGACAGATTCGTTGATTATTTCGAGAGATGCACAGTCCTTGGAAGTGATGGCTCGGTTCAGGCTTTTTGTTATCAGGTCGGTGATGGAAATGTCGATCATGGATACTGGGGAGCTCCGGAAAATCAGCCTTCCAGAAGTGGCCAGGCAACATTTACATCTGATTCAGATACATGTACAGATATTGTCTCAGAGACAGCGGCTGCACTTGCGGCATATTATATAAATTACAAGGATAAGAAAGCACTTTCCTATGCGGAGAAGCTTTTCACATATGCGGATACGAAGGCCAAGAAGAACAGCTCGGGTCCGGCATCAGGTTTCTATAGCTCAGATTCGTGGGAAGATGACTATGCCCTTGCGGCAGCTCTTCTGTACAAGGCTACAGGTAAATCAGCATATGCAACAAAATACAATAATGTATATGGTGGTAGAACAAATCCTAACTGGGCTCTTTGCTGGAATAATGTGGCTCAGGCGGCTCTGCTCTACAGTCCTAACTCATCCAAGAAGAGTGTGTTCGTGGAGAACCAGTCAGGGCTTATAGCAAGCAAGACGCAGTCAGGGGATAACAATTTCTGCCTGATAGACAGCTGGGGATCGGCGAGATATAACACTGCTCATCAGATGACAGGTCTCATGTATGATACTATATATGGAAAGAATGATTATTCATCATGGGCAAATGGTCAGATGAAGTACATACTTGGCAACAATGCAGGTTCAAAGTGTTTTGTTGTCGGTTACAACAAGTATTCATCAAAGTACCCTCATCACAGAGCCTCAAGCGGATATCAGGGTTCTGTAACTGGAAATGCATATACAAAGCAGGCACATGTACTTGTCGGCGCTTTGGTTGGCGGCCCGGCGGGTTCGAGTACATCCTATGTAGATAGCTCAGAAGATTATAACCAGAACGAGGTTGCACTGGACTATAATGCAGGCCTTGTGGGTGCAGCAGCAGGACTTTATCTGTATGTGAAGAACAGCGGAACAGATGAGGAGAAGGCAGTACAGAAGGTAGTTCCAAAGAGCGAGGTGTCGTCAGAGCTCAGGACGATAAGCGGGGAGTCAGGTGGAAATGTCACCACTGAGACTACAACAAAGACAACTACCACAGAGAAGGCAACAAAGAATCCTTCATCTGGATCCAGCACGGGTTCGACAGGATCAACAACAGGTTCATCAACAGAAAAGACTACAGAGTCTTCTACGGAAACTCAGGTTATACCAGTCAAAGGAATCACATTTGACCAAACGGCACTTACTATGAAGGTAGGTGAGAGTGGACAGATAAAAGCCACAGTCACACCAGCGGATGCGACAGACAGCTCACTCGTGTGGACAAGCTCTGACAGGACAAAGGTATCAGTTCAGAATGGCAAGATAACGGCACTTACAGCTGGAACGGCCACCATCACCGCAAAGGCAAAGGATGGTTCAGGCGTTAAGGCTGTGTGCAAAGTCATGGTTCTTGAGCCGGGAAAACTGTCATGCGAAACTTCTGGAAAGGCATGGAATGCTCTTGTCTATGGATACGGGGATGTTTCTTCAGAACGCATAGGCTTAAGTAATTGTGGCGAGACTGAGCTGAGCGATGTGAAGGCGAGTCTCAAGACCGGAAGTAATTTCCAGATCACAGTATATCCTGCAGGTCAGATAGCAGCCGGACAGGAGACCTCTGTTGAGGTGAGACCTGTGACAGGCCTTGCTGCAGGAAGCTATAGCGATACACTTGTGATCACAACAGCAAATGGAACAGCGAATATACTTCTTAAAGCGAAAGTCGCAAAGTCTGAGAACACAGCTAGTGTGTCACTTGCCAAAAAGGCAGTTTCATCATCATCTGTAACAGTTGAGAGCTATGTATCAGGTACAAATACAGGAGTTGAATATGCAATATCTACAGTTCCTGTCGATGATGCGGATAGTCTCACATGGCAGGACGGCGCATATTTTGCAGGACGCAAGGCATTTACAAAGTATTATGTATATGGACGAATGAAGGCAACTTCAAATCTGAATGCCGGTGCAATGAGTAAGGCACTTGAGATTGTGACACTTGTGTCAGATCCATACACAATAGATGTTGGACGACTTGGCGACAGTGAATATGTTGGAGCTTTGGTAGATGGCAATGGCAATCCAACTGTAAGAGTGTCTGAGTCTGGTGAAAATATACTGGTTTCATTTACACAGAGCGGTGATTATACTGTGACGGGCGATGGCGCAGATGTGGCGGTTGATACCGGAAAAGCAGGCAGTATCACGATAGACAGTGCTGTGTTAAAGAAACTCACAGTAGATCCAGGCAATTCTGGAACATTCGTGATCAGTGTGCTTGGAAACAATATCGTCTCAGATGGAATCAAATGTATGGAGAATTCTGCGGGATCAGGTGTTGTGAAGATAAATGGAAATGGCGATTCATCAGTGATAGTCTCATCAACACCGGATGCTCCGGCGGTAAAGGCTGACGGAGATGTTGAGATATCAGGCATAAAGATAAAGTCTGAGGGCAAGGGCGTTGAATCAGCTGGCACAGTGAAGATATCCGGTGGCAGCAACAAGATAGAGGCAGTGTCGGAGGCCGTTGCAGCGAAGGATGTCGAGATGACAGCTGGCTTGCTTGATGCCACATCCACAGCTCTTGGCGAGGATGAGTCGGTTATATCAGCGGATAATTCTATAAAGCTTGTAGGCGGAAAGATCACAGCAGATGCATCAGGTTCAAGTACAGGTGGATCATTTGGTGTCAGATCAGACGATGGAAAGATCATAGTTGACGGAGATGCCGTTATAGGCGGAGATCCGACGTATTCAAAGGATCCTGTAGACAGCACGGGTGAGAGCATTGTTATGGTCAAGGTGACATTTGTCGATGAGAATGATGATCAGATCTGTGTATCGTCATTCAACAAGGGTTCAATACTTGATATCTCAAAGCTCGATATAACTACAAAAGATGGTGTAGCTTACTCAGCATCAAAGCCTGGGTACAGCCTGACATGGACCGACAATGCAGGTAAGACATATGTGGCCGATGCGTTGTATGGAGCCGTGGATGGAGATATTACACTGAAGGCTGTGTGGACATGGATAACGGTTGACATATCTAAGAGCGCAAAGGTAATTTATAAGGCGACACAGAAGGCATCCTACAAGGCTACATATACGGGAGCGAAGATAACTCCTGCAGTAGTGGTTAGTGTTGGAAATACCACACTTGTATCTGGCACAGATTACACAGTTACATATTCATCGAATATAAATGCCGGAACAGCCAAAGCGGTCGTAAAGGGCAAAGGAAAATACAAAGGCACGGTTACATTGACATTTGCCATTGCAAAGAGAGATATCAAAAAGGCAAAGGTGGCTGTGTCAGCAAAGGTTCTGTATACAGGCAAGGCAGTAAAGCCAAATACCAAGGTGGTGTACGGCAAGACCAAGCTCACATTGAATAAGAATTACAAGATAACATGCTATTCCAATAAGAACTTCGGCAAGGCAAAGGTAGTCATAACCGGAATTGGCAACTATGGTGGAAGTGTGGTGAGATACTTCAATATAGTTACAAAGGCCGGAAAGGTATACACATACGGAAACTACAGATATAAGATAACAAATGCATCCACAAGAGGCAGGGGAACAGTAACTCTTGTGTCAGTAGCCAAGAAGACAACTTCTGTTACAGTGCCGGATGCGATAAAGCTTGGCGGAAAGACATTCAAGGTCACAGCCATAGGAGGCGGAGCGTTCAAGGGTAATACAAAGCTTGCAAAGGTTGTTATAAGCAAGAATGTAAAGACCATAGGTTCAAAGGCATTTTACGGATGTAAGAACCTCAAGGCACTTGTGGTGAGAAACACGGCCATGACCACAAAGACGGTAGGAGCTGCTGCCTTTACAGGAACATACGCAAAGATGACCGTCAAAGTACCGGCATCAAAGCTTGCTTACTATAAGAAACTTCTGGTAGCAAGGGGTGTGTCTAAGAAAGCGGTTATCAAAAAGTAAGATATATTCAATAAAATAATTTCTTTATAGACATTTCAGAAAGATCCAGACATGACGTATAAGTTGTGCCTGGATTTTTTTTCTATAGGTAGAGATGGGGGACGGAGGTGCTTAACATAAAACAGGCAAAGAGTTTGCTGAATGGTATTGCCCAATATTTTGCTTTGAATGATTTACAAAATGATTTGCGCTTCAAAGTTTTATGTGACAAACGTAACATCCTATGATATTATAAAAAAGATATAAGCGAAAATGACTTTTGCAGAAAGACGTTTTAAAGATATGGAACGATCTTAGTACAAATGAGCAGGAAACAGTGATGTCAATGTTGTGTGGACTTCGGAAGTAGAAGAACAGTTCGAATGTATATATCGGCTGTTCTTTTTTTGGGCATAAGTTTAAAAGTTAAAAAATGATAATCGGCAAACCAGATGAAAGTCTGGGACGCAAAGCTACAGGGCCTTTAAAATGGCAGCCAGTTGCATGAAATTAGGTGCACTGTCTGTAGGACAGTGTTTTTTTATGATGATATTTCATAGATGTAACCATAATAATTTTATTAGGAAATCAGATATGAAAAAACGAAAAAATAGTTAAGGATAGACGGAAAATGATAGGAAAAAGAGTGATTGCAGGCATTCTGCTTGCGGGAATCTTAACAGTCACCCTGGCAGGGTGCACAAACACAGGTGACAGTAGAAAAGAAATGGAAAAACCCATCATCACGCTCGGGAGTGACAGTTATCCACCATACAATTATCTGAATGAGGATGGAATCCCGACAGGAATCGATGTAGAACTGGCTACAGAAGCTTTCGAAAGAATGGGATATCAGGTGGAGGTTGTACAGATCAACTGGGAGAAGAAAAAAGAACTGGTGGAGAGCGGAGAGATTGACTGTATCATGGGTTGTTTTTCCATGGAAGGACGACTTGACGATTATCGCTGGGCGGGACCATATATAGCAAGCCGTCAGGTGGTTGCTGTAAATGAGAACAGCAATATCTATAAACTGAGTGACCTGGAGGGAAAGAACCTAGCTGTCCAGTCCACAACCAAACCGGAAGGCATCTTTCTGAACCGGACAGATGAAAGAATCCCCAAGCTGGGAAATCTGATCAGTCTTGCACACCGGGAGTTGATTTATACGTTTCTGGGGAAAGGATATGTAGATGCAGTTGCCGCACATGAGGAATCGATTTTCCAGTATATGAAGGATTATAACACAAGCTTCCGTATTCTAGAAGAACCGCTGATGATTACGGGGATAGGTGTTGCTTTCGCAAAAGATGATGACAGAGGAATCTGTGAGCAGATGGACCAGACGCTGGAAGAAATGCGTCAGGATGGCACATCCCTGAAAATCATTGAAAAATACCTGGATAATCCTGAGAAGTATCTGGAGGTAGATGATCTTGGATATTAAGAAAAAGAAGAAAGAAAAACGAATCCGGCTACTCGGTGGTCTGATTGGAATCTGTGTGGCAATAGCCTTTCTGTTCTATTTCTTCAACGCAGAAAAAACAGAAGCAGAGAAAAGAATGGTGGAGATTGTAAACTATGTCAAAGTGCAGTGTTCAAGCTACACCCATTATAATGAATCTTCGGAATCCAAAAGTCTCCTCCGTGCGATTGAAAGTGCCAGACAGATGAGTACGAATATCGACATGGAAACAGAAAACGGTGGTCAGCTGAGTCAGGAATTTCTGAAAGAAAATCTGCAGACGCTCTGGGTGGATGGTATCATTGTACTGGATAAAGAAGGAAAGACGGACTGTGAATACAGCACGGATGAATCTCTGTACAACGAGATTACGGAGTATCTGCAAAAAGAAATTATCATGGATTTTGCCGGATATGAAGAAAGATCTTATTCAGAACGGTTTACCAGGGAAGATGGATCATATATTGATATTGCAGCCTGCGCCAGAAAAGATGCACCGGGTATTGTGGCAATCTACTATTACACATCACCTGAATTTGCCAGAAATTATACCCTTACGATACAGAGGCTTTTAAACGGCTATAGTGTCCATAAAGATGGAACAATAATTATTGCAGATGATGGAATAGTTGTTGCCAGTAACGATGAGAGCCTTCTGGGGCAGAATACAACTGGTAACGAGGTTGTTCAGGAAATGAAAAAGCATACAGACAGTCAGCATATTTATCATTTGAAGAATGAGGGAACTGGATGTTACGGTATCATGCTGAAGCAGCGAGATTATTATATTTATGCATATCTTCCGGACACAGAAGTGTTTCATAACCTTCCATTGAGTGTAGCAGGTGTTATTTTCCTTTATTTGCTGATGTTCAGTACATTTTGGTTCTGGGCATACAGAACCAATCTTACACATCAGAAACTGGAACAGGAAAAAGACGAAAAATATAAAGCAGAACTTCTGATAGCTGCAAAAAAGGCAGAAGCCGCCAATGAGGCAAAAACGGAGTTCCTTCAGCGAATGAGCCATGATATCCGGACTCCGATCAATGGAATCTGCGGTTTGGTCAGTATGGCAGACTATTATGCAGATGATATGGAGAAGCAGGCGGAATACAGGACAAAGGTTAAAGAGGCATCCAATCTGTTGCTGGAACTGGTAAATGATATTCTGGATATGAGTAAGCTTGAGTCTGGTGAAATCGTTCTGGAAGAGATTCCATTTAATCTGAGCAGTATTTCAAGGGAAGTATTCGTTGTGATCGAGCTGATGGCTGCAGAACAGAATATCCGGATCGTGTGGGAGAAAAAAGAAATCACACACCAGAATTTTATTGGAAGTCCAGGGTATGTGAAACGTGTGATGATGAATATCCTGTCGAATGCGGTGAAATATAATAGAGAAAACGGACGTATATATATCAGCTGCATGGAAATTCCATCCGAACAGCCAGAAATGACGACAATGGAATTTGTCTGCCGGGATACAGGAATCGGAATGACTGAGGAGTTCCAGAAATGTGTGTTTGAACCATTCACGCAGGAACACGCAGGAAGCCGCACAAAATTTGCAGGAACAGGCCTGGGAATGCCGATTGCAAAAAATCTGGTCGAGAAAATGGGTGGAACAATTACCTTTGAAAGCAAAGAAGGCGAAGGAACTACCTTTGTGATCAGGGTTCCGTTTAAAATAGATCTAGATGCGAATAAACGTGAAGAGCAGAAGTGTGTATCAGAAAAATCTATAAAGGGACTGCATATTCTTCTGGCAGAAGATAATGAGCTGAATATGGAAATTGCAGAATTTGTGCTTCATAATGAAGGCGCGGACGTGACAAAAGCATGGAATGGTAAGGAAGCTGTTGAGCTGTTCAGAAAAAGTGAATCTGGTGATTTTGATGCTATTCTTATGGACATTATGATGCCGGTCATGAATGGTTATGAAGCCACAAAGATGATCAGGTCTTTGGACAGAGTGGATGCAAAGAAGGTACCGATCATTGCAATGACAGCAAATGCATTTACGGAGGACAGGCTGAAAGCTAAAGAAGCAGGAATGAATGACCATGTGGCGAAGCCGGTTGACATGAGTATTTTAATATCTGTCATTGCAAAATATATAGAACGATGATCCGTTTTTGGAAAAAGAGGAGCAGAGTAATGAAGAACATGAAGGTAAGAATCCCAATGTATTTTGTTGGACTGTTTATTATGACTATAGGAATAGCACTTTCAGTCAAATCCAATCTGGGAGTGTCGCCGGTTAGCTCTATACCATATACGATGACATGTGTATGGGGAATCGAGATGGGAAAGGCGACGATCATATTCCATGCGGCATTGGTGCTTATACAGATCGTTATCCTTCGAAAGAATTTTAAACCGATAAATCTCCTTCAGATAGTGGTTGGAGTAGTATTTGGATACTTTACGACGTTCTGTAATTATCTTGCGACATTTCTGCCATCAACAGATAACATAGTTGTCAGGGGTGTTTTGATGCTTGTGAGTACCATATTCATAGCAGGCGGAATATTCTTTTATCTGCCGGCGGATCTTATCCCACTTGCCGGGGAGGGTGTTATGCAGGCTGTCTCAGAGGTCACACGCATTGAATTTTCAAAGGTAAAGATCGGATTTGACTGTTCTATGGTGGCTGTGTCGGTCGTAACATGCCTGATCTGTATACATAGTCTTGGAAGCGTGGGCGCCGGTACGGTTATTGCCGCATTCCTTGTCGGATTCAATCTGGGTAAGTTGAATAAGGCATTTGGCGGAAAACGAGATAAACTTCTTGGAAAGCACACATACACTGAGGAGGAAGTGCTCAGGGAGAGAATGAAGCAATTGCATTAGGACTTGTTCCTGCCCGTGAGCCGGTCGAATTTTTATCCTTAATCAACCTGTTTTGTAGAATTAGGGATAATATTTTCTCGTTTTCTAAAATATAGGGTTGTAAGGTATAAAAGTTCAGGACTTTATCCTGAAAGGCGGTATTTGTGAGCTCGTCTACGTATGTCTGACTGTCATATGGTCCATTTGCATTTATATGGAAAAGATGTTTTTGCGCTTTCGCGGCACGCCGGCAAGTTCTGCGCTGAATATATTCCTGTTGTATTCTATGCGCTTTTCTTTCCATCAATCAAGTGACAGTATCTGCTCTAAATTCGTATCGGAAGGCTGCTCTGATCTATTCCTATCTACGTCATATGATGCGGGAACGGTGGCATTTTCCGGTTTTGTAAGTTTTAAATTCATTTTTGAAATCCCCTTTTGTACTTGTTTATATGAGACGATATAACATTTGGGTTTTGTTGGCAAGGCTTTTAAGTAAATACATGAGCCGGAATGTGATATGTACCCTCTTTACTGGACAACCAGTAAGGAGGGTATTTTTATGCGTT